>JBBSFE010000019.1:0-65841 GCA_038239005.1 Polyangiales bacterium
GCCGCTCCGGGACCCTGTACTTCACGTAGCTGCTGTTCGCAGCTACATGAACTCCTCGTCGCGGCTTTGCCGCTCCGGGACCCTGTACTTCACGTAGCTGCTGTTCGCAGCTACATGAAGAAAATGCCGTGGGCGTACTCGAGGATGAAGTCGTGAAAGAGCATCATCTCGATGAACGCCATCGCGAGGAACGGGCCGAACGCCATTCGCGCCAGGCCGGCATCCGCGTCTTCGTCGTCGGCTAACGGATCTTCAGCGAGCGCCTCTTTGGCCTCTTCGTCGCCCTCGGCGGCGGCTTTGCGAAGCTCGGCGAGCTCTTCTTTCACGGCGTCCGGGATTTGAATTTTACCGCGCACGAGCCAGAGCACGAGCGCGGCGAGCGTGCCTTGAATGGCGCCCGCGAGGAGTGCCCAGAGCACGCCGAACACGCCGAAGAACGCGCCGGCCATCATCAAGAGCTTCGCGTCACCGAGCCCCATGCCTGGCCGCCCGCGCGCCATGCGATAGAGGAACACGAAAGGGATGTACGTGATCAAGAAGCCGGCAGCCGCCGCGATGACGGCGCTGACGATCGACATCCCGCGAAACGACGACGTCGCGATGCCGAGGATGGTGCCGCCGATGGTGACGCTGTCGGGGATGTACATCCATTCGAAGTCGATGAATGCGGCAGCGATGAGCGCCAGGATGACCGCGAAGTTCGTGAGATAGATGCATGTTGCACGTATCACGGACGCTTCCGGCATCGCGAAGACCGTGAGCTCGAGCACCGCAATCGATGCAGCGCCGCCGAGCGCTTCCACGAGTGGATAACGCACGCTCACTTTGACGCCGCAGCACCGCGCTTTGCCGAGCATGAAGAGCCACGAAAAGACGGGGATGTTGTTCCACCACGCGATGGGTTTGCCGCACGCAGGGCAGCGCGATCCGGGTTTGACGACGCTCTCGTCGCGCGGGACGCGATGAATGACGACGTTGAGAAAGCTGCCCCAAACGAGCCCGAAAAAGAGCGCCAGCGCGCGTAGGGCGCCGTGCGGCAGCTCGTCTACACGCAACATCTGATGAACCTAGCATGTGTTTTCTGCTACTTCGCTCCGCCATGCTCATGGCGGTCAACCCGGACCACCCCGAGCCGCGCAAGATTGCGCGCGCGGTGGCTGCGCTCGAGGCGGGAGACGTCATCGCGTACCCGACGGATACCGTTTACGGGCTCGGCTGCGATTTGCTCAACAAGAAGGCGATCGATCGCCTCTACGCCATCAAGGGAATGGACCGCGCGCATCCGCTTGCGTTCATCTGCCCCGACCTCAGCGACATCGCGCGCTATGCGATCGTCGAAAAATATCACTATCGAATTTTGCGGCGGCTCTTGCCTGGGCCGTATTGCTTCATCCTCACGGCGACGCGCGAGGTGCCGAAGATGCTCCAATCGAAGCGCCGCACCGTGGGCATTCGCGTGCCCGCGCATGAGGTCACGCTCGCGCTGACACGCGCGCTCGGGCGACCACTCGTGTCGACGACTGCGCAACGAACGATGGACGAAAAGCCGTTCGTCGATCCGCGCGAGATCGATTACGCGTTTCCGGGCCTCGCGCTCGTGCTCGACGCGGGCGCAGGCGGCGAGGTCCCCAGCACCGTGGTCGATCTCACGACGACACCGCCTGAAATCATTCGCGAAGGCGCGGGATCCGTCGCCGCGATCGCGTGACGTTGAATTTTTTATGAGGATTGTGCCGCTCGCCTTGTGTCTCGTCGTCGCGTGCGATGGCGCGCCATCGTACGATCCGCATCCCGTGCTGCCGTCGTGGATGGATGACGCACACGTGCTCGTTTCGGGACACGATCTCGAAGACGAGCAAGATTGCCGCACGCAAATCTGCAGGCACAACGAGAACGTCGACATGATCGCGTGGAACGGCGCGTTCTATCTCGTGCATCGCACAGCGCGCAGCCAAGTGCTCGGGCCGAACTCGAGCCTTCATGTGTTTCGATCGACCGACGGGAAATCGTTCGACGACCTCGCCACCATCGAAGCGCCGAGCGATCGCGATCTCCGCGACCCACATTTTTACGTCGTCGGCTCCGAGCTACGCATTCACGCGATCACTCGGCTTCCGGTGAGCTCCGTGCGCGACACGGGCGTCGATTCGATCAGCGTCGCGACGAGCTCGACCGACGGGAAAACGTGGTCTGCGCTTCAAAACATCGGCCCGACAGGCTGGAGCTTCTGGCGCGCCCAAAAATCGAACGGCGTCTATTACAGCGCCGCTTACGCCGATGGAGATCAGAGCGTCTCGCTCTTTTCGTCGACCGACGGAACCACGTGGACACAAGGCGCACAGGTGTACGGCGTCGCCGCGGACACGCCGCTCGAGACCGAGCTCGTGTTCATGCCTTCGGGCACGCTGCTCGCGATCGTTCGCACCGACGGCGCAGACGCGGTGTATCTCGCGACGCAACCGCCGATCTCGACGCGCATCTGCTGGTCGCATCCGCCCTACGACACGTTCGATTGCCCGCAGACGCTCGATGGCGTTCGGCTCGATGGTCCACTCGCATTCTTCTGGCAGAACCGCCTCTTCGTCGTCGCGCGCAAACACATCCTCGACGATCTCTCGGGACGCAAGCGCACCGCGCTCTACGAAATCACGGGCACGCTCGACGGCGGGCCGATCGCGATCCACGAGTGGGGCGAGATCCCGAGCGCAGGCGACACATCGTACGCCGGCTACGCGATGCTCGACGATCACCGCGCCGTCGTGGGTTGGTACAGCGGCGATCTCGAGCGCGACGAGCCATGGGTCACCGCGATTTTCAATCTCACCGACATCTGGCTCGGCACGATCGATCTCTCTCGCGTGCACTAAGCCAAGACGAGCGATTTTCCGCCGACGTCGACGGCGTGCGCGAGCGCGGCGCGGTGTTTTCGTTTGGCGAAGCGAGCGGCTTCGATCACGTCGTCGCCGAGCGCGAGACGCGCGGCAATCAGGGACGCGAGAAAACAACCGCCGCCGTGGATCGGGCGTTTCAAAGCAAGGCGCGGCGCAGCGAGATCGATCGCTCCCTTGCGCGTTGCGAGCACGTCGATGGAACGCGGCCCCGTGAGATGTCCGCCTTTCACGAGCGCGGCGCGTGCGCCCATCGTCACGATCCCCCGTGCGGCGACGCGCGCGGATTCGACGTCCGTGACGTGAAGGCCCGTGATGGCTTCGGCTTCCTGGACATTCGCGGTGACGAGCGTGACACGCGGAACGAGATCGAATCGCATCGCGTCGAGCGCTTTTTCGGCGAGGAGGCGTCCGCGTCCACGTGATGGAACCATCACCGGATCGAGGACCGTAGGCAGGCCGTGCGCGACGACGAACCCGGCAGCTGCGCGAAGGTTCGCTGCATCTCCGAGAGCGCCAATCTTGATCGCGCGCACGTTCTGATCGCGCATCACCAAACGCGCTTGCTCGAGCCAAGTACGCGGTGGAATCGGCGTGGCACTCTTCATCCCGCTCGTCGATTGCACCGTGAGCACCGTGGCGACGCCGCACGCGAAAGCGCCGGCGATGTGAATGGCGCGCGCGTCGGCGAGGAGCCCCGCACCACCACCAGGATCGAGCCCACCCATGACGAGGACGCACGGCGTCATCGCCTGAAGCTACACTGCCGCCATGCGCGGTTGGCTGCTTCTCGCTCTCTCGGTCGCGTGCGAGAGCACCGAGCTTCCAAGAGCGAGCACGTTCGAGCCCGAGCCCGAATCGTGCGACGCCGTCGATGTCGATGCGCCGCGCACGTTCGTTCCGTGCTCGACGGGAAGCGGTCTCTTCGGGCGCTGGACGATCGATGAAGCCGGCTTGCCTGCGTACGATTACTTGCTCGACGAAAACGCGGACGCGCGCGCGAGTTGGTTCAACACCGAAGGCAAAGACCGGCGCGACCAATGGTTCTCGTTCGGCAATGCGCGCGTCACCGCGCTCGCCACCAACGACGGACCCATCGAGCTCACGACGCAAGACCGAGGCATTACGTACCTCGACAAGATCGACGCATCGCAATCGAACTTCGGCGGTGGCTTCTCGTATCTCGACGACGGCAGCGTGACGTGGAGCAGCGCCTACGCGTGGCGCCCGCACGACAGCACGACGACGCGTCGGTTCGGTATGGGCTACGCACGCTCGTCGATCGACTATCGAGGCATCACGCTGACGCGAACGACGTTCGCTCCCGTCGGCGATGTGCGCGCGGTCATCGACGAAGTCGTGCTCGCGAACACGACGAGCGCATCGCAGCGGCTGCGGCACTACGAAGTATGGGACGTCGCGCGGCGGCCCATCGAGACGAACTGGATCGTCTCGGGCCTTCCGCTATCGAGCGTGCCCGCGAGCGTCGAAGCGGCGCGTGATGCGCGGAACGCCATGTTCGACGAAGACGTTTCGCTCGACGCGAGCACCGGCATTCTGGGTCTGCGACGCACGTACGTCTCGCCCGACGCACGACCGGGAATCGACGACGTCAGCGCGATGGATGCGTATCCGGGCGACCCATATTTAGCGGCGATCGCGGCGCCAATCGATGCAGTTTACACGGATCAAACCGCGTTCTTCGGCGCTGGCGGGGCGGCGAATCCCGATGCGGTCGCGGCGCGCATGCATGGCGATGGGGCGACGCTTCCGAGGAGTCACGGGCTCGGGCAACCGCGCACGTTCGTGATGCGGAGCGACGTCACGCTCGCAGCAGGCGAGTCACGCACGCTTCGCTTCGCGTACGGGTACGCGCCGATGAGTGAAGCGTTCGACGTTCCGAAGGCAGCGTCGCTCGATGCGGAGCGCGACGATCTCGCGCAGCACCTCGTGTACTTCGCAACGCCGCACGCCAACGGTCCAGTGACGGGCGGCGCGCTCCAACGCGAGATGGCGTGGCACGCGTCGCAGATCGAGGCGTCGGTTGCGTATCGCGATCATTGGAAGACGCACGTCGTGCCACAAGGCTCGGCGTATTTGTATTTGCATGGCGCCGATGGCTCGCTGCGCGATCTCGCGCTCTTCACGATTCCGCTCGCCTACACGCACCCGGAGCTCGCCCGCGAAGAGATCCAAATGATGATCGGCACGCAGCACTCGGACGACGGCCGATTTTCGTACGCGTTTCAAGGCAACGGCGTGCTCGATGACGCGCTCGGCCTTCACGCAAGGCCCAGCGATCTCGATTTGTTTTTCTTGTGGGCGCTCTCCGAATACGTCGGCGCAACCGGCGACACCTCCGTCGTCGATGCTCACGCGATCGCATCCGTGCGTCACTTGTTCGACGTCGTCGGTGCGGGCCCGCACGGCCTCGTGCGCCTCGGTGATGGCGACTGGAACGACGGCATCGTTTTTTCTGCGAGCGATCGCGCGCTCGCGATCGCATCCGGCGAGAGTGTTCCGAATACGCAAATGGCGATCGCCGTGTTGCCTCGCGCGGCCGACGTGCTCGAGGCGCTCGACCCAGTGACCGCCGACGAGATGCGCGCGCACGTCGCGGACTATCGCGCGGCGCTTCCGCAAACCTGGACGGGCTCGTTCTTCGGTCGCGCGTACTTCGGCGATGGCGTGCTCTTTCAAGGCGACGTGATCGATCTCGAGTCGCAAGTGTGGGGGCTCATCGCTGGAGCTGTGCCCGATCGCGATGCGCTCGTCTTGGCGATCGCCAGGACGCTCGATGATCCATCGGATGCGGGAGCGATGCTCGCGGCCGGTGGCCAGGTGTGGCCCGCAATCAGCGGCCTTCTCACGTGGGGCTACGCGCTCTCGGACTCGCCACGCGCGTGGAACCACCTCGCGAAAAATACGATGGCCGCGCATGCGCTCGCTTTTCCGAATGTGTGGTCGGGGATCTGGAGTGGTCCCGACGGGCTCGAGTCGCGTTACGGCGATCGCCCGGGCCAAAGTTGGTACAGCGCGGTCACGCCGATGACGGATTTTCCGGTGCAAAACAACAATCAGCACGCGATGCCGCTCCTCGCGCTCTTGCGAACGTGCGGCGTCGAAGCGAGCGCGTCCGGCCTCGTGATCGATCCACACGCGCCCGAAGATTTCTCGCTCGAGACCGAGCTTGTCGATCTCTCGCGTCGCGGCACGCTCATCTCGGGCAGCTATCGACCGAACGCGCCGCGCACCATCGAGGTGCGCGCGCCCGCGGGCCGCACGATTGCGTCCGCGACGCTCGACGGCGTCAGCGTCTCGGTCGCGCCGAATTCGTCGTCCGTGATTCTCGCCACGAACGGCAGCGCGAGCTTCGCGGTCGAGACGACCTACTGAGGCTTCACGCGCTTCATCACTTGCGATGAAGCGAGCCGCACGATCGAGTGGACCGTTCGTGGAAACCGCGTCGCGACGAACATGGCGGCTTTTCCGTGGCTCGTAATCACGGCTTCGGGCGCGCGCCGTTGTATCGCGGACGCGATCTCGTGCGCCGCGCGATCGTTGGACATCACGAGAAACGGCGGAATCGGATCCCGCCCTTCGTGCATGCGAATTTCGCTCTCGACGAATCCGGGCGCGATGTGCGTCACCGATACGCCGGCCGTCGACAGCTCGGCGCCAAGCGCTTCCGACAAAGCGCGGAGAGCGAATTTGCTCATCGCGTACGCACTCGTTCCCGGGAGCGACAAAAAGCCCGACACGCTCCCGACGATTCCGATGCGCCCGCTCGTTCGCTTGAGCGAGCTCAGTGTGGCCTTCACGGTTCGGAGCACGCCGAACACGTTCGTCTCGAATTGTCGGCGGTACTCGTCGATCGAGACCTCCTCGACGCTCCCGAGCACGCTAATCCCGGCGTTGGCCACGACGACATCGAGCTCACCGAACACCGAAAGCGCCTGCCGGACCGCCCTCTGAACCGAGGCCTCATCGCACACGTCGCACTCGATGGCGTGGGCGTCACGCAACCCGTTCGCAACGCCTTCGAGCTTGGATTTCCGCCGCGCGAGCAGCGCGACACGGGCGCCGCGCTTGTCGTATTCGCGCGCGAGGGCAGCGCCAATTCCCGAAGAAGCGCCCGTGATCAGGACGGCCATCGGGGCCGAAGGTGCCGGATCGGAAGAAGATATTGCCATGTGCGTGTTTGTACCGCGTTGACACTGAAAGCGCGCGCCTGCTACGCACGTCTGCGATGCGGCCGATCCGAGCGCTGGCTCCCGCCGCGGTGGTGGTTGCGTCGATTCTCGCCGCGCCGCACGCCGCGCACGCGCAGTGCGTCGATGAAGAGCTCAAGCAAGAGCTCATCGGCGGCCGGCACTATCGCGGCGTTCAAGAGCGCCTGTTCATCAAAGCGTTCCGCCACGAGCTCTCCTTCATGGGCGGCTGGTATGGCGCCGACCTCTACTCGTCGAACTACGTCCTCGGCGGCGCATACACGTTCCACTTCTCGGAAGACCTCGCGCTCGAAGCGAGCTTCCAATACACGCGCTTCCACAGCGACGCCGCCGACACCTTCAACCGCCGCTATCCGCAGCTCGTTCTCGAAACCTCCAACGACAAGCCCGGCCTGCTCTATTTCGGCCACCTCATTTGGTCGTTCGCATACGGCAAGCTCCGCTGGCTCGGCGGCGGCATCAGCCGTTTCGATTTCAACCTCGCGCTCGGCGCCGGCGTCACCGACGACACCACCTCGATCGGCGTGACGGGCAGCGCAGGCATCGGCACGAAGTGGTATTTCGGAAAGTGGTTCGCGCTCCGACTCGACGTGCGCGATCACATCCTGCAACAGCAGCTCATCGGCGAGCAGCACCTCGTGAACGACGTGCTCGTGACGCTCGGCTTCAGCGTCTTCATTCCGTTCGGGAGCTAAGGCTTCGTCAGACGAACGACGACGCGCCCGCCGATTCCGGGCGTCGGTTGTGTGTAGATGCAGGTCGAACCACACGTGTACACGCCAGCCGCTCCGCCTGTGCCTGCATCGCCGCGCTCGCTGTCGCTCGCGTTGCCCGGTGACGCCGCGACGCCCGTCGCGAGGGAAGGCATCGTGACGCCCAGTGCGACGCTTCCGCTTCCACCACCGCCACCGCCACCTGCTGCGCCCGTTTGGAAGCTCCCGCCGCCGCCGCCGTAATACCCGCCACCACCACCGCCGCCTTTGCCTTCGCCGCAGCTCGATGCCTGCCCGGGCCCGCCGCCAGCCGCTGCTCGACGATACTTTTCCGCCGCCTCCGCCTTGCAGCAGCGTGCCTGCGCTGGCGCTCGCGCCTGCCGCTCCGCCGACCGTGCCCGAGCCCGCGCCACCGCCAGGGCCGGCACCGACTTGACCACTCGTGCCACCACCCGCGCCGCCGTTGTGCCCGATGGCGCCGCCTTGCGCGCATGTTCCGCCTTGCGCGTTCTCGTAGGCGTTCGATGCGCCACCGCCGCCACCTGCGACAACGAGCGGCGTCGCTGCGCGCCAGAGTCCAGAGTATCCGCCTCCTCCTTCGATGGGACCGCCGCCGCCAAGGAGGATTGACAGCGACTCGGCGGGCGTGACGGGCACGACACCCAACACGAAACCGCCGCCGCCGCCGGTTCCGCCGACGTAGAGGTCGCCGACCGCCGACACGCCGTCACTGCCGCCGCCACCGCCGCCCCACGCTTTCACGGTGAGCGAGCGCGCGAACGTCGGGATGGTGAGAGGGACGTCGGTTGTCGTCGAAACGAGCAAGCTCCCAACGTGAATGCCAACGGGCTGGCTCGACGTAGTGTTGCCATCGCTCGATGCGCCGAAAACGTCGATCGTGAAATCGACTTGCGATGGTGCGGTCGCCATCGCGAGGGCGAATGATCCGCTCGTTTCGTTCGCGAGGATGGTGAGCGCCGTCGCTGTCATGCCGGCGGGGAGGGAATTGACGCCGACTTCACGAGGCCGCTGAATTGTGAGCCGCGCGTGATCGTCACGGCGATCGGAAACGAATCGCCGGGGTCCATCGTGAGATGAGCAGGCGTTGCGCTCAGTACGAAGCCGTTCGTGGGCGCATCGATCACGGAGACGTCCGCGGTTGCGTCCGCGGCGCCGTCGCCGATGGACGAAAGGTCGGTCAGGAGCGAGCACGCACTCGCCGACGCGAGCAACGTGAATCCCAACGACACAGCGCGCATGCGATAGATACGAGTATAGCGGCGTCGCGGATTGGGGGCTTGCTCATTGCATGCCTTTGAAGGCACGATGGCGGGCCATGGCGACTCGACGTGTTGCGATTGCCCTCATCTCCGCAACGTGCCTGCTCGCCGCCGTGGCGTTCGCGCAGCCACGTAAGCCGACGGGCAAACCGAAGCCGCCTGCGCACCTCGATGCTGGCGCCGACAACCCGTACGAAGCCGATGCATCGGCCGCAGGTACGGGCGGACAAAACGCATCGGCAGAGGGTGGCATCATGATGGCGGTCGATAGCGGCGGGCCCGTTCCGCCGCCGCTGATGCTTCACGGCGAAATCGGTGATGGCGGCGTGCGCCCATCGCCGCTGAACCCCGCGCCGAACGAATTCGCACAAGGCATCGACGCGGGCGCGCCCACGGTCGACTACGACAAGCTCGTCGCCGACATCGCATCGCTTCGCGCGCGCGTCGCCGCGGTCGGCGACAATTTGTTTCACTCGCGCATCGCGATTCAAATTCGCACCGACGGCGATCACGGTCGCATCGGTCGCCTCGTGATTTCGCTCGACGACGGCGCCGTCTACACCGCCCCCACCAACTTCAAAGCCGACGACTGGCAAGACGTCTACAAACACGCGCTCGCGCCCGGCCACCACGCCATCACGGTCGACGTCGAGCGCAAAGACGATCGCAACGACGGCTTCCGCAACAGCCAGCGCTCGCGCTTCACCGTCGAAGTCCCGCGCGACCAAGAGCTCGGCGTCCAAATCAAAGTCGGCGACGACTCCGACATGGGCAAGAATTTCCCCGGCGACCACAGCGGCGGCTACGACATGCGCGTTCGCGTCAAAGCCGAAGCCAAGGCAGTCGGGAAGTGAAACGTGTCTCGGTGCTAAGGCCGCGCACGCGGCTCGTGCTCGCGGCTCTCTTCGTCGCGGCAGCAGCGAGCGCGGGCGAGCCCGACACACGTGGCGCGCAAATGCACGACGTGCAGCAGGCGCTCGCCGCGCGAAAGCTCGGCGGCATGCTTCAGCTCAATCTCGACGACGTGCGCACGCGCGCCGCCGAGGGCGAAGATTTGATTCGCACGGGCCGCATCGATGAAGCCGTGTCGCGCATGCTCGATCTCGTCGAGAGCCCGCAGTTCGTTCCCTTCGTGAACGACGAAGCGGGGCGCGCGGTGATTTTTCTTCTCGGTGACGCCTACGCACGCGCGGGTGCGTATCAACCGGCGCGCGCATATTTTCGGAAGCTCCTCGGGCAATCGAACGCATGGGAAGGCGTCGCCACGTATGCGCGTCGCGCAGTTCGCCGGCTCGTCGAGGTCGGCATCGAGAGCGAGCACTACGACGACGCACTCGACGACGTGAAGCTCGTCCCGCCGACCGCGCCCGAAGAGACACGCGGCGAAGTGAGCTATTTGAGCGGCCGCGCCGCCGAAGCGAAAAAAGATCCCGACGCCGCGCTTGCCGCATATGCCGCCGTCACGCAGCGCTCGCGTTTTTGGGCGCAAGCCACGTATTTGCAGGGCCTCATTCTCACCGAGAAGAAGCAATACAAAGACGGCGAGAACATGTTCTGCAAAGTCGCCGACCCGAAGCGCGCGAAAGACTCCACGCCCGTCTACGCCGATGAACGCTTCTTCGCGGTCCGCGATCTCGCACGGCTCGCGCTTGGCCGTGTCGCGCACGAGCAATTCCGTTTCGACGACTCGCGCTACTACTACTACTTGGTCCCTCGCGACTCGGACCGGCTCGCCGAGGCGCTCTACGAAGCGGCGACGTCGCGTTACGAAAAGAAGGACGACCAAGGCGCGCGCGAGCTCCTCGACGAGCTCAAGGGTTTGCAAATCCACCATCCGTACGAAGACGAAGCATGGATTTTGGACGCCTACATCGACCTCGCGCAGTGCAAATTCAAACCCGCCGACGACAAGCTCCTCAAGTTCGTCGCGCTCTACGAGCCCGTGCGCGATGCAGCGCGGCGCGTCCAAGGTGACGAGCGCTCGATGAACGCGCTCCTCTCGGCCGCGCGTGAAGGCGGCGACGCAGGCAACAGCATCGAAGGTGGCGCCGCGCTCAAACCCGAAACGCTGCGCGCGATCGCCGCGCTTTTGCGAATCGATCCGGCATACGGCTCCGTGGTTCGCCAGCGCGCCGTGCTCGAGCACGAAGCGAGCGGCTTACGATTGACGAGCACATCGCTGAACGACATTCGCTCGCAGCTCGCCACGACCGGCGGCGTTCGCCCCGCACAAGAAGACAAAGCGACTGACGACGATCGCGCGCGCGACGCACGCGAGTCGCTCGATGGAGTGCGCCGCATGGTGTCCGACCTCGAAGGCAGCGGCGCAACGGGCACATCCGTCACGCCGCTCAAAGAAGAGCTCAACCAACTGCAAACACGCGTGAACGCCGCGCGCGCGAGCACACCGGTCACTCCGAAAGACACCGCGCTCAGCGCGGGCACCAAAGATTTGCCCGACCTCGTTCGCGCAGACGAGCAAACCGCATCGACCTACGGCCAAACGATCGAGCAGACGCGCACCGATTTGGTTCGCACCGAAAACGCACTCGCGCGTGACACACTTCGTCGCGTCGACTTGCGGCTCTCTCGTTTGCTCCGGCGTGCGCGTTTGGGTCGCATCGAATCGGTGCTCGGCCGCAAGCGCTCGCTCGAGATCGAAATCGAAGCCATCAACAACGGCTTCTTGCCGCAAGACGCGGTCGACGCACTCGACGCCGCCCGCTTCCTCAAAGACAGCGAAGAGTACTGGCCGTTCCAAGGCGACGACTGGCCCGACGAGTTCATCGGATCGGAAGGACTCAAATAACGACGGAGGGGTGAGTGAAGCGTTGGTGGGCGGTCGCTGCGTGCATGGTGATGGGCGCTTGCGAGCCGAGCGAGTGGAAGCCGCCATCGCTCGCGGACAGCCACGAAGACCCAGCGAAGCTGCGCCCCGGGTACGGCAACGAACAGCTCCACACGTGGTGGCCGATGACGTCGCCCGAGATTGCAGCAGTCGAGGGCGCCGAGCGCGCCCGACAGGGCGATGCCCACGCGCTCTTCGCGCTCGCGGTGATGGCCTCGGCCGAGAAGCGCGACGCCGAATCGTATGCAAAATACACGCAACGCTTCGACGACTTCATTGCCGCACAACACGGCGCGATCACCAGCGCCGCTGACGACGCCAAACGCGGCGACGCGCTCAACCGCGCCATGCACGTCGCGTTCATGACGGGAACACCCAACAAAGACGACCCGAAGATCGGCGCATACGAGCTCGACCAGCCTCGCCTCGCTCGCGTGCTCGACGAAGGGCACTACAACTGCATCAGCTCCGCGCTCCTCTACATGACGCTCGCGCGTGCGTTTTCGCTTCCCGTGCGCGGCGCAATTACCGAGACGCATGCGTTCATCGATTTCGGCCCCGACGACGGCGCACGCGTCGACGTAGAGACGACCTCACCCACGGGATTCGGGGAGCTACACGACGAAAAATTCTTTCGCGACTGGGCGAAGGGCTGGTCATCGAGCCGTGGCCTCAAGCCGATGACGATCGAGGAGTACAGCAAGCGCGAGATCGTCCCCGCGCACGTTCTCGTCGCGCGCTCGATGCACGACAAGCGCGTCGTGAACGACGACAACCGCGGCCGTCTCTACGAAGCATCAGCCATTCTCGCGCCCGACGATCACGAGAGCGTTCACAACAGGCTCGTCGCCTACGCGAACGAAGCCAAGTGGCTCTACGAGCACAAGGCGTCGCGCACGACAGTGCGGATGCTCGACATCGTCGGCTCGTTCGTGTCGGACGTTCCGAATCGCTTTCCGAACGATACGAAGCTGCTCTCGGACGTCGCGTGGCTCGCATGGTACGACGCGAACGCGCTCGTCATCGTTGGCCGCGGTGACGAGGCCGTAGCCATCGCGGACGAATTCCTCGACCGCATCAAACCTACATGGGAAGAGGCCGAGCTCCTCCACCGCGACTTCGTCAACGTCATCCTCGATCGGCTCACGGAGCTGCAAGTCGCGCACGCGTACGAGAAATCGGTCGCCATCGCCACGAAGCACATCGCCGATTGTCACGCCAACGCTGCGTGCCTCAACAACTTGTACCTCACGTTCGACGCATGGTGCGTCCACTACCAAGAGGCCAAAGACTGGCCCAACGCAAAAAAGGTCATGCGAGAGTGCATTGCGCTTTTCCCGGACGACACGCGTTGCCATCACACGCTCGAAGGCCTCACGAGCCTTCACCCTTGAGCGTTTTCCGGTAAGCTCAGGTTTCGATGCGGCGCTTTCTCTCGCTGACGGTGATGGGCTTGTTGGCGTCGGTGGCGTCGCATGCCGCACCGACCACGCCGAAGGCCGACACGCCGGCGGGCGCGGGCGAGAGCTCGCAAGTGCAAGCTTCGGCCGAGAGCATGCTCACGACGAAGGTGAAAGAGAAGCCGCGTCCGAGCATTCAGAAGTCGGACAGCGAGCACCCGGGCACGCCGGCGATTCGCGGCCCCAAGCTTCCCGAAGCAGTGCGCGCGCATCTCAAGGTGCAGCTCGACGAACGCATCGAGCGCGACATCCGAGGGATTCGCTCGCTACGCGCCGAAGCGATCGGGCTCCTCACCACCTTCATCAAAGAGGCGCCACGCGACACTCCCGAAATGCCGGAAGCGATGATGCGCCTCGGCGAGCTTCTCTGGGAGAACGAACGCGAGACGGTCGTCGAGCGCTTCAAAGAGTGGGAAAAGAAGCCCGTCGATCAACGCGGGCCCGCGCCCGACATCAACTACAACCTCTCGCGCGATCTCTTCGGCAAGGTGCTCCGCGATTACGCGTGGTTCCCGCAATACGATCTCGCGCTCTACGTCGACGGCTTCCTCGCGACCGAGCAAGGCAAGACGGAAGAAGCGTTCGAGCGCTTCACGCGCATCCTCAAAGAGTTTCCGCAATCGCGCTTCACCGCCGATGCGCACATGGCGCGCGCCGAGTCGTACTTCAACAAACCCGACTACCAAACGGCGCTCACCGAATACGAAGAGGTTCTCAAGTTCCACGACAAGACCGATCTCGTCGGCCTCGCTCTCTTCAAGAGCGCGTGGTGTTACTGGCGCCTCGGCAACACCACCGAAGCCACGAACCGATTCGTGAAAGTCTTCGAGGTCACCGACACGAGCGGGCGACCCGGCGTGAACGTCGCGCAGCAAAAGGCGCTCGACGAGCTCCAAGGTGAAGCGCTCAAGTATCTCGTCGAAGTCTTCACCGAGGACGACAAGAACACCGCCCAGGACATGTACAATTTCCTCACGAAGATCCGCGGCGATCGATTCGCCGGGAAGATCGTGCGCGCTCTCGCATCGACCTACTACGACCAAGCGCACTACGAGCGCGGCATCGAAGCGTACGAGCTCCTCTTGAAGCTCGAGCCCACTGCGCGCGAAGGCGGCGAGTGGATCATGGCGATCGCCGAGGGCTATAACTGGCTCGAGGATTACCCCAAGCTCAAGCTCACCTACGATCGCGCGCTCGCGAGCTTCACGCCCGGTGGCGCGTGGGCGCGCACACAAGCCGACCCCGCGAACGTCGCGAGCACGTCCGCGAAGCTCGAGAAGCAGCTTCGCGAGCACGCCGTGTATCTCAATTCGAAGGCTCAGAAAGACAAGACGAGCACCGCCGAGTTCGAAGGCGCCGCGAATCTCTACGACGCTTACTTGAGCAAGTTCTCGAAAGAGCCGAAGGCGTTTCAGATCGAATATTACCTCGCCGAGATCGACTTTCGCCGGCTCAACAAGAACCTCGACGCCGCCACGCACTACATGAACGCGGCGCGGGAGATGCCCGAAGAGCTCGACAAAACGGCGCCCGGCGATCCGCTCAAGAAACATGACGCCATCTACAACGCGATCGCATCGCTCGAACGCGTGCGCGTCGCGGAGCTCGAAGCGCGCAAACAAAAGGGCGGTGGCCTCGAGACCGAGACCGACAAGAAATTCACCGAGGCGCTCGACCTCTACTCGCAGCTCTACCCGAACGATCCGGCGCTGCCCGAGCTCTTCTTCCGGCAGGGCAAGCTCTACTACGACTACCAAGTCTTCGATTCGGCCGTGAAGCTCTGGGGGACGATGCTCGAGAAGTGGCCGCGCGATTCGCACGCGCAGATGGCGGGCGAGCTCATCATCGACTCGTTCGTGAAGTCGAAGAACTTCGACAACATCGAGCAGTGGGCGCGCAAGCTAAAGACGTATCCAGCGTTCTCGGACGCGAAGCACCAAGCCAAGCTCGAGGAGCTGATCATCCAAGCGATGTTCAAGCAGGGCGAGCAGAAGGCCACCGCGAACGACCACGCGGGCGCAACGAGCGCATACTTGCGCGCGGCCAAGGAGTACCCGAAGGATCCGCGCGCGGCGCAAGCTGCGGTGTCGGCGGAAACGGAAGCGCGTCTCTCGGGCGACGTCAGCTCGCTCAAAGAAGCCGCGACGCTCATCACCGGCAAGGACTACCGCGACAAGCCGGAGTCACCGATGGGCGCCTGGACGGCCGCGACCACGCTTCAAGCGATGGGGCTTTTCTCCGACGCCGCCGATTTCAACGAAGCGATCACCGCGAACGTCGAAGCGCACGTCCCGGTGTACACGCGCTACGAGCACGGCAAAGACGCCGCATACAACGCGGTCATCTTGCGCGTCGCTACCAACGATCACGACAAAGCCATCAGCGACGGAAATAAATTCCTTCAGCTCTACGCGAACGCGCCCGAGGCAGACGAAGTCGTCTTTCAGATGGGCCGCGCACATCAAGACTCGGGTCGCAACAAGGACGCAGCCGACCTCTACAAGCGCTACCTCGCGCGCGGCTCGCGCAATCAAGACCATCGCGTGCAAGGCTTCGTGCTTCTCGCGAAGGCGCAGCTCAAAGAGGGCGAGAACAAAGCCGCCGAGGAGTCGCTCACCAACGCGACGCGCATGGGCAAGCAGCTCAAAGCCACGCTCGGGCCCGACGGAAAGTTCGCGGCCGCACAAGCGCGCTACATGCAGGGCGAGCGCGTGCTCGTGAACTTCGAAGCGATCAAAATCGAGGGCGACGTCAAACAACTCGGCAAGCGGCTCAAACAAAAAGCGGAGCTCTTGAAGCAAGCCGCGATGGTCTTCCTCGACGTCGTGAGCTTCGGCGTCGCCGAGTGGACGACCGCCGCGCTCTACCAAGTCGGCCGCACGTACGAAACGTTCGCGAAGTCACTGCGTGACGCGCCGGTACCGCCCGAGGCGAAGAGCGAGCAAGAAAAAGAAGACTTCACGTCGCAGATCGAAGCGTTCGTCGTCCCGATCGAAGAGAAGGCCCTCGACGCCTACGAAAACGGTTGGAAGAAAGCCGGCGAGCTCCAGATCTACAACCAGTGGACGGCCAAAATGCGCGACGCCCTCGGCCGCCTCAACGCCGAGCTTTACCCGCCGTTCAAGGAAATCGGTTTCGAGATCCGCTCCGAAGGCCCAAGCCCGCTCCCCGCGCTGATGGACGCCCCGCGCCGCGGCGTCGACGCCGAGAAACAATCGTCCACGCAAACCGCCACGGTCACCGTGATCCCCGCGAAGGACGAAAAGAAACCTCCGCCGAAGAAGAAGTAGCGCGGCACACCGCCCGGCGACGCCGACGCCAACGCCAACGCCTACGCGCACGCCAACGCATACGCGCACGCCAACGCGTCGCCGCCATGACGTGAAATCGCGCAACTCGCGTGGCCGCCGGGTCGACCAGGTGCATGGCCGACATCACGCTGCCGAACATGAACGAGAAGCGGTACGGGCTCGATCTAACGCACGATGAGCGGGCGGAGCTCGAAAAGAAAGCTTCGACGGAGACCCTGCTCAACGGCGCGGCTCAAGCGACCGGAAAAATTCGCAAGGACGAGCACATCGATGTCCACGGCCACGACGCGACTTTCCGCGAAGTGAAAGAGGAACAGCGACCGTGGGCGGATCCGCTTCACACCGCGATCACGACGGGCCCTGGAGCCGCGGCCACGGGGTACGAGGTCGCAGAGCTCTTCGCCGAAAAAGGGCTCGAACACTTGCTCGGAGCGGCCTCGACGTTCATGCCGCTCGTCGGAGCGGCGATCGAAATCAAGGAAACGATCACGACGCTTCCCGAAGCGTGGGAGCGCGGCGACAAGCAACACGAGGCGTTGCTTCAGGACACCGCTCACATCGCCATCGTCGAGACGCTCGCTGGGCTCCCCGAGGGGTATCGCAAACAGCAGGAAGGTCGCCGGCCTGAGGCATATGCCGGCGGGCGCGCGAGCGCACCATGGCAAGCGTTGCAGACGGCGCTCATCGCACAAAAGGGTGCGGTGCCGCTCCTTCAAGTACGCGCGGACGAAGGAATGAAGATCGCCGAGAACGCCATTCGCTTCGGAGTCGACAAGGCGTCAGCGCTCAAAGTCGGGAACGGCGACCTTGGTGCTCGCTACCTGAACGACGCAGCGTTTCGCGCAGGATTTGATGCGGTGATGTGGGCGAAAGAACAAGGGCCGGCGGAGCTCGGCAAGGTCATCACCGAATTGCATGCGCGCGATGCGCGCTTCCACGGCGAGTCCAATCAAATCTTTCGAGGCTGAACATGTACCGGACACCCTACAAACCCATCGTCGAAAAGCCGGCGCTCTCCTACGACTATGCCGCGAAGGTGGAGGCTGACCGACCCGGCGTCGCATTCAGTGCATTCATGTTGGGGCTCGTCATTCTCATGGTGATCGGAATCGGTCCGTTCGTCGGTTGGTTCGGCTGGATGGGGATTCCGATCGGTCTCGGCTGCGTGGCGTTCGTTGCGGTGCCGGTGGCGATCCGAAGAAGCCGAGTGTCGCTGGCGCAAGTGATGGAAGAAAAGCTGCTGCGAAAGGCCTCGCGTCGAAAGCGGATGTGACGTTACTCTCGACGCTCCGTGTCGATTCTTCGTGCAGCTCCGCTCGTGGTGTTCGTGGCGCTCGTCGGGTGCGGCGGCGCGTCGCATCAGACGAAGGCCACCGTCGCGCACGTGCTGCCACCCGCCAACCCGATTGCGGTCGGCAAGATGGTGCAAGGCGTCGGCGCGGCGAAAGATGGGCAGCGTGATCGCGCCGTCACGCTTTTGCGCGAAGCCATCGGGATCGATCCCACTCTTTGGGAGGCGCGCTACAACTTGGGCGTCGTGCTCGCGAGCGCGGGCGACATGGCAGGCGCCGAGGAGCAACTTCGTGCAGCGCAGAAGCTCGCGCCCGAGATTCAAGATGTCGTCGTTGCGCTTGCGGAAGTCTCGCGTCGCCGCGGTGAGCATCGCGCCGCCGCTGATTTGCTCGGCGACTACGTGCAGGCGCATCCGCAAGCGCTCGATGCGCGCACGCTCTTCGTGGCGGCGCTTCGCAACTCGGGTCAGCTCGACAAAGCGATTGCGCAAGGCCAAGAAGTTCTCGTCCGCAAACCAGGCGATGCCGCGGCGCTCGCGGAGCTCGCCCTCTGTCACTTGGCAAAAGGCGAACGCGAGACGGCGCAGCTCCTCGCCAAGCAAGCGCTCGACTCGAACGCGAAGAGCGCGCTAGCTCACCGCGCGATGGGCTTGATTCAGCTCCAAAACGGCGACGACGCTCTCGCGTTTCAATCGTTCTTGAAGGCATCGCAAGAAGACCCACGCGACACGACGGCGCGCCTCAACATGGGCGGCGTGCTCTTGCACGCAGGCGCCTACGGCAAAGCCGAGGAGCAGTTCCGGGCGATTCTTCAAGTTTCGCCAGACGACCTCGAAGCGCAAGTCGGCCTTGCTTCGGCGGTGCGTGGCGAGGCGGATGCGAAGTCGCCCGCGAAGCTCGAAGAAGCGAAATCGATTTTGTCGAAGGTGCTCGAGAAGGATCAGCACAACATTCCGGCGCTCTTCAATCTCGGCGTGCTCTACGCGGATTTCCTGAAGCGGCCCGCCGAGGCGACGCCGCTCTTCCAGCGATTCCTTTCGGACGCGCCCGGCGATCATCCGTCGCGCGCCGAAGCCGAGAAGTACCTCTCCGGTGCGGTGAAGGCGCCCGTCACGACGACGCCAACACCGCCGACGAAAACCCCGACGAAACCGCCAGCGAAACCAGGTGGCAAATGAGTCGTCGCATCGTCTCACGCGGCATCATCGTGGTCGTCATGGCATCCGTGCCGCTCCTCTTCGCGCTCACCGCTGACGCGCAACGCGGTCGCCCGACACGCTCGAAGGACGCAGGCGCAGCAGCGGCAACGGCAACCCACAGACTCGAAGTCGGCAAAGACGGCGGCGGAGCGGCGACGTCGACCGATCAGATCAAAGCCAACCCCGACTCAGGTATTCTCGAAGCAAAGACACTCGACGGCGGAACGCGCGTGTTCCGATTCGGCGAAATGGAAGTCGAAGGCCGGCTCCGTTCTCCGCAGATCGTCTACTTCCTGAGGCGTGTGCGCGCCGAGTTCGCAGCAGGCGATTTGGGCCACAGAAGCTTCATGGGCGAGCTCTCGGAAACGCGTAAAACAAACGCATTCTAGGATTATGTATTTCGGCGCTTACGCGCCGATGACGGGAACTTTCTTCCCAAGGCGGACGTCCAACCCGTAGTCTCATGACGATGGCCACAGCAGCGGTTTCTATGCAGTCTGCAACCATTCTACGCGTCGCAGCTGTATGGGGGACCACGGTCGTGGCCCTCCGGTCGCTCGAGCGCGGCGAGTCTTTCACGCTCGGCGATGAGGATGGTGCGGTCCTTCCGCGGCCCGACGGGCTCGACATCTCTGCGACGCCCGTTCGAGCGGCGCAGGGCGCCTGGGAGATCGACGCGCGAGGCGCGGTTGCCGGCGTCCTCAAGCTCCGTGGCCGCGATGAAGACGCCGCATCGTTCGCGCGCTCCGGCGCCCCGTTTCCGATCATCCCGGGAGACTATGGGCTTCTCCAGTATGGGCAGTTCGGGATTTTCTTTCAGTACTCCACAGCGGCTCAGCCCATCGGAAACTTCTTCGCGCCGGAGCTCCTCGTTGCGCTCGCGCTCTTCTCGAGCGGTGTCCTCCACGTGGGTGTGCTCGGTCTCGTGCGCGCCCTCATGACGCCGCCGCCGATTTCGAAACCGCTCGAGCTCACCAATCCGGACGAATACGCGGCGCGGTTCGGTCTGCGCCGCACCGCGCTCGAAGAGCCGCCCCCTCCACAAGAGACTGGCGAAAAAACCGGCGGCTCCGGCGTGAAAGATCCCGGCGCACAAGACAAGAAGCCCGCCGGCGGCGGCCGCAAAGTAGCCGGCGAAGAAGGCAAGCTCGGTCTCAACGGCTCGAAAGAGAAAACCGAAATTCCCGGCGAGATCAAACCCGCGCGCAACTACGGCGGTATCAGCGAAGTCCTTCAATCGGAAACGGGCGAGCAAATCAAACAGACGCTCTCCACGATCAACAGCGTGTCCGAAGCGCTCGCGATGAACTCGCAGCAGCTGACGATCGGTGGCGGTCCTGGCACGTCGCTTCGTGGTGGCGGCTCGGGCGGCGGCGGCACGGGCGCAGGCGTCATCTTCGGATCCGGCACGATGGACACCGGGTGGGGCGCGGGTCGTGGCGGCGGTTACGGCTACGGCACCGGCGGACCGGGAGGTCCCGGCAGCGGCGGCAACGGCAACGGCGGTCACGGCGGCGGCACCGGCACGGGCAACGGAACCGGCAGCGGCGGTGAAGCACGCGTCGGTGTTGGTGGCGCGGTCCCGACGGCGCACGGCGGGCTCTCGCCCGAGCAGATTCGTCGCGTCGTCATGGCGCACCAAGGAGCTCTCCGCGCTTGCTACGACAGCGAGCTCGCGCGAAACCCGAACCTCAAAGGCGGCGTCACGATGACGTGGAACATCGAACCGGCCGGTTCGGTCGCGAGCGCTGGCGTCGCGGGCTCCACGATCAACAACGACCGCGTGTCTGGCTGCGTGCTCCGTCAGGTGAAGTCCTGGCACTTTCCGGCAAGCGAATCGCCCACGAACGTGGCCGCGTATCCGTTCAAGTTCGGCATCGGCGGCGGCTGAATTGGGGTAACGTTCGCGCCGATCGATGTTTTGGTCGCGCGCCGCCATACCGCTCGCTTCGCTCGTGTTCCTCACGGCGTGCGGGCTGTTTCAGTCGAACGAGTGGCACACGCCGCTGTCGGGGTCAGGGCACGGGCTCGTGACCACGATCGCGCGCGACAAATCGTTCGTTGCTCCATCGTCGTCGGCCGACGCGCTCTCGGTCGCGCCCGTCAGCGCGAAGCTCGACGAAGCCGTCGTGCGCGCGCTCACCGAAACGCACTCGTATCGCTCGGGCATGCCGCAGAACGCGGTCGTCACACCCGATGGTCACGCGGTTTTGTTTTTGCGCGCCGAAGCGCGCAAGCCAGCGCAGTCGCTCTACAAGCTCGACATCGCGACGGGGCGCCTCTTGCGCCTCTGCGCGCCCGACGAAGTTTTCAAGAGCCCCGATCAGCTTTCGCTCGCCGAGCGCGAGCGTCGCGAGCGATTGCGACAGACCGCGACGGGCTTCACTTCATTCGAGCTCACCCCCGACGGGCTCGCCATTCTTCTTCCTCTCGCCGGGCATCTCTTCGTGTTCGATCGGCTCAGCGGCTCGGTACGCGAGCTCCCCGTGGACGGCGCATTCGACCCGCATCTCTCGCCCGACGGAAAACGTGTCGCCTACATTCGCGAGAACGACATTCGCCTTCTCGATCTCGACGGCAAAAGCTCCGAGACGACGGTCACGCGCGGCGGCACCGAAAAGAAACCGCACGGCATGGCCGAGTTCATAGCGCAGGAAGAATTCGATCGCCAGCGCGGCTTCTGGTTCGCACCTGACGGCAAGCGCGTCGCGTTCGAAGAGATCGATCAATCGGGGGTCGAGGTGCTCAGCATCGCGGACGCGGCGCACCCCGAGCGCGAACCTGAAAAATCGTATTACCCGCGGCCCGGCAAAGCGAACGCCGATTTGCACTTCGGAATCATCTCGACCGGCGGTGGCGGCGCAACGTGGATCGAATGGGATCACAAGAAATTCCCATATGTCGCAACCGTGCGCTGGGACGACGGCGCACCGCTCACGATGTACGTGCTCGATCGCGCGCAGAAAAACGGTGAGCTCCTCGCCGTCGACGACAAGACCGGCAAGACGCGCGTGCTCCTGAGCGAGCACGACGACGCATGGATCAACGTCGACTCGAGCGTGCCGCGCTGGTTCCCCGACGGGAAATCATTCGTCTGGTCGACCGAGCGCAACGGTAGCTGGGAGCTCGAGCTCCGCGAGCTCGAAGGCGGCGTCACGCGCTCGCGCACGCTGCTCGCGCCGGGCCAAGGTTATCGCGACGTGCTCGACGTCGACGCCGACAAGAAACGCGTCGTCGTCGAAGAGAGCGCCGAGCCCACCGAAAGCGCCGTGTGGGCCATTCCGATCGGCGGCGGCTCGCCATCGCAAATCGGGCCCGCGGGCGGCTGGGTCTCGGGGAGCTTCAGCCCGCACGAGCACGAGCACATGGTTGCGTACATCGGAACGACCACGAGCTATCCGCGCCGTGTCGTGCTCGATGGCGCGGGAAAAGAAGTTGCGGCGCTCACGAGCGTCGGCGAGCTGCCTGCCTGGAAACCCGAGGTCGAGCTTCGCAAAGTCGGCGTCGATTCGTATCGCGTCGCAATCGTGCGCCCGCACGGGTTTTTGCCGAAGCACAAATATCCCGTGGTCGATGCCGCGTATGGCGGGCCCGGTGTGAACGTCGTCGTCGCTGATGCGTTCAAATACATTCGTGCGCAAATCGTTGCCGACGCGACCTCGTCGATCGTTGCGCTCGTCGACGCGCGCGGCACGCCGAATCGTGATCGTGCATGGGAGCGCGCCATCTCGGGCAAGTTCGCGTCGGTGCCGATCGAAGGGCACATCGAGGCGCTGCGTACGCTCGCAACCGAAGTGCCCGAAATGGATCTCGCGCGGCTGGCCGTGTACGGCTGGTCGTTCGGCGGCTTCTTCTCCGCCGCGGCGATCCTCACGCACCCTGACATGTACAAAGTCGGCGTCGCCGGCGCGCCTCCGGCAGACTGGCACGACTACGACACCGCCTACACCGAGCGCTATCTCGGCGTGCCGCTCGATGCAAAATCCGACTCCGCCTACACCGACGCATCGCTCATCGAAATGGCGAAGAAGCCCACCGTTGCGCGGCCGCTTCTGCTGCTTCACGGCACCGCCGACGACAACGTGTACTTTACACATTCTCTACAGCTCGCCGAGGCTCTCGCCCGCGCAGACCGGCCATTCACGTTCATTCCGCTCATCGGCCAAACCCACCTCGTCGCCGACCCGTCGCGCGCCCTCATCGAGTGGAAGCAGACGGTCGAGTTTTTGCGCGACAAGCTCTGGGGTCCGATCGCCTCGCCGAACGCGCCGCACTATCTTCAATGAGCGCGCTCCGCGTCGTCGTTGTTGGAGCGGGAAAAATGGGCGCGCATCACGCGCGAGTATTCGCGGTAACTCCGGGCGCGAAGCTGGAAGCTGTTTGTGACGTGGATGCATCCCGCGCCGCTCGTGTTGCTGCGGCGCATGGTGCAGGTATGGCGCGCACGATCGACGAAGCCATCGAGCGCGCCGATCTCGTCGTCATCGCGACGCCCACGACGATGCACTTCGCACACGCGTGCGCTGCGCTCGTGAAGGGGCGATACGTGCTCGTCGAGAAACCGCTCTGCACCGACGCAGCAGAAGCGCGCACGCTCGGCGCCATTGCGCGTGCGAACGGCACCGAGATTTTCATCGGCCACTCGGAGCGATTCAATCCGGTCGTTCGCGCGATCGCGCGCGACATCGCCGGCGACGCGGTTTTGCGATTCGCGACGCGCCGCACCTCCGATGCGGCTCGCGGCGAAGATCTGTGTTTGAACCTCGCCGTGCACGACATCGATCTCGCAGCGCTCTTCTGCGGCCCGCGTGTCGACCTCAGGTCGGCCTCGGGCGACGGCGAAGGCGCCGAAATTCTCCTCGACGCCAATGGCGCGCTCGCTCGCCTGTCGGTCGCGCGCTCATCACGCCGGGTCCGCACCATCGACGTCCAAACGGCTCGCTTCTCCTACGCGGGCAACCTCGACACCCACCAAGCCTGGCGCGACGTGACCAACCTATCGGTCGACCGCGCCGAGCCCTTGGCCCTCCAAGCCCTGGCAACCGTCAAAGCCATCTCCCGTTCGGATCCGAACGGGAGCCCGGTGGCGAGGGTCGCCGATGGGGAGCGGGCTGTGTCAATGGCGCGTAAGGCCATGTCATTGTTGCTAAATAACGCATCACCTTGCCAAGTTTGACGCGACGCGTTATATGATGGGCATGCAACCCATTGGAACCATGATTCGCCGCACCACTCATCATGTTGGCCAGGCCGGCACCACGGCTCGGCGCGAGCTCGCGGGCGCTGTCGCCCAGGAAGCGAACGTTTGGGGCACCTACGTCCGTCAGGGCGCGGGCTCGCTCATGCCGTCGTCGCTCGAGCGCACGTTCCTCACGAAGGCTTCGCTCACGCTTCGTGCGCTCGATGCGCGCTTGCGTCGTCGCCTCGAAGCCCTCAACGGTAGCGGCCGCACTCGCAAGTCGCCTCCGCGCGCCGCCAAGAAAAATCACGCTCGTTCGAACTGAGGCGCCCCTTCAGTCGTCGCCGTAAACAGCCTTCATCGCCGCCGCGTGATCGCGCTTCGCTGCCTCGGGAGCGACGGGCGTCGGTGATGTCGGCAGCGGGCCAAGCTGCGAGCGTTTGATGACGTTCGACGGAACTTTGTCGGACTCGTGTGCGCGGCGAATGGTTTCGAGCGCATCGGCTGCTTGCTGCGCCTCTTTCGCCGCGCGCTCGACGCCATCGTCGTGGCTCTTGGCGATGGCGTCTTCGTCGACCGAAGCGTGCGCCCCGAAGAAGAAGCGTTCGTCGTGTGATGTGTTGTCCGTGCCGATGTAGCGAACGTTCGCGTCTGCAAGCTCGACGACTGCGCCATCGCGACGACCGTGAACACGGAGCTTGAAGAAGACGTCGCGATGCGAGCCGAGGCTGATGTCGCCGAGGTACACCGTGACGCCGCCGTTGCCCGAAGGTGACGAGGCGAGGCCAATCACGCTCTCGACGACGACGCCCGGACCCGGCTGAATTTGGAGAGATGCGCTACGTGCGGAGACACGGCTGATGCGCGTGAGCTCGTCACCGAGATAGCTCGCGATCTTCGAAGAGTCGTCGATGTATTTGAAGCGACCACCTCCGGTCGTTGCGAGATCGCCCATCAAGACCTCGTCGTAGTCGATGCCGAGGCCCATCGACGAAATGCTGATTCCAGAGGCTTGGGCCTGCTGGACGACTGCGCGAAGTTGCGTGGCGTCGTTCGGGACGCCGTCGCTCACGAGTACGACTCGGTTGACGCGCGTGGCGTCGTAGAGAGCGCGCACTTCTTGGATGGCCGTGCGTAGGCCGTCGATCATGTCCGTCGTACCGCGCGCGCGAATGGCGCCGATGGCCGTGCGAATCGCTCCGAGATCGGTGTCGCCAGAGAGATGCGTCGGAGGCACGACGACATTCACGGTCGAATCGAACGTGACGAGCGAGAAGCCATCGCCCGGCTTGAGCCCACCCACGAACGAGAGCGCAGCTTTGCGTGCGTCGTCGATGGCTTTGCCTTCCATCGACCCCGAGGTGTCGATGCATAGCGCGACGTTGAGCGCGGGTCGCGGCGTGTTCGCGTCGACGTGCGAGTCGATCGTGAGCCGCGCGGTCACGACCGAGTCGCGCAACGCAGGGAGCGTCTTCGCCGTCAGCGCGCCTTCGACGTGCGGGCCGGGTAGCGCTGCGGCGAGGGTCGTGTGCGCGATCGCATTGGACGGTGTTTCGGGGTGACCGCAGGCCGCCGTGGCGAGGGCGGCGAGCAAGACCAAGAAGCGCTTTCGCATGGGGCTCCGTACGAGCGCGGGACGGAAAAGATCTGGTCCGGAAGTTGGCCGGGGCGCCGAGCGTCTGGTAGCCGCTGAGACATGCTCGACGGAGAAAGCCGTCCCTTTCGGCCGAAATTGCGCAGAGGTGCACGTTTCGGCTCGGACGCCGCGCAACGCCCCATCCTCATGTTCGAGGACGTCTATAAATCGTACCGGCCAGGTGCGCCGGTCCTTCGAGGGATGAACCTCGTCATCGAACGCGGGGAGTTCGTGTTTTTCACGGGCGCAAGCGGCGCGGGGAAGTCGACGCTCCTGCGGCTGCTGTATCGCGCAGAGACCGTCGACGAAGGGCGCATCCTCTTCATGGGTCGCGACGTGGCGCGTCTCACGATCGATTCGGTGCCGTTCTTGCGACGCAACATCGGGTGCGTCTTCCAAGACTTCAAACTCGTCCCCTCGTGGTCCGTCTACGAGAACGTCGCTATCGCACTCGAGGTGCTCGGGCTTCCGCAACGACTCATTCGCGCGCGCGTCGGTGAAGCGCTCGACCGCGTCGGTCTCAGCGGCCGCGGCGGCGATCCTGCAGGCGTGCTCAGCGGCGGCGAGCAGCAGCGCATCGCGATCGCGCGCGCCATCGTTGGCGAGCCTGCGCTTTTGCTCGCGGACGAGCCCACGGGAAATCTCGATCCGCAGCTCGCCATCGACATCCTCGGTTTGTTCGAGGAGATCCACGAGTCCGGAACGACCGTGCTCTTCGCAACGCATGATCGCTCGCTCCTCGAGATTCGGCCGCGCCGCGTGGTCGTGCTCGACAACGGCAAAGCAGTAGACGTTCGCCAGGGCATCGCGACCGAACCGAACGACGACGACTTCGACAACGAGCTCCCGGTCTAGAGAGGTACGTTCATGCTCGATCTTTCAAGCGCAACGACTCGCCGTGCGAAGCGAGGCCTTCTTCGCGAATGGCGCCTTCACGCGCTCAGTGTGTTCTCGCTTTCGGTGGCGTTCGTGTGTCTCGCTGCGGCGCTCCTCGTGGTCACGAATCTGCAAGCGATCGAAAAGCGATGGGCCCATGCAGGGCGCGCGTCGATTTATCTGAAGGACGACGCGACGTCTGCAGACGTGAGTCAGCTCAAAGACACGCTCTCCAAGGTGCCGGGCATCACGGGCGTGCACTACGTGTCGAGCGGTCAGGCGCACGATCAGTTCGCCAAAGACGAAGATCCGAAAGGCGCGCTCGCAGCGCTGCCGACGGAAGCGTTTCCGGCATCCCTCGAGATCGACGTCGCTTCCGACATCACGGACGAAGGCCTCACCGACATCGCGGCGAAGCTCGAAAAGCTCCCGGCCGTCGATGACGTCGAGACATATCAATCGTGGACGGCGCGACTCGGGCATCTCGTGCGCGGCGGCGTTGCGGCTTCGGCCGTGCTCGCGGTCATCGTGCTTCTCTCGGTGCTCGCTGTCGTCGGCTCGACGATGCGGTTTGCGCTGCAGCGTCGTCGAGCAGAGGTCGAAGTGCTTCGGCTCGTCGGCGCGACCGATCGTTTCGTGAAAGCGCCGTTCGTCATCGAGGGAAGCCTTCAAGGTGCGATGGGCGCGCTCGGTGCGCTCGTCATGCTCGGGATGCTGTTTTTGATCGTGCGTGGTCGACTCGATGGCGAGCTCTCGAATCTCGTCGGGGTCGAACCGTCGTTCTTGCCGTGGCAGTTCGCAGTGGGCATGGTCGCGCTCGGTGCCGTGCTCGGCGCGGCTGCGGTGTCGCTCGGGCTTCGGCGTTTGGTGCAAGTGTGAGCTGGACGCGCAGCGTTGGCGTCGGCATGTTGCTCGTGGCGAGCGCCGCGTTTGCGCGCAAGCACGATCCTGCGCCGATTGCGCTGGCGTCATCGACCGCGTCTTCCGCGCTTGCGCTCGCTGCGCTCGATAGGAAGATTGCGGACCTCGATGCCGAAGAGCACGAATCGAAGAAAGAGCTCGAGGGCATCGGGCCGCGCATCAAGGACGCGCACGCGCACGGCGTCTCCCGAGGTCGCACGCTCTACAAGCTGACGCGTGCGGGCATGTTGCCGCTCGGAGGTGGCTTCGAGTCGCTCATGCGTCATGCGATGGATGTGGAGCACGCGCGTCACGCACTCGAACGCGACCTCGACGGCGAGCGCAAGCTTCGATCGCACGGCGCGGATGTGGCCCGCTCGCTCGAGCGCGTCGCGCGGGATCGCGAATCGTTTGCATCACAGCGCACCGCGATGGACTCGGCGCGCATCGCGATGGAAGACGAGCAGCGCAGGCAACAAGCCTTCGAGGGCGCGTTCGATGGTGCGCACAACAGCACGGACGACTACGTGATCGTCGGTGGTGGCGCGGGCTCTCGCGTTAGCACGGGCTTCACGACGTCACGCGGCAAGCTGCTTTTTCCCGTGACGGGCAAAGCCGACGTCCGCGCCGCGAAGCGCGAAGGCACGGAAGGCCCGGGTATCGAAATCGTCGCTACGGTGAACACCGTCGTTCGCGCGGTCTATGCGGGCAAAGTCGTCTTCGCCGATCGCTACGGCGCGTACGGCCGCATCGTGATCCTCGACCACGGCGAGCACTACTACTCGGTGAGCGGCAACCTCGGCAGCGTCGACGTGAAAATAGGCGACGACCTCTCCGCGGGCGAACGCATCGGCACAGTCGGCGACTCCGACGCAGGCCCAATGCTGTACTTCGAAATCCGCAACGGCTCCCACGCCGTCCCTCCCGGTCCTTGGCTGGGGCTGTAGTCCTGAGTCACAGCATCGAGACGGGGTCGACGTCGATGACGACGCGGATCGCGCGGGTGAGTGTCGGGACCTCGCGCGCGATCGCGATGGCGGCGCGGCGCAGGGCGGCGCGGTCCGTGCCGCGCATCATGATGCGGTAGCGGAAGCGGTTGCGGAGACGCGCGAGCGGGGCAGGGGCGGGGCCGAGGATGAGGACGCCCGGCTCTGCGATCGTGCGCGCGTGATCTGCGAGGTGGCGCGTGGCGTCGCGGGCCATGCGTTCGTCGGTCGCTTCGACGCGAACGAGGATGACGCGCGCGTGCGGTGGGTAACCGAGCTGGGCGCGGTCGGCGAGCTCGCGTTCGATGAAGCCGTCGACGTCGTGGCGGAGCGCGAACGAGATCGCGGGGTGCTCGGGATCGTACGTCTGGATGAGCACGCGCCCGGGAGCGTCGCCGCGGCCTGCGCGACCGGCGACTTGAACGAGAAGCTGGAACGCGCGCTCCGTAGCGCGAAAATCGGGAAGCGAGAGCGCGGCGTCTGCGTTGATGACGCCGACGAGCGTTACGTGCGGTAAATCGTGCCCTTTCGTGACCATCTGCGTGCCGACGAGAATGTCGACCTCGCGGTTTCGAACGCGCGTCAAAACCTTTTCGATCGCGCGGCCGCTGGCGACGTCGCGATCGAGGCGCGCGACGCGTGCTTCGGGAAACGTTTGCGAGAGCGTCTCTTCGAGCTTCTCGGTGCCGAGCCCTTCAAGCGCGAGCGCGGGAGCGTTGCATGATGCGCACTTGTCGCCGAGGCGGCGCGTGTATTCGCAGTAGTGGCAGCGAAGTGTGTGATCGGTCTTGTGATACGTGAGCGACACGCTGCACGAGGGACACTCCTCCGCCTTGCCGCAGGCTTCGCAGCGCACGCTCGGCGAGAAACCGCGCCGGTTCAAAAAGAGAATCGACTGCTCTTTTTTCGCGAGTGTCTCTTCCAGCGCGCGATGAAGCGGCAAGCTGATGCGCTTGTCGCCTGTCGGGCCGGGACCGATGTGGCGCAGATCGATCGTGGCGACATGGGGCATCGCCTGCGCGCGCGCACGTGCGGGCAGTCGCAGCTTCTCTGCGCGGCCCGTTCGCGCGAGGTACTCGCTCTCGAGCGAAGGCGTCGCGCTGCCGAGCACGCATACGGCGCGCGCGCGGAAGGCGCGCAGGATGGCCATGTCACGCGCGTGGTAGCGCACGCCGTCTTCTTGCTTGAAGGAGTTGTCGTGCTCTTCGTCGACGATCACGAGCCCGAGACGCGAGACGGGCGCGAACAGCGCACTCCGCGCACCAATCGCAACGGTGAGCTTGCCGCCGCGCAGCGCGTGCCACATGCCGTGTCGCTCTTTCGGCGTGAGGTGCGAGTGAATCACCGCGACGTCATCGCCGAAGCGCGCGCGATAACGCGCCACGAGCTGCGGTGTGAGCGCAATCTCGGGAACAAGCACGACCACGCCGCGCCCGTCTTTTCGCGCGCGCGCGATCGCCCGCAAATAGACCTCGGTTTTGCCCGAACCCGTGACGCCGTGAAGCAAGAACGTCTTGGGTGCGAGGCTCGCGAGCGCACCCTCGATCGCGGCGGCAGCATCGCGTTGTGCATCGGTGAGGTCTGGCGGCGCGTCGCGCTCGGACGTGTCCGAAAAAAACGCACGCTCGGGCGCAGCGCGCAGGGCGATGCGAACGACGTTCGTCGCGGCGAGTCGCTTCACGATCGCGCGCGCACTCGACCACTGCTCGGCAAGCCGCGAGAGCGGAACCGAACCAACGGCGCGAACGCGAGCGAGCAAAGCCTTCGCGCTCGGGCTGAGCTTCTCGGGCGTAGGGCCTTCGTCGACTTCGACCCACGCAATCATTCTGGCGCCGACGCCGCGCTTCGGATCGAAGAGACCCGGTTGCATCGGCATGTCGCGCGCGAGCTCGCGTTCGAGCGGAGGCAGCGCGAGGCGAAGCACGTCGCCCACCGACGCTAGGTAATAGCGCGAGAGCTCGCGCAAGAGCTCGAGGAGCTCCGCCGGCACCGCGGGGGTTTCGTCGGGCGCCTTCAGCACGTCGCGTACTTTTGGCGGCGGCTCGCCTTCGCGTTTCTCGAGCACCACCCCCACAACGCGTCGCCCACCGAGCGGAACGAGAACGCGCGCACCTGGAGCGATGCGATCGGCGAGAGCCGCAGGCACTCCGTACGTGAGCGCGCGGCCTAGCGGGATCGGAAGAGCGACGTCGGCGAGAAGCATGGAGCTCCTCTCATCGACTCAGAAGCCACGCAACCACGCCAATGATCGCGACGCCGACAGCGATCACGACCCATGGTGGCGACTTCGTGGGCGCCGTGGGCGGTGGCCCTTTCGAGGGCGGCGAAATATCGATCGGCGAGAGCGACTCGGGTGATTCCTCGTCGTCCTCTTTGTAGGAGATGCGCGGCGGCTCCGGCGTGCGTAGTGCGCGCGAGGGCATCGGTGACGGATCGAGCGCTTTTGCAGCCGCTTCACGCGCGCTTCTCTGCTCCAGCAATTCTTTTCCGAAATGCTCCGCAAGCCATTCGCCGAGTCGCATCGGGCTCGCCGTCAGATTCGCAGCGCTCGACCACTCGACGAGAGCGCGCCGCATGTCGCCGGCCGAGCCAAAACGATCGCTCGCACTCGGCGCGAGCGCGCGCGTGACGATGGCGTGGAGCCTTGCTTCGTCCGGCAGCGCGCGCGATGGAAGCTCCGGGATCTTCGCTTCGCGTGCTTGCGTGATCAAATCGGGAGAGCCTTCGCTCATGCGATAAAGTTTTCGGCCGGCGAGGAGCTCCCACAAAATGATTCCGGCGGCGAACAAATCGGCGCGACCATCGAGCGCATCGCCTCGCGCGTGCTCGGGGCTCATGTAGCCCGCCTTGCCTTTGATGGCTTCCGAAGGCTCCGCATCTTTCGCGAGCACGGCGTCGTTCGCGCGCGCGATCCCGAAATCACAGAGCTTCACTTCGCCATCGAACGACACGAGCACGTTCGATGGCGACACATCGCGGTGAACGACTTTTTTCTTGTCGGCGTAGTCGAGCGCCGCGAGCAGCGAGATGACGATGTGAAGCGCGTACTCCGTAGGCAGAGCGACTTTCTCTTTCGAGCATCGCTTGAGGAGCTGCGCTAGATCGAAGCCCTCGACGTACTCCATCGCGATGTAGAGGCGATCTTGCTCGCGCCCGAGGTCGGTCACTTGAACGACGTTTCCGTGGCTCAGTGTCGCCGCGAGCTTCGCTTCTTCGGTGAGCATCGTCGCGAACTCGGGACGCTCCGCGTACACGGGCAAAATCAATTTGACGACGTAGAGCTTGCCGCCACCGAGCGACGTCGTCTGTCGCGCGAGATAGAGCTCGGCCATGCCGCCTTGACCGACGCGATCGAAAAGGAGGTAGCGGCCGAATCGATGCGGGAGCGTGAGCGCGGGGCTCGCAGAGAGCGTAGGGCTCACCGTGACTCGTACGTACGCTTCGCTGGCAGCTCGAGGCACGTCAAGAAGCCGCCTTTGCCGCAGCCCGTGTCGGTGACGATGACGTTCTCACCGACCCACATGTCGAGCGGGTCTTCTGGGGTGAAGCTCGAGAGCTCGGGCGGAAGGTTGTCGGTCGAGGTGTGCCCGACGACGACGAGCTTGCCGCGGTAGTCGAGGAAGAACTGCATCGTGCGCACCCAGAGCAAAACCGGTTTGTAATCAACCTCGCTTGGGTGAAGGAACTTCCCCTCGTGAAACGGCAAACCGGCGTGCACGTAAATCGCGTGCTCGTCCTCGTAATAGTGGGGGAGCTCGCGCATCCACGCGACGACTTCCTTCGGGAAGAACGAGCCGGCGAGCATGTGGCCCATTTCTTCTTCGGTGGGCGAATCGCCCTGGGCATACGAACGCCCCAAAAATGAACGCGCACACGCAAGGCAACCGTTGCCTTCGGGCGCCACGAACTCGGGCCAGCCTCCATCGACGACGCGGAGCCAACCATCTTCGTGATTGCCGCGCAGCGTGACTACTTTTGCTTTGGTGAGCCCACGAACGCGGTTGCGAAGGAAATCGATCACCTGCGCGGACTGCATTCCGCGATCCATGTAGTCGCCGAGGAAGATGAGGGTGTCTTTCGCGTCGAGCACCGGGAGCTTTCCGATCACCCGCAGGAGCGCCTCGAGATCGCCGTGAATGTCTCCGATTGCGAATGTTCGATTGGCCATACGTCGCCAATCCTACATCAAAGCAGATGTCACTTGAATCGATCGAGTCTTGCGACGGTGCGGCATTGACCTGCGGCAGAAACAAGCGCCCGGGCGACAGAAACCTGGCGGCTTACGCGATCTGAGACCATCGACGCGCCGGCCCCGCCGGTTTGGTCTCGCTGCCGCCGGTCGATCGCGAATGCGTTTCAATACGGTGAGCTCAACTGGGCTTTGGGACTAGAGCGCGCATCCGTATTGCGAGTTTTGCCATGCGCCGTTCGTGCACGTGACCGACGCACCGGTGGGCAGGCTGCACGTCGAATAGTCGCACTGCAGACCTTCGTTCGAGCAGCTCGTGCCGAGCTTCGGTCGAGGTGTGGGGCATCCGGATTCGGGCGCGTCGCACATCCACGTGGCTACGGCTGCGGCGTCTTCCGGGTACGGCCCGCCACCGCCGACCGAGCATCCGCAGAAGCCTTGTGAGTACGAGCACGTCGTGCCGACGAGCGCGCCGCAATGATCACCCACCGGAACGCTCGCGAACGTCGCGGGACACGCGCTCGTGTTCGGTAGTGTTGGGCATTCGCCGTTGGAGATCGACGTGGCGATCCACGTCGAGCTCTCGCACTGAGCGACGACGTTGCAGTTCATGTTCGGATCGCTGCCGTACTCGCAGGTCAGACCTTGGTGCGAGCACGACGCGCCATGGCCTGGCGCGGCCGCAGGACAATTCGGTGCCGGCGCATCGCTGCCATTGCCGGCGTCATTCCCGGGGTTGTCGGTGACGCCACCACAAGCGCCGAGGAACAAAAGTGCGAACACCGCGGTTTTCATGGATGCGCCTGTCTGCAAGCCGTAGGCCGCTCGGCTTGCCGCCAAAACACGAGATGGTTTTGCGATCTCGACCTGCCAAAGTGTGCCGCCTCGCGGCTCGGCGATCCCTATACTGACTTATCGTGGCTGCTGAACGACCTCCGACCTCGAGACTTGGGAGACTCGCGCGTTTGAGCGCGCTTGCTCCGCGTGCGCTACCGCTCGCGGCCGCCGCGATGAAGCGCGCGCTCGTCGGAAAAGGCGCAGACCCCACGGAGGAGGAACGCGAGAAGGTTCGCGAGAGCGCGAAGAAGACCGCCGAAGCCATGCTGAAGACGCTCGGCGAGATGAAGGGACTGCCGCTGAAGCTCGGCCAGATGGCGTCGTACATCGATGGGCTCGCGCCGCCTGGTTACGAAGAGCGGTTCAAACAAACGCTGAAGAAGCTCCAAGCGAAGGCGCCGCCGCTCTCACCCGAGGCGGCCGTGAAGGTCGTCACGGAAGATCTCGGCGCGCCGCCAACGGAGATTTTTTCGGAGTGGGAGAGCGAGCCATTCGCGGCGGCGAGCATCGGTCAGGTGCATCACGCAACGACACGCGGCGGCGATCGCGTGGCCGTGAAAGTTCAATACCCTGGCATCGACAAAGCCATCGAAAACGATTTGAAGAGTGTGTCGCTCCTCGAGGCGATGATGTCGCCGGTTGGCCGGCGGTATCACACGAAGGAAGGGCTCGACGAAATCAAGTCGGTCTTCATGACCGAGCTCGACTACACGCGCGAAGCCGCCATTGCCGATGTATTTCGCCGCATTCACGCGGAGGATCCAGAGATCGTGATTCCGCACGTGCATCAATCGCTCTCGACGAAGCGCGTGCTCACGTGCGAGCTCATCGGCGGCGACGACTACACGACGTTCTGCGCCAACGCGTCGCAAGAAGACAAGAACGCAGCCGCGCAAACGATCTGGCGATTCATGATGCGCGCGCTGATGAAACACGCCGTGCTCTACGCCGACCCGCACCCGGGAAATTATCGCTTCCTCGGCGGCGGCAAGGTCGCGTTCCTCGATTTTGGTTGCCACAAAGAGATGCCGCACGATCTCGTGCGCGGCGAAAAGAGCTATCTGCTCACGCAAATCGAGCGAGACGACGTCGCATTCGAGAAAGCCTGCGTCGACACGCTCGGCTACGACCCAACCGACGCCGAAGCGTTCCCAATCTACATCGCGTACACGCGCCTCGTGACGCAGCCCGTCGTGCGGGACGAAACATTCACGTACACGACGGCCTTCGCACGCGAGATGGTCGCGTTCCTCGTGCGCAACATGAAGAGCATCCCGAAACCGATCCACATCCCGAAGGACCACATGTTCATGAACCGCCTCCAGTGGGGCCTCACGAGCGTCCTCGCGGGCATGAACGCAAGCGCCAACTGGCACCGCATCACGCTCCCCTGGATGCGCGGCCCGATCGAACCGATCCCCGCCTAACTCCCAAGTAACCGTCCCCACGCAGTGATACACCCGGGCCTATGCCCGGCGGCAATCTGCTCATCTTTGGTGACAACGTGCGCGTCATGCGCGCGCGACGCCGAGCTTGGGAATCGAGGTTTCGGTGCGCGTATCTCGACCCGCCATTCAACACGGGGCGGCGCTTTGCCGAATACGACGACGCTCGCGATCCGAAGGCGTGGGCGGCGCGGCTCCGCGACACCGTGATGGCCGCTCTGCCGCTCGTCTCGAGCGACGGCACCATCGTTCTCGAAATCGACGACACCGAGATCGGCGCACTCGTCGAGACCTGCGACGACGTGCTCGGGCGAGCGAATCGCATCGCCATCGTCACCGTCGTGCGTAGCGCGGCAACTGGGCACAAAGCGCAAAACCGCGGGCCCGTGAACGTGAGCGACTACGTCGTCTTCTACGCGAAGGACAAAGCGGCGCTTCGCATGAACGCACAAACGCGCGCGCGAGACACATACGACGCAGCATATCGAACCTATGTCGCAAACCCAGACGCGCCGCACGAGGCGTGGACGTTCGAGCCGCTCGGGACCATCGTGGCATCGAAGCTCGGTCATGCGGGAACGCGTGCGGCGCGCTCGGCCATGGGTGGCGAAGCGTTCGAGCGAGAGCTCGCGCGGTTTGCGATGAAAAACGCGCGCCACATCGTGCGTTTCGCGCAGCCACGGTTCGAGGCGATTGGAAAGAACGCGCGCGAGCTCGTCGTGCGATCGAAGATGACGCCCGAAAAAGTCTTTCGGCTCGTGCGCGGCGCCCACAAAGATTTCATCGTGCGCGGCGGCAATCGCGTTCTCTTCCTCGCCGACAAGGTGCTGCTGATCGACGGCGAAGCGCGTCTCGTCGAGCCGCTCACCAACGTCTGGGACGACATCGGATTTCAGGGCATCGCGCGCGAAGGTGGTGTCGTGTTCTCGCGCAACAAGAAGCCCGAGCGACTGATGCATCGCATCTTGTCGATGACCACCGACGTCGGTGATTGGGTGCTCGATCCATTTGCCGGGAGCGGCACGACCGCAGCGACGGCGCACAAGATGGGTCGACGGTGGGTCACGATCGAACGCGAAGCTGAGCTCTTCGATCGCGCCGCAGCGCGCATCGCGGAGGTCATTCGAGGCAAAGACGCGACGGGCGTCACGCGCGCGTGCGCATGGACAGGCGGCGGCAGCTTCACGTGCGAGCGCGCGCAGAGGAAAACCGCGTGAAGCGCGCGTCGCCTTTTCTCGTTTGTCTTCTTTGTGCATGCGGGAGCAAACCGCAGGCGACACCCACGACGGACGCCGCAGCCGATGTCGTCGTCGTTGATGCTGCATCGTCCGACTCGAGCGTCACGATCGAGCCAAGCTGGGTCGAGCTCGTGCGCGACGAAAGGTGGACGGCCGCGGCAGGAGCGATCGACGCGCTGCCCGATGCGGAGCGCACGAAACCCGAAGTGCGTTTTGCGCGCGCGGTCGTTGCGATTGCGCGTGCCGACGGCAAGACGGCCGTGACGTCGCTCGAGAATCTCGAGGCCGGTCTTCCCGCGCTCGGCGCAGAAATCGGGCGGGCGCGTGCGAAGGCCCAAGCGATCGCCGGACCCTTCACGGACGCGGGCGAGTGGTTCGAGAAGCACGCTGCGTCGAATGACGATCACGTCGCTGCGGCGAACGCATTCATGAAAGCGAAGCTTCCGACGCGCGCTACGGCCGAAGCGATGCGCGTGATCTCCGCGGAGCACAAAACGCACGCACAAGAAGTCGAAGCGCGTGGCGTGCGCATGCACACGGGCGAAATCTCGGACACCGTCGCCGATGCGCGCTGGCTCCTCGTTCACGGCGATCTTGGGCAAGCGAAAGACGCCGAAACGGTGCTCGCGAAAGACGATCCGAAGCATCCGCTCGTGCAAAAGGAATTTCTTGCGCGCGCGGCGGCACTCGCCGATGCGGGGCAGCTCGAGGAAGCGCTCCACGTTCTCGAGCGCGCCGGAACCGCGCCGCAGGCGACCGCGATTCCAAGCGTGCTGAGGCGCGCGCGCGCCGACGCCATGATGCGCGCGCGCGGTCGCTACACGGATGCGGCGTCGCTCTTTCGGCAGTGTACGCTCGATCCGGCGAGCACGCAGCCGGCCTCCGATCTCGTGTGGTCCGCGCGTGCGCTTTCGCGTGCCGATCGCGACGACGACGCCATCGAGCGATACGGCGAGGTCATCGCACGCTTTCCAAAATCGAGCGAAGCAGCGGCCGCAACATTCTTTTCGGGGCGTCTCGAGCTGCTTCACGGTCGTTGGGAAAAGGCAGCCGCGCGCCTCGACGAGTACGCCGCGAAGTTCGCGAGCGGCGCCGATCACGAAGAAGCGATGCACCTTCGCGCGATTGCGCATTTCGAAAAGGGCGACGAAGTGAAACACGCGCGCGCTCTCCTCGAGCAACGCGCAGGCTCGGAGCGCGATCCCGTTGCGCGAGCGCGCATGGAAAACCTCGCGGCACAGGCTGCGCTCAAAGACGGGGATCGCACGCACGCCATCGCGCGGTTTTCGGACGTCGTTCGGTCGCTTCCGCTCTCGTGGCCGGCTCTCGTTGCGCGCGCGAGGCTCGTGCAGCTTGGTGCGCCCGTACCGCCAGCGATTCCGGCGCCTCCCGTCGCGACCGCATCGCCGCTCGTCGTCACGTTGCCCGAAGCCGTCGCGACGCTCTATCGCATCGGCCTCGATGGTGCCGCCGAGGAAGCGCTTCGTGCGCGCGAGAGCGAGGTCACCGCGGCAACACCCTCGCGCAGCGTGGAGGCGCTGTGCATCGCGTATGGAAAAATCGATCGCGCGCGCCGCCGCATGTCGCTCTCGCTGCAAGCCTCGGCGAGTTACTTGCAGAATGCACCGAGCGACGCCACGCGCTGGGCGTGGTCGTGCGCGTATCCGACACCGTTCGCATCGGCCGTGCGCGATGCGGAGATTCGCGAGACGCTCCCCGAGGGTTTGCTCGACGCCGTGATGCGACAAGAGAGCGCCTTCGACACGAGCGTAATCTCACCCGCGCGTGCCGTCGGTGTTCTGCAAATGCTTCCGGAGACGGGCGCTGCGGTCGCGCACGAAATGGGCATTCACCTCGACGACGGCGATCTCAAAAGTCCGTCACGAAGCGTGACACTCGGCTCGCGCCATCTTCACGATTTGCTCATCCGTAGCCGCGGATCGGTTCCGCTCGCGGTCGCGTCGTACAATGCGGGCGCAGATTCGGTGCTAAGGTGGGCGCAGCGCATGAAAGGAATGGAGATCGACGCGTTCGTCGAAGCGATACCGTTCGGCGAGACTCGCGGATACGTCGTCCGCGTGATGGAGAACCTCGCGCGATACGGATTTCTCGCTCACGGCGAAGAGGGCGTGCCCAAGATCGATCTCGCCATCCCATGAGACCATTCGTCTCGCTTCTGGTTTTCTTGTTTGCGTTCGTCCTCACGGGTAGCGCGCTGGCTTACACGCCGCCGCCGAACACCGCGCACGTCACCGACGCCGCGCACAAGCTGAGCGAAAGCGAGCGCATCGCGATCGATCGCAAGCTCGAAGATTATCGTCTCAGGACGACGAACGAGATCGCGGTCTTCATCCCCGCATCACTCGAAGGCAACACACCCGAAGAGGTCGCGTTCGCGGCCGGGCGGGAGTGGAAGATCGGCGTGAAGGGGAAAGACAACGGCATCGTCTTGATGATCGCGCCCGTCGAGCGCAAAGCGCACATCGCCGTTGGCAAAGGCGCGGAAGGCTCGCTCACGGATTTGCAGTCCGTCGACATCGTCCACGAGAAAGTGCGCCCACACCTCACGCCGGGCCACGAGGACTATCGCGCCGCTGTCGACGACGCGACCGATGCGATCATGGCCGCGCTCGACAAAGCATCGCCGGGCGGCGGGACCATTCCGAAAGCAGCCGCGCGTGCGCCGACGACCGGTGGCGCGGCGCTCGGGCTCGTCTTCTTGCTGCTCATTTTCCTCGTTCCGATCATCATCTTGATCGTGCTCATTCGCGTCATCGCGGGCGCCTTCACGAGCAACAACCGCGGCGCTTACAACGGCTGGACGTCCGGCGGCGGAGGTTGGTCCGACGGCGGCGGCTCCTCGGGCGGCGGTGGCGGCGGGGACAGCGGTTTCTCCGGCGGCGGTGGCGACTTCGGCGGCGGCGGCGGCGGCGATTCGTTCTAGCGCTACTTGCTCGGCAGAAAAAAGTCGTCGAGCAAGTCCGCGCCCGCGACGACGGCGTACTTCGATAGGTCGGTGATGCCCGCGGCGTAGAGCACCTCTTCGTCGATGGCGAAGTGGCCCGTGTAGTCTACACCTTTCGTCAGAATCACGTAGGCGGCGTCCGCCATGATTTCCGGGATGCGGCCCTGTTTCACGACCTCTTCGCCGCCGAGGAGGTTGCGCACCGCGGCGGTGGCGATGACAGTGCGCGGCCACAAGGCGTTGACGGCCACCTTGCCGCGGAACTCCTCGTGCATGCCGAGCACGCAGAGGCTCATGCCGTATTTCGCCATGGTGTATGCAACGTGCGGCGCGAACCACCGCGACTCCATCACGAGAGGCGGGGAGATGTTCAGGATGTGCGGCGACTTCGCTTTCAACAAATGCGGGAGGCACGCTTGCGAGCACGCGAACGTGCCGCGCGCGTTGATGCCGTTCATCAAGTCGTAGCGCTTCAGGGGCGTTTCGATTGTGCCCGTCAACGAGATCGCGCTCGCGTTGTTCACGAGGATGTCGATGCCGCCGAATTTTTCGACCGTCTGTTTTACCGCAGCGGCGATTTGATCTTCGAAGCGGATGTCGCAAACGATCGGGAGCGCTTTGCCGCCCGCCTTTTCGATGTCGGCTGCGGCCGTGTGGATCGTGCCGGGGAGCTTCGGATTTGGATCGGAAGTCTTCGCGGCGATGGCGATGTTGGCGCCATCTCGCGCGGCGCGCATCGCGATGGCGTGACCGATTCCGCGGCTCGCGCCGGTGATGAAGAGCGTCTTACCAAGGAGCGACATGTATGCTGCGTACCATGAGGTGGTTGGGTTGGGTCGTTCTCGTTGCGTGCGGTGGGCCTGCGACCACGACGCAAACTACGCCGTCGTCGACAGGCGCGGCGACCACGAGTGATTTTCCTTGCTGGCCTGTCGCGCCGATGCGGCTTCTCGCGCTCGAGCACGGTGCGGAGTGGGAACCGATCGCGGAGATGCAAGGCGACGGATCGATCTACAGCACGAAAAAAGAGCGCCATTTCGTCGGCCGCGTTTCGAATGACGCCGTCCTCGACGCGCACGATGTTCCAGCCATGACGTGTATCCACCGCGAGCTCGACATCGCGGGCGGTCCGAACAAAGGTCACTTCGACGCGAGCGATGCGTACGTCGACGCACGCACGCGCATCGAGGTCGCCGATGATGGGACGGTCACGTTCAACGGGTCCACCAAGAAAAGCGTGAAGGTCGAAGGCGTCGTCCCGAAGACGCGGCGCACCGCGGTGCTGCTCGTGATCGAAGCCCTCGTTCAGTAAGAGCAGTAATCGCTGCTCGTGCCGCCGCCCGCAACGCAGTGCGTGCCTGGCGGGCAGTAAGCCGCAGAGCAGTTGCCGCTGCAATCACTGGCCGCGCAGCTCGCCGGGTTGAAGCTGAGCGAGCAGCAGTGCGACCAACACTTGCTTGACGCGATGCACCCGCGGCAAAAGTAGTGACCACCGAGCGTCTCGCATGTCTCTCCATTGCCTGCGTTGCACGCGATGCCACATGCGCCGCAGTTTCCGTTGCTCGTCGTGTACACGGGGGAGGCGCCGCAACATCGCGCGGTGTCGTCGCCGCTCTTCCAGTTGTATCCGTCGACGTGAACGCCGGGCGCCATGCATTTGCCGCCTTTGCATACGCCGTCGGTGTGACAGAGATCGGGCGCGGCCTTGCACGGTGTGTCGTCGGGGAGTGTCGTGCAGCCGCCGGCGTCGGTTCCGCTGTCGAGCAAATCGGCATCGACCTCTGCGTCGACGGTGATGGTCGCGTCGAGCGGGAGCACAAGCACGTCGTTGTAGGGCGGAGGTTGCCAGACGTCGTCGTCGCCGCCGTCGATGGTGTCGAAGCTCGAGCACGCGCACAGCATGAGTGCGAGACCGAACGCGGCAATCCGCATGAGGCCATTGTGACATAATATGAGCCCATCATGGACACCTCGCTCCTCGAGCAGTCCTTCATCGAGCTCATTCGGCGCGCAGCAACGAGCCTTCCATCGGATGTCGAGTCGGCCATTGCTCGCGCGCGCGACGGCGAACGGCAGATGAGCGCCGCGCGCAACGCCCTAGACATGCTGCTCATCAACATCAGCAAGGCACGCGCCGAGAGCGCACCGATGTGCCAGGACACCGGCATGAACATCTGGTCGGTGCACTATCCGGCCGGTCCGCACGAAGCGGCGCTCACCAAAGCCATTCGTGACGCCACGCTCGCCGCGACGAAGAAAACGTATCTGCGACCCAACACGGTGGATTCGATCACCGGCAAAAACGACGGAACGAACCTCGGCGATGGCGCGCCGCAAATTCACTTTCACCAGTGGAACGAGAATTACGTCAAAGCCGATCTCCTCTTGAAAGGCGGTGGCTGCGAAAACGTGTCGAGCCAGATGTCGCTCCCGAACACGGAGATCAAGGCAGGGCGAGATCTCGAAGGCGTCAAACGCGCAGTCATCAAGATGGTGCTCGACGCGCAAGGGCAGGGATGCGCGCCCGGCATTTGCGGCGTGTGCATCGGCGGCGATCGCGCGGGCGGCGCATATGCAGCCAAGGAACAAATCTTCCGCGTGCTCGACGATGAAAATCCCGACGAGCGCCTCGCCGCCATGGAGCGCGAGTTGATGGAAGCCTGCAACGGCCTCGACATCGGCCCGATGGGCTTCGGCGGCAAGACCACGGTGCTCGGCATCAAAATGACAACGCAACATCGACTGCCCGCGAGCTTCTTCGTGAGCCTCGCGTACGAGTGTTGGTCGTGCAGGCGGTGGAGCGTCGAGATTCGCTCGGAGGCACGCTTCACCGAGCTCACGCACGTTGCGTCGCGCTACAAGCTTCCGGCGCGCCACAAAGTGACGTTCACATGAATCGATCGAGAGCCTGATGACCGTCAACCGCATCGATTTGCCTGTGACCGAAGAAAAAATCCGCGCGCTCGCCGTCGGCGACGAGATCGGCCTCTACGGCACGATCGCCACCGGCCGCGATGGCGCGCACAAGCTGATGCACGACGCCATCGACGCAGAGAAAGCCGGCGACGCTTCGAAGATGAAGGCGCTCGAGCTCGTCATGCCGCTTCTCCGCGATTCGTTCATCTATCACTGCGGTCCCGTCATGAAGAAAACAGGCGACAAGTGGACGGTCGTTGCGGCCGGGCCGACGACCTCGATTCGCGAAGAGCCGTATCAAGCCGAGGTCATCCAGCGCTTTGGCATGCGTGGCGTCATCGGCAAAGGCGGCATGGGGCCGAAAACAGCCGCGGCATGCAAGGAATTTGGTGCAGTTTACATGCATGCAGTGGGCGGTGCGGCAGTCGCTCTCGCCGCGGCGATCAAAGAAGTCGTGACCGTGCACCTCTACGACGAGCTCGGCCCTCCCGAGGCGTTCTGGGTCATGCGCGTCGAAGACTTTCGCGGTGTCGTGACGATTGACTCGCGTGGCGCCTCGCTCCACGCCGAGGTGCTCGAGCGCAGCACGGCCGCGGCTGCGAAATATTTCGGATGATTCCTCTCGCCTCGATCGATCACGTTCAAGTCACCGTCGCGCCCGAGCACATCGACGCCACACTCGCTTTCTACGAGAACGTCATCGGCTTGAAGCGCATCGCCAAAACCAACTCGCGCACGGGCGGCTGGTTCGAGCATGGCGCGTTTCAACTTCACGTCGGCGCCGAGCCGAGCGAGCGCGACGCGAGCCTCGCGCTTTCTGCAAGGCTCGCGAGCAAGCGCCACGTGTGTTTTCGCGTGACCGACCTCGCCGCGGCCGAGCTTGCGATGCGAAATGCGGGCGTTGCGATCATCGCCGACGCCGACCCAGCGTCCGGATGGAACCGCTTCTACGTACGCGACCCCGGTGGCAACCGCGTCGAGATCGCGCAAAAGGTCGACGTGCTACGCTCGTAGCCGTGCAGTGCTCACGTTGCGCGAGCGTCGTCGCGGATACGGCCACGGTGTGTCCGGCGTGTGGGAATTTGCTCGGCGGCGGCGTGGATTCGTACGGCGTGACGTCTTTTGCGCCCGTTTTGCCATCGCCGCAGCCGGCTGCGCACGTCTCGGTTCGTCACACGGACCTCGCCACCGCGAACACGATGTTCTCGACCGCCGCGCCGCCCGTCCCTCCGACGATGGTATCGAACGCGCCCAACGCGCCGCCGCGCGCCGTGATCACACCGGCTCCTCAGTATGTCGTTTCGCCAACGCGTCCTTCCCGCGAGGCTCCCGCGTCACCGCAACCGCATATGCCGACGATGAGCTCCGCAATGCCGCCGCCCACGCCGATGTCGCCCATCGGCGGACCGAATTCGCCGATGCCAATGTCACCATACGGCCCGATGCAGCCCTATGGCCCTCCTCCGATGCTGGGGATGACGCCGCAGTCTTACCCGATGATGATGCAGCAGCCTCCACAGGCCCAACAAGGCACACCGGGTCTCGCGGTTGCGGCGCTCGTGTGTGGTCTCCTCGGATGGATTCCGCTCTGGATTGGTTTCATTTTGTGTTTGTTGGCGATCACGTTCTCGTCGATCGTCCTCGCATCCACGCAGCAAGGCCGGCCGGGCCGCGGGCTGGCGATCACGGGCCTCGTGTGTGGCCTCGTGTTGCTCCTTCCGGCCGCTTGCGGGCTTTGAAGACGTGATCGGCCTCGCTCTCGCGGCGCTCTTCATCGCGCTCAACGGCTTCTTCGTTGCCGCCGAGTTCGCGCTCGTCAAAGTGCGCGCGACGCAGCTCGGGCCACGCGCAAAACGTGGAGAGCGCGCAGCCATCATCGCGCAGCAAATTACGTCACGCCTCGATCGCTATCTATCGACGACGCAGCTCGGCATCACGCTCGCGAGTCTCGGGCTTGGGTGGATTGGTGAGCCCGCGGTTGCCTCGTATTTGCGTGGGCCATTTTCGCATTTGCCCATCGGCTCGCCGCGCGCGCTCGAAATTGCAACGGTCGCTGTCGCGTTTGGTTTTCTCACGTTCGCGCACGTGCTCCTCGGCGAGCTCGTGCCGAAGCTCATCGCGATTCAACGCACCGAACAAACCGCGCTTGCCGCGGCGCTTCCGCTGCGAATCGTGTACCTCACGTTCAAGCCCGCATTGTGGGTCCTCGAACGCGCGTCCGGCGTCGTGCTTCGTGCGATGGGGCTCGAGTCGGACGTCATGAGTGAAGGCAAGCTCTCCGAAGAAGAAATCATCGGCATTCTCGTCGCCAATACCGCGCGTTCACCGCGCGGTCGCGAAAAGAGCGAGCTCGTCGAGCGCGTGCTTCGATTTTCACAACGCACGGCGCGCCACGCGATGGTGCCGCGCGTCGACATCACTTACGTGCCCGTCGGCACGACCGTCGTCGATGCGATCGAGCTCTTCAGGCAACACGGCTACTCGCGACTCGTCGTCACGAAGCAGCGCTCGCTCGACGAGGTCGTCGGTTACCTATACGTGAAAGACCTGCTCGAGCGCGACGCGCTCGGCGCGCCCGACCTCGCGACGCTCACGCGTGAAGTTCTCTTCGTGCCCGAGGCACGCAACCTCGTTGAAGTGCTCCGCGACATGCAGCGCAAAGGCGTGCTCATCGCCGTCGTGGTCGACGAATACGGCGGAACGAGCGGGCTCGTCACGATGGAAGATCTCCTCGAAGAAATCGTCGGCGAAATCCGCGACGAGCTCGACGAAGAGCCGCCGCGCATCCAAAAAACCGCCGAAGGATGGGACGTCGACGGCCGCGCAACGATGGAAGAGATCGGCAAGGCCACGAACGTCACGCTCGACGATGGAGCGGAGCAAGTCGGCACCGTTGCGCTGAAGCGCATCGCGCGCGTCCCACGCGTGGGCGATCGAACGGATTTGTCGCCCGAGCTCACGGTGGAGGTCACGGGACTCCATCGCAGGCGCATCATGAAGCTGAAGCTCACGCGCAAGGCATGAAACCGCGGTGAACCGTCTTCTCGTTCGCCTCGCGGTGTTGCTCGTGCCCACGATCATCGCGATCGCTCTCTCCGCGGCGAAGCTGCGCATATCGAGCGATCTGTCGACGCTCTTTCCTTCGCAAGGTGAAGCGGCTGCGCTCGGGCGATACACGCGCGCGTTCGGCGGAGGCGATCTCGGGCTCGTGCTCGTTCGCGGAAAGGACGCCGACGAGGTTGCCGCTGCGACGCACGAGCTCGCAGATGCGCTCGCGAAAGCACCAAGCGTCGCAAACGTGATCGATCGCGCGCCGTTGCCCGAAGCCGACGCGACACGCGCGTGGATTTACGCGGGCCCTGCTGCGCGCGCGCGACTCGCACGCGATGTAACGCCGGAAGGAATGGCCGAGCGTCTCGCCGGAACGCGCGAGCTGCTCTTGAGCCCTGCGCGTGCGCCCGAAGCCGAAGAAATGCTCGCGCGCGATCCGCTGCGCTTGTCGCTCGTTCCGTGGGAAGGCAAGAGCGAGCTCGGGGCGGGTCTTACGGTGACGTCGAGCGGGGAGTTCGTCGCCGACGCGGGCCGTGCGCGCTTGCTCGTCGCGCAACCGAAGGGTCGCGCGTTCGACGCCACGGCCGCGCGCGCGTTCATTTCGGACTTCGAGAGCGCACGCGCGAAAATCGTAGCCGCTCACGCGAGCGTGACGATGAGCGTCACGGGCGGACATGCGATGAACGTTGCGCTCAACGCCATGTTTCGGCGCGATCTCGAAATCTCGGGAACGCTTTCGGCGGTCCTTGCGTCGCTCATGTTCTTGCTGACGTTTCGTCGCGCGCGCGCGCTCGTCGCGGTGCTTCCGCCGCTCGCGATTGGAACCGTCTGGACGATGGGCTGCGCGGCGCTTCTTCCGAACGGGCTCTCCGCGATCAGCGTTGCGTTTGCGGCGGTCGTCGTTGGCGTGGGCGTCGACACGGGCGTCCACGTGTATGCGGCGCTCCTCGAAGGGCGTGCGCGCGGGCTTGCTCCTGCCGAAGCTGCTGTGTTTGCGCGCAAACGTACAGCACGTCCGACGATGCTCGCGGCGCTCGCGGCCGGCGCGACGTTCGCATCCCTTGCGCTCAGTGATTTGCGGGCACTGCGCGAGCTCGGTCTCTTGTGCGGCGCTGGCGAGGTGCTCACGTCGATTGCGATTTTGGTGCTGACGCCCGAAATCGGCGCGCTCATGGAGTCGCGCGCCAAACCTCCCGTGACTCGCGCAACGCCGATGTGGATACGCGCGATCATGTCGGCGACGTCCACGCGTCGTCGCGCGCTCGCCGTGCTCGCATGTGCGTTGTTGCCCATCGCGGCTGTCGTGGCGCTCGGTTGGCCGGCGAGCGGCGATGCGATCGTCGTGCTGCGTCCCGAGAAGGTCGAGCCTCTCGAAACGCAGCGTGCGATCTTCGAAAAGTTCGGCGGCAAGCCTGGGCAATGGGTCGTGATGAGCATCGACAAAGACCCGAGCGTCGCGCGCGATCGCTCCGATGCGATTGCCGAGGCGCTCGAGCCGCTGCGCGATTCCGGCGATGTCGATGGTTACGACGCGCTCGCGAGCTTTGCGCCGGGCCCCGCGCTCATGAAGAAGCGTCTCGCCGCGCGCGATGCGCTCGCACTCGCGTCACTGCGCCCGAGCCTCGAGCACGCACTCGACGCAGCGGGCTTCGACACAGCCGCATGCACGGCAGCGCTCGATGCGTTTTCGCATCCAAGTGGCGCCGCGCCCGATGCAGCAGCGTGGGTCCTCTCGCGCCATCTCGCCGACGACGCGGGCGAAACGCTGAGCGTGCTCTACGTGCGCCCGAGCGGCGACGTCGCGAAAGACGCGCGCGCCATCGACGCCATCCACGCGGCAGATCCCCGCGCCATCGTGACGGGTTACGCGCGCCTGGAAATGGGCCTGAAAGCGACGCTCGCGCACGATCTCCCGCGCATCGGTCTCGCCGCGCTGGTGCTGGTCGCGCTCGCTCTTGGCGCATCTCTCCGCCGCGCACGCGACGTAGCGCTCGCCGCAACCACGCTCGCCGTCTCGATTGCGGTGGTGGCCCTCTCGATGCGCGTCCTCCACGTGCGCTGGCATGCGTACGACGCGCTCGTCGTCCCCGTGCTCCTCGGCATTACGATGGACGAAGCGATGTTCCTCCTCTACGCGGCACGCGAATCGAAAGAGAACGCCATCGAGCACGCGCTCCGGGAGCAGGGGCCACTGGTTCTCGCGACCGCGCTCACGACATCCGCGGGGTTCGCGGCATTGCTCGCGTGCAGGTTCGAGGGCCTGTTCGATGTAGGCGCAGTCGGCGCAGTGGGCTCGCTCGCGGGTGTGTTCGCCGCGCTGATCATCGTGCCTGCAGGGCTCGCCCTCTCGCGCCGCCAGTGAGGTATGTTCACGCCATGCGCGCCGCTTGCGTGCTCCTCGTCGCGATAGTCCCGTCCGTCGCGCTTGCGAGCGAGACTCCCTACACGGGCGGCGACATCCCAGAAGGCGCGCACATCGAGATTCGTCACAACGACGACTTCATGCGCACCGCCGTGCTCTCGACGCTCTCCATCTGGGCCCTCAACATCTGGACGGCCGGCATCGGCGATCTCGTTTGCAACGGAAGCTGCAAAGACCACGCATACGATCTTCTCTATCTTCCGCTCGTCGGTCCCGCGATCGCCGCCGCGCTTCCAGGAACGTATCGCGCGGGGCAAGGTTGGTCGGTGATCCTCGCAGCCGATACCGCGCTTCAAGTCGGCTGCTTGGTCGTCGGGCTTTTCGGATATTTTTTCCCCATGCGCCGCGTCGTCGTGCCGGCGCGTGCGATTGCCAATCCACCTACAAAATGGGCATTTGCTCCAAGCGCGCCAGGCGCATGGCTCGGCGCCACGTTCACGCTCTCTGGTTTTTAGGGCGTCAGGCGAAACGCAGCGCCGAGGCCCGCGGCCATTTCGTCTGGGGTGATGCGGCCGTCGTGGTCGATGTCGAGCGCGTCGAACACGGCGTCGGCGCCGGTCCACTCTTCGCGGGTGATGAAGCCGTCGCCGTCGAGATCCCAGACGGTGAACATGTTCTTCGCGGCGGCGCTCCGCTCGCCGACGATCTTGTCGAGGCGTTCGCCGAGCAAGTTTTCGAGTGCGACGAGCGCCTTCGAGAAGCCCTCGATGCCTTCGGCGAGCTTGTCCTTCGCCATGTGATCGGTTTCGTGCATCGCGCGGAACGTTTTCTCGTCCATCGGGATCTTGTCGATGCTCATCGACTTCGCCTTTTCGGGATCGAGCTTGCGTGGCAAGTCTCCGGTCTTCGTTTCGAGCTCGGCGAGGAGCTGCGGTGAGATCGTGAGGAGATCGCAGCCGGCGAGCTCTTGGATCTCACCGATGTTGCGGAAGCTCGCGCCCATGACCTCGGTCTTGTGGCCGTACTTCTTGTAGTAGTTGTAAATCTTCGTGACGCTGACGACGCCCGGGTCTTCCTGCGGCGTGTAATCGCGTTTCTCGTTCTTCTTGAACCAATCGAGTATGCGGCCAACGAACGGCGAGACGAGCGTCACGCCTGCTTCGGCGCATGCAATCGCTTGGTGCGTGCCGAAGAGGAGCGTGAGGTTGCAGTGGATGCCTTCCTTCTCGAGCTGCTCGGCGGCTTTGATGCCTTCCCACGTCGACGCGATTTTGATCAAGATGCGGTCGCGTTTCGCGCCGGCCGCTTCGTATTGAAGGATGAGGAGATGCGCTTTGTCGATCGTGGCTTGTGTGTCGAACGAGAGTCGAGCGTCGACCTCGGTGGAGACGCGGCCCGGAACGATCTTCAAAATGCGAAGCCCGAACTCGACGCTCAAGCGATCGATGGCGCGCTTCACGATCGCGTCTTTCTCTGCCGTTGCGCCGGCTTCCCGCTTGGCCCAGAGAAGCGCGTCGTCGACGAGCGGTTGGTAATCGGGGAGCTGCGCGGCCGCCGTGATGAGCGACGGATTCGTCGTGGCGTCGCGCGGCTTGAACTTCTTCATCGAGTTCATGTCGCCGGTGTCTGCGACAACGACGGTCACTGCCTTGAGCTGTTCGAGGAGCGTGGACATGGTGGACCGAACCGTGCGACAAGCGCGCCGCCACGTCAAGCCGCGCCGATTCGGCTACGATGTTTGCATGAAGTGCCGCGCATTCGCCGTGCTTGGTGTGCTCGCAGTCGCCTCGACCGCAGCGGCGGATGACGAATCCGATCGCATCGCGGTCGACCGGCTATCGGCGCTCGTGCATTCGTACGCGCAGGACGACGCACGCTTACGGCCGGCCGTGATTGCGGGCTTCCTCGTCGCCGGAGCGGTTACGCTCGGCGTGGGCGTTCCGGTTCTCGCGAACGGCCTTTCACGCCCGCAGCCGCGCACGTCGGACGACACCATCGTGTTGGTTTCGGGCATCGCACTCACATCGCTCGGCGGCGCGGCGATCCTCGCCTCACCATTCGCGCTCATTCATACAAGATTGGAAAACATCGACGAGCGGGTCGCCGCACTTCGTGGCACGCCGACCCAGCGTCTCGCGAACGCGGAAAGGATCTTGTCGCTCACCGCCGCCGACGAACACTCGGCGCGAATCACGTCCGCTGTGTTCGGGTTCGTTGCCGGCGCGGTCAACGTCGCGTTCGTTCCTGTCGATCTGGCCGTTGGCAATAGCGGGTTGATCATCTTGAATGGCGCCGCCGCGTTCATCGCAATCGTCACGGCATCGGTCCGCCTCGTCGCACCGACTGCGATCGAGCGGCTCTGGCAAACATGGCGCGTCGGCACGGGTCGTGCGCTCTCGCATTCGCCGATTCTGGTTCCGAACGCCTCAGGCTTGGCGCTCACGTTCTGACCTCCGCTCGTGACGATGGCCAACGCTCTTACATTTCCGCGATCGTGTGTAGACTCGCCGGCCAGAAAGATTGTCGTCTTGATCGCCACTCGTCGCGCTGCAGCACGTCGAATGATCGTCACGCCTTGATGAGGCCGGCCGCCATCGAGCGCGCCATTCGGCGGGGCGCGAATCGGAGGCGATCTTCAGTTGTTCATGAAACTGGGGGATGGTGAGGATGCCGCCGCGCATCATCGCGCGGTATGCATCTTCGGCGACTTCGCGTGACCATCACGGCGCCTTTGAAGAGCGCCGATTTCTCGGTGCCCCCGACTTACGCGAACTCGGTAGCGGTCGCGCCGGGCAGCTGAGTGGCGGTGACGCCCGCCTTCGAGCTCGACCAAAACCGTAAACATGCTCGCCGTCGCATGCCCGGTCAGCAACGCCGACTACCAACCTCAAAAAGCAGCGCGAAGGCCAGGTCAAGAAGTGGGAGTGGCGCGCTCTGCAGGACCTCGTGATCAGCGAGCTCGTGGCTCGTCTCCGTTAGCGCTCACGTGTACTCTTAGTGCGTGGCGACCGAGACGATCGTCTTTCAGGACTCGCGTGCGACGGTCACGACGCATCGGCTCGTTGCGGATGGGGCAACGTACAACATCGCGGCCATCAACGCAGTGCGTGTCGGACATCCCGCTGTTGGCGGTGCCAACCTCGGCACGGCGTTGTTCGCTTTCGCGATGTTTTACGGGATCATCACGTACGTCGGGGCAAGCTCCGGCTGCATGTCGGAGGAGACAGTCTCAAACGGTAAGTGGATCGCGGGCGGTCTCGCGGCAGCAGGGTTCGTGCTCATCATGGTCATACGTCAGGTGCGCATGAATGCTCACACGGTGATTGTCACCATGGGCGGAGTTGAGGTCGGCCTGCTCCAGACGACCGATGCGGCTTGGGCGGCCCGCGTCGGTGAGGCGCTCAAGCAGGCGATGTTCGCGCCGCGCTAGCGTCAGAGATCTGCGCCAGGTTGCAGTAACCTCATCGCCATGAACCCGTACCTTGAACAGCGGCTACAAGCGATTCTGAAACAGCTTCGCGGCGCGCACGAAGGCGGCGATGCCATGAGCATGGCAACGCGTGGCAGCGAGCGCGAGGTGTTTGTCGACTTGTTGCTCCGTGGGTCGGTGCCGATGCCCTACCGGTTCGGTTCGGGTGAGGTGACCGATGTATACGGCAATCGCAGCGGGCAGCTCGACCTCGTGATCGAGTACCCGTTCTTTCCAAGCTTGCCGTTGCTAGGCACATCGCAACACCGCCTCTACCTCGTCGAAGGTGTCGCAATCGTCATCGAGGTCAAGTCGAGCTTCAAGCAATTCGACGATGTCGTAAGAACGCTGAAGCAGTTTCGCAGCGTGATTGCGCACGGCGAATGGCCAAAGACCGAAGACGGCCACGAACCAAACCTGCAACGACTCGCCGTTATCGGCACCGGCGTTGCAACGTCCTTCCCGGCTCGAACGGCGTTTGCTGCCGTGTTCTACGACGGGTGCACAAAACCCGAGACCCTAAGAAAGCGTTGCGATGATGCTGACCTTGACGTGGCGCTGCAACTCGACCCCTGCATGTTCTACTCGCGACACTATCGAGACCCTGGGTACGACGACCCCACAACGGCGCCACCCAAATCGGTTGAAGGCGTGGGTGCGCTGATGGCGTTCTTGTGCGTGGTTGCCGAGGAGTTGCGTGCCACCGCTGATGTGCACTCGCACATATTTCGTCGGTATGTTGAGCAAGAGCCCCCGCCGCACTGATACCCTTCATCATCGACAAGCTACTTGTCGTTGATCAGGCTCGTCGGGTGCGTAGATTCACAAGCATGTTCACGAAGCACTTCGAATACGCGACGGTGAGCGGCACGGAAGCGCCCGTGACGAGTGCTGAGTGTCAGGCGGCCTGGAGGTAGCGCGTCTCCGGATTTTCGCGCCGCCAGATCACCGAATCCATGAAGTAGTGATGGATGTTCACGAACGCGTAAATCGCTGCAAAATAGGGCGTTGCGCCGAGAGGTGAATCGAGCGCGGCGCGCTTCGATACGAACGCATCATCGAAGAACGAAGGCGCGCCGTGAAAGAGCACCCACCCGAGCAGCACCGCGCCGAGCGCGATCGTGACGATGCGAACGTTGACCGACACGAAGTGCGGCGGCCCCTCGAGCTCGCGCGCTTGGTTTCGCTTCATCAGCCACACGAAATACAAATATTGAATCGAGTGCAGCGCGGGCACGATGTAGACGACGACCGGATCGATGCTCGAATAAATCGACCACGCCCAAATGCTCGAGAGCAGCGCAACGAGCGGCGTGACGATCGGCAAGCGACCCTCGCGTCGCCATTTGCGGATCAGCACGAACGCGAGCGGGATGATCGTGAGGAGGAAGATCACGTGCGTCGCGAGCTCGAGCCCGTGCGGGTGGCGCACGGTCATGTAGACGACGCCCTTCTCTTCGACCTCGCGCCCCGGATCGAATGGGCTCGCCCACGCGTAGAACCAACCGGTGAGACAATGCGCGAGGATCGCCCAGCGCTCGGTCTTCGTGAAGCGAACGCCACGCCGCGCCGATAGCGCGATCATCACGCCGAAGCCTTGCTTCACGTAGTGCCAGCCGACCGAGAGAAACATCAGCTGGATCATCAGCCCGAGCGTGTGCGGCGACTTCGTGCGGAGCGCGATCACCGCCCACGCCGCGAGCGCAACGGGCACGACGAACCCGGCTGCGATGTATCGCGCGCGCTGCGCCGCCGAATACTCGGTGCCGAACGCGCGCGCATGTACGCGCTTGTAGAAGAGGATGTACGTGACCGAAAAGTGCGGATCGTTGATCAGGTGCGCGGCGTAAAACGTCGTGAACCCAACCGCCAGCTGCGCATCATCGAGCCCGACCGCTCGCCGCAAGAGCCACGCGAGCGGAAACAAAAACGGCGTGATGCCGCCGACGAGCAAAAACTCGACGAGGCGCGCCCGCCAAGCAGGCGCTGAGCGCGACTCGGTGAGCGGAGGACTTAGTGCGGGGCTGAGGCCGCTAGCATCCATTCGATGCTGACGATCATAACGTCAGCGCGGCGGCCTTTGGCGTCGACCTTGTCGAATTTGCCTTTGATGGTCTTCGAGGGCGAGCCGGGCTTGTCGAGAACCTTCACGACGCCGTCATCACCGATGGTGATCGATGCGTGCGCATCGCCTGCGATTTGCATCGCGTCCTTGTCGTCGAACTTGCCAAACGCTTTGCCGTCGCCTTGGGTGACAGTGCCGTCGGCCATGCATTTCAGCATCGCGGTGCCGGTCGAATCTTGGAGAGCGCCGCCGGCGAGCTTGTACGTCGGCTTGCCGCCGAGGTTCACCGAGCCGTCGTCCTTCACTTCGATGGCTTTGATTTTCGCCGTCTTGTCGGGCGTCATCTTCGAAGCGGTGATGCCAAGCACGTAGGAGGGCTCCGGCGGCTTCGGCTGCTCGACCGCGGCAGACGACGATGCGGCTGCTGCCGTCGTTGATGCGGGTGGGGTCGCGGTCGTGGTTGCGGTTGCGCTCGTGGCGGGATTTGCGGCTTCACCGCCACCGCCGCACGCGTAAACGGCGAAGGGCGCGAGGAACGGGAGGACCAAAAAGAGCTTGGCTTTTCGCATGGCGCGGAACTTTAGAGCATGAAGCGCGCGTATCCCAGAACAGATTTGCGCCGGCTGATCTTCACACGGCGAATCTACCGTTTGCGGCGACGTCGCACGATTCCGTGCGCGAGGAACGCGGCGATGCAGCCGATGAAGCCCACGAGATCGCGACCATCGTTCGCGGGACCCACGCCACAACCGGCTCCCCATTCGGAAGGCCGATTCGGATCGCTTGGGCAGTTCGTGTACGACGGACACGGCGGCCGATTCACGGCGCTGCCGGGGAGGCGAAAGTTTGGAAGCGTCGATTGGTCGCTCGACGCTCGAAGCGAGAGATCTTTCCCGAGCGCCGCGCGCCCGAGGTCTGCGCGAATGCGGGTGACGCGCACGTTTTGGCTGGCGATGCCATGAAACAGCGTTGCGATATCGGCGTCACGGATTTGCTCGGCGGTCTCGCCGCCTGCATCGCTCGCATCGCCACCATCGCCCGCGTCCGGGGCGGCGATCGGATCGTAGTCCGACGCTGCGTCGTAACCGTAATAGTTGTAGGGCGTCCCGCCGTTGTCGACATAGGACGTGAAGGTGGGCGTGTAGATGTTGATCGAGCTTTCGATCTCCCACGCTGCATTTCCGAAGGCCGATTCCTTCGCCTGCCTGAGCTCGGCGTAGTTGCTCGATTGGGTGGCGAAGTCCCAAACGAGCTCGCTGTCCTCGATGTGAAACTGCGAAAAGTTCTGCGGCTCGTATCGGCCTTCGCCGACGATCCACAACGTGAGCCCCACGCTCGCGCCCGTTCCAGCGGCGACCATGCGAAGCGGAAGCGCAGGAGACGCACCTTCGGTCGTGACACGCACGGGCCTCATCGATTGCACGGTCGCACCGGGCACGAGCTTCATCGCGAGAAAATCCACGCCGTCCGCGACGTACGCATCGATCACGGGCTGCACGTCCGAGGGCACGGCGTAGTTGTGCGTCGCGAGCCAATTGTTGAGCGCTTGCGGATCGGTTGCCTTGAGCTGCACGGTTTCGTACGGCCCGACGACTTCTTGTTTGAGAATCTCGACGCCACCCGCGCTCGCATCGGCGTATGCGGCGCCTCCGTCGTTGCCGAAGTAACAATTCGGCGGCGGGCCCGGACACGTGCTTGGCGGAGGTTGCACCTTCGTGTGCGTCATCGTGTCGAGGACATCGAAGATCAAATCCGACGACAACCCGACCGTCGCGATGCCTGAAATCGGCAGCACCCACGCGAACGACTCGGGTGAGCCCGAGTAGTGAATCTGGTCGTAGAGCGTTGTCTGATCTTGCGACACGCTAAGGATCATCCGGTGGTCGGTGACGACCGTCGGGTTCTCGGATGGCGGCGAAAAACACCCGCCGCACGCGTGTGCGGGACTCGGGCGGGCCAAAAGAGCGAGGGCAACCGAGGAAGCGATGATGAAACGCACGTGAAGGTGCACTGCATGTGCGGTGCCAGCACTCAAGTGTGCGAACCCTCGTGGTTTGCGCCACGCACGCCGCGATCGGGCTCGCGAGCATGGCGCACGACGGCACAATGCTCGCGTCGTGAGGAGGTGATAGTCATGTCCTCCGCGTGTGGTTGACCCCTCTGTCGACGTTGACGAAGAAGCGCGGCGCGGACGATCCGAAGATCGTCGGCGGCAAGGCGTCGCGTCTCGTGTGGCTCGTGAAGCATGGCTTCGCGGTGCCCGACGCATGGGTGCTCGGTGTCGATGCGTTCACGGCCGCGCTTCACGAGCTTCCTCCGGCGTGTGATCCGAAGCAGCTTCTTCGCGCGACGGGCGGAAGGTCGGCGCACGAGCGCGCAGCGGAAGCGCGCGAATTGATTTTGAAAGCCGTGCTCCCGCGCGGGCTCGGGGTCGAAATCGACGAGCTATGGCGCGCCGAGTCCGCGCGCTCGCCGTGGGGCTTCGCTGTGCGTTCGAGCTCGACCTGCGAAGACGGCTCGATGCTCTCGATGGCGGGCCTGGCGCAAACGCGCCTTGCCGTGTTCGGGGACGAAGACATTTCGGAAGCGATTCGCGCGGTGTGGGCATCGATCGCTTCGGGGCGCGCTCTTGGTTATCTCGCGGCGCACGGCATTCGCGATGTCGGCATGGCGGTCGTCATTCAACGCATGGTGCGCGCCGAAGCTGCGGGCGTGATGTTCACGCAACATCGCGATCGTCGAGCGCGCGCACGTGAGCGCGTCGTCAATGTCGGCTTCGGGCTCGGCGCGCCCGTGGTCGACGGCACGAGCACGCCCGACATGCTCCGGCTCGACGAAAAAGGGCGCGTCATCGAATCGCTCATCGTGGACAAACGCGCAGCGCTCGTGGTCGAAAATCGCGTGCTCGTGCGCAAAGAGGTCACGTCGGGCGCGCAGCCCGCGCTTTCGGAGGCACGCACCCGCGATCTCGCGGAAATTGCCCTTCGCCTCGAGAAGCTCGACGACGTTGCGCACGATGTGGAGTTCGCGTGCGACGAAGCAAAGACGTGGATCGTCCAAGTGCGCCCCGCGACGGGCCGCGGTTTTCCCGCCGGCGGCAACGCAACGACGGTGTGGAGCTCGGTGAACGTCGGCGAAGCACTTCCAGGCGTGGCAACGCCCATGACGTGGTCGGTCGCGGGTGCGTTCAGCGAAGAAGGATTTCGTCGCGCGTTCGCAACGCTCGGCTGCCACGTGCCGAAGAGCGCGCGACTCGTCGGCAACGTGCACGGGCGATTCTATTTGAACTTGTCGGAGTTCATGCGCATCGCCGCGCAAGTTCCGTGGCTCGATCCGCGTACGCTCGTGGAGCTCGGTGGTGGCTCTGGCGCAGACGAAGTCGCGGCGCAAATCACGGACGTCTCACATCGCGGGTTCTACGCGCGATTGCCGCTCACCGCGACGCGCTTGCTGCAACAGCAGCTGCGCCTCGACGAGGACGTTCGAAAGTTCGAAGAGTGGGCCGAGCGCGCGCTCAAGCTTCATCACGCACTCGACCTCGCCATCTTGCCGGACGAAGGCCTCGCGCGAACCGTGACGGACTCGCAAACGATGCTCGAGCGAACGGGCACCGTGATGCTCACCTGCGCATCGAGCTCGCTTGGAGCGCATATGGCGCTCAAATCGCTGCTCGCGCGCGTGTCGCCCATCGACGCAGACCGACTCGCGCAAGCGCTCACGGCGGGCATTCGCGATCTCGAGAGCGCGCGACCTGCGATTGGCTTGATGCGTGTCGCGGCGCTCGCACAAGCGGAACCGGAAGCGCGCGTTGCGCTCGAAGGTGAGGCCCGAGGGCTCGATGCCATCCCCGATGGTCCGACGCGACGCGCGCTCGTGAGCTTCCTCGACCTTTATGGTGATCGCGCGGTGCGCGAGCCCGAGCTCTCGACGCCGCGATGGAAAGAAGACCCGCGCCCCGTGCTCACGATGCTGCGCGTTGCGCTGCGCGGCGAGACGCTCGAATCACCGACCCGAGTACTCGAGCACGCGCGTGCGCAAGCGGCGACCGAAACGAACAAAGTGCTCGAGCGAATGAACTTGATCGAGCAGACCGCGCTTCGTCATCTCGTGGCGCGCGCGCAAAAGGCGGCCCGCATGCGCGAGCGAATGCGCGGCTGGGTCACGCGCGTGCTCGGCTTGATTCGCGATGTGCTGCTCGATGGGCAGCGACGTCTCCTGCGTTTGATGCCAGAGATTCACGACGACGAACGCGCGCTTGCGCCATCGGGCTTCGTGGTTCCGTCGGTGTTCTTCTTGACGGTCGACGAGCTTGTTTCGACGCTCCGCAACGCGCGCAGCGATCTGGCGCCGCTGGTTCGGCTGCGCCGCGCCGAGCACGTGCGGGACCTCGCGCGGCCCGATCCGCCGGTGACGTTCGTCGGCGCACCGCAAGCCGTGCAACCGCCGCCCGTGGGTGGCGAAGTGCTGCGCGGGATCCCGGCATCGAGCGGCGTCGTCGAAGCGAAGGTGCGTGTGCTCGTGAACGCCGACATGAGCACGTTCCAGCCCGGCGAAGTTCTCGTGGTGCGAACGACCGACGTCGGGTGGACGCCGCTTTTTTTGATGGCCGCAGGCATCGTCACCGAGCTCGGCGGCGCGCTCTCCCACGCCGCGATCGTCGCGCGCGAGTTCGGTGTTCCAAGTGTCGTCAACGTTCCCGGCGTCACGCTGCTCTTGCGAACGGGCGAGCGCGTGCGCGTCGACGGCGATCAGGGCACCGTCGAGCGCCTCGACAAATGACGAGACGCTTTACCGTCGACCGAGACGACATGACCATCGACACGCTCGTCGATCCGCGCGCGGTGGAAGAAGGCCGCGTCTTCATCGGTCGTGTGCGCGCCAAACGCGGGGCTCGCGTTCGTGCCGGCGAAGAGATCCGCGTCGACGAAGGCGAGACCGCCGACCTCGACATCGTGATCCTCCACAAGGCGGCTGGCTTGGTGGCCGTCGACAAACCATCTGGCATCTCGACCATCCCCGACGAGCACGACGCTGCGAGCTCGCTCCTTCATCGCACCGCGCGCGAGCTCGAGATCGACCCGGCATTGCTTCACCCCACGTCGCGCCTCGATCGCGACGTGAGCGGCATCGTCGTCTTTGCGTTCACTGCGTCGGGTCGTCAAAGGTTGCAAGATGCACGCACTTCGGGGCGATATTTCCGCCTCTACGTCGCCATCGCCGAACGCGCGCCGGCATCCGAGAAAGGTGAATGGAACGTTCCGATTGGTCGCGCGAAGTCTCCGAAGAAGCGCGCTGCGAATGGTCGCGATGCCGTCCCCGCACGAACGAAGTTCCGCATCACGGCCACCGCTGCCGGCCGCGCGCGTCTCGAGCTCGAGCCCATCACGGGCCGCACACATCAGATCCGCGTTCACGCATCGCACGCTGGCGCGCCGCTCCTCGGCGATCGCGACTACGGCGGCTCACGCACGCTCGTGCTCCCGAGCGGCTCGGTCATCGCACTCGACCGCATCGCGCTCCACTGCGCCCACGTCCGCGTCGAAGGGCTCATCGACGTGAAGTCGCCCGAGCCCGAGATCTTCGAAACTTGGTGGTCGAAGCTCAAATAAAAAACGGCAGCGAGGCCGCCGTGTGCGCCTCGCTGCCGTTCACACAATCGATCAGCCGCCTGCGCCGACGACTCCTCCACCACCGCCACCGCCGGCGGGGTTGCCGAGGGCTTGGATTTGCTGTGCCACGCCGGTCGCAGCCTGCGCGGTGGCGATGATTGTCGCCAGCGTTTGTTGCACGGCGGGATCTTGAGTCGGTCCGGGGTCGCGCGTGACGCGCGCGAGCACGTCGTCGAGTGTTCGCTTCGCAAGAGTAATAGCGCCTGAAACTGCCTGAAGCTCGACGTTAACGATGTTGGCCATGAGTTCCTCCACTTTCGCAAAAACCGTTGCGCTCTCCCTCGGAACTGCGGCGAGCCAGCGGAGCGTACGCGAGGAGGTTGCGCTTGCAACACAGATCAGCGTTTCATCGGTGACACGTGCAGCGACGAGTCAGCGTCCGTGAAGTCTGATGCGAGCCGAAAGCCGACCCAGCCGGCGCGGTCAATCACACGATAGACCGCTCGTCCGATCAGAGGTTCAAGGTGGACAATCGTCCAAGAGCCTCCGCGAATGAAGCTCTGAACCTCCTGCGCCGTGGGTGTCGATTCGGTTTCCAACCCTGGGGCCTTGTTGGCGCCAGCCACAGTTGCAGTCCACTCTTGAACGCCACCCATGAGGTCACGGACGCCGTACGGCGAGACATCTAGCGGAAAGGCGCCCACCGTCTCGGGTTGACTTGCCTCCGGACGCGATTCACGCAGCTTCGCGAGCGAGGGGTCGAAACGCAGCGCCATCGGGAAGGGTCGACCGTCAACGCCGCGGGCCGCCTTGTCCCACTCGAGGGATGTAGGCAGCCGAAACGTTCGTCCGGTCGTTGCGCCCAGCCATCGCGTGTAGGCCACCGCATCGAACCAGCTGATATCGGTCGCGGGCAAATCGAGCTCTCGCTCTCGTGGCACGCGTTTTTTCCCTTCCCCCTCGATCATCTGTTCGTCGATGCGCCATCCATCTGGACCGCGTTTGATCCATTGCACCTTGCGATCGCGGCTACGAGGAATGCGGTTGTCGCGTTCGCCCGGCGAAAGTGCGTCGAGGAATTTCGTGTACTCACGCAACGTCACGGGGAATTCACCGATCGCGAAATCGGGAAGCGTGTTCGGTTTCATTCGCGCAAGGCGCGTGGAATCGGGCGCGAGGAACGGGCCACCCGGGATCAAAATCATCCCGTCTGGAACGTCCTTCCATTCGAGCTTCAGGTGGTGCCGCTTCGCACGGCCGATCATCAGCGGGGCGCGCATCTCCTTCTTTCCGCGTCGCGCGATGACCATCCACGAGCCGACTTCCAAACGTTGAACCGCGCCCGCGCGAACCGGGAGTGATCTCCCGAGCTCGAGGAGCCAGCCGTGTGGCTCGTACTTCGAGATCTCCAGCTTCGCGTCTGCGTGGCTGCACTCGACGACAAGCTCGCCTTCGTTCGCGAGCTCGAGCGCCAGTGGCCCGTCGTCGTAGGTGCGCGCCAAGTCGAGGTGTTGCGCCATGCGCTCCGCTTCACCGAGTTTTTCGGCGTCTTCGAATTGGCGGAAGTGGAGACGCGCCATACCGATGCGTGCGTCTTCGTGATCTTCGACGCGGCCGATGGCGCGAAGAAACGCAGTCTCGGCGCGCGCGAGCGTCCGTGCGGCTTCGGAGGCGATGCGACGCGCGTTGCTTTGTGTGTCCCAGGCGGGCTGTTTCTTGTCGACGCCTTCCCACGGGGCGATTTTCGCGAGCTCCTCTTCCGCCTCCTCGGAGAGGCGACGGCTCTCGGCTTCGAGCGCGACGAATGCGTCGTAGACGGCGCCTCCTTCGAGGGCGAGCGTGTCGGCTTCTTTTTCGCGTTCGAGGCGCGCGCGTTCGCCGTCGAGGTGCTCGTCGATGGCGTCGGCGATGAAACGTGCGGAGCCGGGGCGGCGATTCGGATCCGTCTCGATGCACGCGCGCACGAGCGCTTCGAGGTGCATCGACCCGAGCGCGCCCGGTGGCACGTAGCTCGCGACTTGAACTTCGCCGGTTGCGCGCGAGACGAGGCTTGCGTGATCGTCGTCAGCGAAGAGCCGCAAGCCGGAGAGCGATTCGTAGAGCATCGCGCCTAGCGCAAACACGTCGGTGCGTGCGTCGATTTTTCCGCCGGTGATTTGCTCCGGTGCCATGTACCCGGGGCTCCCCGCGGACACCGAATCTTTGAGCGCGCGCTTGACGCTGCTGCCCTCGAGCAGCTCGGCGATGCCCCAATCGAGCACGTACACTTCGCCGAACTCGCCGACGATCACGTTCTCGGGTTTCAAATCGCGATGCACGACGCCGCGGCTGTGCGCGTAATCGACCGCGAGACAAATCTGGCGCAGGATCGTCAGGAGCTGCGCGCGCGACGCGGGCTTGTCGATGTCGCGGAGTGCGTCGTAGAGCGTGCGACCGCGAACGCGGCGCATCGTGTAGTAAGGCGTGCCGTCTGGGGCGACGCCGATGTCGTAAACGGGAACGATGGCCGGGTGCTCGAGCTGCGCGCACGTTTGCGCTTCGCTCACGAGCATCGTCGAGAACGTCTCGCCGCCTTCCGCGAGCGAAGCTTTTTGCGCGATGCTTCGCCCGAGCAAGTTGTCGAACACTTCGTCGACGCGACCCATGCCGCCGCGCCCGAGCTCGTTCATGAACGTATAGCGAGGTCCCGCGCCCTCGAGATCGGGCGGCGCCGGAGGCTGCGTCGTCGCGCTTCCGATCTTCGAACGCGAGCCCGTGGGCGGACCTGTAGTGGGCTTCTTCGCCAGCGGCGGAAGCTTCGTTTTCTTGGGCGACGCCTGCATCGAACGTAGCGTTCGCTCGGCGTCCTTCCCTCCTCCTTGGATCTTGCGATCCCCCATCGCCGGCGAGCCTATCACGCCGAGTTATCCCAAAATCACGCTCACAAAAGTGGCGCGCAAATAGAACCCTCGCGGCACTGTCGCGACGAGCTCGCCGTCGCGTCCCGGTGCGCTCGTTCGCACGCTTCCCGTCGCCGCTTTGGGCCGCAGTTGCAGGTGCTGGCCGACGCGCGCCGAGAGGTCCTCGATGTCACCGATGGCGATTCGCCCGACGATCTCCTCGAAGTCGTCCTTGAGCGCCGCTTCTTGCTCTTCGCTCGGCGACCAAAGCTTGGCGTCGCCGATGCGATCGCGTTCGTGAACTGGCACCCACAAGACGCGTGAAAGTTTTTTTCTCACCCACGACGTCGACCATTCGGCGCGTTCCACGTTCATCAGTGGCAGCGCGCAGACGAACGTCGATTCGACGATGCGGCCCGACTCGAACGGGACAGTCTTGAGCTCGACCTCGAGATCCGGAAAATCCATTTCCGCGCCGCTGCCGCTCGCGCCGAGCGCGCGCTCCAAAAGCTCTCCAACCTTGCCTTTCGTGCGCACCGCATCGCCGTCGACGACGAAACCAGCGCGCGCCGCAAGGTCGGCGACGCGCACGCCGGAAAGGGCACGTGCGCGCGCAAGGAGCTCGTCGATGGTCGCCGGGCAGGGCACCACGGCTCGATGCTACGCTCACGCGATGCGGCGTGCCGTTTTCCTTCTTGCGCTCGCGCCGGCGCTTGCTCTCGCCCAATCGGATGCAGGCACGCCGCGATCGCTCTCGCGCGACCCGGCGCCGCTCACCGAAAAAACGCAGTGGGTGCTCGACCTCCGCTGGGACGCAGGCGACGTCTTTCTCCTCGCCGTGCACAAGATGGACATGGCCGCGCCCATGACGACGCCGCGCGTGATGGGCCGTTTCGCGCTCGAGCTCTCGGAGCGCACCATGCTGGTCGAACGCGCGCGCTTCGATTTCCCGGGGATGGCTGTCCCGGACATGGATGGCGGTATTCGAATGACGGCGAGACTCCGCACGCGAATCGGAGTATTTTTCCCAGCGACGAGCCGAGGCGACAAGCTGGAGCTCGTCGATCGCACGAGCGGGCAGCATTGGGCGCTCCCATGGCCACCCGTCGTCGCGAATCTCGACGGAGGCAAGCTCGATGGAGGCTGAGACATGACCCTCGCACGCACGTCGCTCGGTCTTTGCGCGCTCGCGCTCACGCTCTGCGAGGCCAGCGCATGTGGCTCGACGCCACCTACACCCACGGACCCGTCGGACTTCGTTCTCGGCATTCGCGACACGCCTTCGTGCGCGCTCGATTGCACGACGACGTGCGCCGAAAGCACCACGCCATGGGTGTGCCCCGCGCTCGCCGATTGGGATTCCATTCCGCACGATCCAACCGCCTGTGGATCATTCGACGGCAAAACGTATCCCGCGGTCGTCCCCGGGAAATGCACGGCGACCGACCCTGCGGGCTCCGCGCTCGCAAAGGCGCAAATCACGACGATGCCGCTCGTGCTTCCCGACGGGCGAAGGCTAGAGCCCGCGGGCAACGAGCTCGTGTTCCAAACCGATGGCGGGTTTCCCGCGTCGCAGATTTGGATCCCGGGCACGCGCTTCATCGCGATCAACGACACGGGCTACCAGACGCAATCGCTCCGCGTCGTCGACACGCAGCTGCTCAAATCGAACGGGACGGGCGCCGAGGTCGCGCGCATCGCTTACCCACCGCCGAACGGCGTGAACTACGGGCTCGCGTATTTGAAAACGAAGAAGCTTCTCTTCGCATCGAGCGACAGCGGCAACGCGAGCGTGCTCGCATTCGACTTCGACGAAACGACGGGCGCCATCGCCGCGAACGCGTCGAAGAGCATCAAGCTCCCCGCGGGCTCGCTGCCGTCGGGAATGGACATCTCGCCCGACGGCAAGACGATGCTCGTCGGACAATCGCTCGCGACGTCGATCTTCGTCATCAGCCTCGACGACGCTACGTACGGCAATCAGCTCGGAACGATCGAGGCCGGCAGCAAGGACCTCTACACGATTCACTTCGACCCATTCGACGCTACGAGCAACACCGCATACGCGACGATGTGGACGACCGCGATCGACTTCAACGACACGTCGAAGATGAAGGTTCTTCAAATCGACGTGACCAACAAGACGACCAGCGTTCTCTCGGTCGGAAAATCACCGCAGGAGATGGTCTTCATCGACGCGCGCTGGGCGCTCGTCGCAAACTCGCTCTCGGACACGATTTCGATTTTGGATCGGCCCGCCGGGCAAACGGTCGGCACCGTGACCGTCTCGACTTTGAACGGCCCAAGCCCGACGGCGCTCGCATACGACGCGACACTCTCGCGCCTCTACGTGACGCTCTCCGGTGACAACGCGCTCGCCGTGTTCGACGTCGACGCTGGGCAAACGCCGCCGACGATCACGCCCGCGGGAATGATCCCGACAGGGTGGTGGCCGACGGCGGTCAGCGTCGACGCCACGGACGGAACGATTTTCGCGCTCACCGGGCGTGGTCATGGCATCGGGCTCGACGCAAAGTATTACCAAGTCGGCGCCGCGAACGAAGCCAACCGCCTTGCTGGAAGCATTCAGGCGATCACCCCACCCGACGCGCCCACACTTGCAAACTACACATCGACGGTGGCCGCGCAAAACAACGTCGCCGCGCTCGATGGGTACTCGACCGTCGACTGCAAAGGCGCGCCTTACGACTTCCCCGTGCCGATGAAACCAGAAGACGGCGCAAGCGCGAAGATCAAACACGTGTTCTTCGTCGTCCGCGAGAACAAGACGTTCGACTACATCATGGGCGCGCGACCCGGCGTCGACGGTGAGGCCGATTTGGTGCTCGCCCCCGGCAACATGGATTCGATTTATCCGAACGCGTACGCGATGACGTCGCAGTTCGCGCAGATGGACAACTATTACATCGACGCCGAGCAATCGATTCAAGGCCACACCTGGACGGTGTTCGGGCGCGACACCGATTACGCCGAGCGACGCTGGCTCAACGTCTGGGGTCGCGGAGAATTTTCGGTGACGTACCAACCTGGCGTCGGCGAAGAGACGACGCCGGTCGAAGGGAACGTGTTCGAGTTTTTGAGCAGCCACGGCACCACGGTGCAAAACATGGGCGAGTTCGTCGGTGGCTTCGCGAACACGCGCGACATCCACTGGCCCGGCGGCACCAGCGACGGCCAAGTGCCCGACACGCTCGGCGCTTGCTACGCGGCCGCGCGTCTTCGCGCGACGTGCGACCCATCGCAGTTCACGTATTTGTGGTTGCCGAACGATCACACGCACGGCCTCTCGGCGGGCTTTCCGAATCCGGCGCTCTACATCTCCACGAACGACGAAGCGACCGGCATGCTGCTCGACGGCCTCTCGCACTCGCCGTTCTGGCAGGACAGCTTGATCGTCGTCGTCGAAGACGATCCGTCCGAAGGCGGCGACCACGTCGACGTGCATCGCTCGATCGCGTTCTTCGCCTCGCCGTGGATCAAACACAATTACGTGAGCCACGCGCACTATCACTTGTCGTCGATCCACAAGCTCATCTCGGACATCTTCGGGCAGCCTTACCGCAACGACACGATCGCGAACGCGCCGCTACCGCTCGACCTCTTCACGTCGACGCCGGACTACACGCCGTTCAACTACGTGCCACGCAAATGGACGGACTTGAGCTGCAACCCGAAAGGCTCGAGCGGCTCGAAGAGCGCGGAGCACTGGGACTTCACGCAGCCGGACAACCAACCTGGGCTCGACCGCCAAGTGTGGGACGCCCTCCACGCGCTGCCGAAGAAGTAAGCGGCCCGCTGGCCTGGCCTGATGTGGCCGGGCCACCCTCGATTTGCGAAAACGCGGTGATTCCCCACGGCACGCGCCGTGCTCTACGCCTCGTTGCGCGCGCGCTCTTTGTTCAACGTCTTACGAAAGGAATCGCTTAGAAAAACGAAAGTGGCTTGCACAACGGGTCAGAGTCGGAAGCAAGCAAATCTCACCACGGGGACGACGA
>JBBSFE010000020.1:0-64786 GCA_038239005.1 Polyangiales bacterium
CCCAACCCCCCCCCCCAAAATAATACCATTAATCAGCCCCTGGGCCCCACGGGGTAAATTGTTTGAGACCCCGGGGGGGGGGGCCCGGGGGGGCCGCCCCCCCCCGCCCGCCCCCCCCCCCGCCCAGCCCCCCCGGGGGGGGGCGGGGGCGCCGGCCCCCCCCCCCCCCCCCCCCCCCCCCCCCCCCCCGCCACGCGCGCGCGGCTCCTCGCGCTGACGCTCGAGCAACCCGAAAGCAGCGAAGCCCTCTCGGCGCTCTCGTCGTGGGCCGACGCCCACGACGACCTCGACCTCCTCGTGCTCTCGCTCACCCAATCCGTGGAGCACGCGCCGCGGCTCGACGCCGCCGTCGCGCGCTCCGCGCTCTCCCTCGCCGCGGAAGGCCAACTCGGCCACGCGCGCCGCGTTGCCGCTGCGCTCTTCGATGCGCGCGCCCACGCAGCACGAGGCAGCCCCCCGCTCGACGAACCCTTGCGCATCTCGGTCGGCCGCCTTGCGGCCGACGAAGCCGCCGAACGCGGCGACGGCGCGGCGCTCGAGCGCCGCGCCCTCGCCGCGCACCTCACGCCGGCCGACGCCGCGGCTCGCGCCGCGCTCGCCGGCCGCCCCGACCTCGCGCGCGCAATCGCGACCACGACGCTCGCCGCCGACCCCAACGATTTCTCCGCCCGCATGATCCTCGCGAGCGATCCGAATGCCCGCGCCGATCTTGCGACCGCATTCGCGGGAACGCCATCACCCGCAACGCATTCGGTCTCAGCGCTCGTCTGCTCGCTCTTCGGGCGCGCCATCCTCCGCACGAGCGGCGCCGCCGCCGCACACGCGGCGCTCGCGTCGATCACGTGCGATCCGATCCCGCGCGACGATACCCCCGTCCTCTCGCTCGCGGTGGATCTCGCGGCGCGCAGCATCATCGACGAATCATCGCTCCCACTCGAAGCCCGCATCGAGCTCGCGTGGCGCAAACGCGAGCCCCTCCACTCGAGCCCGCTCGGCAACCTCGACGCACGCCACGAGCTTTTGGCACGCGCGCAATCGGAGCCGCTCTCGGCGCGCTCGATCGATCTCGCAAGGAAGCTCGCGCGGCGCACACCCGTCGACCCGATCGTCCTCGCATCACTGCTCGCTGTGGCGCGCGCCCGCGGCCAAACCGTCAACGAGCTCGCGCGTGCCGCCGAGCATGGCGCCGCGAACCCCGTCCTCGACGCCACCCTCCTCGACGCGCTCCCATCAGCCGCTCCCGAACGCATCCGCGTCCGCGCGCGCTTCGCCGGCCTCGCTATCACCCCCGCCGAACGCGCTCTCCTCCGCTAGAGAACCCCTCAGGGCAAGATGGGCTTGTTGTCGATCGGCGGCGGGCGCACCGCGGGTTTGTCGTTCGGGATGGTCACGTCGAGCGTGGTCACGACGCCATCGCGCACGTCGATCTCTTTCGCGAAGCTGTGATCGATCGCTGGATGCCACGCGTGCAAGGTCATCTTGCCGACGGGGATCCCCTCGATACGATAGTGCCCCTTGACGTCGCTGGTTGCGTGGAGCGCCGTCACCGAGACGAACACGTCCGCTTCGAGCCAATTGCTGCCGACGCGATCGATCAGCCGATATCGCCCAGGCTTCTTCGGATAGAGCCGCACTGGATCACCACCCGACGTCGCGATCATGATCGCCGGCGAAGGTTGGTTCTCGAACGACGGCGCATACATCGGTCCGGCGTTGTCGTTCTTCACGGCGAGCGCTTGCCCAAACGTCATGTCGACACTGCGCGCGCTAAACGCGCAATTCGAAATCGTCAAAAGCTTGTTCGGCTGCTTCTCCGCAACGATCGAGCCTTGATACCCGGTCACCCCGAGCACGACGTCTGCGAGTGCGCGCGAGCCGTTCGAAAGCGGCGGCCCTTCACGAAACGTCTTCGAATAAACGTCGACGGCGGCCGGACACTTGTCGAAATTCTTCCCCATCGTCGGTGGCGCGGGATCACCCGTGACGAAGACGTTGCCCTCGAGCACGCCCGTCGCGCCTTTGTATTCTGGCAGCTTCCCCGGGTTGACGGCCTTCTCGACCTCTTCCTTGGGGATGGGCAGCTCGTTGACGGGCCCAGGTTTGCCAGCTCCATCCGCCAACGCGGTTGCAGCGTCGGCTTTTGTCGCGGCACCTGGGTCTGTCTTGCACGCGAGCAGCGATGTGCCGCCAACGGCGATGGCAACTACGACACGAAATAGGGACATCGCATGACTCGCTTTCAAGAAGCGTGCGCGCTCAGCTCACGAGTGTGGCAGCCGCCGCAATCGCGACGTCGAGCGAGCGGCTCGGCGCGAGACCGAGAACCAGGACCAAGATTGCGCTGACGATGAGCGCGGTCGTGACGTACCCCGAGCGCATCGGCCGCGCGACGGGCGCGCCCGCGGCCGGCTCGCGCATGTACATGTAAACGAGGACGCGCAGATAATAATACGCGCCGATGACGCTGTTGATGAACGCGATGACCGTCAGCCAGTAAAAGCCGCCGTCGATCGCGGCGCGGAACACGAAGTACTTCCCGAAGAAGCCTGCGGTTGGCGGAATACCCGCGAGCGAGAGCAAGAAGAGCGCAAACGGAAGCGCTGCTGCCGGATGCCTGCGCCCGATGCCCGCGAGATCTTCGTACGACACCGCCTCCGCGCCGCGACGGCCGCACAAGATCAGCGAGCCGAACGCGCCTGCCGTCGACACGGTGTACGTCAGCAAATAAAAGAGCACGCTCGCCGCTGCTTGCGGCTCCGCGCGCATCGTCGACACGACGCCAACGAGCAAGTACCCGGCGTGCGCGATGCTCGAGTAGGCGAGCATGCGTTTGACCGACTCCTGTCGACCCGCGATGAGGTTCGCCACCGTCATGGTGAGCACCGAGATGCCCGCAAGCACTGGCGGCCACCCGTTGGTCCACGACATCGAGTGCGCATCGCCGAAGACGACGAGAAGCACGCGAAGCATCATCGCGAACGCGCCGGCCTTCACGACCACGGCCATGTAGGTCGTGGCGGGCGTGGGCGCGCCTTCGTAGGCATCGGGCGTCCACATGTGGAACGGCACCGCGCTCACCTTGAAGACTAGACCGACGATGACGAGAAGAAGCGCGATGACGATCATCGGCCCTTGCGAAGCGTGCGCGAACACCGGCGCATCGGGCGTGGGCGCGCCACTCGCGATGTTCTTGATCGCGGTGCCGATGCCGACGAGATCCGTGTGACCGGTCGCGCCGTAGAGAAGCGCGAATCCGTAGAGCATCATCGCGGCAGCAAACGTCCCGAGCAAAAAATATTTCAGGCCGCCTTCAGCCGAGCGCGGCGAAGTGCGGCGGAACGCGGTCATGGCGTAAGCGCCAATCGACATCGTCTCGAGGCCGAGGAAGAGCACGAGCAAATCACTCGCGCCTGCGAGCATCATCGCGCCGAACGTCGAAAACAAAATCAGCGAATAGAACTCGCCGCGATCGAGGTTGTGCTCGGGCAAATAACCGCCCGCGAGGAGCGCGGCGAGAGCGCCACCCAAACAGAGCAGCCCATCGAAGAAGAGCGCGAACCGATCGACCGTGAGCCACGGCGCGAGCGAGGTCGTGTCGAGGTTGTCGGTGCCGTAAAACCAAAGCGCCATCGCGCTCGCGCCGCCAGCGGCGAGGATGAGCGTCGCGCCAAGCGCGAGACCTTGGCGTGTCTTCCAGATGACCTCGACGAGCATCAGCATCAGCGCGCCGACGCCAACCATCAAAAACGGAGCGAGTGTGAGTACGAGCAACATGATCACTCCTCCGTGGGTTTCAGCGCACTCACGGGTGGACCGGCGCGGACCGGTGCTTCGGCCCTCCGCCCGGCAAGCTTCATTCCGCCGTCGAAATAGCGCGGCGCGCCCGAGGGAACGCGCGACTCGAAATCGGCTTGGACGCGCGAGGTCGCGCCTTGGATTTGCGAAAGGAACATGTTCGGGAAAAGCCCGATGATGAAAATCGCGAGAATGAGCGGCAAGACGGCGAGAAGCTCACGCGAGCTCAGGTCTGGCAGCTTGCGATTTTCTTCTTTGGTGATCGGCCCGAAGAACACCTTCTGCACGACGCTCAGCATGTAGAGCGCGCCGAGGATGACGCCGACGGCCGCCCCCGCGGCTTGGATCCCGTTGAAGTGACCGAGCTTGGTCGACACGAAGCTGCCCGTGATGACCATGAACTCGCCGATGAACCCATTGGTGCCTGGCAACCCCACGCTCGCGAGCGTCGCGATCACGAAAATGGCCGCGTAGAGCGGCATTGGTTTCGCGAGCCCGCCGAACTCGTTCGTCATGCGGGTGTGGCGGCGATCGTAGATGACGCCGACGAGAAGAAAGAGCGCGCCAGTCGAGATGCCGTGGTTGACCATCTGAAGCACGGCGCCTTCGAGCGATGCAGACGTGCACGCGAAGAGCCCGAGCATGACGTACCCGAGGTGGGCGACCGACGAGTAAGCGACGAGGCGTTTGAAGTCGTCTTGCTTCCACGCGCAGAGAGCGCCGTAGAGGATGCCGCCGAGGACCGCGAAGCCCGCGAGGCTCGCGCCGAAGTGCGCGCACGCCTCGGGGAAAAGCCCCATCGAGAAGCGGAGATAGCCGTACGTGCCGAGCTTCAGCATGACGGCCGCCAGCACGATGCTGCCCGCGGTGGGCGCTTCGGTGTGTGCGTCTGGCAGCCACGTGTGCACTGGGAACATCGGCACTTTGATGAAGAACGCGATCGAGAACGCCGCGAACAGCCAGAACTGCGCGCCGTGCGGGAAGAACTCGTCGGTGTTTTTGCCGAACGGCAAAACGACGCGCTGCAGATCGAAATAATCGAAGCTGTAGACGCCGGTGAGCTTGTGGAACGCGTGAGCGAGATAGAGCAGCGCCGCGAGCAACATCACGGAGCCAGCCATCGTGTAGATGAAGAACTTGAGCGCCGCCTTCACACGCGCTTGCCCGCCCCAGACGCCGATCATGAAGTACATCGGCACGAGGCAGAGCTCGAAGAACAAATAGAAGAGGAAGAGATCGAGCGCGACGAACGAGCCGATCAGCGACCCTTCGAGGAGGAGCAGCGCGAAGCACCATTCCTTGAGGCGCGTGGTGACCGAGCCGAACGACACGTATGCCGCGATCGGCAGGATGAAAGTCGTGAGGAGCACGAGCCAGAGCGAGATGCCATCGATGGCGACGTGATAGTGAATCCCGAAGCGTGCGATCCAGATGTAGTCCTGGTTGAAATGGAACTCGTGCCCCATGGGCACGCGCAGGAGGACGAGGCTCGTCGCGAGGGTCGCGAACATGAGACCCATCGTGACGCCGCGGAGAACGCGCGGCGCTTGGCGCGGCAAGAAGAGCACGGCGATGGCGCCGCCGAGCGGCAACCGCAAGAGCCACGAAAGCAGCGATTTTGACTCGAATGGTGGAGCTTCTGGAATCGATGCGACGTCATCCGAGATCCACATGCGCGCGACGAAGAGCGCTGCGAGCCCGCAGATGATGGCGATGCCGGCGCGCGTCTTCGATCCGTAGCGATGCGGCACGAGCGCGCCTGCGGCCGCGGCGAGAACGACGGGCACAGCGTGATCGATGTAACGCGAGAGCAGCGCCGCAACACCGGCAGCGACGGCAACCCAAATGAGCTGCGTCGCGCCGATGCGAATCGGCGGCTCGGGAGCCGAGGGCTCTTCGACGTGATCGCTATGAGCGCTCATTGGTTTTGCCCCACTTCGATCTGCGTGACCTTCACGGGGCGCGGCACGTAGACCGTGGCCTCCGCGGCGTAGTTGCGAAGCGCCGCCGAGAACGTGTTGCGCGCGCGCAAACGAACAGGTCGGCTTTCTTCGACGATGGCGTCACCGTCGGCTTCGAGATGGAGCGTGACCTCGGCGGTGTCGCCGAAGCCTTCCTTCTCTTTGTCGTTCGGTTTGGTGATTTGCGTCCACTTGTCGCCGGGGGCTTCGCACTTGGCGTGCTTCTGCGTGAGATCTTCGACGACGTGGTGTTGCTCGCCAAGACGCTTTTTGGCGTCGTCGATGTTGGTCGCCGTCTCCCACTCTTTTTGCCAGAGCTTCTTGTCCGGCTCGCATTGATCCCAGCGGTACGCGTAGCCGAGGTAGCCGCCCGAAATGCCCGTGGTCACGGTGAAGTCAGCGCCCTTCGCTGCAACCGACGCATCTGCGTGCGGCACGACGAAGAACCAACCAATCGCCGCGACGCCAACGACCATCGTTGCCGCATAGAGATGCACGACGCCATTTTGCGCAGCGCGGAGCACGGTGCCGCTCGCAGCAACGACGAACGCCGTGACTTTCGCGATGATGCCGTCGATCGCCCATTGGTCGAACGACGCAGACGTATCGGCGAGCGCGTCGACGAGGGAGATAGCGGTCTCTTCGTAAAGCTTGTCGAGGCCGATGTAGACGTAGCGGGCGATCGCATATGCGCCGGCGATGCCGAGACCGCCCGCGAAGATGTAGCGAGAGTAGCCGCCGGGCGACCAGGGAACGACGACCCACATGATCACGGCGATGGCCAGCAAGAGAACGCCCGTCATGGCTTGCGTGAAGCGCGTTGCGGCCTTGATGTACTGCGGCTCGTCGGCGCCCTTGCGCTCGATGTACATCCAGTACGCCGCATAGGTGCCGACCGCGAACGCGCCAACACCAAAGCCGAGGAGCGACCACGGCGACGTGCCGTTTTCGTGCACGGCCGCTTTCGTGGCCGTTTCGAAGACGGGCTCGAGCCATTTGTCGAGCGGCGTGAAATGGAAGAGGCCCGCGTTGAGCATGCCCGCAGCTGCGGCGCCCGTCGCGAGCAAGATCAGCGGCACGGTCATCTGGTACGGCGACTCGTGCGGCGCATGGCCGGGGGTCGACAGATCGTCGTGGGCGTCGTCGTCTTCTTCGGTCGTGCCGAGCTTGCTCTTGTCCATTTGGGCAAGCACCGACGGGCGGCCGATGGACCAGCCGCGGAAATCGCCCCAGAACGTCATGAAGAAACAACGACACATGTAGAATGCAGTCATCGTCGCGGCAGCAACGGCGATCGCGAAGAGGAGCGTGCCGACCCACTCGGGCGGAACGAACGGCGCGCTGCCCTCGTGCTTCAGGCGCTCGGCGAGCGGGCTATGAAGGCGATCGACGTACGCGCGGTACATGATCTCGTCCTTCGAGAAGAAGCCCGAGAGGAGAGGGAAGCCGATGATGGCGGCCGTCGATACGGCGAAGGTGCCGTACGTGTACGGCATGTACTTTCGCAGGCCACCCATGTTGCGCATGTCCTGCGACTGTTCGCTGTCGTGGACGCGCTTGTGCATCGCGTGGATGACGCTGCCGGCTCCGAGGAAGAGGCAGGCCTTGAAGAACGCGTGCGTGAGAACGTGAAAGAAGCCCGCGGAGAACGCCCCGACGCCGACGCCGAGGAACATGAATCCGAGCTGACTCACCGTGGAATAGGCGAGCACCTTTTTGATGTCGTATTGAACGAGCGCGACGGTAGCCGCATAGAACGCCGTGAACGCACCCACGAGCGCGATGACCATCATCACGAACGGCGAGAGCACGAAGACGAAGTGCAAGCGGCACACGAGGTAGACGCCCGCGGTCACCATGGTCGCTGCGTGGATGAGCGCGCTCACCGGTGTTGGGCCGGCCATCGCGTCGGGGAGCCACGTGTAGAGCGGGATCTGCGCGCTTTTGCCGGTGCAACCGAGGAGGAGCGCGAGGCCGCACGCCGTTGCGGCGCTGATGGTCACCGGGTTCGTCGGTTGAAGGAAAGATGCCCAACCTTCGTAGCGACCACCGCCGAGAGGCCAAAGGTGAATGCGCATCGCATCGAGCGGCGGATCGACGAGCTGGTTCGCGCCGTGCTCGATGCCGTTCCAGTCGAGAGCGCCCGTGTAGTGCGCGAGGAGGAACATCGCGCAGAGCAGTCCGAAGTCGCCGATGCGGTTTGCGAGGAACGCTTTCTTGCCGGCCGCTGCATTGGCGCCGTTCTCGAACCAAAACCCGATGAGCAAATATGAGCAGAGCCCGACGCCTTCCCAGCCGACGAAGAGCACGGGGAGGTTGTCGCCCATCACGAGCACGAGCATCGCGAAGACGAAGAGGTTCAAGTAGCAGAAGAAGCGGTGGAAGCTTTTGTCCTCCGCCATGTAGGCCGTCGCGTACCAGTGGATGAGCGCGCCGATGCCCGTGATGATGAGCATCATCACGCTCGAGAGCGCGTCGACGCTGAACTTGAAGTCGATCGGGAACGCGCCGCCACCGCGACCGCCGTTGGTGTGCATCCACTGCCACATCGTCCACGTGACGCGGATGTGATCGTGAACGCTCCTCCCGCCTTCGGTGTGGCCCGATGAGTCGACCCAGTGCCCGAGCGCGAGGAGCACGATCACGGAGCACACGAAGCTCACCGTGATCGACGTGACGGCCATCACCTTGACGGCGTCTTTGCCGAGGCGCTTGCCCCAGATGCCGTTGACGATGGCGCCGAGCAGCGGCATCCCCAAAATCACGCCGAGGAGCGCGAAGTCGTCCTGCGGAAAAAGGCTGGCGAAGAATCCCATAGTGTCGATCAGTTCCTAAGGAGATCGGCTTCGTCGGTGCGGACGGTGCGCTTCAGACGGAACAAGGAGATGACGATCGCGAGGCCGACGGCGACCTCGGCGGCCTCCGCGGCAATCAAGAAAAACGCGAAGAGCTGACCGGTGTGGTTGTGCGTGGCGGCGCGATTGAACGCGACGAACGCGATGTTCACGGCGTTGAGCATGAGCTCGATGCTCATGAGAACCGAGAGCACGTTGCGGCGAACCAGAAAACCAATACCGCCGAGCGTGAAGAGAATCGCGCTGAGGACGACGTAGTGCTCGACCGGAATCATTGCGCCTCTCCGTCTGCACCGGCGCCGGGCTGATCGGTCTTGTGTTTGCCGCGAGCGATCGCGACGGCCGCGACGATGGCCACCATGAGGAGCGCGCTCGAGAGCTCGAAAGGCACGAGGTAATCGGTGAAGAGCACGTGGCCCATGGCGTCGATCGTTCCGTAGTCGCTCGGGTATGCCGTGAGCCGGTACGCGTGGTTCCACGCTGGGCGCACGACGAGGTAGAGCGCGAACATCGACACGATCGCAAAGAGACCGCCGCCGAACGCGCGCGTGATGCGACCGCGGTGATCACGCGACGACGTGGCGCTCGGGCCGAGCAGCATGATGACGAAGATGAAGAGAACGACGATGGCGCCCGCGTAGACGATGAGCTGAATCGCCGCGAGGAAGTGCGCGTGGAGCGCGAGGAAAATCCCGGCGACGGAGAGGATGGTCGTCATCAGACCCATCGCGCCGCGAATCGGGTTTTTCGCCGAGATCGTGACGAGCGCGCCGCCGATGGCAACGGCCGCGCAAACGTAGAAGTAGATCATGCTCGTGATGGACATGATTTACTCCGTCACCAAGAGCGTCGCGTCGGCGTGCTTCTTGGTGCCGAGCACGTACGCCTCGAAGTCTTTGCGGAACTTCTGAAGGAACGCGAGCGCCGGCATCGCAGTGCCTTCGCCGAATGCGCAGATGGTGTTGCCCATGATGCCGTTGGCGACGTCGTGGAGTGAATCGAGCTCGGCCATCGTGGCCTTGCCGTCCAAGATTTTGTCGACGGTGTGAAAGAGCCACGCCGACCCTTCGCGACACGGCGTGCACTGGCCGCACGATTCGTGTTTGTAGAACTGCATCAAGTTCTTCATCGCGAGCACGGGACAGGTGCCTTCGGCCATGACGGTGACGCAGCACGTGCCGAGCATCGTGCCGACGAGGCGCATGGTGTCGACGCCGAGGGGCACGTCGAAGACGCTTTTGCCGTGCCACTTGTTCATCGGCGACTTCGGGTCGGGAGCGTTCACGAGCTCGTCGGGTTTCAAGATTGGCGTGGAGCTGCCGCCGGGTATCGCGCAGAGCACTTTGCGATCGCCGAGAACGCCGCCGCCGATGTCGAAGATGAGCTCGTTGAGCGTCGGCCCGCACGCGAGCTCGACGACGCCGGGCTTTTTCACGTGGCCGTTGATTCCGTAGAGGCGGGTGCCGCCGTCTTTCATGTCGTGCAAGAAAGAGAGCTTGCTGAACTCTTCGCAGCCCATCTTGAACGCGGACGGAACGGCGGCGATGGTCTCGAGGTTGTTGACCGTCGAGGGCATGCCGAACGCGCCGGCCTGAGCAGGGAAAGGCGGCTTGAGACGAGGCTCGCCGCGCCGGCCCTCGAGGCTATTAAGGAGGGACGTCTCTTCGCCGCAGATGTACGCGCCGGCGCCGGTGTGGACGTAGACCTCGATGGCCCAGTCTTTCCCGAAGGGCGTCTTGCCGAGGTAGTTCTTTTCTTTGGCCTCTGCGATCGCCTCTTCCAGGCGCTTCTTCGAGAGGTGAAGCTCGTCTCGCACGTAGATGTACGCGATGTGCGCGCCGATGCCGTAGCACGCGATGATGCAACCCTCGATGCACGCGTGAGGGTTCTCCTCCATGAGCGTGCGATCTTTGTGGGTGCCGGGCTCGCCTTCGTCGGCGTTGACGACGAGGTAGCAAGGCTTGCTCGTGAGCTTCGGCATGAAGCCCCATTTGACGCCCATCGGAAACCCAGCGCCGCCGCGGCCGCGGATGTTTGCTTTCTTTGCTTCGTCGACGACTTGATCGCGCGTCATCGTCGTCAGCACGCGCTGCGCGGTTTTGTAACCGTCGCACTCGCGCTCGTAGACGCCGAGCGTCCAGCCCTTGGGCTTGCCGTACACCTTCGTGAGGTAGTCCGTGCGCTTGATCATTTGAGGCCGTCCAAAATCGAATCGACTTTTTCCGGCGTGAGGTTTTCGAAATACTCTTTGTCGACTTGCATCATTGGCGCGGTGCCGCAGCTCGCGAGACACTCAGCCGAGCGCAACGTGACGGCTCCGTCGCTGGTCGTCTCGCCGACTTTGATGCCGAGTTTTTTCTCGCAGTGAGAAACGATTCCGTCCGAGCCGCGGAGAGCGCACGGCAGCGTGCGACAAACCCAAACTTGATGACGACCGACAGGCGCACGATTGAAGAGCGTGTAGAAGCTCACGACACCTTCGACGTGTGCGGGCGAAAGGTCGAGCTTGTGCGACACGTAATGCATCACCGGCTCGTCGATGAATCCGTTTTGCTCCTGACACAGATGGAGCAGTGGAATGCACGCCGCCATCTTCGTGGGGTAGCGAGTCAGGATCTCCGCAAGCTTTCGCTCGCGCTCTAGGGAAAGTTCGAAGGCCATGGACGGAGCAAAAACCCCTGAAAATGCGTGGCGGACGCTAGTGGCAAGGGTGCGGTTCAGTCAAGGCAAACGTTCCCCTTGAGCGACCGCGATTGTGGGCAGTATGCTCCCCGCGCGCAAAGGAAGGTGGCTCGGTGTTCTGTCCGAACTGTGGCACGCAAAATCCCGACACGTCGCTGACGTGCTCGAAGTGCAGCTTCAACTTGAAGGGGGCCGCCGCACCGAAGTTCAAGGGCACAATGCTCATGTCGAACCAGGGCCTTCCGCCCGCGGTGGGTGGCAGTGCGCCGCCAGGCACGCCCTCGCCGGGAGCGCCCGGTGCGAGCGGTGCGCCGCTTCCGCCGCGGCCTGCCGGTCCGCCGCCGAGCAAGCTCAAAGGAACGATGGTCGGCGTAGCGCCGCCCATGCCCGGCTCCGCAAAGATGCCGGACTTGAAACTGCCGACACCCGCCGTAGCCGCGCCGCCTCCCGAAATGCCGGGAACGCAGGCGATGCCGAACTACGGCGCACCGATGCCCCCGCAACCTCCTCCTCCGCAAGATTTCGGCGGCGGCGACGGCAACGTGAATCCGCTCGGCGGCACGATGGTCGCGACCGAAGCGCATTTCCAGCCACCGCCTGGAATGGGCGCGCCTCCGCCCGCGGGAAACTTCGGCGCACCTCCTCCGCAAGGAAACTTTGGCGCGCCCCCTCCGCAAGGAAACTTTGGTGCGCCGCCGCCAGATCAGGGTGGATTTGGTGGTCCGCCTCCCGGCGGATTTGGTGGGCCCCCTCCAGGTGGCCCGCCGATGGGAGGTCCAGGTTTCGGACCGCCGCCTGATCAAGGTGGCTTTGGTGGTCCGCCTCCGCAGCAACAAGGATTTCCACAACAACAACAACAGATGACGGGAGCTCCAATGCAAGGTCCGGGAATGCAAGCGCCGCCGGGGGGAATGCAACCCTATCCGGGTGGTCCAGGTGGTCCGATGATGGGTGGCCCGGGTGGCCCGATGGCGCCGGGTGGCGTGAGCGACAAGACGTGGATGATGACGCTGATTCTCTGCCTCGTTGCAGGCACGATCGGTGTTCACCGTTTCTACGTCGGCAAAATTGGCTCGGGCATTGGTCAGCTTTTGACGTTCGGCGGATGCGGTATTTGGACGCTCATCGACCTCATCATGATCCTCACCGGCAAATTCACCGACGCGCAGGGACGCCCACTCAAGAAGGAGTGAGCACGCCACAAAGGCGCGCTATCCAAACCAAGAAGAGCGCCGCGCACATCGCGACCCCTGCGATGCGCACGGCGTTTCTGTTTGTGAACGCGCCGAATTCGCCGGTGACGACATAGCCAGCAAGCTCGACGCTTGCGAGCACGGTGACGAACGGGATGACGACGAGCGCGAGCGGATGAATGCGCGTCGCCTCTGCGAAATGAAATTCGAGCATCGCGCGCGCGGCGGTCGTCATGCCGCACGTCGGACACATGTGATGCGTGAGAACGCGCACGGGGCAGTCCCAGTGCAGCCACTTCCCGCTGACGTGCCCGTACGCTACGAGCGCTACGACGAGCGGCAACAGCGCGCGCTTGAGCACGTCAGACGTTGTGCCTGAAGTGCATCACGTCGCCGTCGCGCACGGTGTACTCGCGGCCTTCGATTGCGAGCTTGCCCGCGTCGCGGCATTTCGATTCGCCGCCGAGCTCCACGTAGTCCTCCCACCAGATCACTTCGGCTTTGATGAAGCCTTTCTCGAAGTCGGTGTGAATCACGCCCGCAGCCTGCGGGGCTTTCGCGCCAACGACGGTCGTCCATGCGCGAACCTCGGGTTTGCCGGCGGTGAAGAAGGTGAGGAGCTCCAAAAGCTTGTATCCTGCACGTATCACCGCGAAGAGGCCTGGTTCCTTGAGGCCCGCGCTCTCGAGAAAATCTGGGCGGTCTTTTGGGTCGAGCTGCGCGATTTGTTCTTCCAGCGCCGCGCACACGGGCACGACAACCGCGCCTTCCGCGGTTGCGTATTTCATGAGCGACGCGAAGTGCGCGTTTTTGTCGAGCGCGCCAAGTGATTTCTCGTCGACGTTCGCGACGTAGAACGTGGGTTTGCTCGTGAGGAGCTGCAGATCGCGCAAGATGATTTTCGCGTCGACCGAGTCGCCAAGAAGCGATGAAGCCTTCACGGTGCGTGCGGGTTTGCCTTGGTCGAGATGCGCGACGAGCGCTTCGCAAACTTCGACTGCGACTTTTTCTTTCGCGTCGTTGCCTTTGGCGGCTTTGCGGGCGCGGTCGAGTCGCTTTTGCACGGTGTCGAGGTCTTTGAGGCAGAGCTCGGTCGTGACGGTTTGAATGTCCGAAACGGGATCGACCTTGTTTTCGACATGGATGACGTTGGCGTCGTCGAAGCAGCGCGCGACCTGCACGAGCGCGGACGCCTCGCGAATGTGCGAAAGGAACTGATTGCCGAGCCCTTCGCCTTTGTGCGCGCCACGAACGAGCCCGGCGATGTCGACGAACTCGATGGTCGTCGGCACGATGCGCTCCGAGTGAACGACCGAATCGAGCGCAGCAAGCCGGTCGTCGGGCACGGTGACGACGCCGACGTTCGGCTCGATCGTGCAAAACGGGTAGTTTGCTGCCTCGGCCTTGGCCGACGACAGCGAGTTGAACAAAGTCGATTTGCCGACGTTCGGCAGCCCTACGATTCCGACGGATAGACCCATGGCTCTCGCGCGTATTAACCACAGAATGGGAATGGCCGCGGGATCGAATGTAGAGTGCACGTAAGCGCGATGAAACGGCCATGATTACCAGCGGACGCCTTGCCGATCGGACCGTGGTCCTCTGTGTCACGGGAAGCGTCGCGGCGTACAAAGCGGCGATCCTCGTGCGGCTGCTCCGCAAAGAGGGCGCGCGCGTCATTGCCGTGATGTCGACGGCCGCGACCAAGTTCCTCGGGCCGAGCACACTTTCGGGGCTGACGGGCGAAGACGTCCTCGGCGACATGTTCGTTCCGGCGGGCGAGGTTCACGTGAAGCTCGGCGCCATGGCCGACGCGGTCGTGATTGCTCCGGCGACCGCCGACGTGCTTGCGCGCATGGCCGAAGGTCGTGCCGACGATTTGACGACCGCGCTCGTGCTTTGCGCAAAGGGCCGCGTGCTCGCCGCGCCCGCGATGCACCCGCGGATGTGGTCGCACCCCGCAACGCGGCGCAACGCCGAAGAGCTCACGAAGCTCGGGCGCGTCGAGCTCGTCGGGCCCGTCGCGGGCGCCGTGGCTTCGGGTGACGAAGGCGTCGGGCGCATGGCGGAGCCCGAACATATCGTCGAAGCGATCGTGTTCGCGCTGACGCCGAAAGATCTCGCGGGCCTACGCATCGTCGTGACGGCCGGACCGACACTCGAGGACATGGACCCCGTGCGCTTTCTCTCGAATCGCTCGTCTGGAAAAATGGGCTTCGCGATCGCGGAGCGTGCAGCGGCGCGGGGAGCGACTGTGACACTCGTCGCCGGGCCAGTGTCGCTCGCGACGCCACCGCGCGTGCATCGCGTCGACGTGCGCGGCGCGCTCGAGATGCAAACGGCGCTCGCAGGCGCGATGACCGCGGACGCCATCGTGATGGCCGCGGCCGTCGCGGATTATCGTTTCGCCACGACGACGAAGAAAAAACAAAAGAAGGGCGGCGAGACCGCAACGCTGGACCTCGTGCGCAATCCCGATTTGCTCGCCGAGCTCGGCGCCGCGCGCAAGGGTGTTCGTCCGGTGCTCGTTGGCTTCGCGCTCGAGACGGGCACACGCGCCGAAGTGGTCGCCGAAGCTCGCCGAAAGCTTCGCGAGAAAAAAGTCGACGTCGTCGTCGCGAACGAAGCCCGCTACGCGTTCGGCGGCGACGACAACGAAATCTCGTTCGTCACCGAAAACCGCGACGAGCGCCTCCCGCGCGCCGCAAAGATCGAGCTCGCCGACGCTCTCCTCGATCGCATCAAAAGCCTCCTCGGCTGACTTACCTATGTGCATTCTCGTTTGAGTCGTGTAAGTCGGGCGGGCTTTCTTTTTCTTTTTCTTTTGTTCGAGGTTTTTAGGGAAGCCGGTGAAAATCCGGCACGGCCCCCGCCACGGTAACCGGCGACGAACCTGCGATTTGCCACTGTTCCGCGTTTGGAATGGGAAGGCGCAGGGGAGGATGACCCGGAGTCCGGAAACCTGACCGCGAGCAACATTCCCCAAACGAGCCGCGAGGGTGCGGCAGCGAGGTCAACATGAACGGTTTTCGGAAAGCGTGTATTTTGCACGTGGTTGGTTGCGGCATTTTGGGTGTTTTCGCGGCCTGCGGCGATGACACCACCATCGGACCAGACGCGGGTTTGCCGAAGTCGGACGCCACCGTCGGCGATGGATCGCTCGCAAGCGACGGCGGATCTTCGTCGGGTCACTTGATCATGACGTACTCGGCGCAGCACGGCGAGATCGTCGACTACGATACGTTGCTCAAACAAGTCGCCGGTCGCGCGACGACGCCTGGCTTCGCCGTCGTCCAGCGATCGATGAACGACACCTTCTTGCTCGAGACCGGGCAAGACTTGGTCGCGCGCCTCGATCCGTCGAACGGATTTTCGATCGCGTCGTCATGGAACGTCGCGCTCTCGGACGCATTCGATGGCGGCGAGAGCTATGCGGATCCCGTGCAGGTCGTCGAGTCCGCGGCGAACAAGGCGTATGTCATTCGTTACAACCGCGGGCACGTCGCGATCATCGACCCATCGCAAACCGCAGATGCGGGCGCGGCGATCGGCAGCGTCGACTTGAGCTCTCTGCTCCAGCCGAACGATCTCGACGGACACATCGACATGGCCGGCGCGGCGTACGATGCGTCGCGCCATCGCCTCTACGTCGCGCTCGGGAACATCGACATCTACAACGTCGATCCCAAAGGATACTTCCTCTTGTGCGCAAACACGGTGAGCACGCTCGTCGCGATCGACACCACCACCGACACGCTCGTGAACCTCGGCGGCACCGGGCCCGGCGGCGGCATCGCGCTGAACGGTTACGGGCCGCAGTCGGGTTACCTCGGCGGCGTCGTCCTCGATGCCGTGGGTGATCGCTTGCTCGTTTTCTCGGCTGGATGCAACGCGCCCACGACCGACGGCGGGCAAGGGCCGCTTCAAGGACGACTCGTCGAAGCCGTCGACCTCAAGACGAACACGACCAAAACGCTCCTCGACGCCAACACGCAAGATTACCCGGGCCAGCTCGTCTACATGGATGGCGCGCACGCGATCATCCAGTTCGGCTATGGCGCATTTGGTTCTACGTACGCGTGGGACCCGACGCAGACGACACTCGGCACACCACTCGCGGCGACTCCCGATGTGTTCGACCTCGACTACGCGAACGCGCGCATCCTCGGTCCGCAGTCGACGTTCGCGTCGGATGGCGGCGCGGGCCCGACGAACGTCATCGCCGTCTCGCTCGCCGACGGCGGCGTGACGCAATTCGGTCAAAACCCGTTCCTCCAGAGCGGCGGGTTCATCGGCAACGCGCTCTACGCGCCCTGAGTCAGCGAACGCCCTTCGTCTCTTCGAGGGCGAGCAAGAAGTCTCCGATCATGCGACCGCGATCTCGGATGCGCTCCGGGGTCGCGATCGCGCGGAGCGCGCGTGTGATGGCGCGCTTGTAACGCGGGGCGCGATCCGCGGGCACTCCGGACGTCGCGCGAGCGAGGCGCGCAAGGACTCGGATCATTGCGACGTTGTCCTCGAACGGTTTGCGCCGAGCCGCGAACACGCCCACGGCGTCCGGGTCTTTGCTGTGAGCGAAAAATCCCCCGCCGCGTGGGTCCTCGACGCGATCGAGGATCGCATCGGCGAGCCGTGAGGCTTGCGTGATGCGCCCGACGTCTTTCGTCGCGTCGGCGAGTGCGAGCAGGCCCCAAGCGAAGAACGCGCTATCGCCGAGGTGCACGATCTTCTCTGCATGCTCTCCACCTTTCACATCGTGCGAGAGCGCACCGCCTTCGGTCGCGTGCGTCGCAAGGATGCGGTCTGCGGCTTTCTTCGCGCGCTCGAGCACGGTCGCGTCGTTCGTGGCGGCGAAATACTTGCAGTATGCACCGATAGCGAGGCCGTTTTCCCTCGGATATTCGTGCGTGTCGACGCGCGGCACGCCGAGCGCGATTCGATCGGCGTCGTTCTTCGAGTAGTACTCGTGGCCCGTCACGAAGCGCTTGCCCATCTCGTGCGCGTTCAAGTCGGCGTCTTGCGTCGCGTAAAACCCGCCCTCCGGCGACGACATGAAGCGGTCGAGGTATTTTCGAATGGTAGTGGCGGCGTCGAGCCACTTCTTCTGCTTCGTGTAGATGTAAGCGCTCGCGTAGTTGTCGAGCGCGCCCGCGTTGAAATAGAGAAGCTTCTCGAAGTGCGGGTGCTTCCAGTCCGAGTCCGTCGAGTACTGGTAGATGCCGCCCCACACCGGATCGATGATCGAGAGCTGCTGGTCGAGCGTGAAAAAGATCCGTTTCTTCGCGAGCGCGTCGCCATGCTCCGCGCGGTCGAGCGTCCACGCGTTGGTCGTGAAGAGCGGCACCTTCTGTGTGTGGCCCCAGCTGCCTTGGTCTTCGTCCCAATATTCCTCGAGATTGAGCTCGGTCTCGCGCCCGATCCACGCGAGCTCTTCTTCGGGCAGCGCCGTGTCGGGGATCGGCGTCGATTCGTCTTCACCATGCGCGTCGGTGCTCGAGCCGGCGGCGATGACCTCTTTCAAAATTTCGAGGAAACGATCGGGCGCGATGAAGCCGCGATACTTTCCGAGCTCGCGCCCGTCGGGCGAAAAGATCACCGTCGCCGGCCAGCCGTATTCGGCGTAGCGCTCTTCGATGTCGGGGCGCGCGTCGACGTCGACCTTCGCCGCGATGAAGTGTGCGTCCAGAACTTCGCGCACGGCGGTGTCGTGATACGTGACCGCCTCCATCACGTGGCACCAGTGGCACCACTCGGCCGAGCCATCCATCACGACGAATTTTTGCTCGGTCTTCGCGCGCGCAAATGTCGCTGAGCCAAAATCGCTCCACGCAAGCGGCGCCTTCGGTGTGCCGTCCCACTTTGCGAGCGCGTCGGCCTCGTGCGCAGGCGCGACCGTCTTCGGTGGCACGCTAGCGCTCGCGCCGCATGCCACGACGAACAACAAAGCAAGACGCCGCATCGCTCGCGGGATGATACGCGCGCGCGAACGCGATGGTTTCAACTTCGAAGCGCGCGCCAATCGAGGACGCGGCATTCGCGCGGGCTCACGCGCATCTCGACCGTGCGTCGCGCGGCGAGGGCGTCGCCGCCGACCTCGATCGCCATCGGCCGCGAGAACGTGAAGCGCGCTGCGGTCGTGAACCAGTCGTGCATCCCGCGAAGTGGGTGCGCGCCCGTCCAGAGTCGCGGGATGCTCGCGATGCCGCCGAGCGTCGAGCGATCGAACACGCGCACGTTGAGCATGCCGAGGAAACGCTCGGCGAACGGATACGCGCGGAAGTGGTAGCCGAACTCGGGGCTCGTCGCGGCACCCGCGACGCTCATGAGCCCATCCCAAAGTACGCTTCCATAGCGCGCGCCTTCGATGCGTTTGATCTCGCCGCTCGCGTCGATCGTGTAGGCCTCATCACCGAGATTTTCGACGAGCAGGTGCGGCCGCCCGAGCAAGATCGATTTCGGCGCCGTTCGTGTGAGCATCGCCGTCACGTAGCCATAAACGCTCTTCGCGAAAAAACGCGGCGGCCCCTTCGACTGCGCGAGCTGCTCTTTGTAGTCGCTCAAGATTTCCGCGTCCCACCCCGCGCCAGCGAAGTGCGCGAGCGTTCCGGGTTTTCCGGGCGTCGTCTCGACGTCGACCAAGCCGAATCGTCGCAGGGGAAGGGGACCTTCGCGCTCGTGGAGATCGCGGAGCACCGCGAGCGAGTCGGAAAGCTTTGGCGCACCGAGAACGTTTGCCCAGCCATTGCCGGTGCCGAGCTTCAGCACGCCCACGGGCGGGAGCGGCTCGTTCTTCGGAGCCACGCGCGCGAGGGCATTGACGAGCGCGATCGCGGTGCCGTCGCCGCCCGCTGCGAAGATGACGTCCGGCTTCGTCGGAATCGTTCTGCGAAGCCACATGTCGGCTTCTTCTTGCGTGCGCGAGAGCTTCACGTTGGCGCGCGGCATGTATCGCGACACCTGCACCGCGATGCGGCGCCCGCCGCGTTTGGCGTTCGCGTTGACGAGGATCGCGAGACCTTCGCCGCCGCTCATAGCGCGCTCGCGATCGCCGCTTGGACGTCGGCGCTGAGCGCGGCGATGCCCTTCGCATTGCGCTTGTAGTGGGTAACGTCGATGGAGCGGTGAATCGAGACGCGCACTACGGCGTCCGTCGTCGAGCGTGCAGCTCCTCGCGCGAGCGCGTGACGCGTTCCTTGAATCGTCACGGGAAGGATCGCTTCGCCAACGTCGATCGCGAGATGAAACCCGCCTTTCTTGAACGGCAAGAGCTCACCCGTAGGGCTGCGCGTTCCCTCGGGCGCGATCCACACGTTCACGCCCGAGCGCATCGTCTCTTTGGCGCGCTTGAGACTGCGGATCGCCGAAGCGCGACTGTCGCGATCGATCGCGATGAACCCCGCCTCGCGCATGGCGCGCCCCAGAAATGGAACACTGAAGAGCTCGATCTTCGCAATCATCCGAAGACTCTCCCCATGAGGCGGCCCCAAAACATGAAACAGCACCGGGATGTCGTAGTGCGATTGATGGTTGCTCATCACGAGATACGTCGCGTGCGGATCGAAATGCTCGCGGCCTTCGACCTCGATGCGCATGCCGAGGTGCTCGACGACGCGGGTGCTCCACGAGCTGAGCCTGTCGTCACATGCTTGTTTCGTGAGCTTGCCGCGTGCGGCGTCCACGACCGTGGGCACCGAGATCGCCAGCGTCTCGGCCATGTTGCGAAGCGACAAAGCGAGCGATCCGGCCACGCAGCGTGATGCTTATCACGGCCATCATGAAGAGGAGACGCGACGCTTGCGATCGGATTGCGCGCCGCTTAGCATCGCTCCACCGCGAGGGCGAAAAGGCCCAGGATTTCTAGCGGGATACGATGACCGCAAACTCGATCCGCAACGCGCTCGGACTCCTTCAGGACGATCCTGATCACGAGCAGGCTTATCTCGATCTCAAAGAGGCTCTCGGCACCGGTACGCCCGATGGGATGTCACCGGAAGACGCGCGCTCCCTTCTCGCTTCGGCGCGGCAGGCGCACGAAGCCAGACGTGAGCCAGACGCGGTCGCGTCGCTCCTCGAGCTCGAAGTGCTCCTCGCCCAAGGCAACGGCTCGGAGCTCGATTTGCTCCGCGAGCTGGCACGCGTCGCCGACGAAGATCTCTTCGACGACACACGTGCAGAAGAAGTTTACGGGCGCGTTCTCGCGCTGGCCCCAGGCGACGAAACGGTCGAAGAGGCACTCGAACGCACACGTGCGATGCGCGCGAAGTGGAACGACCTCGTCGCCAAATACGTAGACGAAGCAAAGTCGGCCACGGAGCCGCGCATCAAGGCGTCGTTCCTCGTGAGCGCCGCCGAGACGGCCTATCGCTACGGGCGTGCAGCGGTGGGCTCGGAGAAAGGTGCGAAGAAGCGACTCGCCGCACTTCAGAACGAAACCATCACGCGCCTCGAAGAAGCTCTCGAGGTCGAACCGAAAAACAAACGCGCCGGCGCGCTGCTCGAACGCATCTATCGCGAGTCGAGCCGATGGGAAGATCTCGCGAAGCTCCTCGAAGTCGTGTCGACCGAGGCCACCTCCAAGGACGACAAGGCCGCCGGCTTCTTGCGTCTCGCGCGCGTGCTCACGAAGAAGATCAAGAGCCCGCAGCGTGCGCTCGCCGCGTACGAGCGCGTGATCGATCTTTCTCCGGGGCAGCCCGAAGCGACGAGCTTCCTCGTCGATTTCTTTACCGAGCACGAGATGTGGGACCACCTCGTCTCGCTCTACGACGAAGTGCTTTCGACCGCCGCGCGCCACGGCCAGCAGGACATCGGGATGATCCTGCAAATCGCGATGGTGAACTGGAAGATGCGGAACAAGCCGGAAGCGGCCGAGCCGTACTTCGACCGGCTTCGCAAAGCCGAGCCCGCGCATCCGGGCATGCTCGCGTTTTTCCGCGAGACGCTTACGGCGCGAAACGATTTGGCGAAGCTCACGCACATCCTCACGGACGCGCAACGCGCGCTTCCCGAAGGGGCGGCGCGGACGCAGCTCGCAGCCGAGGTCGCCAAGCTTTCCGAAGAAGGCGCCAACGCCACGAAGGCGATCGAGCAGTGGCGCGCGCTCTTGCGGCAAGACGCAAACAACACGCAGGCGCGCGATTCGCTCAAGCGCCTCTACAAACAAACCGGCGCGCACGCCGCGCTCGCAGATCTCTTGCGTGGCGAAATCGAACGCGCACCCGCAGGCGACGTCGAGGCGCGTTTGCCGCTGCTTCGCGAGATCGCCGACATCTATCGCGACCAAGCCAAGAACGACTCCGCGCTGCTCGCCGCGCTCACGCAAATTTCCCAGCTCGCACCGGACGACGCAGATGCCGTGCGCGATCTCGTGCGCGTTTACGATTCGATGGGTCGCGTGCGCGAGCTCCTCGGCGCGCAGACGCGTCTCGCCGAGCTCGAGACGGAGCCCACGGTCAAAGCGGAAATTCACCGCCAGGTCGCGCGCCGCTGGATGGAGCAGTTCTCGAACGTCCAGAACGCCACCGACGCTTACGAAAAGCTGCTCGAGTCCGAGCCGAACGACGCCGAGGCCATCGGCAAGCTCAAGGAGCTCTACACGAAGCGGCGCGCGTTCAAGCCGCTCTACGATCTCCTCGAGCGTGAAGCGAAGGCCCTCGAAGAAGGCGCCGCACGCCGCGAGATTTGGATCGAGATGGCGAAGCTCGCTGCCGAGCGTCTCGACAAAGGCCAAGACGCCCTCAAGCTCTATCGCCAAATCCTCGATGAGGATTCATCGGCAACGGCCGCACTCGACGCGCTCGAGAAGCAAGCCGAGCGCGACAAAGATTTCGCCACCGTCGCCGACGCCCTCGAACGCCGCATCCTTCTCGTTTCTGGGGGCGCATCGGACGACGCATCGAAGCTCGGCGTCCTTCAGAAGCTCGGAGCGATTTACGCCGAGCGATTGAACGATCACGAATCCGCCATGAAAACGTGGCGCCGCGTGCTCGAGCTCTCGCCAGGCCACGCGAAAGCGCTCCGCGTTCTTCGCGATAGTTACCTCGGGGCCGGCGACTACGAAGGCCTCACGAAGCTCTTCGCGCAATCGAACGACTGGGAAGGCCTTGCCGAAGTGCTTTCGAGTGCCGCCGACCGCGCTGGTGATTCGGCCGCGAAGGTCGAGCTCTCGTATCGCGCCGCCGATGTGTACGAGAAGCAGCTCGCCGAGCCCGAGCGTGCATTCCGCGCATACGAACGCGTCCTCGCCGTAAGGCCCGACGACGAACGCGCTGCACAGGCGCTCATTCCGCTCTACGAAAAAGAAGAGAAGTGGGCGCGCTTGCCCGCGCTCTACGAAGTGCTCTTCTCGCACGCCGCCGATGACGACGCGAAGCTCGAGATCCTCGCCAAGCTCATTCACGTAACATCGACCAGCCTCCAAGACCGCGCAGCCGCATTCCGCCACGCGCAGCGTGCCTACGAAATCGCACCCACGCGTGACGACGCAGTTGCCGAGCTCGAGAAGGCCGCCGGAGCCGCGCAGCAATGGCAGCCCTTCGTGACGGCGCTCGAAGCGCGACTCACGGGCAAAGGCGTCTCCGGCGACGAAGAGCGCGCGCTCCAATCGAAGATCGCCGAGACGTACGCCGCGCACCTCGGGCGTGTCGACGAAGCGGTCACCGCGTATCGCAAGATCGTCGAAGACAACGCTTCGGACGACGCCGCCGTCGCGACGCTCGACAAGATTTTGCGCGCACAGGACCGCCGCGAAGATTTGCGCTGGCTCTACGATCTCCGCGTTGGCCGCGCGAACACCGCACAAAAGGTCGAGCTCCTTTCGGAGTGGGCCACGCTCGAAGAAGAGGCGATGGGCGCTCCCGAGAAGGCCGTCGAGCTTCACCGGCGCATCCTCGAAATCGTCCCGAAACACGGCCGATCGCTGCGTGCGCTCGCGCGACTATTGCAGACTACAGGCAGTGTCGACGAAGCCGTCGCGATGCTCGAACGCGATCGCGACGAGCGCGAAGGCAAAGACCGCGCAGCCATCGAGCTCGAGATCGCAAAGCTTCAGCTCTCGCTCAAGAAGCCCGCTGACGCGCTCGCAGCGGTGAAGCGCGCTCTCGACGAAATCCCCGGCGATTCGCAAGCGATTGCCGTGCTCGAAGAGCTCCTCGTCGTGCCCGAGTCGCGCGCGCGCGCGGCGGCGCTGCTCGAAGCTCACTACGAGAACGTCGCGGAGCACGACAAGCAAGCTCACGTCATCGAAGTCCTCATCGCGACGGCCGCATCGAAGGGCGATCGCATCGCGCGCTACGACAAGCTCATCGGCGTTCACGAGACTCTTGGTGCAACCGAAGCGGCGTTCGATGTCGCCAAGCGAGCTGCCGAAGAATTTCCGGCCGAGCTCTCACTTTGGGATCGCCTTGGCGTGCTCGCGAATCGCACGCAGCGCACGCAAGCCTTCGTCGACGCGCTCGTGTTTGCGGTGCCGCCCGAGGGCGAAAGCAATTTGCCCGTCGCCGTCGACACCGATTTGTCCGAGCGCATTGCGACGCTCTACGACGAAATGCTCGGCGAGGTCGCGAACGCCACGCCATACCTCGAGCGCGTGCTCGCACGCGATCCCGCGAACGAACGCGCGTTTGCGCGGCTCAAGCAGATCCTCACGTCGCAAGAGGCGTGGGCGGAGCTCGAGGCGCTCTATGAGCGCTCCGTTGCCGCCGCCGACACCGCGCGGCAAACCGATTTGCTCGCCGAAGCAGCGCTCGTCGCTGAAGAGATCACCGGCGATAGCAACAAGGCGACGCGCTACTACGAGCGCATCCTCGAGATCGAGCCGCACCACGAACGCGCCACGCGCGCGCTCGACGGGCTCTACGCGGGCTCGCAGAGCTGGGCCAAGCTCGCCGCACTTTTGGTGAGCCGGCTCGATGCCGCCATCGGTGACGAGGTCGTAACGCTTCGCTCGCGCCTCGGAACGCTCTACGCGACGCGCCTCGACGATTTCAAGCAAGCGCTCGATCACCTCGAGGTCGTCCTTCAAGCCGACCCGCACCACAAAGACGCGCGCGATCTCGTGGAGCAATGTTTGACGCGCCCCGAGCTTCGCCAGCGATCCGCAGCCGTGCTCGAGACCGTGTACGTGGCCGTCGATCAGCCGCGCGAGCTCGTGCGCGTGCTCGACGTGCGGCTCGAAGACCCGAATCTCGACAACGCAGCCCGCGCGGATTTGCTCCGGCGAATTGCGGAGCTCCGCGACGATCGTCTCAACGAAGACGTCACCGCATTCGACGCATACGCCAAGCTCGTGCCGCTCGCCCCCGACGACGAGCATGCTCGCGGGCGCCTGCTCGAGATCGCGCGTCGCATTGGGGCACACGAGCAGGCCGCCGAAGTGCTTCTCGCCGCGGCGAAGGTCGCGCAAGCTCCGCAGCCCAAGGGCGAAATCCTGATGGGCGTCGCCAAGATTTTCGAGGACCTCCTCGACAACGCAGCGCGCGCCGAATCCGTTTATCGCGAAGTGCTCGATCTCGATCGCGCCGACGCCGCGCTCGCGCTTCCCGCAGCGAAGGCGCTCGAACGGATTTACGCGAGCGGAGGCCGCGCGAAGGAGCTGGCCGAAGTGCTCCGCGCACAAGTCGAGCTCGAGGAAGACGGCGATCAGCGCCGCACCATTTGGGGTCGCCTCGGCGAAATCCACGAGAACGCTCTCGACGACGCAAACGGCGCCATCGCCGCATGGCGTGCACGCGTCGCGGATGATCCCGCCGACGATCAGGCGCTCTCGGCGCTCGATCGTTTGTACGCACGCACCGAGCAGTGGGCACCGCTCGTCGAAGTGCTTCGCACGCGCGAACGCGCCGCCAATGACCGCGACGAACGCAAAGAGCTCATGACGCGCCTCGCGGTCACGCTCGCCGCGCGCATGGGAGACGCCGCCGAAGCCATCATGGCGTATCGCGCCATCGTCGACGACTTCGGCGCCGAGCACGCCGTGCTCGCACCACTCGCGGAGCTTTACGAAAAGAGCTCGCGCTTCGAAGACCTCGCCGAAACACTCGAATCCGATCTCGCGCTCGCCGAGCAACAAGACGACAAGCTCGCGCTTTTCACGCGGCTGGGTCGCGTCCGCAAGGACAAGCTCGAAGACATCGCCGGCGCGCTCGAGGCGCACCGGCAAGCCCTCATGCTCGATCCCGGGCATGCGCCGAGCCGCGCGGCTCTCGAAGCGATGCTCGACATCGAGACGGCACGCCGCGATGCAGCCGAAGTGCTCCGCCCGCTCTACGAAGCCGACGGCGAGCAGAAGAAGCTCTTGCGCGTCCTCGACATCGAAGCCGAGCTCGCCGATGGGCCATCCGAGCGCCTCACGATTTTGTCGCAAGCCATGATGGTCGCCGAGCAATCGATCGGCGATCCCGATGCGGCATTCACGTACGCATCGCGCGGTTTGCGCGAGGCGGTTGCCGAGCCGGAGCTCCCTCAGTGGATCGAGCGCGCCGAGCGCCTTGGCGCTGCTGCCAACAAGACGGCCGCGTTCGTCGCGCTGATGCGCGAGGTCGCACCGAACATCCTCGACGAGCAGCAACAGCTCGACACGCTCGTGAAGATCGCCGAGCTCTCCCGCGACAAGCTCTCCGACGACGCAGCAGCGCGCGAATACTTCGAGAAGGCGCTTCAGATCCGCGCCGATGATCGCCGCGTGCTCGAATCGCTCGAGAAGCTCTACGAAGCCGCGGGTGGTGCCGCGCTCCTCGACGTCGTTCGGCGCCGAGTCGAAGTCGCCGACAGCGACGACGAGCGCAAAGCGCTTCTCTACAAGCAAGCAGGCTTGTCCGAAAAAGACGGCGACACACGCGGCGCGATCGAGACGTACGAGCACATCTTGGATCTCGCGCTCGAAGCGAACGCGATCCACGCGCTCGAGCGGCTCTATGCCGCAGCCGAGCGTTGGGACGATCTCGTCGCCCTCTACGAACGACAAATCGGTGCGAACCCGAGCGACGATGCAAAGGCGACGCTCCATCATTCGCTTGGAAGGGTTGCGACCGAGCATCTCTCCGATCACGATCGCGCATTTGGTGAATACGAAGCGGCGCTGAAGCTCGATCCTCAGCACGCAGCCACGGTCGCTTCACTCGAAGCGCTCATGCAGGATCACGCGCACGCGGCGCGCGCCGCCGAAATGCTCGAGAGCGTCTACCTCGCCAAGCTCGATTGGCGCCGCGTGATGGGCACGCTCGATGCGCGTCTTGCCGTCAGCCAAGACCCCGACGAGCGCCGACAGCTCTTGCGGCGTCTCGCGAAGCTCCACGAGGAACAAGAAGAGAACTACGGCGCCGCCCTCGAGACCGCATCGAAGCTCCTCGCCGAGGACGTCACCGACGAGTCCACCTGGGCCGAGCTCGAACGACTCGCGCGCGTCGCCAACGCCGAAGGGCGCCTCGCAGACATTTTTGCAGCCGAGCTCGCAAAGGTCACGGCAGACGAGCCCGCGACCGCGCACCTCGCGCGACGTACGGGCGAGCTCTACGAAACGCAAAAGCAGAGCGCGCGCGCTCTCGAGTTCTATCGCCGCGCCTACGCCTTCGCACCCGACGAAGCCGACAGCGGCGTGTTCGAGGCGATCGATCGATTGCTCCGCGAATCGAACAAGCCGCAAGAGCGCGTGTCGCTCTATCGCGAGGCGCTCGAATACCGCGACGACCCCGCGCTGCGGCTCACGACGCTCCACACGATTGCGCTCCTCGAAGAAGCCGAGCTCGGCAACGACGACGCCGCCATTCAGACGTACCAGCAAGCGCTCGACCTCGACGAGAGCGACCTCCACTCGCTCGAAGCGCTCTCGCGTCTCTACGCGCGCCGCGAGCGGTACACCGATCTCGCCGATTTGCTCCGCCGGCGCGCCGAGCAAGCCGCGCTTCCCGATGACGAGGCCCGCTTCCGCTACGATCTCGGCAAGCTTCTCGAGAAGCTCGACGATTCAGCAGCGGCGCTCGAGGAGTATCACCAGGTCGTCGAGCTCTTGCCGCCGGGCTCGGGCAACGCGGCGTCGGCTTCGGCGGTGCATGCGCTCGAAGCGATGATGTCGAACGACACCCACAAGGCGCGCATCATCGACATTCTTCGCCCCATCTACGAGCGCGCAGACGACTGGAGCCATCTCGTTCAGGTCAACGGCGAGCGTATGGCGCTCGCGACCGACGCATCCGAGAAGGTCGCCATCTTGCGCGAGACGGCGCAGCTCTGGGAGCAGCGCGGCAACGACCGCAACAAAGCGTTCGACGCCACACGCCTCGCGTTCGTCCTCGACCCCGACGATGGCGGCACGCGCGAAGACCTCGACCGCCTCGCCGAGATCACCAAACGCTACGACGATCTCGCCGAAACCTACGAGAGCGGCATCGAAGGCGCATCCGATCTCGGGCAGCGTGAGCTTCTCTCGGTGCTCGGCAAGCTCCACGATGAACGTCGCGACGATCCACGCCGCGCGCTCGACGCATACGAGCGCCTCTTCAAGCTCGACGAAACGGATCCGACGCCGCTCGATCGCATGGACGAGCTCGCAACGATCCTCTCCGACTGGGCCGCGCTCGTTCGCGTGCTCGCGCGCAAGGGCGAGCTCCAAAACGACGACGAAGAGCGCGCAAGTACCTGGCGTCGTATCGGCGAGACCAAGCGCGACATGCTCGACGACGCACCCGGCGCCATCGAAGCGTACGAACGCTCACTCGAGCTCGAGCCGTCGAACGCCTGGACGCTCGACAACCTCATCCCGCTCTACGAAGCCAAGGACGACGCAGCCCACCTCGTCGACCTCTATCGAAAGCGCATCGAGCTCACCGGCGACGACGACGCCGACATGAAGTTCCAGCTCTTGCTCGACGCCGCACAGCGCTACGAGAAGGGCCTCGACGATCGACGCGAGGCCATCACGCTTCTCGGTGACGCGCTCGCGGTGCGTCCCGGCGATCCCGAGGTCATGCAGCGACTCGACCGCCTCTACACGGCCGAGCGCATGTGGCCCGAGCTGCTCGACAACTTGCGTTTGCAAGCCGCGGAAGCTGCAGACGACGCCGCTCGCCACACGTTGCGAAAGCGCATCGCCGCATTGCTCGCCAAAGAGCTCGAAGATTTCGAGAAGGCACTCGACGCATACCGCGAAGTGCTCGAAGGCGGCGCCGACGACGACGCCATTGCTGCGGTGCGCGATATCGGTGAATCGCGCGAAGAGCTTCGCGCCGAAGCCGCCGACGTGCTCGAGCCCGTTCTTCGCGCAGCGGGCAAGCACCAGCCACTCGCCGACGTGCTCGAGATGCGCCTTCGCGCGCAAACCGACGGCGTCGACCGCGCTCGCACGCTTCGAGCCATCGCCGAAGTTGCCGAGGCCCATTTGGGCGATGGCCGGCGTGCACAAGACGCGCTCCATCGCGCGCTCGCAGAAGACCCCAGCGACGCCACACTGCACGTCGAGATCGAACGCATCGCACAAGCGCTCGGCAACGACGGTTGGGCGCGTTACGCCGAAGCGCTCGCCGAGCGTGCCGGCGCCATCTTCGACGCCACCGTCACGACGGATTTGTTCGTCCGCCTCGGCAAAGTCTCCGAGGAGAAATTGCACGACGACGCACGCGCGGCGAAAGCCTACGCGCAGGCTGCGGAGCACGCAGGCGACTCGCTCGAGATTCTCGCATCGCTCGACCGCCTCTATTCGCGCCTCGGGGATTCGCGCAGTCTCGCTGACGTGCTCGATCGCCGCGTCGCTGTCGTCGCGGAGCCTAGCGAGCAAGCGGAGCTCACGTTCCGCCTCGCGTGTCTCGAGCTCAAAGAGTTTGGCGAGAAGAAGAAAGCACTCACGACGCTGCGCTCGGCGCTCGAGCGTGTTCCGGAGCACGGCGCGAGCCGCGAGGTGCTCGAAGGGCTGCTCAGCGACGACGATTTGTGGCAGGACGCATTCGAAGCGCTCGAATGGGTGTATCGCGCTCTCGGCAAGAGCGAAGATCTCGCGAAGCTCTACGAGCGTCGCGTGGGTCGCGCGCAAGACACTCGCGAGCGCAATCGCAGCCGGCTCGACCTCGCACGCGTCCTCGACGAGCAAGCGCACGATGCAGCGCGCGCACAGCGCGTCGTCGAACAGGCGATCGGCGACGACGCATCCGATCCAGACGCGCTCGCAGAGCTGGAACGGCTCGCGGGGGTGACGGGGCAATGGAAAGAAGCCGCTGACGCGCTCGCTGGATCGCTGAAGAAAGCGGTCGATTTGCCCGCGCAGGCACGCACCGAGCTTTGGGTGCGCGCGGCGGGCTGGCACAAGGACAAGACACAAGACGCTCGCGGCGCCGAAGAAGCATTCACCGAAGCGCGCAAGCTCGATCCAGAGAACACCGAAGTGCTGCGCGCGCTCGAGGAGCTCCAACGTGCACCCGGGCGCGAACACGAGCTCGTGGAAACGCTTCGTGCGCGCGCCAAGCTCGAAGTCGACCTCGGCGACAAGCGCACACTCCTTCGCGAGGCCAAGAGCATCGCGGAGGGCACGCTCGCCGATGCCGCTCTCGCGGAAGCCGTACTGCGCGATCTTCTCGCAGAGGACGAAGGCGATCTTTGGGCGCTCGAAGAGCTCGGTCGTTTGCGCGAGCAAGCCGGCGCGTGGCCTGACGTCGTCGATCTTTTGCTCCGCCGCGCTGAGCTCGAAGCCGACGGCAAAACCATCGCCGATTTGCGTCACCGTGCAGCGCGCGTCGCGCGCGAGCACATGAAGGACGACGCACGCGCCATCTCTCTCTACGAAGAGCTCTTCGAGGCCGACACACAAGACGCCGAAGCCTCAGCCGCACTTCGCGAGCTCTACGCAGCAGCGGGCAAACGCCGCGAGCTCGTGAAGCTTCTCGGCACGCTCGTCGACACATCGGACACCGAAGAGACTCGTTCGACGCTTCGCATCGAGCTCGCAAAGCTTCAAGACGCCATGGGCGATGCGGCCGCGGCGATCGACACGCTTCGTTCCGTGCTCGAAGAAAATCGCGGGAACGCCGCGGCCGTCGTCGCACTTTCGGAGCTGCTCGAAAAGGGCGGCAAAGACGAAGAGCTCGCCGAGCTCCTTCACGGGCAAATCGATGCCGCCAAAGACCGCGGCGACAGCCCAACCGAGCTCTCGCTTCAAGTGAGGCTCGGCGAAGTGTACGAAACGCGCCTGCGCGATGCGGCAAAGGCGCTCTCGACGTTCGAAGCCGTGCTCGAGCGCGATCCCGCGCACCACGCGGGTCTCGAAGCAGTTGCGCGGCTTGCCGAAGGACGTTCGTCGTGGGATCGCGCCGCAAGCGCGCTCGAGCGTCTCGTCGCCACGGAAACGGACGCGGCAGCCGGCGTCACGCTCTCACAGCGACTCGCCAATGCGCGCGAGAAGCTCGGCGACGACGCAGGCATCGAGAGCGCACTCGGTGCGGCGCTTCGCTTCGACTCCGCCAACGCAGAAGTGCGCGATCGACTGCGCGCGCTCTACGAAAAGAACAAGAAGTGGAGCGAGCTCGCGGCCTTCCTCGCCGAAGATGCAACGCTCTTGGAGTCTACCGGAAGCGCGGCTCCTCCAGCGGTCGTGAAGCTGCTTCGTCGCGCGGCGGACATCCACACGAAAGAACGGCAGCTCCCCGCTGATGCGGTGCCGCTCCTCGAACGCGCAGCTGGCCTCGCCCCGCAAGATCGCGAGCTACTTCTCGCACTCTGCGACGCCTATAGCGCCGCCGATCGCGCACAGAGCGCCGCCGAGGTGCTCGAACGCATCATTGCGTCGTTTGGTGGCAAGCGCACCAAAGAGCTCGGGCTCTATCACCACCGCCTCGGCCGCGCGCTTGCGGGTCTCGGCGACAAGCCCGGCGCGCTCGCTCAGTACGATCTCGCCTTCAAGGTCGACCCGGGCGCCGTGCCGGTGCTTCGCGATCTCAGCTTGCTCTCGATGGACACCGGAGACTTCGATCGCGCGCAGAAAACTTTCCGCGCGCTCCTCTTGCAGAAGCTCGACCCGAGCGCCGGCATCACCAAGGGCGAAGTGTTCTTCTACCTTGGCGAGATCAGCATGAAGCTCGGGGACAAGCCCAAGGCGATCCAAATGCTCGAACGCGCACTCGAAAACGAGCCGACCCTCGCGCGCGCCAAGACACGCCTCGCCGAGTGGAAGGGTTGAGACGTGATGCGGATGTCACTTGAATCGATCGAGTCTTGCCGCGACGTCGTCGACCAGCGGCAGCGCGACATGCGCGGCCGGGCCGCCAAGTGTTCGAGCCAAGATGCGCTGGCGGCAGAAACGTGGCGGCTTGCGCCTTCTGTGACCATCCACGCGCCGGCCCCGCCGGTTTCGTCGCGCTGCCGCCCGTCGATCACAAACACGTGGCAAGACGGTCAACTCAACTGAGCTTTGGACTAGGCATCATCCTCGCGTGGATAGCCCGCGCGTGGATTGCAACGCTGCGTGTGCGTGTTCACGGTGGCGGCACGATCGACGGGGCACGTGATCACTCGTGCGTGCTCGCGTTTTTTCACGGAACGCAGCTCATGATGCACGGGCTCTCGAGATCACGACGCACGTGTGTGCTCGTGAGCCACTCGCGCGATGGCGACATGCAAGCGGCCGCGCTTTCGTCGCTCGGTTTCGAGGTCGTGCGCGGCTCGTCGTCGCGCGGCGGAGCGCGTGCGCTGGCGTCGCTCGTGCGAAAGCTTCGGCAGCCGCGGACGGACGCCGTGTTCGCGGTCGACGGGCCACGCGGCCCGTATGGTGTGGTGAAGCCGGGCGCTCTTCTCGCCGCAAAGCGAGCGGGTGCGTGCGTCGTCCCGGCGGGTGCGGCGGCGCGCCGAAGTGTCGTGCTCGATCGGGCTTGGGATCGCTTCGTCTTGCCGTGGCCGTTCACGCGCGTCGACATCGTGCTGGGTCCTCCCGTGGATCCCGTGGGTGGCGGGGCGGAGCTCGCGCGCGCAATTGCAGAATGCAACCAATTGGCTCTCACGTTTTGTGAGGCGCGCGTGTGAAGCGTTTCGCGCTCCTCGACGGAAAGCCCGCCGATGCGTTGCCGCTGGACCCCGGCGTGCTCCTCGGCGATTCGGTGTTCGAGACGATGCGCGCGTACGCCGGCAAGCCGTTCGAAGAGGGCGCTCACCTCGCGCGCCTCGCGCGCTCCGCCAAATGGGCTCGCATCGACACTCCGCGCGATACGCTCGCCGAAGAAGCTTCGCTCGCGGCGAAGGCGATCGGGAACGCCGCGGTGCGAGTTTTCTTGTTTCGCTCGCATCGGCTCGTCACGGCCGAACCGATCGACATCGACCCGAAAATCTACGAACAAGGCATTCGCGTGTGCGTTCTTCCCGACGCCGACTACGGAACGCCCGAGACTGCGCACGCGAAGTACGCACGCTACTTGCCGCGGCTGCTCGCGCGCAAGGAAGCGCTCGAGCGTGGCTTCGACGACGCGCTTCTGTGCGACGGAGAAGGCCGCATCGTGTCCGCCGCAACGGCGAGCGTCTTCGCGCTCATCGACGGCGTGCTCGTGTCGGCGAGCGTGCTCGACAGCATCACACGCGGCGTCGTCCTGCGCATCGCCGAAGGCATGAATCTAACGACAGCGAGCACACCGATCCATCTCGACCGCGCAAGCGAAGTTTTCCTCGCGTCGAGCTTGCGCGAGCTCGTGCCCATCGGCGCGGCCGGCAAAATCACACGCGATCTCCACGCGGCGTACCGCGCGCTCACTTCACGGCGATAGCGTCGATCTCGACGCGCGCGCCTTTCGGAAGCGCGCTCACTTGTACCGTGGCGCGGGCAGGGAAGGTGCCGGAGAAGCGTTTGGCGTAGGTCTCGTTCACGGTTGGAAAGTCCGCCATCTCGAGCAGGTAGATCGTCGTCCGTACGACGTGCTCGAACCCGAGCCCCGCTTCGCGAAGGACGGCGGCCATGTTGTCGAGGACGCGGTCCGTCTCTTTCGCGATGGTCCCGACGACCATCTCGCCCGATCGCGGATCGAGCGGGATTTGCCCGCTCAAGAACAACATGTTGCCGGCGCGCACGGCCTGGGAATATGGGCCGATGGCCTTCGGTGCGTCGATGCTCGTAATGGCTTCCATTCGAATCTCCTCGGTTAGAGTTTCTGTCGGCCCGAGAGTGCGCGGGCCATCGTGATGGGGTCGGCGAATTCGAGATCGCCTCCGTGAGGAACACCGCTCGCGATCCGCGACACGGCCACGCCGAGCGGTTCGAGCTCGCGTTTGAGAAGAAGCGCCGTTGCTTCGCCATCGACGCTCGGTGGTGTTGCAACGATCACTTCGCGAACGTGGTCTTCGCGAATTCGCTCGGCGAGCTTGGGCAGCGGGAGCTCGTCGGGCCCCACGCCTTCGAGCGGCGAGAGCAAGCGCCCGAGCACGAAGTAGCGACCACGCATCGAGCCGGCGCGCTCGATCGCGAGCAAATCGGTGACGCGCGCAACGACGCAAAGAATCGCGCTATCGCGTTTGTTGTCGTCACAGATCGTGCAGACGATGGGCCCCACATGGCCAGGCTCGATCTCGGCGACGTTGCCGCAGCGATCGCATGGCTTCAAAAAATCGCGCAACACGACGAGCTCCGCGCCGAGCTCGCGCGCGATGGCTTCGTCGGCGGTGAGGAGAAACAAGAGATACCGCTGCGCCGTCTTCTCGCCGACGCCCGGAAGCTTCGCAAGCCAATCGATGACGCGTTTCGTTCGTGACACCAGCTCAAAGTCCCGCTTTCAAATCTGCTACACGCCGGGGATCTTCACGCCGCCAGTGATCTTGTCGACCTCGGCTTCCATCGCTTTGTCGGCTTGCTCGACTGCGGCGTTGATGGCCGCGCATGCGCCGTCGAGTGCGAGGTCGATGCCTTCGTTCTTCAAAAACTCCGGGTCGATCTCGATGCGCACGACTTTGCGCGCGTACGTCACGGTGGCTTTCACTTTGTCGCCGACGGCGCCTGCGACGATTTCCTTGTCGCCCACGGCCTTCTTGGCTTCTTCGATCTTGCGCTGCATGCGCGCGGCTTGGCGCATCAGCTCATTCATTCCGCCACGAAAATTCACGACCTGCCCTCCGCTGTTCCAGCGTCGGTTGTTCGCGTCGTTCGCTCGACCCTTCGGTTCGACCTCGGATTCACGACCTGCCCTCCGCTGTTCCAGCGTCGGTTGTTCGCGTCGTTCGCTCGACCCTTCGGTTCGACCTCGGATTCACGACCTGCCCTCCGCTGTTCCAGCGTCGGTTGTTCGGTTCGACCTCGGATTCATTTTTCTTCCTTGCCCAACTTGATGTCGCGGAGCTCGGCGTCGAAGAGGCGCACGATGTCGCGCACGAGCGGGTGAGATTCGACCGCAGCGCGCGCTTTGGCCACTTCGACCCGGCGCTCGGCGGAGTCGATGGAGTGAACCGACCCGGTTTTGCCGCCGCTGTGTTTCACGTCGACGTGAACGGGAACGGTGATTCCGAAATGCGCCTGCGCAGCGCGCGCAACGACGGCGATCGCGGCTTCTTCGCCGGCTTGGCTTCCGAGGAAGTCGTCGATGCCATAGCCGAGCGCGATGCGCGTGCGGCTCACTTCGATCGGGACGGCGTGCTCGAGCATCGCTGCGAGCCCAGCGTCGCCGGTGCGCACGCGATCGATGATCGCGCGCCAATCCGAAGGAGCTTGCGCAGGCGGAGGCTCCTGCACTTTGATTTGCGTGACGGACGTTGGCGTGGGTGTGGGCTCGACACGTGGAGCGAGTGCGAGGGCACCATGCGTCGCGAGCCTCGCGGAGAGCGGATCGAGCTTGGGCGTCGGAACGGCGGTCGTCGAGATGTGCGACGCGGATGCACGCGCGCCGCCGCCTCCGCCTCCTCCGCGCGGACCCGTCGACGGAGGAGCACCACCGAGACGGCGCTCGAGATCGCCAAGGCGAACGAGAAGCTCGTCGAGTGGGATGAGCGGTGGACGTTTGGCGAGACGAACGAGCGTCATCTCGAGCGCGGCCCGCGCTTGGCCGCTCTTGGCGATGTCGTCGAATGATTTCGAAAACCCGTTGAAGAGGCGCAAGAGATCGTCGATCTCCGCGCGCGCGCCGAGCGCCATGACGTCGGCGACTTCTTCGTCTGCCAAATCGAGGAGGTCACGCCCTTTTTCGCCGGACACCTTCGCGACGATGACGTTGCGCAAGCTCGCGAGCAAATCTCGTGCGACGTGGACGACGTCGAAGCCTTGTTGGGAAACCTGATCGATGATGCGCAACACGACATCGGCGTGACCGTCGACGAGGGCGCCGCAAAGCTCGTGCAGCACTTTGCGATCGGCCACGCCGAGCACGTGGGTGACGTCGGCTGCGGTGATTTTGTCGCCGCTGAACGCGATGACTTGATCGACGAGGCTCATCGCGTCTCGCATCGACCCGGCGGCTTCACGCGCGAGCACGGCAATGGCGGTGTCTTCGGCGGTGATTTTCTCGAGCGCGAGGACGTCTTTCAGCCGGCGCGCGATGACGAGCGTCGGGATGAGCTTGAAGTCATACCGCTGGCAGCGACTCAAGATCGTGACGGGGACTTTGTGAACCTCGGTCGTTGCGAAGATGAACTTCACGTGCGGCGGTGGCTCTTCGAGCGTCTTCAAGAACGCGTTCCACGCGGCGTTCGAGAGCATGTGCACTTCGTCGACGATGAAAATTTTGGAGCGATCGCGCGCCGGCCTAAAAACAAGGCCTTCCTGCAATCGCCGGACTTCGTCGACGCCGTTGTAACTTGCGCCGTCGATCTCTTGAACGTCGACGTCCATGCCGGCGGCGATCTCTTTGCACGCCGAACACACGTTGCACGGTTTGGCGACGGCCTTGTCGCCTTTGCCGTCCGGGCCGAGGCAGTTCAGGCACTTCGCGAGGAGGCGAGCGCTCGTCGTCTTGCCGACGCCGCGAACGCCCGTGAAGAGAAACGCGTGCGCGACTCGGCCCGACTCGATGGCGTTCGCGAGCGTGCGAGCCACGTGCTCTTGGCCGACGAGATCGTCGAACGTCTGCGGCCGATATTTGCGAGCGAGGACGAGATAGCTCACCCGACGTTCATAAAGCACGTGCTCATGGAAGTCGATCGACTCGTAGGGAGAAAGTGTTGACGGTTATTTCCACGGCAACCGATCGAGGACGCCCTCGGGCGGCGGTTTCTTCGCGGCCGTCTTGACGGCGCCCATGCCGCGCCCGAGGCGCTCGCGGGCATCGCGCAAATCGCGACCGCGCGTTTCTGTCCACAGGATGCGCGGCGCGACGGTCGGAACGTCAGCGCCGAACTCCGCGCGAAATCTTTCGGGCCAATTTTTGCGAAACACATCGAGATCGCGGTCGAGGTGCGTGCGACCTGGTGCCCCGACCACGATGAACTCGTCGCCGCCGTCGCGGACGGGGCGCGCGAACGCGATGGTTCCAAGCTCGCGCGCGAGGGCCGCGAGGACCGCGTCGCCGACGTCTTGGCCGAACGCATTGTTGAACGCGCCGAACCCCGCAAGATCGAGAAACGCGATGGGCACGCTCGAGCTCGCGAGGCCCGAGAGCTCGGCGAAGAGCCGCGAGAGATCGTCGAAGAACGCGAAAAATGGCAGCCCCGTTTTGCGATCGAGGTTGGCGTTCGGAACTTGCGGGAAATGGAATCGTTCCGCGAACGGACGCTTGCGTGCGTCGGCGAGCCGGATGATTTCGCCCGTGAGCCATGCGAGCTCCGGCCCGAATGCGACGAAGAAGCCATCCGGACGCTGCTTCGTTTCGAACCACCGAAGCGACCCATCGAGATCGAACGAAGGATCGAGCGCGGAGAGCACGTCGGTCGACGCGAGTGTGGTCATCAAGTCTTGGCGGCCGAATCGATCGGCGGTGCGCTCGGGCATCTCGTCGCCGAAGCCACCATTTTCCTGCTGCGCGTCGCGCACGTGAGCCACGAGCTTCGCGAGGAGCGGCATGTCTTGCCCGAGCGCCGAGAGACCGCTCGCGAGCTGCGCCGTTGCCGAGACGAGCGGCCGCTCGTGGAGCGGAAAGCGCATGCCGAGCACCGCGCCACCTTCCGCGATCGGCGCGTAGCTTGCCGCGATCGCGAGGGCGACGGGGCGCAACTTTTCGAGCGCGCGCGGGCGCATCGTCACGCACCGAAGCGCGAGTGTGTCGCTCCACGGATTTTGCGCTTGAACGCACGCGGCGAGATCGCGCCGAAAAAGCGGCTCGGCCTCCGCGAGCAGCGTGCGCGCGATATCGCCAGTTTCGCCGGGCTCTGTCGAGAGGAGCGCCAGGTATTCGCAACCATCGGCAACGGCGACGGGCAAAGAGAGGCGGAGCTCGGCCGTCTCGGGATCTCTTTCGACCTCGGGCCGAAGCGGAAGCCACTCGGCGCGCGCCGGAACGTGCGCTCCGCCTTTGCATCGACGATGCGAAATCTCCCAGCGATACCGGTCATCGCCGACGCGAGTGCCCGGAACGCGCTGCTGCCAAAACTTGAGACGAGGGAGGTCGCCGGCGTCGCATCCGAGCGCTTTTTTGGCGAGTGCTTCGGATGCGGCAAACGGCGACGCATCGTCGATGACGATTCGCGCGACGGCCTCCGCCGCGCGGTCTCGCATCATGCGGGCTTCTTGAGCTCGGCGACGAGCTCTGGCACGGCGGTGAACAAATCCGCGACGAGACCGTAGTCGGCGACTTGGAAGATGGGCGCGTCGGGGTCTTTGTTGATCGCGACGATGACCTTGCTTCCCTTCATGCCGGCGAGATGTTGAATAGCGCCGGAGATGCCGATCGCAACATAGAGTTGCGGCGCGACGACGCGCCCGGTCTGGCCGACTTGAAGCTCTGGCGGTGCGTAGCCTGCGTCGCAAGCTGCCCGGCTCGCGCCGATCGCCGCGCCGACGAGACCGGCGAGGGGCTCGAGAACTTCGGCAAACTTCTCTTTGAGTGCGCGGCCGCCCGAAATCACGACGCGCGCTTCGCCCAAATCAGGTCGCTCGCTTTTGGCAGCTTCGAGGCGCACGAACTCGACGCGCGCAGCGGCGGCGTCCGCGGCGGCAGGCGTTGCCGCTTCGATCGGCGACGGCCCGCCGCTCGGCTCGGCCGCCGAAAATTCGCTCTGACGCACGCTGACGACTTGCGTCGGCGTCGTGATCTTGCACCAGCCGTACGCGTTGCCGGCGTACATCGGGCGCTTGAACGACAGACCGCCTTCGACCTTCACGGCGCTGATGTCCGGTGCGTACCCCGCAGCGAGCTTGGCCGCGACGCGAGGCGCGAGATCTTTTCCGAACGAGCTCGCCGTGACCACGATCACGTCGAACCCACCTTTGGCGACGGCGGCGATCGTCGGCGCGTAACACTCGGCAAGTGGTTGCGCGAAGGTGGCGTCGTCCGATGCGATGACTTTCGCTGCGCCGAACCCCGTGAGCTCGGCTGCAGCGGTTTTTGCGCCGGGCCCGAGAACGAGAATCGAAAATGGCGAGCCAACCTGTTTCGCGAACGTGACGGCGCTGAGCGTGCTCTTGCGAACGTGCCCTTCGTGCAGCTCCGCGATGACGAGCGTGTGGGTCATGACAGCACCTTCGCTTCCGTGCGGAGCTTCTGAACGAGCTCGGCGACCGACTTCACCTTGACGCCCGCTTTGCGGCCCGGAGGCGGCTCGAACGCCGTGTATTGGATCTTGAGCGCCGTGTCCGGTGCGAGCTCGGCAAGCTTCACCTCGACCAGCGGTTTCTTCTTCGCCGCCATGATGGCCATGAGCGCCGCGAACCGAACGCCGTCTTGATAGGCGTGGTCGGGCTTGGTGTGCATGCTGCGCACGGCATGCGGGCTCACGATGCGTAGATCGACCGTGACGACCGCGGGGAGGGTGACCTTCACGATCATCGACCCGCCATCGACCTCACGCCCAACGACGAGCGCCTTGTCATCCTCGCTTTTGATCGACCCCGCGAATGTCGCCTGCGGCCAGCCCAAGTATTCGGCGAGCAATTGGCCGACCTGATTAGCGTCACCTTCGACTTCCTGTTTCCCCAATAAAACCAAGTCAGGCTTTTCTTTTTCGACGAGCCCCTTGAGCGCGCGTGCGACCAAGTCGCCGTCGAGCTCGTCGTCCGTCGCGTCCACACGATAGGCGCGGTCGGCGCCGGTGGCGAGCGCGGCGCGGAGCGTTTGCTCGGTGTCCTTCGGCCCGAAAGTAACGACGATGACCTCGCCGATTCTTTGCTTCGTATTGGCCCCGTTCTCCGTCAAACGCAGGGCGGTTTCGACCGCATACTCGTCGAACGGATTGGGCTTCGGCTCGAGACCAACTGTGTCGATTTTGTTGGGTGAGATTTTGATTTTGTTCGCGTTGTCGGGGTCGGCGACGCGCTTCAAGGCGACGAGTATTTTCACGGCCCGGATGTAAAGTTTAGCTCCCCCGGTGTCAATCGAGTACCTTCCTGCGCCAGTCGAGGTGATAGCGATGATGAAGCGTGTTCTGTTCGGAGTTGCAGTCGTCGTCCCGGCCGTTGTGATGTGCCTGGCGACGGTCGCGTGCAAAAAGGAAGACACCGCGGCCACTGGCTCAGCGGCTTCCGCATCCGTCGCAGCATCCGCAAGCAACGCGATGCTCACGGCTTTGAGCGCCAGCGCCGCTGATTCCGCAACCATTGCGCCCACAGCCGATCCCGACAAGCTCCCGACGCCCGCCGCCCACTCCAGCGCCGCAGCGGCCGTGTCGACCGCGAACTACAAGACCGAGCTCGATACGATCGAAAAAGAGCTCAACGGAATCAAGTAGCCGTCTCGATCTCCGAGCCCTAGTCTTTCGAGCGTGCCGCTTCCCTGCGATTTTCTCGTTCTCGGGAGCGGAATCGCAGGCCTCTCGTTCGCGCTCGAGGCGCAAAAACACGGTGACGTCGTCATCGTCACCAAGCGCGCCGCCGACGAATCCAACACGAAATACGCGCAGGGTGGCATTGCCGCCGTGCTCGATGGCACCGACTCGTTCGAAGCCCACATCCGCGACACCTTGACCGCCGGCGCGGGGCTCTGCCACGAACGCGTCGTCGAGCTTTGTGTGAAAGATGCACCTCTACGCATCGCGATGCTTCAGGCGCTCGGTACGAAGTTCGATCGCGACGCCACCGATATCACGCTCTCCGCGAGCCTCGATCTTCACCTGGAAGGCGGTCACTCGGCGCGTCGCGTCGCGCACTCCGCCGACGCCACGGGCAGGGAAGTCGAGCGCGCCATGCTCGCGGCCGTGCGCAGCTCGGGCCGCATTCGCATCCTCGAAGAGCACATGGCGGTCGACCTCATCACGCTCGCGAAATATGGCGGGCCGGAGGTGTGCGCCGGCGCGTTCGTTCTCGACGTCGCGAGCGGCAAAGTCACGACCGTGCTCGCGCGCGCAACCGTGCTTGCGAGCGGCGGCGCAGGCAAGGTCTACCTCTATACGACCAACCCCGACGTCGCATCCGGCGACGGCATCGCGATGGCGTACCGCGCGGGCGCCGAGATCGCGAACATGGAGTTTTACCAATTTCACCCGACGTGCCTCTTTCACCCGAAGGCGAAGAACTATCTCGTCAGCGAAGCGCTTCGCGGCGAAGGCGCCATCTTGCGCCGCCCGAGCGACGGCACGGCCTTCATGAAGTCGCACGACGTCCGCGCCGATCTCGCGCCGCGCGATGTCGTCGCACGTGCGATCGACCTCGAGATGAAGACGTCGGGCGCCGAGTACGTCTGGCTCGACATCACGCACCAAAAACCCGAGACGGTGAAAGAGAAGTTTCCGAACATCTACGGCGAGTGCTTGAAGTGGGGCATCGACATCACTCGCGAGCCAATCCCCGTCGTTCCCGCAGCGCACTATTTGTGTGGCGGCGTCACGACGGACCTCGAGGGTCGCACGACGATCCCCGGTCTCTGGGCGATCGGTGAGGCAGCGTGCACGGGTTTGCACGGCGCGAACCGTCTCGCATCGAACTCGCTTCTCGAAGGGCTCGTCTTCGGACACCGCGCGGGCGCCGCGATGGCCAAGGTCGAAAAATATCCGCTCCCCGATGTGCCCGAGTGGGACACGGGCCAAGCCAACACGAGCGACGAAGCCGTCGTCATCACACAAAACTGGGACGAGCTCCGCCGACTCATGTGGAACTACGTCGGCATTGTCCGCTCCGACAAACGTCTTCGCCGCGCCGCGCGCCGCATCGCGCTCCTTCAAGAAGAAATCGCCGAGTACTACTGGAAGTACTTCATCACGCGCGATCTCCTCGAGCTCCGAAACATCGCCACGGTGGCGCAGCTCGTCGTCGAATGCGCGAGCTCGCGCCACGAAAGCCGTGGCCTGCATTTCACGATGGATTGGCCCGAAACCGACCCCAAGTCCGCGCGCGACACCGTCGTCAAGCGTGGCGTACCGGCGCATCTTCGCGCCTAAAGCCCCCACTTTCGAGTAGGGTGTTTGGAGATTCATGGCCGTGCAGACAACCCCTCCGGCTGCGCCTCCAGCGTCGCCTTCGCCGCTCAACACGAACGATCCCGACGTGATTCGCGTGCTCCGCGAGGACGGGTCGCTGGACCCAGCGTTCGACCCTGGCCTCGACCCCGAGACGGTCGTTGCAATCTACAAGCATCTCGTCTTGGTGCGGACGCTCGACGAACGCCTCGTCACGCTCCAGCGTCAAGGTCGCATCGGGTTTCACATCGGCTCGCTCGGTGAAGAGGCCGCCATCATCGGCTCGGCCGCCGCGTGTCGCCCGCAAGACTGGCTCTTCCCGTGTTACCGCGAGTTCGGCGCAGCCCTCTACCGCGGCATGACACTGCAGGCGTACATGAACAACATGTTCGGCAACTCGGAAGACCCCGCCAAGGGTCGCCAAATGCCGGACCACTACACGTGCCGCGCCGCGAAGTTCGGTTCCATCAGCTCTCCCATCGGCACGCAAATCACGCAGGCCGTCGGCTTCGCGTGGGCCGCCAAAACGCGCAAAGAAGATCTCGTCGCGCTCACGTATTTCGGCGAAGGCGCCACGAGCTCGTCCGAGTTCCACAACGGGATGAACTTCGCGGGCGTCTTCAAAGCGCCCACGGTCTTCTTCTGCCGCAACAATGGTTGGGCCATCAGCGTTCCCGCCGAGCGCCAAACGGCATCGGAGTCGTTCGCGGTCAAAGGCATCGCGTATGGCATCCCGGGGGTCCGGTGTGACGGCAACGATATCTTTGCAGTCTACAAGTGCACACGCGACGCCGTCGCGCACGCATCGAGCGGCAAAGGCCCGATTTTGATCGAAGCCATGACATACCGCCTGTCGGGCCACTCGACGAGCGACGATCCGAAGGCGTACCGTAAAGAGGGCGAGGTCGAGTTCTGGAAGAAGCGCGATCCGATCGCGCGCCTCCACAAGCACGTCCTTCTCAACAAGCTCTGGGACGACGACAAGCAGCGCATGCTCGACGCGCAAATCGACTCGCAGATCAAAGACGCAGTCGCCGCCGCAGAAAAAATCGCACCGCCATCGCTCGAGTCGATGTTCGAAGACGTCTTCGCCGAGCCCCCGTGGCACTTGCAAGAGCAACGCACCGCGCTCCTCAACGGCCCGCGCGCAAAAGGACACTGACCGGATGACGCAGATGAATATGGTGCAGGCCATCAACGATGGTTTGCGGCACGAGATGAAGCGCGATGACCGCGTCGTCATTCTCGGCGAGGACGTCGGCAAAGTCGGCGGTGTGTTTCGCGTCACCGCCGGTTTGTTCGACGAGTTCGGCGACGACCGCGTCATCGACACGCCACTCAGCGAAGGCGGCATCATCGGCACCGCGATCGGCATGGCGCTCTACGGGCTCGTGCCGGTTCCCGAAATTCAGTTCGCGGACTTCATCTTCCCCGCCTACGACCAAATCGTTTCGGAGCTTGCAAAGTACAGGTATCGCTCCGGCGGCGAATATCCCGCGAAGCTCGTGATTCGCACGCCCGTCGGTGGCGGCATTCGCGGCGGGCACTATCACTCGCAATCGCCCGAGTCGCAGTTCATCCACGTCGCAGGGCTCAAGGTCGTGTGCCCGTCGAATCCGTATGACGCGAAAGGCCTTCTTTTGGCTTCGATTCGCGATCCGGATCCCGTCATGTTCTTCGAGCCGAAGCGCATCTACCGCGCCGCCAAAGGCGAAGTGCCCGAAGGCGAATACACCGTCCCGCTCGGCAAAGCGTCCATCATCCGTGAAGGCGCACACGTGACCGTCATCGCGTGGGGCGCAATGCTCTACGAAGCGATCGCCGCAGCCGATGAAGCGCGCACGCAAGGCGTGGAGTGCGAGATCTTGGATTTGCGCACGCTCTGGCCGCTCGACATCGACACCATCATCGCCAGCGTCAAGAAGACGGGCCGCGTTGTCGTGGTTCATGAAGCACCCAAGACGTGCGGGTTCGGCGGCGAGATCGTCGCGCTCATCAACGAGAAAGCATTTCTTCACCTCGAAGCGCCGCCCGTTCGCGTGACTGGGTTCGATACGCCATTCCCGTACACACTCGAGATGGAATACTTGCCGCTCGCACACCGCATCCTTCCGGCGCTGCTCGAGACCGCGCGGTACTAGGAGAACGACCATGGCGCGCTGGGAATTCAAGCTGCCCGACGTCGGCGAGGGCGTGACCGAAGGCGAGATCGTTCAGTGGCTCGTGAAAGAAGGCGACATCGTCACCGACGATCAGCCGATGGTCGAAGTCATGACCGACAAGGCCACAGTCACGATCGCCGCGCCGCGCGCGGGTCGCATCGCAGAGCTTCGCGGCAAAGCGGGGCAGGTCGTGCAGGTCCACGCGGTGCTCGTCGTGTTCGAAGATGCAGGCTCGGCATCCGCGCCGGCGGCGCACGCGAACGGAACGAACGGCACGACCAAGAAAGACGATGGTCCTGCGGCAACGGCCGTCGGCGACATTCGCGAGAGCTTGCCCGGCATGGGGCCGTCGCCTGCATCTTCGCCAAAAGCGCACTCCGTTCCACCAGCGAGCGGAGGCCTACAGACGTACTTCAACGACAAGCCGCTCGCGACGCCCGCCACACGCAAGACCGCGCGCGAGCTCGGCGTTGACTTGAAGAGTGTTCGTCCGTCGGGCGCGCAAGGTCGCGTCACCAAGGACGACGTCGTTGCGCATTCTCGCGGCGGCCCGTCTTCGTCACAACCGACGTCGCACACCGCGATGAGCTCCGCGCCGCAACTCGATGACGAGCGCGTCCCGTTCGTGGGGATGCGCCGCCGCATTGCCGCGAAGATGCAGCAGTCGACTCAAACTGCGGCGCACTTCACGTTCGTCGAAGAGTGCGACGCAACCGCGCTGATGTCGCTCCGCACGAAGCTCCGGCCCGCCGCCGAGGCGCACGGCGTCAAGCTCACGTTCTTGCCGTTCATCGTCAAGGCCGTCGTGAACGCTCTCAAGCGCCACAAAATCTTGAACACGACGCTCGACGAAACCACGAACGAGCTCGTGTACCGCGCGTCGCACCACATCGGCATCGCCGCATCGACCGACTCCGGTCTCATGGTGCCCGTCATCAAGGACGCAGGTCGCCGCAGCATCATCGACCTCGCGCGCGAAATCGATCGTCTCGGTAGCGAGGCCAAAGCCGGCAAGAGCAAGGCACAAGATCTCTCCGGCTCGACATTCACGATCACGTCGCTCGGCGCAGAAGGCGGCCTCTTCGCGACGCCCATCATCAATTTCCCCGAGGTCGGCATTCTCGGCGTGCACCGCATCAAAGAGCGACCCGTCGTGAAAGACGGCGCCATCGTCATCGGCCACGTGATGCTTCTCTCGCTCTCGTTCGATCACCGCATCGTCGACGGTCACGTCGGCGCCGCGTTTGCCTACGACATCATCGCGTCGCTGGAAAACCCGGAGCGGATGTTCCTCGAGATGGTCTAGCCAAAACCGCAATAACGCCGCTCAAGATCGCGGCGAAGAAGCACCACACCGATACGAAGCCCGCGCGCGTGAGCCATGCCGTCGCGAGAAACGACGCGAGTGCAATCGCGCCGAGCGCACTCGTCCCGCGCATCGACGACGTCGCGAGCGGCACGGCAATGAGCGCAATGTAGACGAGCGGCGCGACAGGCTTGAGCGGCGCGTCGAGCTGAATCCAGTAATAGAGATTGCCGAACGCGATGCATGCGTTCGACGAGCGGAACGTCGCGCAGGTCATCAGGTACGCCCCGAGCGCGCCGCCCGCGATGGCCATCACCGAAAGAGAGATTCGCCGTGTGCGATCAGGCTCGGCAATCGCGAGCGCGGTCGGGATCCAGAACGGCCACACGAAGAGCGCGAAACACAAAAAGATGCGCGCGAGCGGCGTGCCGCCGACATGAAAGGGCTCCTTCGCGAGCGCAAGCCACAACACGCCTTCACACGCTTGCTGCGCCGCGAAAATCAGCGGGATCGACGCGAACGCAAGGTGCCTTGGCGAACGCGCACCCTGAAGGCTCACGACGCCGATCGCGCCAAGTGCGGCGGCTGCGACGAAGCTCACGGGTGCAGAAAAACACATCCTTCAGTTGCCGCACTGATCGGAGTACGTCGCGCCGCAGGGTTGCGGCGGCGGGCTGCCCGCGAGGACGTCACCGAGTAGCGCCGGCTCGGTGCGAAAGCCGACAGCCGTCGAGAGCGCGTCGCAAGGTGCGTTGCTGTTGTCGAGCGACGCTGCTCGCGCGACATCCGATGCGGCGCAGATCGCCGTTTTGAAACCTTGGTAGGTCGGGTCGGTGCCGCACAAGAACATGCCTTTGTTGAGCGGGTCTTTGATGCCCTGCATGCCCGTGAGCAAGTTGCGTGTGTCCCATCGCCCCGTGATGACGCCAGCAGCGGAGTAGCCGGTCGCGCTCTTCGTGAGCACGCCGACGAGATACGCGCCATCGAGCCTGAGAAAATTCGGCCCGAGTGATTGACCGAGCCCGAATGGAAACGAAACGCTCGCGACGAGCACGCCGTTCGTGACGTACGCCGAGAGGTCCTCGTTGACCGCAACGTAGGGGGGCGGCGTTCCGACGAGCGACGATGGATCGATGCCCCAGTGATCGTTGCCATCGTGTTTGGGCGGCGTGTTGGTGCCGGCGTCGCTCGTGGTGCCTGTCGAGACGAAGACGGCGAGCGAGACTTGCGTGTCGTTGGCGGTGCCGTTGTAGTTGCGAACGCGGAGCAGCATCGAGTCGAGACCGCTCGCGATGTTCGTGTTGATTTTGTCCGCGTTGAACTCGGTCGTGAGCGCCGAGAATTGTTGGATGAGTGCGCCGCCGGCGTTGTCGCGACCTTGCGAATCATCGCAGTGCTGTTTCGTCGTCTGAGGAACGCACGACTCGGGGCCTGGGCACGTGCACACGTGATCGAGATCGAAACCGAAGATGCCGCCATCGAGCCCGAAGTCGACGTTCGAGAGGGCGGTGATGAACTCGATGTCACCGCCGTCGCTTGGATCGTCGGCGACGGGTCGCGGAGGAGGCACCGCGTGATTGCACGAATCTGCGTCGGCGCCCGCTTCGTTCGGCGATGCGTCCGGCGCTCTGTCGAGGAGGAGCGAGGTGTCGTAGATCGCACAGTGCACAGCGACGATGCCAGCGATGACGAAACCGCCTATTTTTACGGCCCGCACTGGTCGGTCCACGTGGGGCCGCAACCCGCTGCTGCGTCGGGTTTGCCGAAGACCGCTCCGTACGTCGCTGGGAGGCCCGTGAATGCGAACCCAATCGACAGCGAGTCGCACGGCGCGTTCTTGCCGTCGTCGAGGACGTTGCCGGCGATGTCTTGGAGCCCGCAAATGCGCGGCTTGAGAAGTTGGTAGACGGGATCGGTGCCGCACAGCGATGCGTCGAAGTCGAATGGATCGTGGAGCACTTGGAGCGCCGTCAAAAGCTTCTTTGATTCCCAACGGCCTGCGACCGTGCCCGTCGCTTGGAACCGGCCGCCCGGATAAGGCTTGAGCTGCGCGACGACGAGAGCGCCCGTGAGATCGATCGTGACGAGCCCTTCGCCCGTCGCGGCTCCGATCGTTAGCGGCATGTCGCTGATGTTTCCGACGAGCGTGTAGTTCGATACGTACGCGTTTTGATCGTACGCGACGAGCGGCACGGGGCCCGCATCACCGATCGTGCTGCCGAGAAGTGAGGTCGGGTCCAGCGTCCAGACGTCGGTGCCGTCGAACTTGGGCGGAGTGATGCCTGCGTCGGTGCCGACGCCTTTGGCTCCGTTCGAGATGAAAATGGAGAGCTCGACTTTGGTGTCGTTCGCTTGCCCGTTGTAGTTGCGCACACGGAAGAGCGCGCCGAACACGCCTTGGACGAGGCCCGAGTTGATGTACGCCTGATCGAAGAAGTTCGTGGCGCCCGAAAACTCTTTGATGAGCGTGCCGGCTGCGTTGTCGACGCCGCCTTCGAGATCGCATTGCGTGCCTGCCTCTGGGAATGGCTTGCAAGAGTCGAGGCCGGGGCACGTGCAGAAATTGTCGAGGTCGTAACCGATGACCGCCGCCGACGCGACACCGCCATCACCTGCGCCAAAATCGAGGGTCTCGAGTGCGTTGTAGATCTCGATGTCTTGAACGGATGCGTCGTCGTCTGCGAGCGGGCGATCGGGCCAGCGTTTGTGCGGGCATCCGTCGTCGGGTTTGTCGATGACGTCGGAGAGGGCGTCCGTGCCGGCTTCGCCCGGAACGAGCAGCGAGTTGTCATACACGGAGCAGCCCTGCCAGATGGCAAGGGCCACGACCGGTATCGTGCACGTGAGCAAGGCCACCCTTCGAAAGGAAGACATCTAGACACCACCATTCTACCGCAAACCATTGACGTTAGCGCGAGCTACCGGCACGCTATGGGGATGAGATCGCGGGCGGGGAGGGTCACCTGGTCCAGCGCTGCCGCGCTGATGGTCGTCTTCGCGCCGCTCTCGGCGAGAGCCGGGTCGCCGAACGCCGAGCATATCAAGTCGGCTGCGGCCGAATACGATGCCGGTCGTCGCGCCTTCACGGACGGCAAATTCGAAGAGGCCGCTGTGCACTTCGAAAACGCCTACCACGACGCCCCTAACGCGCAGCCGCTCAAGTACGCCATTCGCGCGCGCCGTGAAGCGCACCAACTCGCGCGCGCGGCCACGCTGTCGCTTCTCGCACTCGACCGCCACGGCGACGACGAAGGCACGGTGCAAGCCGCAAAAGAAACCGTCGCCGAAGCAACGCCGAAGCTCTTCAAGCTCACCGTCGTGTGCGAGCCGGAGTGCAGCGTCAGCGCCGACAGCCGCGCGCTCTCTCTCGAAGACGCAAAACGGTTCGCGTTCTTCCTGCAGCCGGGCCCGCACAACGTCGTCGTGAGCTGGCCAGGCGACCGCAGTAGGCCCCTCGACATCAAAGCCAAAGAGGGTCAGTCGCTCGAACAAACGTTCGAAGCGCCACCGATGCCCGTCATCACGAACAACGGCAACGGCAACGGCAATGGCAACGGCGGCGTGATCGAAGCGCCACCGGCATCGAAGCCGTTCGGGCCCGCCGTATTTTTCACGATGCTCGGTCTCACCGCCGTCTCGGGCGGCATCCTCATTTGGTCGGGCATCGACACCATCAACAACCCCGGCACCCAAGCCGTGAAAGACGGCTGCGTCGGCCAAGGGACAGACTGCCCACTCTGGCAACAAGGCAAGAACGCCGAAACACGCACCAACATCCTCATCGGTGTCACCGGCGGTTTGGGTCTGTTTACGTTCGTTACCGTTTTCCTGACCCAGTGGTCGTCCTCTCACGCCCATGCGGCCCCGGCAGCCTTTCGCGTGGTTCCTACCGTTGGGCTTGGCTCGATTGGCCTCGTCGGCCGTTTTTGAGCGGTCAGCGTGATTTCGCGCTAACCTGAACAAGCGTGACCAAATTCCTCTCGGGTACCTCCGAAGCGGACCGTCATCTCGATCGATTCGAGCTCATTGCCGAGATCGCGAGCGGTGGGATGGCCACGGTGTATCTTGCGCGGCTCTCGGGCGCCGGCGGGTTCCAAAGGTTCGTCGCCATCAAGCGATTGCACCCGCACTTGTCGGGCGACTCCGAGTTCGTGCAAATGTTCTTGGACGAAGCCCGGCTCGCCGCGCGCCTTCATCATCCCAACGTCGTCCCCATCCTCGAAATCGGGCAAAGCGACCAGGGCTACTACCTCGTCATGGAATACGTCGAGGGTGACACGCTCGCGCGCATCCTCGCGCGCTCGGCGCAAGCTGCTCGCCTTTTGCCGCCGCAAGTGTCGATGCGCATCTGCGTCGACACCATCACGGGCCTTCACGTCGCCCATGAGATGAAAGACGACGACGGCAAGCCACTCAACATCGTCCACCGCGATGTGTCGCCACAAAATATCCTCATCGGGATGGACGGCTCGGGCCGCATCACCGACTTCGGTGTCGCGCGCGCATCGACACGCCTCTCGACGACGCGCACGGGTCAGCTCAAAGGCAAGCTCGCGTACATGGCGCCGGAGCAAGCACGCGGAGCCGAAGTCGATCGCCGCGCAGATGTGTTTGCGATGGGCATCGTGATTTGGGAGTGCCTCGCGCAGCGCCGTCTCTTCAAAGGCGAAGGCGAAGCCGACACACTCAATCGCGTTCTCTACGAGCCGATTCCGTCGGTGCGCCAAGCAAACCCCGAAGTGCCCGTGGCGCTCGAGGCCGTCGTCATGAAGGCGCTCGAACGCGACCGCGACAAGCGCTTCGACACCGCATCCGATCTCGGTGACGCACTCGAGAAGGCCGCGCGCGACGCGGGCTGGCTCGGCAATCACAAAGACGTCGCCGCACATCTCGAATCGGTTCTTGGCACCGACATCAGCCAGCAGCGCGATGCCGTCCGCGCGTGGCTCTCACGCAGCGAGCCCAGCCAGCGCTTCGAAGGCATGATGATCGCGGGCCCTTCGTCGGCGTCCAAGCTCCCAGACCCTGGTGCGCCTGGTGTTTCGAGTGTGTCGTCCGCGGTGATTCAGCTTCCGGGCACAGGCACGCAATCTCAACCTTCGGCCGCGCCGCTCAACGCGATCGAGCTTCCGCCGCGAAAACGCTCGCCCGCGTGGATTGTCGGCGGTGCGCTCGGCGTTCTTCTCGTCGCGGGCGCTGTGCTCGCGTTCTCCATGCACGCGCGTTCTCCAACCCCGCTCGCGACGCAACCGCCGCAACCCACCGTGACGGCACCCGCAACGACGACCGAAGTAGCGACCGCGCAAACCGGAGCGCCGAGCGCCACGAGCGCTGCCGATCCGACCGCAGGCGCCGTCGCCTCACACACAACGACAACCCATGGTGGTGGTGGTACCAAGCCAAACGGGCACGTGACTGTCAGACCTACCGCAACGGCCGCTACAGCCACCGCCACGGCGACGGCTCAACCGACGGCGACAGCGGCAGCAACCGGCACGAACGAAGACATCTCCAAGAACCCCTACCGCTGAGCTACTAGCCAATGTCATCCGGTCCGGCGCTGGCGCGCCGATGGTTGCTGCCGCGGCTTTTTCGCGTGCGTCTGCTCTTGGTCGCGTCGGCTTTTGTGTTTGCGTGCGTCGGCTCATCGCAATCGGTCGACCCGCGATTTCTTGCGCTCCACAACGCGTTCTCCGCGATGGGGCTCGCGCAGGTCGGGCCGGTGCAGCAAGGGTCACTCGTCGAGGGGCGCGAAGCGCGCTTGCCAATCGAGTTGCAAGCGCAGTGCACCACGGTGGTCGCGATGGGCAGCGCGGGCGTGCGCGATCTCGACCTCGTCGTGCAAGACGATTTGGGAAACGCACTCGGCCACGACGCCACGCACGATTCGCAGGCGGTCGTTCGCGTCTGCGTCGAGCGCGCCGGCACCTACACGATGCTCGTGCGCATGTCGGCGGGCTCTGGAGATTTTCTCGCGGCCACGTGGGTCGGCAACGCGGGCGGCAACAACCCTGCGGGCTCGTCGAGCTCCGCGGTGGCGCTCGGGCCGGGGCAGGGAACATGCGCTTCGCCCATCCCGCTCGCGCCTGGTGTCATCACGGGCAATAGCTCTCACGGCGAAGCCGAAAATCAGTGCCAAGCAGACGGCAACGGCTGCTCCTCCGCTTCGGACGGTCCCGAGATCGTCTATCGCCTCGAAGTCCCTTCGCAGAAGCGACTCTTGCTCGAGCTCGACGCCCGCTACGACGCTATCCTCTACGTACGCAAAGAGGAGTGCTCTTCGGAAGACGCCGAAGTGAAGTGCAACGACGACGACAACAACAACGCCAACAAATCGCGCATCGACACCGTGATCGAGGCGGGCACGTATTACGTCTTCGTCGACAGCTTCAACCGCAACGCCGGCGCGTATCGCATGAACGTCTCTCTCCAAGACGTGCCCCAGCTCGCCGACATTTGTCGCCAAGCGCGCACGCTCACGGCCGGCACGACGCAAAACGGAACGACACACGGCGCGTTCGACCTCGCGCAAGCAACCTGCACGGGCAACGCCCAAGGGCCAGACGTTCCCTACAAGCTCGACGTCGGTCAGAAGATGCGTGCACGCATCACGATGGACTCCACCGACTTCGAGCCGAACGTTTTCGTTCGAAAGACCTGCACCGACGAGCACAGCGAGATCGCGTGCTTCGATCAAGCTTCGGGTTTGCAACAAACGCAGCAGGCCGTGTTCGTCGGCATGCTCGACCCGGGCTCGTTCACCGTCTTCGCCGACTCGAGCCAGGAAGCCGCCGATGGCGCATTCTCGCTGACCGCAGAGCTCGCGCCCGAAGCCGGCACCGGCGGCACGGGTGATGGCTGCGCCGATGCGATCCCGCTCACCGCATCGACCACCGCGGCAGGCGACACCTTCGACGTCAAAGACGACATCCAAGGGAAATGCACGGCGCCCGGCGCGCCCGATGTCGTCTACCGGATCGATCTTCCGCACCGCTCGCGCATTCGCGCTCGATTCACCGGTGAAGAAGGCAAAAACGATCACCAGCGCGGCCACGTCATCGTCGTCCAAAAAACGTGCGGCGATCGCGCAACCGAGATCGCATGCTCTGAAGCCGTCGACGAAGTGCTCGCGCCAGGCGCGTATTACGTCATCGTCGACGGCGCCACGGCGAGCTCGTTCGGCAAATTCGATCTCGAATACAGCGTGCAAGACGTCAGCGCTCAGGAGACCGCATGCAAGGGCGCGCAAACGATCGGCGAAGGCCAGACCGTCAGCGGCAACACGAAGGGCGTCGGCAACCGCTTCGAAGAATCATGCGGCGGCGACACCCGCTTTGGCACCGCTGGCGACAAGGTCTACAAAATCACGCTCACGCAGCGCTCGGCGATCACGCTCACACTCACCACGGTCGGCTGGGACGGCGTGCTCGCCCTCCGCCGCGCCTGCCTCGACCCCACGGGCTCCTCGGGCCCGCACGCCGCCGAGCTCGCGTGCAACAACGACGCAGAAGACTCCCAACACTCGCGCATCAACACCACCGTCGACCCCGGCACGTACTTCGTCATCGTTGACGGCTTCCGCAACGGCGAAGGCGCATACACCCTCTCGTACACCGCAACCCACTAAACTCCCACGCAGCTCATCTCGGCGCGACCTAAGACAGCCGCCAAGGCGCCAAGGGCGCCAGAAGAAAAGAGGAGAGAGGGTTCAAACCGCGCGTAACGCGTCTTCTGAACCCAATTCTCTCTCGTCTTCTGGCGCCTTGGCGCCTTGGCGGCTGTCTTAGGGTGCGTTAGCTGCGTGGGTGGGAGGAGGCCCAGGAGTAGGCCGTGTATGCGGCGATGAGGTGGCAGATCCAGCCGAGAGTTCCGCCCGAGCCGATCCATAGGCCCGGGGTGACGATGAGCCAGAACAGGCCCCGCAGGAATTTGCCGTTGTAGAATTGGCCGACGCCTGGCACGAAGAACGACAGGACCGCGGCGAAACCAGGGTTTTTTGAAACGGTTGCCATCTACGAAACACAATGTGCACGCACGAGGTTCTGCGCAAGTCCGTCGTGCGTTGCTCGCATGGTATCGCCGGGATCATCGCGATCTCCCGTGGAGGAAAAACCGCGATCCCTATGCGATTTGGATCAGCGAGGTGATGCTGCAACAGACGCGCGTCGAAACCGTGATCCCGTACTACGAGCGTTTTCTCGCGGCCCTTCCAACGACGCACGCTCTCGCGGAAGCGCCACTCGATCGCGTGCTCGAGCTTTGGAGCGGCCTCGGTTACTACCGGCGCGCGCGCATGCTTCATCGCGGCGCTCAGGAAGTCGTCGAGCGTCACGACGGCGTCGTTCCGCGCGAGCCGAAATCGCTTGGCGCCATTTCGGGTATCGGTCGTTACACGGCGGGCGCGATCGCAAGCATCGCGTTCGGTGTCGAAGCGCCCATCGTCGACGGCAACGTCGCGCGTGTTCTTTCACGTGTGCATGCGCTCGAAGACGCCAGCGCATTGTGGGCGCTCGCCGGTGTGCTCGTGCGCGGGGAGGCTCCCGGCGATTTGAACCAAGCGTTGATGGAGCTTGGCGCGATGGTGTGCACTCCAAAAAAGCCAGCGTGCGCGTCGTGCCCGCTCGCGCGCTTCTGCGTAGCGCACGAGCGCGGCGAAGAAGAAGAGTTCCCGCGCGCGACGCCGAAGCGCGCGCCGACGAATGTTTCGCTTCGCGCGTACGTCATCGTCGACGAAAAAACGAACGCGATGGTCTGGGCCAAGCGGCGCGTGGACGCGCTCTACGGCGGCATGTGGGAGCCGCCCATGCTCGCGGAAAATGACGACGCGAGTAGAACGCTTGGCCTCGGAAAACGCACGCTCGTCCCGCGCGGACGGCTATGTCACGTGCTCACGCATCGACGTCTGACGATCGATGTATTGTGCACCAACGTCACAAGAGGCCTCAAATTGAGCCCTTTCGGAGACTACCAACGCCTCGAGCTTGGTCCTATCGCGGCGCCCGGCCGGGCCATGAGCCGCCTCGCGCGCCGTGTGATCGAGCTCGCGAATCGAGCGGATCCAGCGACTGACCGCTGATTGCGTTTTCGATCCCTTTAGAAGCCAATCGCCTCACGCTGGCGCATGAATGCCTTCGTCGAACGGAGGCCCTCTTGAAGCTCGTACTCACCCTTGCGCTCATGACCGCTGGTTGTGCAACTGCCGTAAACCCGAGCTCGGGAGACGCCGGGGCAGCGGTCTCGAACGACGCCGGTGCGACGAAAGATAGCGGCGGGAAGAAGCTCGATGCGGGATCGCCAACACCCGATTCGGGTAGCACGACGACGGTCGAGGCCGGCGGACCGCCGCCCGACGACTCGACCTGCGCAGGCGAGGGGACGCGCAACGACTGCGAACAGTGCTGCCTCTTGGTGCACCCGAGCGGCTACGGCGTGTATCACGCGGAGCTCACGACGTGCGCGTGCAGCTCGCCGGGGGCATGCGCCACGGAATGCGCGACCGAGCTCTGCGCGAGCGCGGCCACGACGCCCGGCGGCGCGTGCGAGACGTGCATCACGGCATCACTGACGCAGGGGAGCGGCGCCTGCTACGACGGCGTTTCGAACGCCTGCCAGGCCGACGTCGACTGCTCCGCGCTCTTCACCACGTGCATTCCGCCTTGCGAGGGTAAGTAAGCAGAGTATCGTCGCGGCGAGGTGAGCTCGTACGAACCCTCGCCGCGTCTCAGCGCGGCGCCACGCCCGCTCGAAGAACCAGCCCAGCGGCCGATTCGCGTGCTCGTCGTGGACGACGAGCCAGCGCTCCGAAAAAGCATCGCGCGAATTTTGACGTCGCGCGGCTGTGAAGTGTCGACGGCCGAGGACGGCCTCGCAGCGTTCGAGACGCTACAAATCTCGCAGCCCGACGTCCTGCTCACGGACATCTTGATGCCCCGCATGACGGGCCTCGAGTTGCTCGCGCAAGTGAAACAGCGCTGGCCCGAGCTCGAGGTCGTCTTGATGACGGCCTTCGCAGACGTCGATACCGCAGTCGCCGCGGTGAAAGGCGGCGCGTACGATTTTCTCACCAAGCCTTTCGCTTCGAATGACGCGGTCGCGCTCGCCGTTGCGAAAGCCGCTGAGCACCATCGCTTGCTCGATCGCGCGCAGCGTCTCGAAGAGCGCTTGCTCTCGCGCGAGCGTTTCGGCGAGCTCCTCGGAAACTCGTCGAAGATGCAGGCCGTCTATCGCTTGATCGAAGGCGTGGCGTCGGCGACCTCGACCGTGCTCATTTTGGGCGAGAGCGGCACGGGCAAAGAGCTCGTTGCGCGCGCGATCCATCAGCACTCCGCGCGCGAAGGAAAACCATTTGTCCCCGTGAACTGCGCCGCCATTCCAAAAGACCTCGTCGAAAGCGAGCTCTTCGGCCACGTGCGCGGCGCATTCACTGGTGCACAAGCGGCGCGTGCGGGCCTCTTCGACACCGCAAACGGTGGAACCATCTTCCTCGACGAAGTCGGCGACTTGCCCATCGCAGCGCAAGTGAAGCTCCTTCGCACGCTGCAAGAAGGTGAGATCAAGCCCGTCGGCGCAGACGAGGTGAAGAGCGTAGACGTGCGCGTCCTCGCAGCGACCAACGTCGACCTCAAAGCAAAAATCGAGAGCGGCGAATTCCGTCGCGATCTTTATTATCGACTCAACGTCATCGCGATCAACTTGCCGCCGCTACGTGACCGCGAAAACGACGTGCTCCTCCTCGCGACGCACTTCGTGCAAAAGCTCGCGGTGCGCATGGGGCGCACACCGAAGCGCATCTCCGAGGGCGCGGGGCGTGCGCTCAGCGCCTACGCGTGGCCAGGAAACGTGCGCGAGCTCGAGCACGCGATCGAGCATGCATTCGTTCTTTCGCCAGGCGACATCATCGAGGCCTCGAGCTTGCCGCTCGTTCACGGCGAAGAGACCTTCTCGGCGACGGAGCCAACGACCGCGCTTCTCAGCGTTCCCCCCGGAAGCGACATCTACGCGCTGCCCTACGCTGAAGCGAAAAAACGAATGATGGCCGATTTCGACGTCGCCTACGTTCGCGAGCAACTGAAACGCACCGACGGCAACGTCTCCGAGGCGGCACGCCTCTCGGGGCTCGATCGCTCGAACTTCCGCCGCGTCATGCGGAGGCTTCGGGGCGAAGAATGATGTAAGAAGGTTCGTGCGCCGTTTCGTGCCCTGCCTGCTTGGCATCGCTTGCGTCCTTGGCGCATCCGCCGTCGCGCGCGCCCAAGACGACGACGACGAAGCCAAGCCGCAGCAGCTCGAGGTCAAGCCACCCCATCGCGCGTACACGCTCACCGAGTGTCTCGAGCTCGTCGATCGAAACCATCCCAACATTTGGGCTGCGCGGGCGCGTCTTGGCGTCGCGCGCGGGCAATACGACGAAGCGAAATACCTGCCGTACTTCCAGTGGTCGGCCTCTGCTGCGGCCGGCGTCTTGCCGAACGTCGGCGGCAGCGTGCTCTACACGCAAGCCACGCCGATCACGATCAACAACCCGACGTTCGCCACCGGGTACGAGCCGTTCTTCCAGTTTCGAATCGATCTCGCGCTACCGCTCTACACGTTCGGAAAAATATCGAGCGGCCTCGACGCCGCACAAGCCAACATTCGCGTTCAAGAGTGGGACCTCGAAAAGAATCGCTCCTACGCGCGCATGGATGTGCGTCGCGCCTACTTCGGATTGATGTACGCACGCGACGCGCGCTACCTCGCAAAAGAAGTTTCGAAGAAGCTCGAGAAGGCGATCGACAAGCTCACGGCGCGCCTCGAGAAGAGCGTGAATGACGGCGACGAGATCGAGCGATTTCGTCTCAAAATCTATCGCGAGGAAGTCTTGGCTCGCGCAGCTGAAGCCGATCGCGGCGAGGCGTATGCGCTCGCGGCGTTGCGCTTCTTGACGGGCATCCAAATCGGCTTCGACGTGCCCGACGTGGCGCTGAAGAAACCAGACACGCCGCTTGCGCCGGTCGTCCGCTACCTCAGCGCAGCGCGGCTCTTTCGACCCGAAGTGAACATGGCTCGCGCAGGCGTCGAAGCGCGTCGTGCGGAGCTCGCGCTCCAGCGCGCGCGGTTTTTCCCGGACATCGGCGTCATCCTCAATGCGTCGTATTCGGTCGCGCCGAGCGTCGTCGCGCAGAACAACATTTTCGCGACGGCGAACCTCAACTACTTCGGCTGGGGCTTCGCGCTCGGCGCTCGGTGGAGCCTCGATTTCCCCACCAACGCCGCGCGCGTGTCGCAATCCGAGTCACGCCTCGAAGAAGTGCGCGCTCTCGAGCGCCTCGCGCTCGGTGGAATCGGCGTCGAAGTCGAAAACGCATACGCCTCTGCGCTCGAGGCGCGCACCCGCGAAGAACACTGGGACGCCGCCGAGCATATGGCACGCACGTGGATCGCCACCATCGAGAGCCAAATCGACCTCGGCACCAAAGACGATCACGCGCTGATGGAGCCGCTGCGTTCGTACGTGTACACGCGTTCCGAGCACCTACGCGCAATGAACGACGCCAACGTCAACCTAAGCGAGCTCGCGCGCGCATCCGGCTGGGATACGTCGGCCCCAAAGGGCGACTAGAGCGGGCAGGTTGCGAGCGAGAGCGCCGCAAGGATCTTCGCTTTCACGAGACCGTAATCCGCGAGGGCCAGATTAATCTCTGCTTGGCGAAGTGCGGCCGCCGCGGTGACGAGATCGAGGCTCGTGCCTTGACCCGTGATGAACCCCGCGCGCGTCAGTCGATCGACCTCGGCCGCGAGATCTCGTGAACGCGACGAGACTTCTCGCGTCGTTTGCGCAACTTGCACCCCACGATTCGCTTGCACGACTTGACTGATAGCGGCGCGACGAGCTGCATCGAGTCGGTCTTGTGCTTCGAGCACTTGAAGCGCGGTGTCGCGCATGTTTCCGTAGCGGGCGCCGCCCTCCCACAAATTCCACGAGAGAATGGCCTGAAAGTTCCAGGTCGTCTGCGGCACGACGTACGAAATGCTCGTCGTCGAGAGCGTGCTCGTTGCGGTGAGCGTCGGGAAAAACTGAGTTTTGATGTCCCACGTGTTGAGCTTCGCAAAGTGCACGCGCTCTCGAGCTGCAATGACATCGGGCCGCTCCTCGACCGACGCCGATGCCTTGCACTGTGTGAGCACTTGCTTCGTGATGGCTTCGAAGCTCAAGTCGCCGGCGACGCCGACGTCGTCTGAAACACCAATGGCGAGGCCAAATGCTTCACGAGCTTGGCGTGCCGCTTCGTCGCCGGAGACGAGCGTCGACCGTGCGTTCTCGACGTCTTGTTTCGCGCGCACGACGTCGAGGCCCGTTCCAGCGCCTAGGCCCGTCTTGCGTTTGGCGAGCTCGAGGCGTTCGAGCGCTTGCCGCAACCCGACGCGATTGAGCTCCGCGACGTGCTCGTTCGTCACGACCGTCAAAGCGGCGTTCGCGACATTGGTTGCGATCGTGCGCTTGATGTCGTCGACGCTCGCCTTGTTGACGTCGATCACGGAGTCGGCCATGCGGATCGCGTTCCACGCGCGCGGCGCGATGATGGGAAGCGACGCGGTGATGCTTCCGGTAGCGTAGTCAGGGTTCGGTGTCGTGGTGGTGAGCGGGCCCGTCGGCGTGAGGACCTGGCTCGTCTGCGTGATGAAGTTGTGCGTGTAGCTTCCGGTCGCGGTGATGGATCCGAGCACGCCCGCGAGCGCGACGCGACGCTGCGCTTCGGCGCGACCCACCTCGTCGAGCGCGATGCGCAAATCCGCGGAGCGCGCGCGGAGGTAGGAGGTGATTTCGTCCCAGCTGGAGACCGAGCGCTTTGCCGGCGGCAGCGGTTTCAGATCCGCGTCGTCGACCACGGGCGGCGGCGGCAACGTAACGTCTTGCTCGACGACTTGAGTCTGGACCTGCGGCAGGGGACGGGGCTGCGCGGAGGCGATCGCGGGAGCGAGCAGGAGGAGAGGGACGACGAGGAACGCACGACGCATGGGGCTCTTGGTAATGCGCAAAAAGGCGCGGCGCCACGAGCTTTGTCGTTCTTTACGACCTCTTCAGGTTCCCACGCGCGCGAACCGAGGGAAGCCGCTGCCGCAAGCTCGACGCGCTGGTGCGAAAACAGGCAGCAACTTCGGCTTGCGAGAGCGGAATTTCGGCGTCCGCAATGACGATCCACGCGGCTGCTGCCGCAACGGCGAGAGCTGCGCGCTCGTCGACTGGGGGCCGTCGCGTGCTTGCTTCACGCGCCAAATTCGTGGCCATGGTGCGCTGCGTTTCGTCGAGCGGAAGCCGTGCAAGGCCGCGTGAGAGAGCGCCATGTACCCAGCGCCGATACGAGCGCGATGATGACACCGACGCGGGCGCCGGCTCATCGGCTGGCTCGCGCGAACCCTCGGAGAGCGAAAATGCGAGAAGCTGAACGGTGCTGCATGCGGTTCGCCCGCGCGCGCCCGAATCGATCCAGCGCATGAGAGCGCGCCTCTCGGGCGACGGGCGCTGCTTCTGCGCACGCGCGAGCAATGCTTTTGCAGCCCGCGCTCTGCCCGCACGAACGAGCGCATGCGCGAGCGACGTTGCGACGTCCGGGTTTTGCCCGCTGCGTTCGTAGGCACGCCGGAGGTGCGTGATGGCGTCTCGTGGTCGATCGAGCGCGACATCGAGCGTGTGCCCAAGGTTGTGGGCGTACCAAGGGTTGTCGGGCGCGGCCGCCGACGCACGTGCAAGTGCATGCGCTGCATAGACGTGATTGCCGAGGAGCGATTGGCTCAAACCAAGCGCGGCCCACGCGCGATCGTCTTCGGGCTTCATGCGCGTCACGCGGCGTGCGTGGAGAGCTGCGCGCCACGGATCGCGCTCGAGCAAGACTTCCGCGAGCTGGCGATGCGCGAACACGGCTTCATCGGTGCCGTCCTTTGCGCGAGCAGCGAGACGATGCAAGAGCGGGAGCACGCGCAGCGGATCCGGACCCGATAGCGCCACCTCGACGTCGCGGCGAAGCCGCTGACACTCCGGAGACGCGCGCTCGCTCATCTCAACTTTGTACCTCGCGCCGAATGGATCGCGCAACGCATCTTCACCTCGATGCTGATTGAGACTTGACGAAGTGCGTTCGCTGGGTCAGTCCCGAGCGGTCCCGGCGGCTACGTCAACGAAATGAAATAACGCGCTGCTGCATCAGCTCGTAGAGAATGCGAAGCGCGTCGAGCGTTGGCATGCCACTGACGTCGAGGATTTGCTCGAGCGAACAATTCCCGTCGATGTGCGAGAGCACGAACCCCGCGCGGTGATCGATCGAGAGCCACCGCAGCTGCTCTTGCGGCACCGCCACGAAGGGCACGCGGTCGAGCGGGCCAATACGTGTAGTATACATCTGTTCGAGGACCTGGCGGCAGCTCGCGACGTATTTCAATGCCTCCGCGCGGTCGGGATCCTCCTCGACAAGCGACTCGGCGATGACGAGCGCACCCGAATAGTCGCCGAGCGAAAACCGCTCGCGCATGTCGAGCACGGGATCGATCTCGCCGGAAGTCGGCGGGGGCGAGGGTAAGGCCACCATTGGCGATTCACGAGCAGCGCCCTGCGCTACGAGGTCGAGCGCATCGCTTGGCTCGGGTTGCAAAGAGAGATCGTCGTGGCTGTCGGCGAGGCCGAGCAAGTTTGCGCGCCCGCGTCGCGAAATCACCGCACTCGGATCGGGTCGGTCGAACGCCGATGCAGAGTCGAGGCGCAAGACCGGCGGTGTGGGTCGCTTCGGTTTCGTGACCGGCTCCTTATCGCTCGGTGGGGGCGCGAGCGTCTTGCGTTGCCCTTGCTCCGCATCTTCGTCGGAGACGGGCCACCCACTGTCGATTTCGTCGTCTTCTGTCACTGGCCTTTGGCGACAACGCCTTTGAACATGCGCTGCGTCCTCGCGAGGCCCTCGATTTGTTCCTTGAGCAGGGCGACGTCTTTCTTGTCGATCGCGGTGCGTGAGCGCGCCACGATGGTGCGTGCCTTGTCGATCGCCTCGCGGCCGAAGTCGCTTGCGGCGACGATCTGCTCGACTTGCGGGAAGAGCTTCTCGATCTCGAGTGCGAGCTTCTGCGCTTCTTGCTTGAGACCTTCGAACTCGTCGGAGACGCGGCGTTCGACCATGTGCTCCTTCGCGTTGTCGATCATGTTTTTGATCTCGTCGCGCGTGAGGCCGCTGGTCGCCGTGACTTGAATCGATTGCTCGAGGCCGGTCTCGAGATCTTTTGCGCGGACGCTGACGATGCCGTCGGCGTTGATCTCGAAGGTGACCTCGATTTCGACCTGACCCTTGGGTGCGCGCCGAAGACCGGTGAGGATGAACTCGCCGAGAACTTCGTTGTCCTCTGCTTTTTCGCTCTCGCCTTGCATGACGAGAATCTTCACGGCCGTTTGGCTGTCACGCGAGGTGGTGAAAATCTTCGTGCGTGACGTCGGAACAGTGGTGTTTTGCGGGATGAGCTCTTCGAAATACGAGCCGAACGTCATGATGCCGAGCGCGTGCGGCGTCACGTCGAGGAGAATCATCTCGTGCGATTCGTCGACGAGAGCCGCGCCCTGAATACCGGCGCCGAGCGCGACGCATTCATCAGGGTGAACGCCTTTGCTCGCCTCGCGGCCGAAGAACTTCGTGACCGCTTCTTGAATCTTCGGCATGCGTGTCATGCCGCCGACGAGGAGGACTTCGTCGATCTCGTCTTTTTCGAGACGTGCGTCGTCGAGGGTCTGCTTGCAGATGTCGATGGTGCGCTCGACGAGATCGGCGCTGAGCTCCTCGAGCGTCACGCGCGAGAGCGCGCGCTGCAAGTGAAGCGCTTCGTTGCGACCGCTCGAGATGATGAAGGGGAGGTTGATCTCGGTTTCCTTCACGGTCGAGAGCTCGCACTTGGCTTTCTCTGCGGCGTCTTTCAGACGCTGGAGGGCCATGCGGTCTTGTCGCAAGTCGAGGCTGTGCTCGTCTTTGAAACCCTGCACGAGCCAATCGACGATGCGTGCGTCGACGTCTTCGCCGCCGAGGAAGGTGTCGCCGGCGGTCGCGATGACTTTGAAGACGCCGTTCTGTGCGATCTCGAGGATCGAAATATCGAACGTGCCGCCGCCGAGATCGTACACGGCGACTGTCTTCTCGACGCTGCGCCCGTACCCGTAAGCGAGCGCGGCAGCCGTGGGCTCGTTGATGATGCGGATGACATCGAGCCCAGCGATCTCGCCGGCGTCTTTGGTGGCTTGGCGTTGGTTGTCGTTGAAGTACGCAGGGACAGTGATGACCGCCTTCTGCACGGGCTCGCCGAGGTAGTCCTCTGCGATGACGCGCATCTCCTGCAAGATCATCGCGCTCACTTCGGGGACGCTGAAGTCCTTGTCGCGGAGCGCGATGCGGCAATCGTGGTGAGGCCCTTCGACGATGCGATAGCTCGACGTCGCGATGGAGTTCTTCACTTGCGGTGAAGACCACTTGCGCCCGATGAGTCGCTTGGCCGCGTAAACCGTGTTCTCGGCGTTCGTGATGGCCTGCCGCTTGGCGATGTGCCCGACGAGCCGCTTGCCCGCTTCGGTCACGGCCACCATCGATGGCGTCGTTTTGTAGCCACCACGATTCGGAATCACGGTCGGTTGGCCGTTTTCCACGATGGCCACACACGAGTTCGTGGTGCCGAGATCGATACCGATCACCTTCTCCATCCGTTACCCCTTACCAGCACGTTTCAAGAGGGCCTCGATGTTAGCATCGTCGGGCGCGAGCCGTGCGGCCGCTTCGAGCTCACGCCGCGCGTTGAGCTGCAAACCGGCCCCGATGTAAATCTCGGCGAGCGTCAGCCGATGCTTGATTTGCTGCGGATCGAGCTGCATTGCCCGCTGCGCGAGCGTCGCGGCCTGCCTGAGGTCGACGCCCGCGCGAAGCATGCACGAGGCAGCTTGGGCGTACGCTTCGACGTTGTCCGGTAGCGCTTTGGTGACGCGTTGCCACGATCGCGCGGCCTCGGCGAGCTTGCCCGACTTCTCTTCGTACTCGGCCTGCTTGCGGTAGGCGTCAGCAAGCACCGTGTTCGCTTTGCCTTGAGCCTCGAACAGCGCGGTCTTGAGGCGGTCGTCATCGGGATTGATTTGAAGCGCGAGCCTGTATGCGGTCGTCGCCGCGACCCAATCCCCATCGGCGACGGCTTGCTCCGCACTCGCGAGGTGATCTTTCGCCATATGCTCGCGCACGGCGTTGATCTTGAACTCGTAGTGACGCCGAAGCGAATCCGGATCCGAGGACGTCGGCACGGGCGTTGGGTTGCGTGCGGGTGGCAACGTGCCGCGACCGCCGAGCAGTCGTCGGGCGAGCGCGTCGCGTCGCGCTTGCTCGGAGAGTTGAATGCCGGACGTTCGCTCTTCACGAGCTTGCGGTGGAGCGGACGGAGGCTGGAGCGACGGAGACGCCTTCGCCCTGTCGACGCGCTCCATGCCGGGCGACGAAAGCCTGCGCGTGAGCTGCGATTCGAGAGCGCGCGCTTGGATTTGCGCATCGAGATAGGTGTCGTATTCGGCGCGTTTGGTCTTGTCCGCGAGCGTGTCGTGGGCCTCGGTGATGCGCGAAAACACCGCTTCCATCTTTTGTTTGAACGTCCCGAGTCGCTTGCGGAAAAATCTGTCGGGGTGGTGGATGCTGGCGAGCTCGTAGTAGGCGCGCTTCACCGCTTTTTTGTCCACAGACCGCTCGATGCCGAGCACCGCGTAGAGATCGAGCTCGCCGAGCTGGTAGTACATGTCGAGGATCTTGCTGCGGTGCTCGCGATCGAGATCCACGTCTTCGTCGATCTCGGCCGGGTCGTAGAGCGCGGGCTTCGGTTTCGGCGCGCCCGTATCGAGCACGTTCGAAACTTCGGTGATGGGTCGCGGCGGCAGCGAGTTCGGGATCGGCGTGCCGAATGCGGGTGGCGGCTTCGAGCGCGGACCCGCGGGAGCATTCCCGAGCTCGATGAGCCCGAGGGCAACGAGCTTCTCGAGCGACGCGCGCACCGTCGCTTCGTCGAGCGACGTCAGTGACACGATCTCCGTGACCGAAAGCGTTCCATCGACGCGCGACAAGACGAACCCATCCACCGTCGACAGCGGATACGACTGCACGGTCTTGCCTTTCGGCAAGGGCAGCGGCTTTGGGGTCTTGGACGGATCTTTGGCCACTTTTTCCGGTCTTACAATGTAGCGCAATGGGGCCGCGATCGTCACGAAACGGAGGTGGGGAACATTTTCGTTTCCGAGCGGTCACACGCGCATGACTCACTACCGAGCCAACGCTCGCCCCGAAATCCACCCGGTCGTGCCGCCCAAGCGAAAAGGTCGAACCATCGCGGTGATCGCATTTTCCGTGGCCGCTCATGTCGCCGTGCTGGCCACGGCATTCGTCATGCGCGCAGA
>JBBSFE010000021.1:0-63426 GCA_038239005.1 Polyangiales bacterium
AACCAAAACGTCGCACTACACCACCGTGCGTGAGTGAGGTGTCGCGGAGGGTGCAAGACCTCGCGCTTGAAACATGGCTGCCGCGTTAAATATTCGCTCGCATCACGCGAGGGTTATCTGTCCACGTTCATTTTCAGTCAGGCGCCCGGTGGGCGTTTGCGTCCAAATGCGAATTCGCTCCGGGCGCCGACTGAGACGCGGACGTGTATTTGGGAGGGGGACGCGCCTCGCGTGGGGTTCGGCGCCAGAGTTTGACTAGCGGGTCGCTGTAGACTTCGGTCCACGCGGGGGAATGGTCGAGCAGGTAGTCGAGTTTTTTGTCGCGTGGGAAGAGGACTGTGTCGATTTCGTATTTGTCGAGAAGCTCGAGGGAGCCAGCGAGCGTGTTGATCTTGATGTAGTCGTCGAGCACGCCGTTGTGCGCGAACAGATCGGTGCGGCCGTCGGCGAAGGTTTTGATGCTTGGCGCGTTCCACTCGATGTAGCCGCCGTAGTCGTAGAAGTGGAAGAGGTGGCCTTCGAGTTTCTTGTCGGCCATGAAGCGAAGCGCTTCGCCCGGGAACTGCGACTCCACGTTCGTCGCGCGCGGAAACGTAACCACGACGACCGCCGCGAGCGCCACGGCGATGACCGCGTTCATCGCGCGGCGATCGGTTTTTGGATCATGCGGCGTGAGGAGATGAAGCTCTGGCGCGAGAATGGGAACGAGCACGAGGCCCGCGAGAATCAAGAAACGCACGTGCGTGAGCGATGCCCACACGACGAACCCGACGAGCACGACGTCGCGGACCTTCCACACCGTGCGTGAGAAAAGCGCGAACGCGAGCAGCACTGCGAGCATCCCGAGCGCGAGCTTGCCGTAGCCCGTGTGAAAATCGACGGCTTGCCATTCGATGACGTTGTCGAGATTCGTTTGCTGTCGAAAGAGCACGTCGATTGGATAAACCGCGAGCCGATAGCCGTACGGATTCGCAAATAGCGCGGCGATCGATGCGGCCGACGCGACACCGAGCTTTTCGAGCTCTGCGCGCGTCCAACGTTTCGCGCCGATGCGGCCCCACTCGCCTTCGATGAGCCCGCCGGCGATGTGAATGCCGAGCACGACAAATCCGAGAATCCACGAGCCGTGCAAATTCACCCACACCGCGAACACGAGCGGCATTGTCCAGAGGCCTTTTCCGGTGCGCTCGAATCGATCGAGAATGATCATCAGCGCGACGAAACACAGCCACCCGAAATGCTGCACGCGCGGGCCAAACGAATACGAGCCGAGCGCGACGCACGCGACTGTAACGATGCCGGCCTCGATGCAGTTGGCGCCGCGGCGAAGCGCAATCAGATAGACGCCGCCAAACGCGAGCCAGATCACCAAGAGATAGAGCGCCATGAGCCCGCGCTGCCCGCCCGCGACGAACGCAAAATAGAGCGGCAGCTCCGAGAGCCACTCGTGATTGACGAGCGGCGCACCGGCGCTCGTGAACGTGTAGACGTCGGCGTGTGGAAACGCGTGGGTTTGCGCGAGAAGCTGGGCGTTCCGAAAATGGAACCAGATATCCGAGTCTGCGATGTGCGACTCGCCGAGCAATGCGACGACGAGGCCAACGACGAGGAAGACCAGGGCCGGCATGGCCCGCTCAGTAGTACGTCAGTTCACGTTTGGGTTCACCACGACGGTGGTGATGGGTCGCACGCTCGCGCCCGCGGGATACGCGTAGCTCACGTACTCCGTGGAGAACCCGGTGGTTTGCTCCGAGCCCCAACCCCACACGGTCAAACCGAACGTTTCGGTGCTCGTGATCGTGTGTCGGCCGTTGTCGCAGCCGTTCACCTTGGCGAAGTTGCCGGTCACGAGGTCTTGCCGTGTGTATTCGTAGATGCCCGACGTACCGAGCGGCTGCCAGCCCGTGAGGTTGCCCATGCAGTCGAGGCTCACGTCTGCGAATCCGCTCGCGCCTTTCGTGCGAACGACGACGAGGTTCGTCTCCGAGTACGTCGGGTCCGTGAAAAACACGTACGACGGGAGAAACTCTTGCGGCGGCACGACGTTCACGAACTCTGGGTCGCCGCGACCACCAGCGTTCTGACCGCCGGTCATGTGCGCTGACACGTAGAACGGATGTTGATCGTCCTGGCTCTTGATGACGAATGGACCTGCGGATGGAAACTCCGCCACCTGTCCGCGATTGAGCGCGCCCGGCGCGCCCGCGGGTTTGCTCGGCTCGTAGGTGAGCGTTGTACCGTCGACCGCGCCGACGACGCGCCACGGCGGCGTTTCATCCGGCCCGGTTTGGCGATTGCGATAGCGCACGCCGACGTACTCGTGACCCATCGCCGACACCGGCAAGAACTGCTGGTGCGCCGAGTCGCACGCGGACTCCGATACGTCGATGTTCAAACACGATGCGCCGCCCCAAACACCGATCGGATTGTTCGCGAGGATGACGCTGCCCGTGAGCTCCGCGTCTTGCGTGAGCTGCAGATAGTCACCTGCGTTCAAGTTGTAGACCGTCGGCGTGTTCGCTGGAGCCGCCGCGACGCCCGTGCCGCCGACGATGGCGGCCGTCGGACGAATCGTGACCTGCGTTCCGTTTTGGTTCGCGAGGATCTCGAGGAAACCCTGCGCGTTCGGAACGAGCGTGTCTTTGCGGTACGCGTTGACGCCGATGTAGTTCACGTCCCACGCGCTCGTCGGAATGAGGAGCGTCGCGCTCGTGGCTGCGCTCTGCCCGCCGCCGTAGGGGAAGATGTCGTACGCGACCACCGGGTGATCAGCGACGATGTGAAATGCTTTTCCGATTCCCGTGCCGTGCGTTGCAGCATCGACTGAAGTCACGCCAGGCGTGATGCCCGCAGGGCAGCTCGTGAGCACCGAGCCGTAGCGAGCGAGAAATAGAATCGCAACCTCGCCGGGCTGCAGCTGACCGCCGGAGAGCGGCGCGTAGGTGAGCGCTTGCCCGCTTCCGCTGGGCTTCCGCGCGATCTGCGAGACGTTGAGCGTTTGCGTTCCCCACGTGACGTTGAGCGTGACGGGCGCATTCCACGTGTTCGCGATGTAGGCCGCGAAGCACGCGCCCGTTCCGTCGCTGATGATGTCGGGATCGATCGAGTAGTAGTCGCAACCGACGCTGCTCTTGTTGGTCTTCGCTGCGTCACACGCGGCAACGCATCCGGAGCCGCCGCATCCTTCATCGGCGCCGCACGTGGTGACGACCTTGTCGTTGCAGTCGAGCACGTCGTGCAAATCGCCCGAGCAATGGAGCGCGCAGCCGGAGCCGTCGCCTTTGCCGGTGTCTAGGAAGTTGAATGGGTTGTCGTCGCCAGCGTCGTCGCCGCCCCCGTCCTCGTTGCCGCAGTTGAAGCTGTTGGCACACGGCTTCGAGCCGCAGCCTGCAAACGAATAGATCGCGAACAAAGCCGCGAGCCCCAAAGCGAAGAGAAGCGTCTTCTGCATAGTAGGAATCTCCCCCAACACGATGGCCGCAGACATCGAAATCTGTCTGAAACGTTCGTGTCGGGGAAGCTCCCACACCTTCCGAGGTCCTTCAGACGAAGGCGCGCCACGGCGCCGGCGCCTTGTCCGCGTCGAAGTGAAGCGCGATGCGCGCGGGAGGAAGCCACGTGGGCTTCACCGGGCGACGCAGGAGCTTCATGCTCGCCTCGTCGGGCGTGCGGTCGCGTTTCGAGTCGTTGCACTCGCGGCAGCACGCCACGATGTTCTCCCAATCCGTGCGGCCACCACGAGCGCGGGGCACGACGTGGTCGAACGTGAGATCACGCGCGGCCAAACGCTCGCCGCAGTACTGACACGTCCAGCCGTCGCGACGGAACACGTTCGCGCGGCAGAAACGGATGAGACCACGGTGCGGGATGTGCGCGCGGTGCATGCGCACGACGGCCGGAGCGCGAAGCTCGACCGACGGCGAACGCACGACCTCGTCGTACTCGGCGACGACCTCGACCTTGCCGAGGAAGCTCAGCACGATCGCGCGTTGCCAGGAGATGACCTTGTGGGGCGCCATCCAGGGGAGGAGCAAAAGAGTGTGCATGACGATGATCGATGTCGCTGCGGATGGAGTCGAACCATCTGGACAGGCTTATGAAACCCGCATCCCTAACCGAGGAGCGCAGCGCTCCGTGTTCCCACTCGGACGCGCGACCTAGGCCATCACGGACAGCAGATCGTGAACGGCCCGTTGAGGTAGGGAGCGCCGCTCGGCAGCTTGGTGGGGCCGCAGAACGGAGAAGGTGGCGGGCCGGCTTCGTAGCCAAGGCTCGAGTAAGGATTGGTCGTGGAGCCGTTGCATGTGCTGTTGGCGGTCACCGTTTGCACGCTCGACCCCGAGCAATCGCCGCTGTTGTACGCAGACACCGTGCCGGTGCATTGTGCGGACGCATTGCCGAGCGCACACGACTGACATGACTCGCACGCGGTGTGCGCGGAATTGCCGACGACGTGTGCGTTCGGAAATCCGCTTGGACATCCGCCGTCGGTGACGGCAGCGTTCGCGATGCAGAGGCCAAAACCGCTGCTTGCGAGCCCGCAGAAGTCGGACGCGCATTGCGTCGGGTAGCAAGCGCTCACGGCGGTCGCGTCGGCGCTGTTGTCACCGAGCGCGGTGCCGCCGCCGCATGCGGGAGAACCGTAGCGCGTGAGCCAGCCGCCGAAGCTCTGGTGGTTGGATTGGAAGCACGCCGTCGCGCTCGCATCGAGTGTCTCTGCGCTGCATGTGGCTCCGGAATAAATCGTGGCGCCGCATGACCACCCGCCGTCAGCGACGCAATTGGAGCAGACGCAGCTCGTCTTGTTGATCGTGGGCTGCGTGAGGTACTGCACGCCCAAGAAATTGCCGCCGTCGTCGCCGCAGCCGACGTTGCCGTTTTTCTGAAACGCGATGGGCTCCCAGCCGAGCGGAACGGGCGGAATGCACGACACGTCGGCGGAGGCGTCCGTCGAGCACGAGGGCGGCGGTGGGATGCCGTCATTCGGGACGACGTCGATGATGACATCGGGCGCGCCATCACCGGTGGTGATCACGTCGACGCCGTTCGATGCGTCGTCTCCGAGCAAACCCGATTCGTCGATGCCGCACGCAGCGAACGAAGCGCCAATCGTGACGATTGCGACGGAGACTGCGATGCGAAGAGCGTTGAGCTTCATTTAGTTCACACAACAAACCGTGACGACGCCGTCGAGCACACCCGTGCCACCGACATTCGACGGCAAAGAAGGACCGCACATCGCGACGGGAACGGCGGCGGGTTGATAGAGCACGCTCCCGAATGTGTTCGTGCCGTTGTCGAAGTCGCAGCCTCCGTCGGCAAATTCGCTCGTCATGAAGCCGCCGGCGTCGCAGCTGTCGTTCTTGAAGGTCGATAGCTTCGCCGAGCAACCTGCGTCCGGGTTCGTGAGGGCGCACGTTGGGCATGCGTTGCATTGCGCGTGCGCGCTCACGCCGACGCTGTACGTGCTCGCGAACGTGAAGCCGCCCGGGCATCCGCCGTCCGACGTGCTGCTGCGCGCGCAGACCTTGTAGCCCTGCGACGCAAGACCACAAAAATCGGACTGACAACGCGTCGGCGCGCAGCCTGCGACGGATGTCGTGCTGGTGTTGGACGAGAAGTAGGTGGTCGGTGCGCACGATGCGCTTCCGGTTCTCGAGATCGCTCCGCTGTAGGCGATGTGATCCGTCTGCCAGCAGTACGGCATGCTGCTGACGAGTTGGGTTTGCTCCGTGCAGGTTGGCCCGGCGCCGAGCACCCCTGCGCACGACCACGTCGACGAAGCGCCACCGCAACCCATGCACACGCAGTTGTTGCCTGCGATGCGCGGATCGGTGACGTACTGCACGGCGGTGAAGTCGCCGCCGTCGCCGGGGCAAGCGGCGTTTCCTGCGTCGATGATCATCGCGAATGGCTCCCACCCGGCGGGGAGTGCGGCGGGCCCGAGACATGACGCATCGAGCGACGCGTCCGGATCGGAGCACGCGATCGGTGGAACGTAGTTGTCGAAGACTTTCTCGCTCACGACGTCATTCAGTGGGGCGCCGTCCCCGCTGGTTTGGTCGAGCGACGCGTCGCCGGAAAGAAGACCGCCTTCGTCCAGCCCGCATGCGATGAGCTGTAGGAGTGGAAGCACGACGACCGTAGTCGCTACGATGAGTCTCCGGCCCACGCTAAGAACGTAGCACGGCTCACGTGCCCGCGAGCTGCACCCAACGAGCTTCCCGAAAAGGTTGGGTGGTATAACCCGGGCATGCCCAACGCATACATCTCCGGGACGGGCGGCTACGTCCCCCCGCGCGTCGTCACCAACGACGACTTGCGCGAGCAATACGGCATTGACACCACGCACGAGTGGATCCTCCAGCGCACGGGCATCGAAGAGCGCCGCTACGCAGACGAAGGTGTCGGCTCCGCGGACCTCGCGCTCCCCGCGTGCAAAGAGGCGCTCAAGAACGCCGGCATCGGCCCGAAGGATCTCGACATCATTCTCTTCTGCACGCTCTCGCCGGAGATTCACTTTCCGGGGAGCGGCGTCTTCTTGCAGCGCCAGCTCGGCATGCTCGACGGCGACGATCCGAAGTTCGTGCCGGCGATGGACATCCGCAATCAGTGCAGCGGGTTCATCTACGGCCTCGCCACGGCGACATCGATGGTGCGCGCCGGGGGCGCGAAGCACGTCCTTCTCGTTGGCGCAGAGACGCACTCGGCGGCGCTCGATTTTTCGACGCGCGGTCGCACCGTCACGTCACTCTTCGGCGACGGCGCAGGCGCAGTCGTCGTCAGCGCGACCGAAGAAGATCGCGGCGTCCGCAACTGGACGCTCGGCGCAGACGGCCGCGGCATCGAAGCCTTGTGTCTTCGCGTGTGGGACATCCGCCGCCGGCCATACCTGAAAGTCGGCCCCGACAAGATGGGCGACGGATTCATTCCATCGAGCGAGCTCTGGCCGCAGATGGACGGCAAGACGGTCTTCAAGAACGCCGTCGAGCGCATGTGTATGGCGCTCATGCAAGTGCTCTGGGAAAAGCAACTCTCCGCGAACGACATCGATCTCTTCGCGTTCCACCAAGCCAACATGCGCATCAACCAGTACGTCGCGCAGCAGCTTGGCTTGCCGGAAGAGAAGCTCCTCCACAACATCCACAAATACGGAAACACGACCGCCGCAACGATTCCGCTTCTTCTCTGGGAGGCCGAGAAAGAAGGCAAGTTGAAGCGCGGAATGAAAATCGCGATGGTTGCATTCGGCGCCGGCTTCACGTGGGGCGCCGCCGTGTGCGATTGGTGATGCGACGCGTTTGGATCACCAAAGCCGGCGCGCCTGAAGTTCTCCAAGTCCGCGAAGAGCCCGATCCCGAGCCGAAAGAGGGTGAGGCTCGCATTCGCGTTCGCGCGTGCGGCATCAACTTCGCCGACTTGATGGCGCGCACCGGGATGTATCCCGACGCGCCAAAGATCCCGTGCGTGATCGGCTACGAGGTCGCGGGCGTCATCGACAAAGTCGGCGCCGGGGTGACCACGGTGAAAGAAGGCGATCGCGTGATGGGCGCGCCGTACTTCGGCGGCTACACGGACACCATCTGCATCAAGCAAGATCAAGTCTTCGCGATGCCCGACAAGATGACGTTCGAAGAAGGCGCGGCGATGCCCGTCGTCTATCTCACCGCGTACAACATGATGCTCTTCTGCGGAAACCTCCGCGAGGGCTCGACGATACTTCTCCACTCGGCCGCGGGCGGCGTCGGTCTCGCAGTGCTCGATATTGCGCGCACGCGCAAATGCAAAGTCATCGGCATCGCCTCGACGAGCAAGCACGAGTTCATTCGCGAGCGCGGCTGCGCGCATACGATCGGCAACGACGCCGATTGGGTCAGCGAGACGCGCAAGATCGTCGGCGACGCCGGCGTCGATCTCGTGCTCGATCCGGTCGGCGGAAAATCCTGGCAGGACGGCTACGAGTTGCTCGCGCCGTGCGGTCGCATGGTGTGCTTCGGTTTCTCCGCCGCGGCATCCGGCAAGACGCGCAGCCTTTGGTCGGCCGTCACCAACTATTTGCGCATCCCGAAGTTCTCGCCGCTCGATCTCATGGACAGCAACAAGACCGTGAGCGGCACCAACATGGCGCATCTCTTCTCGCGTCTCGATTTGCTCTCGGGCTCGCTCGCCGAGCTCCTCAAGATGTACGAGCGCGGCGAGATCAAACCGTTCGTGGACAAGAGCTTCAAGTTCGACGACGCACCCGCCTCACATCATTACCTACACGACCGCAAAGCCCGCGGAAAAGTGGTGTTGGTTCCATAAATCAGGCGAGCTGCTTGCGGACGGCGAAGTAGATCACACAGCTCAAAACAATCGAGCCGGCGGCTACCGCCCACTCAGCGCGTTCGGCGCCGCTGACGAGCACGAGCGCGACGATGATCGTCGGGATGGCGCTCCACGCGTTGCGTGGGGAGAGGCCACGCTCGCGTTTCATCGCGAACTTCCCGAGAGCGACCGCCACGAGCAAGTACTGCATCACGACGGATAGGCTCGAGAGCGCGAGGAGCTTGCTCAAATCGCCGAGCGAAACGAAGACGCAAACGATGAGCCAGGTCGTGAAGAGCGCGGCGAGCGGAACGCCGTTCTTGCTCACGCGGCCGAAGCGCGTGCGCGGAACCAACGCGGAGAGAAAGCGCGGTGTCGTGGCGACCATGCCGAAGCAGATGCCCATCGCCGAGACGCTCGTGCCGATCGAGACGATGCGGCCAAAGCGATCGCCGCCGTAAGCGTTGCCCATCGAGACGAGTGGCGCGCCGGAGCCCGCGAGGTCGGTCACCCCCGCGACCGCGCCGCGCTGCAAAAGCAAATAGAGAACAGTGGAGAGCGCGAGCGAGCCGAGCACCGCGATCGGGATCGTGCGATCGGGATCGCGCGCTTGGCCCGCAAGCACGGGGACGATTTCGAAACCTTGGAAAACGAACACCGCCGTCAGCGCGGCGCGGCCCCAGTGCACGGCCCCCCAATCGGTGGCGTGCGCGATCGGCACGGGATTCGGCGCGATGAGGCTCGCGATCACCGCGAGACCCACGAGCGGCAAGAGCTTGAGCACCGTGAGCGTGTTCCACACGCCCGCCGAAACTTTGATGCCCGTCGCTGCGATGAGAGAGAGGATCGTCACGAGAGCGACCGCACCCATCGACGCGTGACGCTCGCCGCCTGGAAGCACGGCCGACATGAAGCCCGTCATCACGCTGCCCATCGAGAAGAGCGCGGCGACGTACGCAAGCCAGCCGACGACGAAACCTGCGAGCTCGCCGAACGCTGCGCGCGCGTAGAGAACGGGGCCGCCGTCTTCGTGGAAGCGTGCGCCGATCGTCGCGACTGCGAGCGCAACGGGAACGAGCGCAAGACCCGTGACGCCGACGACGGCGACGCTCGACCAACCCGGTGCGAGCGCGGCAATTTTATTCGGAGTGAAGAAAATTCCGACGCCGACGATCCCGTTCACGCCGAGCGCGAGCAGCGATAAAGTTCCTAGCGGCTTGTCGCTCATCTCTACCGTTAGAGAACGCACGCGGCGACGAATTGCACGCGATTTCGTGGTGGCGAGGTTTTTGCTGAATCAGGATGCATGCGAAACCTTCTCCTCTTATGCGCAGGCGTCGTCGCTTGCGGTGGGTCGCTTCAAAACGGTGACGACGCGGGCACCGGAAATGACGGCGGAACCATCACGATCGACGCCGCTCCGGCCGATGCGATCGCGGCGAAGCCCGACGCGGGCTTTCCCGGGCCGCATCCGGAAATCCCACAAGTGCTCAATTACGGCGGCAGCGTCCTCAGCGCGCCAAACGTGATTCCGATTTTCTTCGCGGGCGACGCCGACCAATCGAAAATCGAAGACTTCCTGAATCAGATCGCTGCGTCTTCGTTTTGGTCGGAAGCGGTCGGCGAATATGGAGTCGGCGCGATGACGATTGGAAAATCGATCATCGTCACCGATACAGCGCCAACGACGACCACGCCGACCGCGATCGAGAATTGGATCGCGACGTATCTCGATGGCTCGCACCCCGAGTTTCCCGCGGTGACGGTGAACAACGTTTATTCGATCTTCTATCCATCGACGACGACCATCAGTGATCCGCAGCTCGGCTCGAGCTGCGTGACGTTCGGCGGGTATCACGACAACGCGAGCACAACGCCGCTCTCGGCGGTCATTGCGGTGATGCCGCGATGCGCGTCGTTTGGCGCGTCGATTCAAGGGTTCGATGCGCTCACGGCGGGGCTCTCACACGAGCTCGTCGAGGCGGCGACCGATCCGCGGCTCACCGATCCCGCGTATGCGATCGTCGACTACGATCACATGGTTTGGAATTTGATGCCGCTCGGTGAGGTCGGCGACATGTGCGCGTATCAGCCGCAAAGCTATCAGCGGCTCGTCGGTAGTTATTTGGTGCAGCGGCCGTGGTCGAACGCGTCGGCCAAGGCCGGTCACGATCCGTGTGTGCCAGTGCTCGGGCAGGCGTACTTCAACTCCGCACCCGTGCTCACCGATGCGGTCACCCTCGACTATTACGGGCAGAACCTGCCGACGAAAGGCGTGCAGATCCCGCTCCACCAAAGCAAAACGATCGACGTGCAGCTCTTCGCCGACGGGCCAACGAGCAACTGGACCGTGCAAGCCGTCGACTCGACCTACAACACGAGCAAGCCGCCTCAGCTTCAGTTTTCGTGGGACACCCAAGTGGGAAACAACGGCGACACGCTTCACCTGACGATCACGCGCATCGCCAACGGCGACTACAACGGCACCGAGTTCTTCATCTACTCCGAGCAAGGCGTGCAGATCGCGAACCTCTGGTTCGGATTCGTGGAGAACTAGGTATATTTCGGCGGAGTGGACCGACTCGTTCTTGCAGGTGACGCCGCCGCGATTCTCGAAGGCCTCGGGATCAGCGCGTACGGCAAACGCTCCGAAGGGCGCGTGACGCTCGACGGCTGGGCGCATGCGCATGGCAAACGCATCGCGTTCAGCTACGAGGTCGACGAGGATTTGTCGCCGAACGAGCTCGCCGATCGGTGCGCTGCAAAAGTGCGTGAAGTGATCGGCGCACGATGATTGGTGGGATTTTCGTTGGCGGGAGCTCGTCGCGCATGCGATCGCCGAAAGGGCTTTTGCGCGCGCCGAGTGGGGAGACACTCATCGACCAGCTCGCGCGTGTGATGCGCGACGCAGGGCTCGAACCCGTGCTCGTCGGGCGGCGGCCCGAATATGCGGCAATCGCGATCGACGCGATCGAGGACGCGCAGCTCGATGCGGGCCCGCTTGGTGGGCTCGTCGCGTTGCTCGAGGCCGCTCGTGGTGAACGCGTCGTCGCGGTTGCGTGCGACATGCCTCATGTCAGCGCGGAGCTCGTGCGCAAATTGATCCACGCGCCCGATGCGCCGGTCGTCGCGCCTTCGCGCGCGGGGAAATGGGAGCCGCTCTTCGCGCGATACGACGCAACGCACGTGCTTCCAATCGCGCAAGCGCGCCTCGCACGCGGCGAGCTGGCGCTTCAAGGTTTGCTTGCCGAAGCAGGCGCGGTTGCGCTCGAAATGTCGACCGACGATGCGGCGCGGCTCGTCGACTGGGACACGCCCGAATCGATGACGCTTGCGAGCGCAACCGCCGAGGTCGACGTCACGGTTGTCGAAGTTGGGCGCGCGGCGTCGCGTCGAGGTGATCGCGTTGCGGTGGAAGAGCCGCTCGAGATCCGCGCGAGCGCGCGCGAGCCGATCGCGGTGACGATGCGTACGCCGGGCGCCGATGTCGATCTCGCCGCGGGTTTTTTGCTCGGCGAAGGCGTCGTGCGCGCGCGTGAGGACATCGTCGCGATCGCGCCCGATGGACCAAGCGCCGTCATCGTCACACTCGCGGCCGCTGCGCGCGCGCGACTCGATCGCGCCGAGCGACGATTTTGGGTGAGCTCGAGCTGCGGCTTGTGCGGCAAGGCCACGATCGATCGGGTGCGCGCCGAGCTCGGTGAGCCCGTGCATGACGATTGGCGTATCGCGCCAAACGCGATCGTGCGAATGCCCGACGCATTGCGCGCAGCCCAGTCCGCGTTCGATCGCACGGGGGCGCTCCACGCCGCAGGCCTCTTCGACGAACGCGGCGAGCTCGTGCGCACAGCGGAGGACGTCGGCCGGCACAACGCCCTCGACAAAGTTCTAGGCGCCGAGCTCCTCGCGGGACACCTCCCGCTCGGGCGTCACGCCGTGTGCTTGAGCGGTCGCATTGCGTTCGAGCTCGTTCAAAAGGCCGCGCTCGCGGGCGTTTCCGCGATCGTCGCCATCGGCGCGCCCACGAGTCTTGCTGTCGAGCTCGCGAAAGCCTCGAACATCACGCTCGTCGGCTTCGCGCGCGACGGGCGCTTCAACGTCTACGCCGGAGAGACTAGACTCGAGCCATGAAACTTCGCACGCGCAAGGGGTCGATTCGTCTTCGCCTCACGCAAAGCGAGGTCGCCGATTTCGCATCGCGCGGCGCGGTCGAAGAGAGCATCGATCTCGCGCCCGCGAATCTCGCGTACCGCATCGAGCAAAGCGCTGCCGAAGGCGTCACGGTGCGCTTCGATGGCGCGCGCATCGTCGTCGCGGTGCCCGCGGCACTCGTGAAAGATTTTTGCGAAACCGATCGCGTCGGCTTCGAGGGAACCGATGGCGCCGTGCACGTGCTCGTCGAAAAAGATTGGCAGTGCCTCAAGCCTCGCGACGAAGACGAAGCCGACGCGTATCCGCATCCGGCCGCCGGGAAATAGCCGGTGAGCGATCTCCGTACGAAGAAGCCGCCGGAGGAAGCCGCTGGCGTAACCGCGGCCGTCGCGAGCCTCGGGTTCGCGCGACCGATGGGCATCTTGCGCGCAGCGCGCACGCTCCTGCGGTTGAACCAGCACGGCGGCTTCGATTGCCCCGGCTGCGCGTGGCCCGAGCCCGAGCACGAACGCAGCACGTTCGAGTTTTGCGAGAACGGCGTCAAGCACGTCGCCGACGAAGCCACGACGCTCAAAGTCGATCGCGATTTTTTCGAAGCGCACCCCATCGTGGATCTCGCCGCACAGAGCGACGAGTGGCTCAACGCACAAGGCCGACTCACCGAGCCGATGGTGCTCGAGCCCGGCGCCGATCGCTACGCGCCGATTTCGTGGCAAGACGCCTTCGCGATCGTCGCCAAAGAGCTCCGCGCGGGAGCGCCTGATGAGTCGGTGTTCTACACGTCGGGCCGCACGAGCAACGAAGCCGCGTTTCTGTACCAAGCATTCGTGCGCATGCTCGGCACGAACAACCTGCCCGATTGCTCGAACATGTGTCACGAGTCGAGTGGCGCCGCGCTCAAAGAAACGGTCGGCGTCGGCAAAGGCACCGTGCATCTCGAAGACTTCGAGGTCGCCGATGCAGTGTTCGTGATCGGCCAAAACCCGGGCTCGAATCATCCGCGCATGCTGAGTGCGCTCGAGGCTGCGGCGCGCCGCGGGTGTCAAATCGTCGCCATCAATCCCCTGCCCGAGCCTGGCCTCATGCGGTTTTCGCATCCGCAGCGTTACGAAGCGATCCTCTCGCGCGGCACGCAAATCGCGACGCTCTTCTTGCAAGTGCGCGTCGGCGGCGATGCGGCGCTCATGAAAGGCCTCTCGAAAATTCTCATCGCAGAGGACGCCATCGATCACGCGTTCATTGCCGAGGCTACCTCGGGCTACGCAGACTTCGCTCGCGCTCTCGACGACGTCACATGGGAAGACATCGAGCACGACTCGGGCGTGTCACGCGCCGAAATCCGCGCTGCCGCGAAGATCGCGATGCAATCGGAGCGCACCATCGCATGCTGGGCGATGGGCCTCACGCAGCACAAGGCCGCTGTGGCGACGATTCAAGAGGTCGTCAATTTCATGCTCCTCCGCGGCAACCTCGGCCGCCCTGGAGCGGGACTCTGCCCCGTGCGCGGACACAGCAACGTGCAAGGTGATCGCACGATGGGGATCTGGGAGCAGATGCCCGACGCATTCTTGGATCGTCTCGGCCGCGAGCTCGAGTTCGATCCGCCACGCGCACACGGCTACGACACCGTGGCTGCGATCGAGGCGATGCGCGCGGGCAACGTGCGCGTCTTCTTCGCGATGGGCGGTAACTTCTTGATGGCCACGCCCGACACGCGGCGCACTGCCGAGGGCCTCGAGAAGTGCGAGCTCACGGTGCAGATCGCGACGAAGCTCAATCGCTCGCACGTCGTCACGGGCAAGCGCGCGCTCATTTTGCCGTGCCTCGGTCGCACCGAAATCGACGAGCAAATCTCGGGGCCGCAATTCGTCACGGTCGAAAACTCGATGGGCTTCGTGCACACGTCACGCGGCAAGAACGAGCCTGCGAGCTCTGCGCTCATGAGCGAGCCCGCGATCGTTGCTGCGCTCGCGAAGGCCACGCTCGGCGTGGATTGGGACGCCTACATCGCCGACTACGATCGCGTCCGAGACGCCATCTCGCGCGTCGTCGAAGGTTGCGACGACTACACGGCGCGCGTGCGCGAGGGATTTCATCTACGCAACTCGGCGCGCGAACGCGACTTCACGCCCGTTGCCGGCGGCCGCGCGCGCTTCACGGTGCACCCGCTTCCGAAGATCGATATCGCCGCAGACGAGCTCTTGATGACGACGATCCGCAGCCACGACCAATTCAACACGACGGTCTACACACAGAACGATCGCTATCGCGGCATCTCGGGCGATCGACGCGTCGTGTTCATGAACGACGAAGACATCGCGCGCCTCGATCTCGCGCCGGCCGAGCGCGTCGATCTCGTGAGCCGCGCGGGTACGTGCGAGTCGTTTGCGGTCGTTCCGTTTTCGATTCCGAAAGGCTGCGTCGCTACGTATTTTCCGGAAGGCAACCCGCTCGTGCCTCTCGAGAGCTACGCCGACAAGAGCCGCACCCCGACGTCGAAGTCGGTGCCGATTCGAATCGTGAAGCGCGCGCGATCATGACCGTCTCGGTCGTCTTGCCGTACCGGGATGCGGCCGGCACGCTCGTCGCGGCCATCGAAAGCGTCGCGGTGGACGAGGTTGACGAAATCATCGCAGTCGACGACGGCTCACGGGACGGCGGGTTTTCCCTTGCGCAAAGCGTGCAAGATGCACGCATCATTCACGTGCGCACGAGCGGCATCGGCGTCGCGGGCGCGCTTCGAGCGGGCGTGGAGCGTGCACGTGGCGACTTCATCGCACGCATGGACGCAGACGACGTGAGCCTCCCCGGCCGCATCGCCGCCGAGGTCGCGCTCCTTCGCGGCGATGCGTCGCTCGCCGCAGCGTCGTGCCTCGTCGAACCGACGGGTGACGTCACAGACGGCATGCGCCGATATGTCGATTGGCAAAACGCAATCCTCTCGCCCGCCGATCATGCACGCGCCATCTTCGTCGAGTCGCCTCTCTGTCACCCCGCGACGACGATCCGTCGCAGCGCGCTCGAAGCGGCCGGCGGTTTCCGCGACGCACCATGGGCCGAGGACTACGATCTCTGGCTTCGCCTCGACGCCCGAGGATTCGGTTTCGCAAAAGTCGATCGCGTCCTCTTCGAGTGGCACCAGCGCTCCACGAGCGTCACGCGCTCGGACGATCGCTGCTCGGTCGAACGCCTCCGCGAAGCCCGCGCTCACTTTCTCGCGCCGCGTCTCCGAACGCTGAACCGCCCGCTCACCATTTGGGGCGCGGGCCCCACCGGCAAACGCCTGGCGCGTGAGCTAGAAAAACACGGCGTCCGCACCGCGCGCTTCATCGACATCGACCCACGCAAAATCGGCCGCATCCGCCGTGGCGTCGACGTCATCGCGCCCTCCGCGCTCGACCCATCGCACACGATCATCGTGGCCGTCGGCACCCTCGGGGCCCGCGATCTCGTCCGCGCTGATCTCGTCGCTCGCGGCCTCCATGAAGGCACAGACTTCCTGTGCGCTGCGTGACGGTTACTTGATCCGTTTGATCGCAGGCGGGTCCCATGAGGCGGCGGAGTCATCCGGCTGGTACACGCGGAGGACGACCATGAAGGCTTCGCCTTTCGGGGCCGGGAGCCAGCTTGCGTCGACTTTGCCCGGGTCGGCTTGGATCGAGATGTCGATCGAACCGTCGGCGTTGCGGTGGACGCCCGAGTCGTTGATCGACCAACGCTTCGCGTTCGGCACGAGGCCGCCGCTGCGAGAGTTGTAGAGCGAGACGCTCCAGAAGGCTTTCGCGGGCGGCGCTTTGCCCTTGTCGAAGTGGAGCGCGTATTCGTGCGCGCCCGAGAGAACGCGATCGCCGTCGTCGACGCGCGCGATGTAGACGAGGCCCTCGCTCGACACCGGCCAATCGAGACCGCGCAGCACCCACGCTGCTTGCTTCACCGGGTCTGCGCCGCGCTGGCCGAACGAGGTGTCCGAGTCCCAACCGTTTTTGCGCGTCGCGAGTTTTTCGAGCGCTTGCTCGACATGCTCGGCGCCGTCTTTGATTCCCTGCGATGCGGCGGCGAGCAGCTCTTGCGGAAGGCTCTTTCCGAGCTTGCCCAAATCTGCGGGCGCGTGCACGTCGTCCGGCGCGGCGTCAGTCTTCATCACTTCGGCGAGCTCGTCGAAAATCTCGGGGCCCGCGAATTTCAAATCTTGCGGGCGACCCATCGGCGCGGGGGGAAGCGACGTTGGCGCCGTCGTTGGCGGAACCGGCGCGAGCGCCCACGACTTCAGGAGCGACGACACCTTCGCAACATCGGCCGCACCCGTGACGCGCGTTCGTCCGAGGAGCCACACGGTGCTCGTCGTCGATTTGATTTCTTTCGCGCCCGGCGGAAGCGTCCCTTTGAAACCGGGCCCGGTGATCGCAACGACTTGCGCTTTCGTTCCCGTCGTCTTTTTTCCGACGACACCGATCGGCTCGCCGTACGCGTCGAACATTTCGATCGCGAACCAGCGATCTGCCATGTCCGGGAGCTTGAGCGCCCACGCGCCGTCATGAAGCTCGAGCCACGCCGACGAAAGCATCGTGTCGAGTGACGGGAGCACGTCGGTGTCTTCGGGCTTCGGCATCTTCGTCGCGTGAGCAAACGTGCCGAGCTGGAGGCGAACGTTCGTCGTCATGGCGCGCTTCTGCCGCTCCATGAAGAGCGCCGGGTAACCAAACACGTACGCCTCGGCGGCTTGCTTCTGAATTTCCTTCGAGTGATCGACGACCGGCGGCGGCGTCGTCGCGCTCGCCGTTGCCGTTGCCGACGCGACCGTCGGCGTTTTGGTCGTCTCCTCGGCGGTTCCGCCACCACATGCAACCAGCAGAACCAAGGGAAAGAGCCCGAATCGCTTCATGCGGCGGTCTTACAACAAAACCTGTTACCGTAGGGCCCTACGATGCGGTTCTTGTACGGGGACTCGGTCCCGTTTCCGCCGCAGTACGATTTCCTCGGTGCCCTCAAGGTGTTCGTCGACCAGGCGACCATCGCGGCACGGTTGGATGGCGAGGCGCGTCATTTGGTCGAAATCGCCGACGTCGAGGCGCAGGGAAAGCAGCGCTCGATCGAAGGTCTCGAGGCTGCGCATTTTGCCGCCATGCACGCGCTCGGAACTGCAACGACCGGCGGCCAACCCATCATTGCGGAGTACGCGCGCCAACTCCAAGAGTTCGCAACGACGCTCGTCGGCCAAGCGAAGGCCAACGTCATCAACGAAGCGGAGCGCGCGCGCGAAAACGCACGACAGAAAACCGAGAGCGGCGCGACGCAGCTCCGTGCGTGCATGGAAGCGATCCTCATTGCCGTACGCCTGCCGGTCTCGTCGTCCGAGATCGTGATGGAGTACTCGGAGAACGCACCCGACTTCCAAACGATCATCCGCTACCCCGACGGCATCGCGGCCGCGTATGCGCTCAGCGTCGACTCACTCGACGAATGGCGCAAGCCGCGCCGCGTTTCGGATTTCGCGAGCGGCGTGAATCTCCCCGTCGGTTTGAAGCGCAGCTTGTTCAAACGCACGGTCACGTACGAGTCACTCGCGCTCGACGAATATTTCCTCGGCGGCTTCGAGCTCGCCGACGACACCGCCGAGCTTCGCTTGCGTCGCAAGCCGGATCAAAAAGACGTCCTCGGTTTCAACATGCGTTACACCGACCAAGGCTTCTACGCCGAGGTCTCGCATCCGAACGAAGCCGATGCATCTTCGCTCGAGCCCGTGCTCGACCAAGCCGCGAGCGTCGAGCTCGAGCGCTTCGTGATGCTTTTGCGGTCGGCGACGAACCAAGTCGTCAAACACAAAAGCCGCGTCCTCGGCGTCACGCTCAACGGCCGCGACGTCTTCGACGATCACCTCGTCGGCGAGCTCGTCTCGAAGATGGTCAAAATCCTCGCGCCCAACGTCGTCGAAATCGCGCGCCGCAGCACGAGCCCCGCCGAGCTCACTCTCAAGACGGAACAAGACGGCGGAAAGCGCGAAGAAATCTACGTGAAGAAGGCCGAGCTTTTCGCGAAGATCGACGCTGTCCCGCTCACCGAACGCCCCGTGTTCGAGCCCCTCCGGAACGCGCTCGAAGTTTCACCGGGCACTCCCCCGCCCGCCAGCGTGCGCTAGGTTCGATGATGCGTCGCGCGTGATGCGTGGATGGCAACACATTCCTACCCATGGTAGGAATGTGTAATGGGGACCACCGCAAAAGTCTCAGTCGCGATTGGGCAGGCCGAGCTCGGGTGGGCACGGGCGCAGGCGCGAGCCAAGGGGATGAGCCTTTCGGCGGTCGTTACGGAAACGCTCGCGACGCAGCGACGGCTCGAAGCACTCGGTGATTTGATCGACTGGATGCAGCGCGGCCAGCCGGCAATCACCAAAGCGGAGCTCGCAGCGGCCGCGCGTGCAATGCGTTCTCGCAAACGATGATCACCTTCGATACGGGGGCGCTCGTCGCTATCGAGCGACGCGATCGGCGCATGCTCGCGTTCATGATCGACGCTCGCGCGCGTGGTCTGCGCATCACCGTCCCCACGTGCGTGGTTGGCGAATGGTGGCGCGGTCAGCGAGGACCGCTCGCGCGCGTGCTCGATGCAGTCGTCGTTGAACCGTTCACTTTTCCACTCGCCAAAATTGTCGGCGAAGCGATGGCAAGCGTCCGCGGCGCGACGCTCGTCGACACCGTCGTGGTCGCGTCGGCAGCGCAACGCGGCGACCTCGTGCTCACGAGCGATCTCGACGATCTCTCGCGCATCCGTGATGCCGCGTTTCGGTCCGTGCGCCTTCGCGGCGTGTGATTACTTCGCGACGCAGTCGCCGGGGACGTCCGGGATGTGGTTGGCTTCGCAGAGGTAGCCCTTCGGGCATTTGTGCGGATTCGTGGTGAAGCCGCCGCACTTGATGTCTTCGGGAGCGACCAGCGCGCATTTGCCCTTGGCGGTGTTGCACTCGGCGACGCGCGTGTCGTCGATGACGTAGAGCGGGCAGATTTGCGGATCAGAGCACTCGTGCGACGCCTCGTACGATGCCACGTGGCTCTTGTTGACCGCCACCTTCCAGCCATTGGGGCAGCAACCGCCTTTGGAGATCGCCGTGCAATCGCTGTCGACCTTGCACGAGTAGGTCGCGGAGACCGCTTCGTCGGTGCTCTGCGATTCGTCGCTTGACGCGCTGCATCCAAGCGGGGAAACGAGCCCAATAACGGCGAACAGCGAGAAATAGTTGATGATTTTCATGGCTTACCTACAGGTGAGGTGGATGTAGGTATATCAGCTCTAACGCGCTGTCCAGAGAAAACTCGCGAGCTCCCGTTCGGATCCGAACGGGAGGGCCCTGTTTCGGCGCTAAGGCCGCGCGTGCGGCTGTAGGCTCCCGAGCGCGTGGAAAACGTTCCGTATGTCGTGATCGGCGCGGGGGTGAGCGGGCTGTCGTTTGCGAATGCGATCGGCGGCGGCGCGCTCGTGCTCGAGGCCGACGCGGAGGTTGGCGGATACTGCAAGACGGTCAAGCAGGACGGATTCGTCTGGGATTACTCCGGGCACTTTTTTCATTTCAAGCACGCCGAGATCGAAGCGTGGCTGCGCGAGCGCATGAACGCCGACGATGTTCGAACGATCGCGCGCAAATCGCTCGTGCGGTTCGGCGGCGTCGACATCGATTTTCCGTTTCAGAAAAACATTCATCAGCTGCCGCAGCAGGACTTCATCGACTGCCTCTACGATCTCTACTTTCGCGATCCGGCCGCGACGATCTCGAATTTCAAGGAGATGCTTTACGCGCGCTTCGGACGATCGATCGCGGAGAAGTTTCTCATTCCCTATAACGAGAAGCTCTACGCGACGGACCTCGCGACGCTCGACGTCGATGCGATGGGGCGGTTTTTCCCTCACGCGAGCATCGACGACATCGTGCGCAACATGAAGGTGCCGGACAACGCGAGCTACAACTCGAGCTTCACGTATCCGCGCGGCGGGGCCATCGAATACATCCACGCGCTCCTTCGTGATTTGCCGAAGGACTCGGTGTGCCTCGGCGAGCGCGCGGTGAAGATCGATCTCGACGCCCACACCGTGACGACGCCGAAGCGCACCATCAAGTACGGCGCGCTCGTGAGCTCGGCGCCACTTCCCAAGCTTCTCGCCGCTTCAGGTCTCGAGCACGATGCAGGCGCGTTCTCGTACAACCGCGTGCTCGTCTACAACCTCGGGTTCGACAAAAAAGGCCCGCGCGGCGTTCACTGGAGCTATTTTCCGGATCGCGCGCTCTCGTTTTATCGCGTTGGGTACTACGACAACATCTTCGACACCGATCGCATGAGCCTCTACGTGGAGATCGGCCTGCCGCGCGACGGCGCAGTCGATGCGGAGGGCACGAAGAAGCGCGTCCTCGCGGATTTGGCACGCGAGAAGATCGTCACCGATCATCGGCTCGTCTCGTGGCACTCCGTGGTGATGGATCCGGCGTATGTGCACATTACACGCAAATCGCTCGCAGAAACGACACGCACCCGTGACTTGCTCGCCTCGCGCGACGTGCACTCTGTCGGCCGGTACGGCGGCTGGACGTATTGCTCCATCGAAGACAACATCGTCGAGACGCGTGCTCTCGCGAAGAAGCTCGGCGCATGAAACGCATCGTTTCGCTCTCGCTCTCGACGCTCGGGTTCTTTGGCGCCGCTTGCGGGTCGTCGCCGCCGCCTATCGATCTCGATGCGCTGCGCGTTCCTCCGAAGTCGTGCGCGTACATGTGTCCGAACAGCGAATGCGCCGAGCAGACGACGCCCTATCAGTGCGATGCGCTCGCGCCTTGGGATGTTCTTCCGCACGATGATCCGTGTCCCGCGTGGGACGCGAAGTACCCGAACGCGACGCCCGGGCAATGCACTGCTTCCGATCCCACGAGCGACGCCATCGTGTACGCAGGTAGCGACGGCAAAGGACACATCGTCCTCGCCGACGGTCGATGGATTGCGCCATCCGGTGGCGACGCGGTCTTTGGCGATCTTCCGGGCGGGCTCACGTCCGGGATGATTCTCGTTCCGTCGACGACGTTCGCGCTCACGGTCGACACGGGCTACGACGATCACGTCGTCCGGCTCGTCGACCTCTCGCTCATCGGAACGAGTGATCCGACGCTCGCGAAGGTTCAGTTTGCCGCACCCGAGACGCTCAACTCGGGGCTCGCGTTCATCGCGCCCGATCTCGTGTACATCGCCACCGACGACGGCGTCGTGCAAGCGCTGACGCTCGATACCGCGGGAAAGACGCTCGTTCGTGATGATTCGCGAAACCTGCCGCTGCCACCCGCGAAGGACGGGAACGGCAACACCGTGACTTGGTATGCGTCGGCCGTCGCGGCGTCGCCGGATGGGTCGAAGCTCCTCGTGTCGTCGGTGAATACGACATCGCTCCTCGTGTACGACGTCGCGTCGAAGCAGCTCACGGGTCAGGTCAACCTCGGCAAGTACGAAGCGTACGGCGTGTGGATCGATCCGACCGACACCACGGGCACGCACGGATACGTTTCGCTCTGGCAAGATCACACCGTCGTCGATGTCGACGTCACCGATCCGGCGGCGCCCACCGTCGCGCGCACGTTCGACACGGACAAAGATCCGCAGTCGATCGCGTTCCTCGATGCGCGCTACTTCGTCGTTGGAAATGATTTGGGCGATTCGATCACCATCGTCGATCGAACCACCGGCACCACGACCAAAGCTCCCACCGATGGGCGCATGGCGCTCTACGGGCAAGAGCCGTCGGCGCTCACGTACGATTCGGGAACGCATCGCCTCTACGCGACGCTCGCGGGGATGAACGCCATCGCTGCGTACGACGTGAACCTCAGCGCAACCCCGCCGACCGTGACGTTCGCGGGGCGCATGCCCGTGGGGTACTGGCCATCCGCGATCGCGACCGAGCCCGACGGAACGGTGATCGTCACGAATTTGCGCGGACACGGAGAAGGGCCGCGGCCGCTCTACTTCGACATCGGAAACGCCGACATCGGCGATCGCATGCACGGCTCGCTCGAGCGCATCGACACACCGACCACCGGAGATTTGCAAAAGGGTGACACCGACGTCGCCACGTTCGCGAACGTTGCCGGGCGTGATGGCTCGCCGGTCGTGACGTGCCCGAACGGCGCGAACGACTTCCCGATCCCGAGCGATCCAACGACGCCCTCGACGCGCATCGATCACGTGTTCATCATCGTGCGCGAAAACAAAGGGTACGACGCCCTCTTCGGTGACTTCACCACCGGCAACGGCGAGGCCGACTACGCATTCAAAGCATCGACGCCCGGCGAGATGGATCAGATCTGGCACAATCTCCGCACGCTCTCGCGCACGTTCACGATGAGCGACGACTACTACACGCAAGCGATCTACTCGACGCAAGGCCATGTCTGGACGACATACGGGCGCGCCAACGACTTCGACGAGCGCACATGGATCGTCTCCGGCTCGCGCAACAACGCGCGGCCCATTCCGGGCGGCGGGCTCATCGATGTGAGTCGGCCGGTCGAAGGCTCGCTCTTCGATTGGCTCGGCGCGAACGGCGTGCCTTACGACGTGCTCGGCGAAATCGTCGGAACCCCGGTAAACCCGCCGGATACGCATCCGCCGATCGACGTGCGTTACCCAGGCGGGCCGTTTCAGAACATCGGTTACAACGATCTCGAGAAGGCTTGCTACGCATCGGCTCGGGCGCGTGCATTCTGCAACTTCGGCAACGTCATCTACATGACGCTTCCGAACGATCACACGTTCGGCGTATCGCCCACGAATCCGACGCCCGAGACGTTCTGCGCCGTGAACGACGAAGCCACCGGAATGTTCATCGATGGGCTCTCGCACAGCCCGCTCTGGGCGACGTCGCTCGTGATGATCACGGAGGATGACCCATCGCAAGGCGGCGAGCACGTCGACAATCATCGCGCGCCGTTCGTCGTCGTCTCGCCGTTCGTGAAGCACGGGTACGTGTCGCACACGCACATCGACGTCGCCTCGATGCACAAGATCCTCGCGAACGTGATCGGCAAGCCCTACCCGAACGCACTCGTCGCGAATGCGGCCGTGCCGTTCGACATGTTCACGTCCACGCCCGACTACACTCCCTATACGTACACGCCGCGAACCTTCCCGCTCGCGTGCGGGCCAAAGGGCGCAGCGGGCGAGAAGTCGCTGACGGATTTGTGGGATCTCTCGGAAGAGGATTCGCAGCCCGGGCTCGACGCACAAGTCACGCGCTGGATGCACGGGCATCCGTTGGCGTCCATTCCGGAAGCGACGATGTCTCGCGTACGACGGATTCAGGCGAGACAGGGGCGATGAGCCTCCGCCTCTCCACGGCGACCATGTTCGCCGTGAGCTGCTCCGTGCTCTTGCTCGAGGTCTCGCTCACGAGAATTTTCTCGTTCGTGATGTGGTACCACCTCACGTACCTCGTCATCAGTCTCGCGCTGCTCGGGTACGGCGCAGCGGGGACGATGCTCGCGCGCAACAAGCGCCTTCGTAACGCCGACTACCGGTCGACGCTCGCCTATCTGTGTTTCGTGTTTTCGATCGTGACGGTCGTTGCGGTGTATGTCGGCGCGACGTTTCCGACCGAGCCGGAGAAGCTCTTCGAAGGGCACTACGCAGAGCTCGTCACGATCGCGCTGACGCACCTCACACTCGCCATTCCGTTTTTCATCGCTGGCACCGCCATCGGGCTCGTGCTCATGCGCAACCGCACGGCGACGAACGAGCTCTACGCCGCCGATCTGTTCGGTGCGGGTCTCGGGAGCTTGCTCAGCGTGCTCATCATCAACGAGCTTGGCGCCGTCAGCGCGGTCTTCATCGCAGCGCTCTTGCCGGCCGTCGTGGGTTTCTTCGCAGCCCAAAAGCGCTGGAAGATCGCGCAAGGTGCAGTCGTGATCGCCCTTGTTTCGGCTGCGATCGTGAGTCGATGGCACGACATGATTCCGCTCACGCTCTCGGGCGGCAAAGAGCTCACGACGCACGAGAACGACGTCGTCTATCGGAAATGGAACATCGTGAGCCGCATCGACGTCACGAGACTTTCGATGGGCATGCCGCATTTCGGCGGGCGCGTCTCGGAGACGTATACGGGGCCCGTGCCGGAGGTGCTTGGCATTCTCCAAGACGCGACGGCGCCAACGGGCATCATCAAAGTCACACGCGACGTGCGCGAAGATCCGCTCTTCGGTGCGTACCTCCAGAGCGCGCCGTATCACGTGCGACGCAAACCCGAAGCGGTGCTCATCATCGGGCTCGGCGGCGGCACCGACGCGCTCATCGCGGAGCACGCGGGCGCCGCGCACGTGACGGGCGTCGACGTCAATCCCGTCACGATGGATCTCCTCGAGAATCGCTATCGCGGTTGGGCATCGGGACTCTTCGCGCTCGGGAATCTGCGCACCGTCGTGTCCGAAGGTCGACACTTCGTCACGACGTCCGAGCAGAAGTTCGACGTCATCCAGCTCAGCGGCGTCGACACGTTCGCGGCGCTTTCGGCGGGGAGCATGGTGCTCACCGAAAATTATCTCTACACGGAAGAGGCAATTCGCGATCTCCTTGCGCACGTGACCGATCGCGGGCTCGTGTCGTATTCGCGATGGCTGTTCGATCCGCCGCGCGAAACGCTCAAGCTCGTCGTGACTGCATCGAGCGAGCTACGAAAGCTGGGCGTCGACAAACCTGCGGAGCACTTCGTCGTCGTCGCCGGTGGGCCGCGCGTCGCGCGATGGGCCGACACCATCATAGGCAAGAGCGCGCTGCGTGACGACGAGCTCGCCGTCCTTCGCGCGTGGGCGAGCGAGATGGGCTTCGAGATCCTCTACGACCCATTCATGCCGAAGACGAATCCGTTCGATACGTTCATCCGCGGCAGCGCAACCGAGCAAAAGCAATTCGCGGAGACGTATCTCTACGATGTGTCGCCGAGCACGGACGATCGCCCGTTCTTCTTCCAGTTCTATCGATGGCGAAGCGCGTTTCATCCGTCGGCAGCACAAGGCGTCGGTGGTTACGCGCCCGTTCAAATGCCAAAGGGGCTCCTCTCGATGGTGCTCACGCTCGTCGAGCTCGTCGTCTTGAGCGTGCTGCTCGTGCTCGTGCCGCTTCGCGGTGAGAGCATCGGCGTTTCACGCAAGCGTGCGCTCTCGTGGATGGTGAAGTTCGGCGGGCTCGGGCTCGGGTTCATCGCCGTCGAGATGGTGCTGATGCAGAAGCTCTCGGTCTTCCTCGGTGGCCCCGCGTACAGCATGGCCGTCACGCTGTTCGCGTTGCTCGTGTTTTCAGGGCTCGGGAGTCGCATCGCGAAGCGCGTCGGAGCGCCCACGAAAATGCTCGCCGCGCTGCTCGTTGCGCAAATCGTGGAGCTCGCATTCTTGGATTTTGGCGTACCGGGTTTGTTTGGGCTTCCTCACGCGGTTCGCATCGCCGTTGCGATCGTTGCGATCGCGCCGCTCGGCATCACGATGGGCATGACTTTTCCGACGCTGCTCGCCGAAGCAGGCGAAGAATCGGAAGCGCTCATCCCGTGGGCGTGGGGCGTGAATGCATGCGCGACGGTCGTCGGCTCCGTGCTCGCCGTGATGGGAAGCCTCGAGCTCGGCTTCAACGTCACATGGCTCGTCGCGATGTCGATTTACGCGGCGGTGCTCGCAATGACGCTTCGCGCGCGTGCGTGATAAGATCGAAGCGTGCCATCGCGACGTCCGTCGAAGAAAGCTCCACCGCCGCCTCGGACGACGATCGATGTCGAAGCCCAGTGGCTGATGCCGGACCTGCCGCCACTGCCGCCACTTCCGAAGCTGCAGCCGCCGCCGAAGAGCGGGCTCGAGCGCCGCGACACGATGGAAGTGAAGGTCGAGTGGCTCGAAGGCGATTCGCCGAAGTCGAAGCGACCGGGAAAGAAACCGCCGCCGCTTCCACGGGAGGACCCGGTGGATCCGCCGCGAAGCTCGCGTCAGCCTGCGAAACCTTCGAAGCCGCCTTCACGCTCTGCGAGGCCCTCGGTGCGCGGATCGAAGAGGCCCCCGCCCGTTCCATTCTTGAAGAAACGCGCAGCGCCGATTCCGCGTGAAGATCCGGAAGATGCACCGCGCGCATCGAAGCGCCCGAAGCGTCCGTAGTCACGAAGGCGCAATGCACACCGTCGCGCCGGGAAGCTCGCAGTCGGTGGGGCTCTGCACGCTCGTGTTGCACGTGCACGCGTGCGGGTTGATGGTGCCGTCGGGGAGCGTTGGGTGGTTGCAGTCGGTCGGGACGCAAACCTTCTTGATGCATGGCGTCTCGCATGCGGGGTCGCGTGTCGTGACGGCGACTTTGCAAAAGCTCAGTGGGTCGCCGAGTGACGCCTGCCAGATTTCGCAGTGGTCGCCGCTCGCGTCGACTGCCTTGAGCGCCGCAAGTTGACCAAGCAACGTGAGCTGCCCATAGCGCGCGACGGCGACGTTGTATTCGTCCTGCGTCATCGCGTCGATCGCGGCGACCTGCGCGGCCGTGCCCGTCCAGCGATTGAGCTCCGGCGGAAGACAAACCGGAATGTCACCTTGGTGCGACTCCTCGAGCACGAGGAAGCGACCATGCACGTGGCACTCGTAAACGATCTTGCTCGACACGTTCGGCACGGTGATGCATTTACCGCCGGGGTCGCCGCACTGTTGCAAGTCGAGCTGCGACCGCGCCCCACACGCAGCGACCGCAAACGCGACGAGGGCGCTAACGAGTAATTGGCGAGTCATCACTCCGTCGGGGGTCAGGAGGCGCGTCATCGAGTCCGGTGCAGGATGCCGCCTCGGTATCCATACGCAAACATGTCGGGGCCGCTGATGACGACGCTCGGATTGTCCATCGGCACGGGCTCGGTGTGGACGGTTGCGCCGTCCCAGTGGCGCACGTCACCTTGGCCGCTCACCCATACATCGTTGCCCGCGAATGCTTGAAGGTGTCGCTTCGAACGTTCTGGGCCACCGAGGAAAACGGTGAGCCATTGGTCCTTGTCGCGACGCACGACGTTGGTACCCGCAAGCCAGACGTCGCTCGGCGCGAGACCGCCGATCGCGAGCTCTTGCACTGGCCCAACGAGTGTCCAGGCTTTGCCGTCCCAGTGAATGAGAACGATCGAGCCGTAATCGTATTTGTTGGTGCGTGTCACGGGTACACGCGCGAGCGGGCGTGCCGTCGCCCATGCCGAGCCTTTGGCCGGCGCCCAAAGATCTTCGACGGCGAACTCGCCGCCGGACATGTCGTTCCATCGCGTGCCGTCCCAGTGCACGAGCGAGAGCGCGCCCCAACCCCATACGTCGTCCGCTGCGGGCGCAGCCACCGCGAAGATCGCGGCCTTGGGCCCCTCGACCGACTCCCACGTTGTTCCGTTGAAGTGTGATGGCGTGTGAAACGCCGAAAACAACCAAAGATTATTCGCGCGCGTGCCGCCAATCGCGTTGATGTTGTCGTCGGGTTTGATCCCATCGGCGCGATGCCAACCCGTCGCGTCGCGGCGAACGAGCGAGCCGCGCCCACCCGCCCACGCAGTGCCATCACCAACCCAAAGCGTGTCGATGTTCGCTTCCGTGCTGTGGTCGACGGCTGTCCACTTGGTTCCGTCGTAGTGACGAATGCGGCCGGACTCGCCGACGGCCCAGATGTCGCTGGGTGCGGAGCCATCGATTGCGCGAAGCGACTCCGAATTGGATCGTTGTTCGATTGCCCAGGTCGCGCCGTTCCAGTGTGCAATCTTCCCGTCACCGACGGCCCACGCGTTCGTGGGTGACGCACTCCACGTCGCGCGAACGTCGAAGCCGAGATCGCTGTCGGTCCAGCGCGTGCCGTTCCAGTGAATCGCGCGACCGCTTCCGGCGACGAACCAGACGTCCTTCGCGCCGAGGGGCATGATGTTTCGCACCTGGACGAGCCCGGCGTTGTGCGCCTGCGCCGCCATCGCGGGGTTTCCGCAGGTGCCGCCACTTGGCACCGTTTCCTTCATCGCGCCGACGGCGACTTTGTGCGCGGTTGTCCACGTGTGGCCGTCGTAGTGGAGGATGACGCCATCACCGACGGCCCATACGTCATCAGCGCTGCGCCCACGGATGTTCGAGAGCGCGGCCTTCGACGGCGCGCGCGATGGCGACCAGTGAGCACCGTCGTAATGAAGAATCGTTCCCGACATCGTGACAGCCCAAATGTCTTTGTCGCTTGCGGCCCAAATCGCGGCGAGCGGTGCGGTGTTGCTCGCGTCGACGGGGACGAACGTGGCGCCTTTCGATTGAAGGAAGTTGCCTTCCCGCGTCGCCGCCCAAATGGTGTCGCCCGCGCGTGCGAGCGCGGTGATGTGACTCGACACATCGATGTTAGAGAATTTCAAACCGTCCCAGTGCACGAGCGAAGAGCCTACGGGCGAATCGGTGGCGATCCACGTGTCGTTGGGTTTGGTGACGACGTCCACGAGGTCGTCGCCGGTCGGGAGCGGATCTTCCCAGCACCAACCACTGCGACAAAAACCGGCCGCGGTGATCGACTCGACGCGAAGCTTCACGGGCGGATCGGGAAGGATGACCTTCGGGGTCGATGATGCTGCGACGACAGGCGGCGTGACGGTCTTCGCACCGTGCGCGTCACGCACGCCGACGCCAATCACGACGGCCGCACCGCAAATCGCGAGAGCGGCCGTGGCGATGAGCACGGTGCGCATCGGATCGGGCGGCGGAGGCGGGAGCTCCTTCGGCGCACGATACGGGTGCTGCATCATGGCTCCAATGCAAACACAGCCGACCCTCCCGGTGGAAGCTTCACGTGGAGGGTACCGCCAGAAATGGACGCATCGCCGCCGCCCCACACGAGCGCGCCAATCGTTCCGATCGATGTTTGCGACGAGCCATCTTGTGCGTCGGCCGACATGCTCTCGATGACGAGAAAGGCTTCGGTCGAATTTTTCCGAACGAAGGCGAGCATCGATGGATTGTCGAGAGCGATGAGGATCATCTCGCCTGTGCCCCACACGGCGTGGCCACGACGAAACGTGAGTAGCTCGCGATAGAACGTGAGCATCGATTGGGCGTCGGTGTCTTCGGTTTGCACGTTCACGAGATCGGCGCCCGCGGCGAACGGAATCCATGGTGTCGATGAGGTCGAAAACCCGTGGTTCGCGGTCGCGTCCCAGGGCATCGGCGTGCGCGCCGAATCGCGCGAGTCGACGACGAACGTGGTGCCGTCCTTCACGCCGAGCTCGTCGCCGTAATAAATGAACGGCGTCGCTTTCGAGAACATCGAGATCTCGACCGCGCGCTGCTGGCGCCACGCGAGCTCCTGCGCGTGCGTAAAAGCGCGCCCGACGTCGTGCGAACCGATGAGCATCGCGTCTTGTGCGCCTGGCGGATATTGCGTCGTCACCGTGGTGAGCGCGGCGAACGGAATCTTCGAGCTCTCGCCCAAGAACGCGACGGCCCAAAAGTAGCCGTACGGAAAATCGAACGCCATGCGGAACATGTCCGTTCCGGTCCCGAGGTATGGAACCGGGCCGAGCCCAATGTCTGTCTCGGCGACGATGGTGCGCTCGGGAAATTCGTCGACGACTGCGCGCAGCTGCCGGATGTAGTCGACGGTCTCGGGGATCATGTTGCAACCGGTGGCGCTCTCGAAGAGGAGGCCGATGACGTCGCAGCGATAGCCGTCGACGCCGCGCGCGAGCCAGAAGCGCACGATGTCGAGCGTCTCGGCGACGACAGCTGGGTTGCGATAGTTGAGATCAGGTTGCTCCGGATAGAAGCGATGAAAGTAGTATTGATTGCGCGCTGGCGCGAACGTCCATGCGGTGTCGCCGAACCCACGCGTGCTCCGACGACGTGTGATTGAGCACGAGGTCGAGCATCACGCGCATGCCGCGTTGATGGGCAGCGGCGACGAACGCATCGAATGCCGCGAGATCGCCGTAGGCGGTGTCGATGTTTCGATAATCGGAGACGTCGTAGCCGGAGTCTTTGAATGCCGTCGGCATGATCGGCATGAGCCAAATGGCGTCGATGCCAAGATCTTTCAAATAGCCGAGGCGTGATGTGAGGCCAGCGAGATCGCCGATGCCGTCGCCGTTCGAGTCGCTGAAGGAGCGCACGTCGACTTCGTAGAAGACGGCATAGCGGGCGGCGCTGACAAAGCGACCGCGCCACCTCACGATCAACGTCTGATGATACGTTCGGCCTGATGGCTAGCGAACTCAACACCAGCTCGACGCGACTCTGGAAGCTCATCGAGGAGCGCTCCCACGCAGGCGCCGATACGCAAAAGATCGATCAGCGCATCTGGGATCTCTTCGGCGAAGAGTGGGCGATCATGTTCACGGATTTGTCCGGCTTCTCGCGGCAGGTTGCGAAATTCGGCATCATCCATTTTTTGCAAATCATCCGCGAAAAGCAGCGCCTCTTGCTTCCGGTGATCGAGCGGCACGATGGCATCTTGATCAAGATCGAAGCTGACAGCTTCTTGCTCCTCTTCAAGAAGCCCGCAGTGGCGGTTGCGTGCGCGATCGAAATGCAGCGCGTTTGCCGCAACTACAGCGCGCGCCGCCCGCCGGAAGAGCAGGTCATCTTGTGTGTCGGCATCGGGCACGGCTCGCTCTTGCGCCTCGGCGACGACGACGTCTTCGGCCACGAGGTCAACCTCGCGAGCAAGCTCGGTGAAGACACCGCGAAGGGCCACGAAATCCTCGTGACACGCGCCGCCCGCGATCGCGCTGGCGATGTGCCGGGCGTCACGTGGGAAGAGTATCGCGTCGAGTACGCCGGCGAGGCCGTCTGCTGGCGCGCGATGTACTCGAGTTGATCGGCCCATGAAACCGCGCGTCGGTTTGCTCGTAGCGATCGCTTTCGGCGCTGGATGTTTTTTTCCTTCGCTCGACAACATCGTCGCCGACGCATCGACGGACGTCACAAACGACGCGTCGAGCGACACCGCAGTCGACGCATCGAAGGCAGATGGCGAGGCCGGTGTCGTGCCGATCGCGACGGACGACTTCGAACAAGGCTGCGGCGACTGGGTCGCTCAGAATGGAACGTTCGAGCCAACGACAGCGATGCATGGCGGCAAGAACGCGTGCATGGCATGCAAATCCAACGGCGGCAGTTATTTTACCATCGATCACGGCGGCAACACGTTCGCGCCCATCCAAGTCGGAAGAACGTACACCGGCACCGTGTGGGCTCGCGTCGCACCACAGACGACGAACACGAATCTCTTCACGGTGAACGTGCTTCGCACCGTCGACTCGGTCGGCGGTTTCGCCGAACAAGGTCCGTACGTTGGCGTGCCCATCGATCAAAACTGGCAGCTCCTCTCGACGACGATGACGGTCGATGCTGGCGTCACGATCAGCGGCTACGTCGGTCTCGACAACTACAACGACGGTGACTGCTTCATCATCGACGACTACGCGCTCTACGAAGGCGACGGCGGCTGAGCCTCATTTTGGGGTGAGCTTCATCACCGCGCCATCACCGTGCGTCGTGAAGTAGACGCTCGAGGCGTCGAGCGCGATGCCCGTGGGTTGTGGCTGGTTCGAAGCGAGCGTCGTGGGTTTGCCGTTGCAGCCGTTGATGGCGCACTTCATCACGGCGCCGCCCGAGTCGCTGCTCGTCCAGTAAACGCTTACGCCGTCGACCGCGACTGCGTGCGGTTTGGCGAGACCCGATGCGAGCACGGTGGGGCTGTTGTTGCACCCGAGCACGCTGCACTTCATGACCGAGCCGTTGTTCGCGTTGTTCACCCAATAAACGTAGTTGCCACTCACCGCGATGCTCGTCGGCACATCGAGACCGGATGCGAGCTTCGCGCCGGTTTTCGCGCAATCGTTGATGGAGCATTTGTTCACGGTGCCGTCGCCTGATGCGGTGTTCGTCCAATAGACGTTGGCGGCGTCGCTCGTGACGCTGACGGGCGTGTCTTGTTTCGACGCGAGCACGATTGGTTGATCGGCGCAGCCATCGGCGCCACACGTCATCACGCGGCCCGCGGCTTGGCCCGACGTCCAGAAGATGTCGGTCGAGTCGACCGTGATGCTGTCCGTTTCGCCTTGAGCCGATGCAACGATCGCTGGCGCCGGCACGCAACCGTCGGTCGCGCACATCTCGATCGCTCCGCCGAGATCTTGCGATGTCCAGTAGACGTTCGATCCGTTGACCGCGATCGCGGTTGCGAAGCTCTGGTTCGACGCGATGGAGGTGATCGCGCCGCCAACCTTCGGAACGCGCGAGACCGTGCCGCCGTAGTCGGTCGTCGTGAAGTAAACGTTCGCGTCGTCGACGGCGATCGCCCACGCGTTGGATTGCCCCGTCGCGAGCGCCGTCAACACAGGCGGCGTCGATGTGTCGGGCCCCGTTCCGCCACCAGCATCGACCACGTATTGCCCGCGCAATTGCGAGCGACCCCCGCACGCCATCACGACCATCAAGCAAAGGCAGCCCCGCATGTCGATCCACAACTTTACTACGCAACTTCGAAGTCTGCCTCCGCGGCGATGTAGGGCACATAGCGGAAGTCGCGAATCGAGGCGACGCGATCGCCATTCCACTCGAGCAAGATGAAATAGGCGGGTTTCTCGGCTCCCGCGGCATACACGCCGAAGACGAGCTCGCCGTCGAGGCGGCCGACGCGGAGCTCCACGTGCTCTTTCTCGTAGCGACCGAAGTACATGCCGACTTGCTTGCCGCGGCGTTGCGACTTCGACACGAGGTCGAGGCGGCAATCGTCGCTGACGAGCGCGCGCACGCCGTCCCAGTCGCGGGCGTTGAAGAGCTTGGCGTATCGATCGAGCTCGTCGTGCGTGGCGGGTCGAGCCTTCTGCCCTTCGCCGCCTTCGAGGAGCTTCGGGCGACCGCGGACGAGTGCAGCTTTGACGGCCATGACTGTCGTTCCCATCGTTTCGGCAGTCTCCTCGAGCGAGTGCCCGAGGACGTCTTTCAAAATCACGGCGCTACGCTGCGACACCGGCAGCGTGAGAAATCGCGCGAGCGCCGCACGCACGACGAGCGGATCAGGCTTGTCCTCGAAGCCCGCGACGTCTTCGATGTCGGCTGTGACGTCGGTGTATTTCGTGCCGTGGCTCTTCAAGAAATCGATCGCCGCGTTGTGTGCGATCCGAAAGAGCCACGGGCGAAGCGCGGGAACTTCGGGCGCGAGGCTCAGCGCGTAGAACGCTTTCGCGAGCGTCTCTTGAACGATGTCCTCGCCTTCGATAACCGAGCCCGTGAGGCGCGCACAATAGCGATGAAGCTCCGGCCGAACGCTCTCGACCATCGCGAGAAATTGCTCGCGCGCGTCAGCGAGGGCGTTCGGGGTTAGGGTCACTTGGAAGCCGCGCGCATGCGATTGTTCTTCGGGTTGTGCTCGACTTCCGCGAGGCCGAGCGCTTCGAGCACCGGCGGAAGATACATCCCGAAACGACCGCGAAGGCCCTTCTTCAAGCCGTACCAGCCCTTCACGGGGTTCTTGCTCGAACGACCCCACGCCTCGACGGTGCCGTCCGCGGCGGGCTTTTGTTCGTCGGCGCTGCCGAGGAGCATCCAGTCGCCGTGCTTCTCGAGCATCGCGTGAAGATCGTCGATCGCGCGCGCGTGATAGCGAAGCTGCGTCTTGCCGACTTGCACGACGAGCTCGTCTTCTTCTTTGTACGCTTCGAAGTCCGAAGTTCCGGGAGGCGTCTTCAGCTTCCACGGGCTCGCTGCGGTTCCCTTGCCTGATACCTTCGTCATGACGCGCTCCCTTCTGCGGCTCGCTTGAGATCTTCCGCGTACGTCTCGAAGACGGGCGCGAAATCTGGCAGCGAGCGTTTGATCATCGGGAGCATGAGCCCCGAGAACTCTTCCTTCATCGAGAACACGGTAGTCCCGTCTGCGTTCGGTGTGAGCGTGAACGTGCGAACGCCTTTGAACATCGGCGCCATGCCGTCGCTCCAGGTCATTGTGCGCGCCGGCTCGACGCGCGACACCTTCGGCTTGAAGACTTGCTTCGGCGCCGTCGGCACTTTCAGCTTCAACGTCTGACCTTCGGCGATTTCGCCTTCGATGCTCGTCACTGTGGAGTTCCACGTTGGAAACGCCGCAGCGTCGGTCAAAAGCTTCCAGATTTTCTCGGGCGGCGCCTGGATGGTCGTCGTGATCGCGCAGTCCATGTGGAACGTCGCGTTCGTTTTCGTCGCCTTCGCAGCCATCACGCCACCGCGCCGTAAGAGCCAACGGCCGTGAGCTCGGTGACGACCGGCAGCTCGACGCACCGGCTCTTGATGTCTTTCTGAAAGGCTTTGAACGACGCGAGCGTCGTCAGCGGATTGTGATTGGGCGTGTCGAGCGTCGCGATGTGAATGAACGAAACGCCGTCCTCGAGGCAATAGCTCGTGTAGCGAATGCCGCCGGGCGCGCTCTCTTTCAGCTCGGCAAACACCGAGCGAACCAGCGTCGCATTGGCGTCCGCATCCTTGGGGGAGGTCTTGTAGCGAACCATGATCGTCTTCTGCATGTCGAGAAGACGACCCAGGTGCTCAAAAGGATGCGGTCTCGGGTATGCTTTCGGGTGATGCGCGCATTTCGCCTTGTTTTGGCCGCGCTGACGCTTGGTTCGTGTCTCGACCCGACCGAAATCATGGTCGCGATCACGACGAACGTGCCGTGCAACATGGTCCGCGGGACGGCCGTCGCGGTGGGTGCCTCGGGCGACGACAGCACCGGGGTCGCGACGAGCACGACGATGTGCGACGACACCGGGCACATCGGCACGCTCGCCGTGCTCCCTTCTGGCGGGAGCGACGACACCGTCGGGATTCGCGTGACGCTCGGGTTGACCGTGAGCCCGGATGTTTGCAGCGCGCCGTCGTTCGCCGGATGCATCGTCGCGCGACGCACGCTTCGCTACGGACCGCATCGTCGACTCGACTTGCCGATCGAGCTCGACGAAGACTGCGCGAACGTCCCCTGCGATTCGACGTCGACGTGCGTGCACGGCGGTTGCACCGACGCCGGCATCGAGTGTGACGACGCAGGAGCGTGCACGCTTCCGTCACCCGACGCCGGCAGCGACGGCGGGACGCAGATTGCGTGCGGCGTCCCGATGCTCGTCGTGCCCGGCGCGCCGATGGTCACGCCGCACCTCGCGAAGATGAACAGCGGTTACGGCCTCGCGTGGGACCATGGCGGCGCGGGCGGCAGCGGCCGGAAGGCTCTCGTCGAGACGTTCGACGGCACCGGCGTCACCGCGGGTCCGACGACGGCGGTCGATCTCGGTCCGAACGCGCTCGTCGGTCCGTTTGCAACCGACGGCGTGCACTACGCGCTCCTCACGACGGACCTCACCTTCGACATCACCTACGGCACGCCCGGCATCCAAGGCGCGACGATTCCGGTGTCCGGAGCGATGCCGGTACTTCCTGTGGCGGGCCTCTTCTTTTCGGCGTCGCGATTCATGTTCATGGGCATCGGCTCGGCCGAGCAATCCTTCGAGCTCGAGACGTTCACTCCGCCATCGGCGACCGCTTCGGCGGCATTCGGTTCGATCGGCGTGAGCGGGAGCTTCGCGCTCGATATGAACGCAACGAGCCTCTACGCCACCGACTTCGGCACGACCTGCAGCGTGCGATCGTACGACGCGACAACGCTCTCGATCGTCGGGAGCACGGCGCTCTCGAACGTCGGATGCGACCTCGTTGTCATGACGAACAACGGCGCGCCCGAGGCCATCGCGTTTCAGGACACCACGCTTACCTTCAAGGTCTTCGACGGGCCCAACTTCGCGAGCAAAGGCCAGCTTGCGATCGGCGCGGCCGATCCGAGCTCGTTCGTCGTGATGCCGAGCGGCGCTGGTTTCCGCGTGCTTCATGCGCTGAATGGCGCCATCGAGGCCGACGTCGTCGACACGAACGCGAACCTGCAATCGTCGACCCCGGTCGCGCAAGCCGGCGATTTCTACCGCGTGACGTGGGACGCCGTGAGCGACGGGCCGCTCAGGACCTCGTACGGCGTCGCGTGGTGGTCAACGACGCCATCGCCCGGCTTTTGGTTCGAACGGTTTTGCAATTAATGTCGATGCGCATCGCGTTTTTTTTCCTGACGTGCGCGGCCTGCTCGGACGGCATCGAGCCCGCCACCGATGCGGCCGCCGACGCCACGCTCGACGTGATCGCACCTGATGTCGCGGTCGAAGCAGGCCCGTGCGCAACGGACATGGTGTTCGTACGTGCAGACGCCGGCGTGTGCGTCGATCGCTTCGAAGGCGCTCTCGTCACGGCCGATGGTGGCGCGTGGCCGTATTACGATCCGATCGACGCCGTGGACGCGAGCGCGATGCGCGCGGTCGTCGCGAACGGCATCAAGCCGCAAGGTTACATCTCGCAAGTGCAAGCCGCCCTGATGTGCGCGCACTCGAGCAAGCGCCTCTGCACCCTCGAAGAATGGACGGCCGCGTGCCGCGGGCAACCCGATCACGATTACGTCTACCCCTACGGCGACACGTACGAAGCGGGCGCGTGCAACGAAGGCCACGAGAGCCCCATCGTGCGCATCTACGGATCGGGCGCGACGTACGACAACGCGGAGCTCAACGACCCCGAGTGCGATGAGCTCGATGCAGGCCTCGCCGCCGGCGGCTCATACCCCAAGTGCGTTTCGTACTACGGCGCGTTCGACATGCACGGCAACTTGCACGAGTGGGTCGACGACGGCAGCTTCGTCGGTGGCTATTTCGTCGACGCGAAAATCAACGGACCCGGCTGCGAATACCGCACGACCGCACACGCCAAGACGTACCACGACTACTCGACGGGCTTCCGCTGCTGCGCCGACCCGAACTAGGTCACTGCTCCACCACGAATTGGACGCGGCGATTTTTGGCGAGCGCCGATGGGTCGGTGCCTTTCACGAGCGGGCGATCCGGGCCGTAGCCTTCCGAGCTCAAACGATGGGGGCGGACGCCGCGTGAGATCAAATACTCGCGCACGCGTGCTGCGCGCTCGCGGCTGAGCGTCATGTTCCACTCGTGCGTTCCGGTCTCGTCGGTGTGGCCCTCGACGCGGATCCGCTTGATTTCAGGGTGCGCGCGCATCACGAGCGCGACTTGATTGAGGATCGAATACGACTCAGGCTCGATCACGGTGGAGCCCATTTGGAAATTCACGTTCTTGAGGATCGTGATTTGCCCGTCTTGGATGATGACTTGCGCGGGGCCTTCGTCGGGGCAGCCGTCTTCGTCCTTGTAGCCGTTGATGGTTTCTTTTTCGTTCGGGCACTTGTCTTGTGAGTCGGGCACGCCGTCGTGGTCGGCGTCGTTCTCGGGGCAGCCGTCTTCGTCTTCGACGCCGTCGCGATCTTCGGGAACGTCGGGGCACTTGTCGCTCTTGTCAGGGACGTCGTCGTGATCGCGATCGTGCGACACCGGATGGAAGCGAATGCCAATAAACCCGCGCGCGACGGGCTCGCCGAACCCCGCGACGAAACCGATGCCCGCGCCCGCTTGGATCTCCCATTCGTCGCTCGGGTTGATGCGCAAGTACGGAAGTCCTTCGAGCGCAGCTTCGGGCGTGCCGAGCGTCTTGAGGCCGAGGCCGCCGTTGCCTTCGAAGCCGAGCTCCACTTTGCCGCCGCGCCCGCCGAAGCGATATGCGATGTCGCCCGAGTAGATGAATTCGCTCGCGCTCGTCACGTTTTGGAACGCCGTGATCTCGCGAAACATGACGCCCGCGTTGGCGCCGAGGCGAAGCCCGCCGAATCTGTGATCGATGATGAGGCGTGGCGCGAACACCGGTGAGTAACGTGCGCCGCCGGCGAAGTCGCCCGTGTGCGTCGGTGCACGAACTTCGAGCGAGAGAGCGAGACCGAACGGACCGTGCTTGTCGTTCAGCATCTGGATCTTCGGGACGAGCCGAATGTCGCCGAGACCCGCGGGCGATGGCGCTGCGTCGCCGGATTGCGCGACGTAGAACGGGATATCGAGGCCGATCGCGAACGGCTTCGCGATGGTGACCGATGCGAGCGCGTCGAACCCGAGCCTGCCGCTCACGAAGTGATTGGTGATGTTGCCGGCGCCATCGACTGCGACGAGCGTGTTGCGCCCGTAGTTTGCGAAGATGCCAAATTCCCAAGGGTCTTGTTTCGAGTGAATGCCTGAGCCTTCCGCGTTCACCCAGCCGTCGGTCGTCACGGCGGGTTTGAATCGCTCGGTGTCGAGCTCGGTTTGTGCGAGCGCGGCAGACGAAAATGCGAAGACTGCGAAACCGATCGCCACCCTCATCCGCGACGCCGCCGTAGTTGAAAGAGACCGAGCAATCCAGCAAGCAAACCGAACGCGAGCGCGCTCTTCGGTGTCGGTGCGACGTCGCAGTGAAACGCGCCGCCTTCGACTTCGCCGTTGCCCGTGACCGTGGTCCCGACGCAATACCCATCGGGCCCGCACGTGTCGCCCGTCGGGCAATCGGCATCGACGGTGCAGAGCGGCGACAAAACGCATTTCCCGGTTTTGCAGACGCCCGCCTGCGGACACTCCACGTCGGCGGTGCACGTCATCCCCGTGAGAATGTCGGGGATCTTGTCGCCGTTCGTGTCGGCTGGCACGCACGTCGTTGCGTACGTCATGTCGAGATCGGACACCTGCGGATCGCGCGCCGAGCGAATGTAAAGGTGTGCATCACATGCTTGCGTCAACCCGGCGAGGCCGAGATCGACGCGACCTTGAATGTACGCGTGCGCACCCGCGCCGATGCGGATGGGATCGGTGTCGGTCCCGACTTCAGCCGAAGCCTGCGCAGGCGTGGTCGTGACGGGAACGTAGTCGGGCGCCTGCCACTTCCACGCGCCCGCGATGGTTCCGTCGCCCTTCGATGCGAGAACGAATTCGTAACCGCCCGGCGAATGCTCCGCTGTGAACATCGCGCTCAGCGTCGGCGAATTCGTTCCGCCACCCGTGGTCGCGTCGTTGTCGGCGTCGATGAAGACGAACACTTCGAGCGTCGGATCGGCTGCGGCGGTGCTCGAAACGTAAACGCGAGTCCAGAGCTGCGCGCCATTCGTCGAAGCGTATGCGGTGCGTAGATCGAGCGCTTGCTCGGCCGCGGTGAAGCTCTGCGCGCCATCACCAAGAACGTCTTCGGGCCCGTAAATCCAGCCCGGCTCACCGGTGATGTCGATCGCGAAGATTTGCCCGAGCCGTGGCGTCGTTCCCGCTGCCCACGTTGCGCCGAATGCCGGCGAGCCCAGCGCGAAGAGCGCAAGGCCAACAAGGGACGACCTTGCTCGCATGCCTGGATGATATAGCAAAACTCAGATGACGGTCGCAGTCACACTTGGCGCCGTCGCGATCGCATTGGTCGCGCTGTGGTGGTTCGCACGTGATGCCACCACAGTGTGCGTGATCGACATCACGAGTGGTCGCGCGACGATCACGCGGGGCGGAATTGCGCCGCGGATTTTTGCCGACATCGGCGACGTCGTCCGGCGACCCGCGATCGCGAGCGCCACGGTTCGCATCGTGCGAAGAAGCGGTCACGCGGAGCTCGAGATCCGCGGAGACGTTTCGGACGCGCAGCGGCAGCAGCTTCGCAACGTCGTCGGCTCCGTCCCGCTCGCAAAGCTGATCAACGCGCGACGCCGTTAGTTGCCGACGAGGCCGAGCCACACGGTCTTCGTCGCGCCGAGTGTGTTTTGAATCCAAAACGCGGACGCGCCGCCTTGACCCGCTTTGATTGGCGTGATCGAGAGCTGCACTTTGTCGCCGTTTTGGCCTTGGGTTTTGTCGAACGAGAACGTGAGCTCGGGCGGCCCGCCGTAGATGGCGCTGGCGACGTCGAGCGCTTCGATCGTCCACGGGCCCGAGGTCGGCGCATCGCTGTAGAGATCGAGCTCGACGGTGCCCGTTTGCCCAACGGGCACATGAACGCATTTCGTCGTGAACGTTCCGGCCATCGGATCGTTGACGGTGACGGTGTCGCCTAGCACGGGAGCCGAGTTGAAATAGGGCGTGGCGCCATTCGGCGCGCACGGGTCATGGCTCGCTGCCGCGCGCGCGTTCGACCAGACGTGTTGCACGATGTAACCGAGGTCCGGCTCGACATACGACGCATTCGGAAACGCAGAGCACATGTCGGCGATCTCGCCGCCACCGCCGCCGTATTCCCACACGAAGTGATCCGCATCGGGCTGGTAATACGCCGCGGTGGTTGTGTCGGCGGAAAATGGATCGGTCGCGACTTCGACGAGCTCGTGTGAAGCGGCGAGTGTCACCGCGCCGAGTGTGGTGCATCGCATGAGCACGGCGTACGCGACCTTCTGCGAGCCGATTTTGAAATCGGAGTGATAGCCATCGAAGCCGTTGCAGCTCGGAAACCCCATCAACGTGATGGTGACGCTCGCGGGAAAGAACACGACGTACACGGTGTCGTCGTCGGGCTGCGGGAATGGCGGGCCGGCGTCATCGCCATTGACGATCTTCGACGTGAGCCACGCTTGCACTTGGGCGTCGCTCATCGTCGTGGGCGGCGTTTCGGAAAGTCGAATGGCGCTCTCGGCCGTGAGCGCACCGACGCCGTATTCCGATGTCGCCGCGGTCCAATAATTCGAGCCGGCGATCTTCGTGACGAATTGTTCGAGCTGCGCCGCCGCCGTATCGCTTTGAAACGTTATGGGCACCGCTTTCGGCGACTTCATCACGGGCCCGCCGTTCGTCACGACTTGCGGCATGGGTGGATGCGCCGCCGGATACGCGCTCGCCTCTTGTGCCGCGTCGCCCGCATCGCCTCCGTCGTCACCGATCGGCGTGGAGTCGTCGCCGCAACCAAGCATCAACATCGCCGTCACTGCCGCGATTCGCACCACGAGCAGCGTATCAGCGATTGGTGGTCAGTAGCGGGGGACGCTCGGGTCGACGGCCGAGTATGCGGTCACGCCGCCTTCGAGGTTGAAGACGTTCTTGATGCCGCGCGCGATGAGCTGCTCGGCGGCCGCGCGGCTGCGCATGCCGGTGTGGCAGTAGAGAACGACGCGCATGTCGGAGGGAAGATCAGCGACGGCACCCAGGTCGAACGGTTTGTGACCCGGGATGTTCGCGAGGTTGCGCTCCACTTCGGGGCGGACGTCGAGAAGGAGGACGTGGCTCTTGTCGGTGTCGAGGAGCTTCTTCAAATCGGAAGCCGACATCGGTTGGACGCGCGGCGCCGCCTTCGAGCTCTCGACGCGGAAACCTTGGCCGTCGACGAATGCGATCGACAAGTCGCCGGCGCGCGGCGCGCTCTCGGCATCGAGAATGAACGTGAGGCCCGACGCTTCGACCACGACATCGCCGGGGCCTTTCGTGTCGAAGTACAAATCGAAATCGTGGCGCGGACCAATCGCGACGCGAAGCGGATCGCCGCCGGCATCTTTTTGCGCGGTGACGATCGCGGCGCGTGCGCCGTCGGTGAGCGTAATGCGAGGCGGAGCGGAAGGCGGCGCGGCCGAAGCGGGAGCCTTGGCATCGGCACCGAGCAATTTTGCGAGCTCGCCCGTCTCGTGCATCTCTTTGATGATGTCGCAGCCGCCGACGAATTTACCGTCGATGTAGAGCTGCGGAATCGTCGGCCAGCTCGAGTACTCCTTGATGCCGTCGCGGATGTCCGCCGACGAAAGCACGTTCACGGTTTCGTACTTCGGGATGTACCCATCGAGGATCTTCGCGACCGTCGCCGAAAAGCCGCACTGCGGAAAGTGCCGGCTGCCCTTCATGAAGAGGACGACGTGGTTCTTTTTGACGAGCTCGTCGATGTGCGTGCGTGTTGCTTCTTGCATGGGTTGGCTCGAAGAGTACTTACTTTGCCCGGATCGAATCGACAAGCGCGCGAAAGTCGGGCCGCCCCGCAGCAACGGCCTTGTCGGGTCCGAGCATCTTGAAGAAGTAAGGCGTCGGAGCGGCCGGGACAATCGCGGCATAGAGCGCATAGCCCGGTTTCGGATCGGGTGAATCGCCAACCATCATGCCGCCGCCGGTGAACTTTCCGTGCATCTCGACGAGCGTGATTCGCCCTGTTTTCCCGTCGATTTCTTCGCGTTTGAAGTCGTGCATGCCCTCGAATTGGCCCTTCCAGCGGTCGACGTTGTCGTCGGTCGAGCCGCCGGCTTGGATGACGGAAATCGATGCCTCACCGGCCGAGTAGGTGGCTTTGCGCATGCCCGCACTGGGCTCGGTTTTCCAGGCGGACGGAACGGTCCAGCTGATGTCGACGGTTGCCGTCGGGGTCGGAGCGTGAGCGGCTCCGGACGCGTTTGCGTTCGCGTTCGCGTTTGCGTTGGCGTTCGCGTTTGCGTTGGCGTTTTCGGTCGGCGCTGATTTGCACGCGGCGAAGAGGAGCACGGCGAGCGCGAGCGGCGCGCGTTTCATCGCTCGAACTTTACGCGGAACTTCTTCGACGACGCGACGGCTTTGCCTTCGCGGTCGAGCGCGGGCACGTATGCCTCGCGCATCGCGCATGCGCGCGCTTCACGGCCGAAGCCGTGACCCGGGTCTTGGAGAATGGTTGCGCGCTGCGCTTTGCCGCTGTCGCCGACGATGACCTCGATGATTGCGGATGCGTCGTCGACTTGATCGGCGTCGGCCTCGGGCGGGAACGGACAGCGCCACTCGCCCGAGCCGGCGAGCGTTGCAGTGCGCGACAAATCCACGGCGACCACTTGCGGCGCGACCGGCTGCGGGTTGCCCGTGGCCTCGACCTTGGGCGCCGTCACTGCTTTGTCGTTGGTGCCGTCGGAGCGCGTTGCGCCGCCGGAATAACGTTCGTTGGTGCCGACGTTGAAGACGTTGTCGCTGAAGTCGAGGACGTCGTTCGACGGATCGCGCGCGAGGATCTGCGCGGCCTTCGCAGCTGCGACGGAGGTGTCTTGCTTCGCTGCCACTTTCTCTTCGGGCGGCTCGATCATCTTCTCGGGCTGACGCGCGGGCGTCTTCTCGGCTTCGATGTCGATCTGCTGGGCGAGCTTGTGATTGATGGCGCTATCGAGCTTGAGCGTCCAGGCAATCATCTCGGAGTGGATGTACGCGGTGCGGGCCGCAGCTGCGCCGTGAAACGCTAGCGTGACGAGCGTTGCTCCGACGAGGATGCGGAAGCTCTTCTTGCTCCCCATGTCGAGAACGCGATCGAGCGGATCGCGACCGGGCGTCGCCCACGTCGCCACGGAGCGAGGCCCACGCGACGATGGAGCTCCACGCAGTGATGTGGGCTGCTGAGAGCGCGCGCCGGAAGCGTAGAGGCCGTTGTTGTTGGTCATTTGGGAGTGGCGGACTGGACGGGCGGTGCAAGCGAGGTCGCAAACGCTATTTTGGCCACTCCAGCCTGTTTGAGCAAGTCGAGGACGTGAATGACGCGCCCATGCTGCACGGCCGTATCTGCTCGGATGATGATGCGAATCTCGGGGTTTTTCTGGTGCGCAGCTTTTGCGAGCTCGAAAATGACGTCGTCGCTCGGTTGGCCTTTGCTGTCGACGACAGTGGCGCCGTTGGCGGCGAGCTCGATGCTCATCATCGTTTGGACGTCGGTGCTGCCCATCGCCGCGCGTGGGAGCTCGAGGGGGATGGATGTCGGCTGAGCGACCATCTTCGCGGTGACCATCAAGATGATGCAGAGCACCAGCGTGACGTCGACGAGCGGCGTGACGTTGATGCCGACGATGGCGTCATCGCTGTCTTGGGAGCCGCCGGCGGCCATGGACTATTCAGCCCCCTGAGGCTCTTCGTCCGGTTCTTTTTCTTTGGCGCGCTTCGAAACCGGCTTCTGCGAAACGGGAGCGGGAGTCGCTTCTTCCATCGCAGGCGGTGGCGGTTCGTCGTTCGACTTGAGATGCGCGAGCAGCAAGTGACCCACGGCTTCGGTGTTGGCGAGCGTGGCGCGCACGAGACGCTGAAAATAGTTGTACGCGCCGACAGCGGGGATGGCGACGAAGAGACCGACGGCCGTCGCGACGAGCGCTTCGGAAATGTGCGCTTGAAGTGTCGCGCTGACGCTCGCGGCGTTCGCGGCAGCGCCCGTGGTCGACGCAGCGGTGGCTTCGCGCGCGAGCTCGTCGAATGCGGCAACGATGCCGATGACGGTTCCGAGAAGACCAATGAAGGGAGCGTTGTTGCCGACGGTGCCGAGGAACGCGAGACGACGCTCGAGCCTCGTGCGTTGAAGGGCGCTCGCGCCGGCCATCGCTTCTTCTGCGGCGGCGGGCCCGCGTGGAGCTTCGATCAAACCGGCGACGACAACCGCGGCTTCCGCGCTCGGTGACGCTTCGAGTCGGCGACGCGCGCCTTCCCAGTCACCTGCGCGAAGCAGCGCGGCGAGCTCGCGCATCAGCTTGGGGATGTCGTCTCGGAGGGAGATGAAGAGCCATGTGCGCTCGAGCATCACCGCGACGGAGATGACGCTCAGCGTGAACATGAGCACGAGAACCCAACCGGCTCCGAGGCCTACCAGCGCACTTTTGACTCGTTCCAGCATTCGTTTCAGTCCGTGGGCGGCAGAAGATGAGCGAGAACCGTGGTCGCGAAGGCCCCTTTCGGTAGCATGAATTCAACCACGCAGCTCGTCACTTCTTCCTGTGGTGCATCTGCAACTGTGTTGTAACTCGGTTTTTCGATGGTTGCTCGGCAATCCGAGATGAACAGGCGAAGGGCGCGCCGTGTTCCCTCCCCCAGTACACCAGAGAAGGCGGCGTCGAAGGCGCTGCCGAGGCGTGCTTTTGCGATCTCGATTTCGAGCGCGTCTGCGTCGCCCTCTGCGCGCATCATTTTCGGGCCGACGATGGGTCCCGTCGCCGAGACTTCGCGTCGCGCTGCTCGCTGGCGATCTTGCTGCTCATCCGTGCAGACGAAGAGACCGCCGGTGTCCATCTTCTTCATGACGTCGCCGGCCGTGGCTGTCGCCCAGGTTCCACGGCGGACGCGCTCTTCGAGGACGGCGTTGAAGACGTCCGACTGGAGTGACGACCAAAGCAATCGCAGGAGCCGCCCGTCACGCGGCGCCTCTTCGGTTTTCGCGAGGATGGCGAGCGCGCGTTTCGCGTTGTCTTTCTCGACGCCGAAACGCTGCTCGCCGAACGCGTTCGGAACGCCGGTCTCTTCGACGCTCACGACACGTGCAATGAGCTCGGGCGCGAGCGCAACCGGGACGTCACGCACGCGGATGACGAATCGATTTCCGCGGAGGTGGCCTGTCTTCAGTTTGTGGTTGTGACGTTTCGCGGCGAGCACCTCGATGCCCGGCAAGGCGAGCGCGAGTGCGCGGTCCACGAGATCGGACGCGGCGATGCCGCGCGGCGGGGCGACGGAGATCGTTTGCGTCGTTACCGCGCGTTTGTCTTTGTTGCCCGCGATGCCGACATCGCGAGGGTTGGTGTCGAGTGCGCGCGCGATCGATCTCGCGGCGGCGTCCGTCGGGAGATCGCGTTTTCTGAAACGGATGAAGACGTGATCGCCCTCACCGCTCGGCTCGTAAGCCGGAATTTCTTCGACGACGAAGTCGTCCGGCTCCGCCTTGATACGAAAGCCTCGCAGAGCGGAAGAGCCTCGCAGAGCAAAACCGTCTATTCGAAGCGCCCTTCGATCCAGAAGTGACGACGACCACGCTGCTCCCAATGAGCAGCACGCCACACCGCGCGAGCATGCGGACGGCGCTCGTGGTGACCGCCCACCCAAACGTACGAGCGGCCATCCCAACGGTGGAAGCCGGGGATCCACACGAACTCTGCGCTCGGCGGGGCGGGGACGACTTCGACACGAATCGGCGGCGGCGGAGGCGGCGTGGTCTCGACGACGAGCTCGACTTGCGGCGGCGGCGGCGCAACGACCGTGACTTGCGGCGGCGGTGGTGCGGTGACCTGCACCTGCGCGGTCGCGACGGGGCCGGTGGCAACTACCTCGGCGTGAACTTCGGGCGGGGGCGGCGTCGACGCGTGAACTTCGACTTCTGGCGCCATGACGCGCACGCGGCCGCTACAAGCAGCCATGCCAACAGCAAGCAGAACGATGGTCGTGTTTCGAATCATGCGGCGCAGAATAGTCGCGACGCCGCCGTAAAACAACCTTCGTTCAACCGCCTATTTCGTGGGCCATTACGTCGCGCGGGCTTCGGAAGTGCTGCTGCGGCGAATAGAAGAGAAAGTTCGAGACGCGCGAAGTGTAAACGCACGCATATTCCTCGACTTGGGCGCCAAAGCTCGATTGCTCGTTACCCTCTTTGAGGAGCGACCCCCAATAAGGATGAAACCGTAAATCGGTGCGGGCCTCGATCGATGTTCGTTCGGCCTCGGCTTGCCGCAGTAACCCGCGCACGCGGTCGAGCGCTCGTTTGACGCGCGTACGTTCGGCTTCGGCGCTGACTGCACTTCCGTTGCCCGTGTTCTTCTTGCTCGAGAGCTCTTTGAAGCGCGCTTGATAGAAGCGGAGCTCGTCTTCGAGGCGGTCGCGTTGGTCTTCGAGTGTCACGGCGCGCGCGATGTCTTCGATGCACTCTTCGTGTGCAGCGACTTCGACCTCGAGCTCTTGGATGATCATCGCCGTGCGCCATGCGCTGTCCTTTTTGGAGCGGAGGATGTCGCCGTAGATGTGGTCGCCGATGTAGAGGACTTCGTCGCCGTTGACGCTGAGAGCGCGTTCGAGCTCGAGCAGGTTTCCGCCTTCGTAGATGCGGCCGCGCTCGAGTGGGAACGTCGCGGGCTTCGTCGTTTCGCCGTCGCGCTCGAGGAGCGGGCGACGCTCGGTGAAGAACGCGGGTTTCGTGGCGGCGCACACGACGATGTCGAAGAAGTTTCTCCACGACGGGTACTCCGCCATCGCGCCACCGAGGAGGTACGTCATCATCTTGTCGGTGTAGGGCCAGCGCGAGTTCGTGAGCAGAAAGAGCTTTTTGCCCGCGCTGCGAAGCTTGTGCAGCGTGATCGCGAGATCGGGATCTTTGCGAACGAAGCGCGGGAGATCGCCGAGCACGGCATCGAGGATGGTGCCATCACGGTGGGCCTCGTCGATGCACTCGCGGATGTCGGAGAAGAGCTTGCCGTAGTCGATCTCGATTTTGCGTTGCTCGTATGCGTCGACGAGAGCGGTGTAGAGCGCAACTTCGCTGAGCGCGTAGAGCGTATCGATCCAGTGGTAACGCGGTGTCGCGGGGCGGAGCTTTTTGCTTTCGTAGAGCTCGTGAAGCTGGTCGCGCGAGAGCTTCTGCGTGCCGTGATAGCCCTTCGACGCGACCTTGTAGCGGTCCATCTTGACGACATGACCAAGCCGTTTGTCGATCAAGAGGCCGCGCACCGGAAAATCGATCGACACCGAAACGCTGCCGACGAACGCCGGGTACCCGCGCGCAACGAGCTTCTTTTGCGTGGCTTCGATGGAGAGGCGGTCCATCTCGGGCTGGTCGTAAATCGCCAGCGTGTAGTCCATGTCGAAGCCCACCCACGCGACGCTGGTCATGCGTGTGTCGCGGTTGCAGAAGATTCGTCGTGCCCGCGGAATGCTCGTCGCTTGGCGCGTCGCGAAGTCGTCGATGGGGAGGATGAGCTGGTTCTGAATGGAAAGATCAGCATTCCACGGAGTGCGCCGCTGGGCAATTCCGCGGCATCTCGCTCTCCGCGAGCCTCTTGAGCTATGAAGGTTTTTGCGATGCGCCCTTACCTCTCCTACCTCCCGTTTCTTTTCTCGCTCGCGTGCGGCGGCACCCCCACGCCAACGCCCACGCCGACGCCCACGCAAACGCCCACCCAAACGCAAACGCAGCCCGTGACCGACGAAACCCGAGTCAAAGCGTTCATCGCCAAAATCGTCGCGCACGACTTCGATGGCGCGCTCGCTCTCGCCAACGACAAAGTGCGCGCTGGCCTCCCGAAGGAGAAGCTCACCGAAGTGTGGACCGCGATCGAAACATCGGCGGGCGCGTACAAAGCGATCGAGTCGATCGAGACAAAAACCGTCGATACCGCACGCATCTTCATCGTGAAGACCACGTTCGAACGCACTTCTCTGATTCTCCGCATCGCTCTCGACGAGAAGAATCTCGTCGCGGGTTTCTTCGTCGCGCCGGTCGAGAAGCCCGTCACGTGGAGTGCGCCATCTTACGGGAACGCGGCATCGTTCGACGACAAGGCCGTTACTATCGGCACCGCCCCTGCGCTTCCGGGAACGTTCTCGGTTCCGAAGAATGCGAAGAAGTATCCCGCGGTCGTTCTCGTGCATGGGTCTGGCCCGAACGATCAAGACGAAACCATCGGCGCGCTGAAGCCGTTCAAAGATCTCGCGTTCGGTCTCGCGAGCCACGGCGTTGCGGTGCTGCGCTACGAAAAACGCACGAAGGTCGACCCAACGGGCGTGACGACGCAAAAAGAAGAAGTCGAAGACGCCGCACACGCCGCGATCGCGTTCTTGCGCGCGCAGCCCGATGTCGATCCGAATCGCATCGTGCTGCTTGGCCACTCGCAAGGTGGGTATCTCGCGCCGCGCATCGCCAAAGCCGACCCCGCGATCAAGGGACTCGTGATCCTCGCCGGCTCGACGCGGCCACTCGAAGACTCGATCATCGCGCAGTTCAAATATTTCGCGACGCTCCAACCAAACGATCCCAAAATCACCGAGGCCATCGCGACAGCCGAGAAGTTCAAGCTCGCCGTCACGAGCGCGACGCTGAAAGCGACCGACGCCGTGCCGAGCCCGTTTGGCGCGTCGATCCCCGGCGCGTATTTCCTCGACGTGCGCGGCTACCACCCAGAAAAAGTCGCCGCGGCCCTGACAATCCCGATGCTCGTCGTCAACGGCGAGCGCGACTACCAAGTCACCATCGCCGACGATTTCTCCGGCTGGAAGACGGCGCTCGCGAAAAAGAAAACCGCGACGCTCAAGACCTACCCCACGCTCACGCACGCCTTCACGCTGGGCAGCGTGCCCCCGACGCCATCCGACTACGAAAAACCGGGCAACGTCGACGCCGCCGTCATCACGGACGTCGCCGAGTGGATCACGAAGCTCAAATAGTCTTCGAGAGCTACATCTTCGAAAACATCTTCATCATCGGACGCGCGACGCTTTGGAAGCCCGCGAGGCGCACGAAGAGTTTGAGGTTCAGGCGTGGCACGTGGTGGACGATTTTTTTCCCGGTGACGGCCTGCCAAACGCACTTGGCGATGTCTTCCGCTTTGAGCTTCACGCCCATCGTCTTCAGAGTTTTCGCTCGGTACGCCTGGTCGGCGACCATGGGCGTCGCGACGTAGCTCGGCATGATGTCGGCGACGCGGATCCCCTTCTTGCGGAACTCGAGGTCGAGCGCTTCGGTGAGCGCGCGCACCGCGAATTTAGTTGCAGAATACACGGCCAGCTCGGGCGTCCCGTAGATGGCCGAGGCGCTCGACATGTTCACGATGCACGGCTTGTCGGTTCTTTCGAGCAGCGGCAGCGCGCCGTAGATGCCGTAGATGACGCCCATGATGTTGATCTGCACTTGCTTGAGCGAGTCGCTCGATGGAAGGTCCTCGAAGCGGCCCATGCGAAGGATGCCCGCGCAGTTGAAGAGCGCGTTCATTCGGCCGTCGGTTTGCTCCGCGAACAGAGCGACGGCATCGCGCCACTGCGCTTCGTTCGTGACGTCGAGGTGCCCGCGGACGCACTGATTTTTGCCGACTTCGGCCTCGAGCGCGAGGAGCCCTGCGTCGTCGACGTCGAAGATGCCGACGAGCCACCCGTGCTCCGCAAAGAGCTTCGCCGTCGCCCGCCCGATCCCCGATGCCGCGCCCGTGATGAAAATCGACTGCGTCATCCGCGCGGGATTACCACATTCAAGCTGGCGCGACGCGCGGCTTCGACCTCGAGAGGCCGAGCGCGAGAAGGCCGAGGACGATCAATGCGTCGGCCACGTTGAAGATGGGCCAGTGCGATAGGTGGATGAAGTCGATCACGTAACCGCGCGCGAGGCGATCGAGCACGTTGCCGAATGCGCCCGCGAGAACGAATGCGTAACCAAAGTCTCCGAGATTCGCTGTAGCGAATCTGCGGACGCCTCCGGGGTTCGGGGGCAAAGCTCCCGATGACGAGTTCCAACGCGACCCATTCACGACACGCCGGTGGCGAATCCACATCACCGCCGTTGCCGCGAGGACGACGAACGAAAACGCCAGAAGCAGCGTTGCTTTGTGCGGGAACTCCCAATGCGAGAGCGCGCTGAATGCGACATCGGTGTTTTGCGTGTAGCGGAGCTCGAGCACGTTGGGCACGAGTGTGACGACGCGACCAGCGCGGAGCGCGTTTTCCGCGACGAGCTTCGTCGCGTGGTCGCATCCGAGGAGTCCTGCCGAAAGCGCTACGAGAAGTGCAGACCGAAGATGTCGCATGGTCTTCCCAACCTCGAGCGTGCGGCGCATATTCCGGTGACATGACGACGCTGGATGGGAGCATCTTCGGACCCGGACAACCTTGCTTCGGCTGCGGGCCGGACCACCCCATCGGGTTTCATCTGACGTTCGACAAAGACGGACCCGACGTCGTCACGCACTTCACGCCGAGCGAAAAATATCAGGGGCCACCCGGCATCATGCATGGCGGCCTCGTGGCGACGCTCGCCGACGAAATCGCCGCGTGGGCGATCATCGCGCTGCTCGGCAAGTTCGGCTTCACGGCGCAAATGACGTGCAAGCTCCACAAGCCCGTGCGCATCGGCGTGCCGCTCGTGGGCCGTGGCTCGATCACGCGCGACGCCCGCCGCATCGTGCAAACGCGCGCCGTCATCTCACAAGAAGGCACCGACGCTTTCACGGGCGATTTCACGTTCGCGATTCTGGACCGCGCCGCCGCAGAAAAAATGCTCGGCGTCCCGCTCCCCGAAGCTTGGAGCACCTTCGCGCGGTCGCCTACCCAACGGTGAAGCTCACATCCGGTCGAAGCGGTTTTCGATCGCCTTGCACATCGTGCGAAGCACCTTGATGCGCGCGTAGGATTTGTTGTTCGCTTCGACGAGCGTCCACGGCGCGTATTCGGTGCTCGTGCGGTCGACCATGTCGCAGACGGCGCGCTCGTAGGCGTCCCACTTCTTGCGGTTGCGCCAATCTTCTTTCGTGATCTTGAAGCGTTTGAAGCTCGTCTTCTCGCGCGAGTGGAAGCGTTTGAGCTGCTCCTCTTTGCTGATCGCGAGCCAATACTTCACGACGACGAGACCGCTTTCGAGTAGTTCGCGTTCGAAGTCGTTGATTTCGCCGTAGGCGCGCATCCAGCTGGTTTCGTCGCAGAAACCTTCGACGCGCTCGACGAGCACACGGCCGTACCACGAGCGATCGAAAATCGCGACGCGACCGTGCCGCGGTACGTGACGCCAAAACCGCCACAAATAGGGCTGCGCGCGCTCTTCTTCCGAGGGCGCGGCGATCGGAATGCCCACGTACATACGTGAGTCGAGCGCTTGCGTGAGCCGACGAACTGCTCCGCCCTTGCCTGCTGCGTCGTTGCCTTCGAACACCGCGACGACGCCGCTCTTCTTGAACTTGGCGTCGCGTGTGAGCCGCGCGAGGCGGCCTTGCCACTTTTCGCGCGCCTCGCTGTATTGCTCGTGCGTCAGTGGCTGGTCGAGCTCGAGTGCGCGTAGCACCGTCAAGTGATCGACCGGCGGAAGAAGCGGCGTGCGATCGGGCCGATCGACCACGGGTTTTTCTGCGAGGCGCTCGCGGATGGCGTTGAGGATCGTCCGGCCGACGGTCAAGTTGCGGTACGCTTCGTCCGCGCCTGCGACGACGGTCCACGGAGCTTCAGCAGTGCTCGTCTGGCGCGTCAGCTGCACCGCGGTTTTTTCGAACGCGTCGAACTTGTCGAAATATTTCCAGTCGCGCTTGGTGACACGCCATCGTGTGGCCGCTTTTTTCTCGAGCGAACGCAGGCGATGTTCTTGCTGCTTCTTCGTCAAGTGAAACCAAAACTTCAAGACGAGAGCGCCTTCGTCGGAGAGCATTTGCTCGAAGCGTTGAATCTCGGCGATGCGTTTTTCGAACTCGGAGTCCGAGATGCGCTTGAACACGCGCGAGATGACGGGCTCGGTGTGCCAAGCACCGAACAAGATCCCGACCGTGCCCTTCGGCGGCAGCGCCCGCCAGTAGCGCCACATGCGCGGGCGCTCGCTCTCTTCGTCGGTCGGTGCGTCGAATGCGGTCGTGCGAATGAAGCGTGGGTCCATCCATTCGTTGAGCAAGTTCACCGTCTCGCTTTTGCCGGCGCCCTCGACGCCCGCGATCACGATGACGACGGGGAAGCGACCAGCCTCGCGGAGATCGACCTGCACGTTCAGGAGCGCTTCGCGCAGATGCGGAACCTCGTGGCGATACGTGAGCTTGTCGATCTTGTGCTCGAGATCGGCGGAGTCGAACATCAGCGCATCCTACTGGAAGAGTGAGCGCGCGGCGTGCTCGATCGCGTCCCGTAGCTCGAGCTCATCGAGCCATCGCGCGGGCAGCCGCGCGCCGCGTGCGCCGAGGAGACTTCCCGTGAGGCTCGCCGTGCTGTCGCTGTCGCCGCCGTGGGCGGCTGCACGCCAGATTGCGTCGGCTACCGCGGATTCGTCGCTGGCATCGACGTCGCGCGCGCACATGAGCGCGATCGCGAGCGCCCATTCGCCAACCCAGCCGCCGTTGGAGGAGCAAATCTGCCTCATGCATCGCAACCTCAAGCGACGATGAGCGCGCCAGATCGAAAATCACGCTCGCGAAATACGCGGCCGACAAATAACCCGATGGGTGACCGTGCGTGAGCACGGCCGGTGTCGCGCGCCCACGCGAACGCTTGCGCGCGACTCTCCGCGACGAGCCCGAATGGAGCCGAGCGCATGATGGCGCCACCGCCCTTGCTGTCGTTCGGCGGGTTTCCTACGGTCGGTGTACGTGCACTCTGCACGTTTTCCACGAGAGCGCTCAGACATGTGTTGCCGGGCGCCCGCCGCGCGAACATTCGTTGGACGTCGAGGAGCCATCCGCGCTCGGGACGCTCGAAGCGATCGGGAAGCTGCGTGTAGAGCCACCGCTGATACGCAGCGTGCACAGCACCCACAGGGTCGTCACCCGCGAGGACGAGACCTTCGACCGCGAAAAGCGTCATCTGCGTGTCGTCGGACACGTGCACGAGGCCATCGAAACACCGGAGCAATTGCGCGGGCGCCGCGGCACCGTAGAGCCGAAAAATCTCTGCCGCGCTTTCGATGAACTCGACCGGATAGCCAAGTGCGTCGCCGAGGGCGCCGCCGAGTAGGGTTGTCGTTGCCGTGAGCATCGCTCAGGTATGATGCGGTCGTGAGCCCTCTCGAGGAAGCCCAAACCGCGCTCGACGCTGGAAACGCAGCGGAGGCACTCGCCGCGATCGAGCGCGCACCGGCATCGGCCGCGAGCGCTCTCCTTCGTGCACGCGCCGAGCTCGCGCTCGATCGATTCGATCACGCGCATGGCACGCTGCGATCCGTTTTCCGTCGCGATGACGTGCCCGGACAAAAGTACGCGCAAGCGCTCGTGCTCCAAGCCGTGCTCTTGCGTCGTTCGTCTCCGCTCTACGACGAAGCACTCGATAGCGCGCTTCGTGGTGCAGCGGCCGCGATGCGCGCAGGCGATTCCGCCCTCGCTGCGGAGGCGCACATCGAAGCGGCGCGGCTTCTTGCGGCGAAGCGATCACGCGAGCTCTCCGACACTCACCTCGCGCGCGCCAGCGAGCGCGCGGCCAATACTCCTGCGCTCGCAGGCGCTCTTGCGTGCGCCGACGGCGACATTCGCCTCTCGTTCGATGATCGGCCCGGAGCACTCGAATGCTATCGACGCGCCTTGGTGCCCGGCTCTGCCTACGAGCGCATCGCGCGTGTGGGGTGCTGCAACGTCGCGATGCTTCTCGGCCACTTCGACGAAGCCCACGCCGAGCTCGCCGCACTCGGGCCGCTTCGATCGGGCGAGGCCACGGCGCGCCGTTTCCGTGTTCGCTTGCTCCTCGCTTCCCATCGCTGGGCGGAGGTCGCGCAGGTCATCGACGAAGGCCTTCGGCTCAATCCCGCGAGCGATTTCCGTTTTCGCGATCGTTACGAGCGCGCATGCGCGCTTTACCGCGCAGGTTTTTTCCCGCACGCTAAGGCCGGCTTCGACGAGCTCGCCGCATCGACCGAGTCATCACGCTGGATCGATCTCGCCAAGCGCAACGCGCGCATGCTCTCGCGCCCCGACATCGCCCAGCGCCGCTGGTTCCGGTTGATGGAGTTTCCGACCGTCGCGCAGCTGCGAAGTCACTGCGGCCCGGCATCGTGCGAGCTCTACTTGCGCTACTTCGGCGTGCCTGCATCTCAGCTCGAGATCGCGCGGCAAATCAAAGAGCCCGACGGCGGCACCGCGCTCTACAAGATGCGCTCCTTCCTCGAGCAAGCGGGCTTTCACACGCGCCGGGTCGAAGCCGAGCTCCCACTTCTCCGGCGTCTCCTCGAAGCGAAGATCCCCGTCATCATGGAGGAGGACTACTCGACGAGCGGTCACGTCGCCGTTGCCATCGGCTACGACGACATCCGCGACGTGCTCGAAGTTCAGGATCCAATGAGCCACGAGATCCGCGAGACGCCGTACGAAGATCTCGCGCGCCTGCGTGATCTCTCGAATCACGGCGCGCTCATCGCGGTTCCGCGAAACGATCCCGCGCGCATCGCGCAGCTCGATGCGATCGGCGCGGTCGAGTGCCGCTACATGTCGCTCGTCGACGAAGCATGGGCGGCCTACGACGCCAAGAAATCCGAACACGGCGATGTGCTTGTCGAGCAATCGATCGCGATGCGTCGCGACTACGAAATGGCTCATTTATACCGGTTTCAGCGCGCGATGGAAAATGCGCGCGCCACACCAACGCCCGACACACGTGTGCGCGTGCACCAAGTGCTCAGCGAGGTTGTCGCGCTCTGGCCAGACGACGCATGGCCTCATCGCCTGCGTGGCGATGCTCTCTCGGGCGAAGGCCGCTACCCTGAAGCGCTCGCGTCGTATCAACGCGCACGCGAGCGCGACAAGGTCGACCCGCGCACCTGGGCATCGATCGCCATGTGCGAGATGGCGCTCGGCAAGGACGACGACGCATTCGGCACGCTGAAGGAAGCGCTTCGCTTGGATCCATCGCACGCGGGTGCCAACGGGCGGCTTGCGTCGCTCACGCTCGATCGCGGTGAAGTCGATCGCGCGGAGGTGCTCAACGAAGTCGCACGGCGCCGCGCGCCCACGGTTGCGTACCACCACTGGGTGCACGCACGCATTCTCCAGAAGCGCACCAAACACGACGAAGCGCTTCTCGCTTACGATCGCGCGCTGGCGATCGATCCGAAGCGATCGGGAACACGCGTCGAGCGTGCGTTCTGTCTCGCGAAGCTCGGCCGCGTCGACGACGCCGCGCAATATCTCGAGCAGACGATCGTGGATCTCAAGGAGGACAAGCTCCTCAAGGTCGATCTCGCGCGCTTGCTCTACGAAAACCGTCGCTACGATCGCTCGGCCGTCCTCGCCGCCGCCATTCTCGATACCGAGCCAAAAAGTGCATCCGCGCGATCGATCCTCGCGGCCTCGCTTCTCGCAACTGGCTCCCCCGAAGCGGCGACCGCGATCGATCGCGCGTTTGCGCTTCGCCCCACCGACGGCTGGCTCTACGCGCAAATCGGCAAGCACACCGAAGCACGCGGCGATCACGCGGGCGCGATTCGCGCATTCGCGACGGCGCTCGGGCTTCGCCAAAACGACGCGCAAAGCGAGCTCGAGCTCGGGTTTGCGCTCGCAGCCGGTGGGTACGCACCGCAAGGCGCGCCCTATTTGTCGCGCGCAGGCGTGAAGCTCGATCTCGGCGAGGACGATCTCTACAAAGTGGGCGACATCCTCGTCGCCGCGGGCGGCTCGGCGCGTCCGTTCTTCGAACGCGTCTTCGAGCGACGCGTCGACGACGCAGGTGCGCTGCGTGCGCATGCACGCATCATGCTGGAGCTTTGTTGGGCGCCCGGCCTCGGTGAGGCCTCGCTCGGGCGGCTCGCGCGCGTCGCACCCGAAGATGCGTACGCGCGCGCATGGCGCGGCGCGCAGATGATGGATAGCTCGCTCGAAAAAGAAGTCGAGGGTGAGAAGCTTTTGCGTGAAGCCGTCGCCGCGATCCCCACGCGCGAATATCCGCGGCGCGCTCTCGGCGAGCGGCTCTACGCGCGCGGCCGGTGTGATGAAGCGCTCGCTCTCGTCGAGCCTTGCGAGCTTCGACATCAAGTCTCGCGGCTCCGCGTACGTGCGCTTTCATCGCTCTTGCGATTCGCAGACGCCGACGCTGAAATCGCTCGTTTTGACGCCAAATGGGGCAAAGACGGCAAGCCGAGCTACGGCGCGCGGTCGCTACGCTTCGAGCGTTTGCTCGCCACCGGTGACTACGCGAACGTCATCGCGCTCTCCGAAGAGCTCGGTCGTGAAGACGGCGAACGCGAAGACGACGGCCGACTCGATTTCTGGGAGACGGTGAAGTTCGAATGCCTCGCGCGCCTCGGGGACGGCGAGCGCGCGCTTCGATTCGGCGAGCGACAAGCTCTCGACGGCCCCAGCCTCGCGCGACTCACGCTGCTCGCATACGACGTCGGCCAGCTCGGTGTTGCGCAAGCGCTCGCCGAGCGTGCGCTCCGACTTTTTCCGGAGCTCCTCGCCGCGCAATTCGTGATGGCGCGCCTCGCCGAGATTCGCGGAAGCGACGGGCAAGCACTAGGCACGTATCGCGATCTCATCAAACGCGATCAGAATTGGCATCGGCCACACCTTGCGGTCGCGCGCGCCGCGCTCGCCGGTGGAGACGTGAACCTCGCGGGACCTGCCGCGCAGGCCGGCGTCAAAGCAGGACACACTTTCGCGGAGTCGTTCGTCGTGCGCGCGCAGGTTCGAGCCATCGGAACGGATCGCGCCGGCGCACTCGCCGATCTCGAACGCGCCTACGGCATGATGCGCGCCGACGCGCGCGCACGCGATCACCTCGATGGTTGGGCTCTTCGTGCGCAGCTCGCCGGCGATCGCGGCGCATCCGATACGCTCTTCGGGCGTTACCTCGCGGGCCCGATCGGCAACGCCGACCGCGTTCGCGTTCAGCGTCTGAGGGTCGTATGAAACGCGCCATCGTCGTCGTCGCGGTCGCGATCACGGCGGGCTGCTCCCTCATCGTCGACCTCACCAACCTCGGCGACGCAGGAACTGGTGATGCATCCGACGCAGCCGCCGCATCCGAGGCGTCCGACGCGGCCATCGAAGCGTGCACGCTCGGCATCAACAAGCTCTTCAACGGATGCGCCAACGCGGACGCCTCGACGACGTGCGTCGGGCTCGACGGCAGTATCACCTGCGTCGCGATGCCTTCGGACTGCAACGGCACATACGAGCAATGCGCCGGTCCCGCCGACTGCTCGGGCTCCTGCTGTGTGCTGACGACATTCGCTCTCGGATGCCCCGCCATCGCGCTCGACATCAAAGGTACGTCGTGTCAGCCGGCGGGGTGCGGTGCTGGCTCGTATCGGATCTGCACGAAATCGTCGGAGTGCTTGCCGTCGCAGTGCATCCCGATTCGCTTCGAATCAGACGCGTCACCGATCAACTTGTCAGCGGGCGTCTGCTACCCGTGAGCGTCAGCAGCCGCCGTGCGTGTTCTCGATCGTCGTCGTCGTGCCGGCGTCGTCTGCGGAGCCGCACGCGATCTTGCATTTGCCGTTCGTGCAATCGACGCTGCATGAGCCCGCGCACGTGACGTTGCAGCTATCGGAGCCGGTGCAATCGATGGTTGCCTTGTCCGCCGCGGTGACCGTGCACGTTTTCGTTTGCGAGCAATCGGCGTTGCAACCATCGTTGCATTGAATCGTGCAGACCTCGCCCGCGGTGCACTTTGCCGTGCAGTCGTCGCGGCAGCGCACGCTGCACTCGGTCACGTTGGTGCATGTCGCGTTGCAGCGCGGGCTCGTGCCGCACTGGACGTCGCAGCTCGTTCCGCCTGTGCATGCGCAGTCCGAGCCGTTGCACACGCACGTCGCGCCGGCGCACGTGGGCGAAGCGCTCGGCCCACACGCGGCAGCCAAACCCGCGACCGAAAGCACGACGACGAAGATGCGAGCGGCGACCTTCACGGCGCGCACCCTATCATGCCGTGTTAGCCTGCGGCCGAAATGGCGCGTTCCGTGAAGGCCAAAGAGGTCGACATCGCCAGACAAGGTCTCGTCACGTATGCCCGAGCGCTCGCGACCATCTCGAACGCGTAAGCCGGCGGTGCGCGAGGGCGCGCTCGCGTACGACTTCGACGTTTTCTTGAGCTACCGGCGTCGCGGTCCGGCGCTCGAGTGGGTGCAGAATCATTTTTTTCCGAAGCTCCGCGGCTGGCTCGAACAATACTGGCCCGAAGATCTCGGTCGCGAAACGGGACGCCCGCGCATCGCCAAAGACGACGAAATGGAGATCGGCTCGCGCTGGCCGGCGAATCTCCGGCAGATGCACGGCGGCGCCAAGGTGATGGTCGCCGTGCTGTCGCAAGAATATTTTCGCTCGCCGTGGTGTCTCGCCGAGTGGGAGGCGATGCGGCTTCGCGAGCGGAAGCTCTCGATGAAGACCAAAGGGCTCATCTATCCCGTGCTTTTTTGCGGTGATCCGAGCGATTTGCCGCGCGACGCGGCGAGTCGGCAGTGCGTCGATTTTTCGGCGATGAACACACCCGACGAGATCTTTCGCAAGCATGCGTCCTACGTCGACTTCGATCGCGCGATGCAAAAGGTCGCGCGCGACGTCGTCGCGATGATTCGTCGTGCGCCGCCGATTGCACGCTGGCCCGCGCTCAAGGTTCCACCCCTTCCCCCGCGCATCAAAGCGGCGATGCCGAGGCTTTGAAGTAATGGCGACGTTCGTCACCTTCTACTCGTACAAAGGCGGGGCCGGGCGCACGCTCGCGCTCGCCAACGTCGCGGTGCTGCTCGCGCAGTGGAATCACCGTGTACTTTGCATCGATTGGGATCTCGAGGCACCCGGGCTTCATCACTATTTCAAGTCGTTCATCGATGCCGCGCCGAAGACCGGCCTTCTCGATCTCGCGGCAGCGCTCGCTGCGGGGAAAAATCCTTCGCCGAAACGGCATATCGTCCCCACGAAAATCGCCGGGCTCGATCTCTTGTGCGCCGGTGGGCGCGACACACGACCGGAGTGGTCGCTTTGGTACAAGCGCGGGTTCGGTGAGGCACTCGAAGCGGTGCGCGACGCGTGGAGCAAGAGCTACGACTTCGTCCTCGTCGACAGCCGCACCGGCATCACCGACGCTGGCGGGATCTGCACCGTGCAAATGCCCGACGTGCTCGTGCTCCTGACGACGGCGAGCGAGCAAGGCCTCGAAGGTACGTTCGATGTTGCTGCACGTGCGCTCGCGGCACGAAAGAAGCTCGCGTTCGATCGCGCAGCCCTCCAGATTTTGCCGGTTTTGGCGCGTTTCGACCAACGCGTGGAGAGCGCGATTGCAGGCGCGTATTTGAAGCGCTTCGCGGAACGCATTGGCCCGCTATGTCGATCGTGGCTGCCCGAAAGCGTCGACGCGCTCGAGCTCGCGAAGCTCACCAAGATCCCTTACGTGCCGAAGTACAGCTTCGGCGAGAAGCTGCCCGTCGTCGAAGAAGGCACGGCCGATCCGGAGAGCATCGGCTATGCGCTCGAGACGATCGCCGCGCTCTTGTCGCGACGATTGTGTGATGCCGATTTGCTCGTGCGCAGTCGTGACGCATACGTGGCGTCCGCGCAGAGCGCCGACGCGTCGCGACGGGCCCAAGAAGGAAAGTTCGCGGTCGACGTGTTTCTCACCGCAAAGAAAGACGCGCCCATCGCCGTGGCGCTTGAGCGAGAAGGCTTGCGCGTCTTCGCGGCCGACAGCGAAAAGGTTTCCTCCGAAACGCGCGAGCAAAGCCTTCGTGGTGCACGCGCGCTCGTGCTCGTGCGCGATGGCGATGTCGGCGCGGGCGAGATCGAAGACGCCGCGTCGTTTTTGAAAGCCCAAGATGCGGCCACGCAGAGGGTGATCGTCACGGGCACGCCCGGCGAGCTTCCGCCCATCTTGCGCGACGCGCTCGAGATCGACGGCGCCGACCCAGCCGCCGCGGCCGAGCGCATCGCGTTCGCGGTTCGCACGCCGCCGCGTGAAGGCGATCCACATCACGGCGCATTCGGCGGCCAAGCCACGCGACGCGGGCGCACACTCAGCGCGACCGCGAGCGAAGGGTTTCGTGTCAGACTCCGCGTGCGCGCCGCCGCGCGGGCACTACCGCTCAGCGGCGTCGTGCGCTTTCATCTTCACCCGATGTTACCGAACCCCGTGCGCGAAGTGCCCGTCGAGAATGGCCAAGCCGAGCTCGACATCACCATGCCGGTCCCATTCACGGTCGGCGCCGAAGCCGACGCGGGCGCGACGCCGCTCGAGCTCGACGTTACGAGCCTCTCGCGGAGCACTCGATGAAACGTGCATTGTGCATCTTTAGTATGGCGGCTTTGTCGGCCTGCGCGAAGCGGGAGGACCCAGCGTGGGCGAAGATGCCCGCGGAAGGAACCACCGGCGACTCCACGGTCACCGGCACGCCGATGCGCGTTGTTCGTTTCGCGACGCCCCCCGCGATCGACGGCAAGCTCGACGACGCCGCATGGTCACAAGCCATCTCGACGAGCGCATTCGTCGAGCCCGGTGACGGCGCAGAGGCTCGCACGCACGAGGTCGCAGCGTTCGCGAAGCTCGGGTGGGACGATCAAAAGCTCTACGTCGGCGCGGTGATCTTCGATCGCGCGCCGTTCTCTCCGTTCACCAGCGGCGACGTCGACCCGCACTGCTGGGAAAAATCATCCGCGCTCGAAGTGATGCTCCAACCCGGCGACCCCGGCGACAACCGCGACTATTACGAGATGCAATTCGACGTTCACGGCGCCGCGTTCGACACCCACTGGGACGACTACAACACGCCCATCACGACCGGCGGCGCAGGCAAAGTGTTCGGGCATCAAGAGTGGTCGTCGAAGGCCGAGCGCGCCGCGTGGGTTTCGGACGGTCGCTTCTATTCGGTCGAGGTGGCAATCCCGTGGAGCGCATTCGCGCCGGGGCGCACGGCGATTCCGCCAAAAGCTGGCGACGTGTGGCGACTCGATCTCTACAGCTTCAAAGAGGGGCAGCGCCTCTCGCTCGCGTGGTCGCCGATTCGCGGCCAGGGCAACTTCCACAAGAGCGCCCGCTTCGGCCGCATCAAGTTCGAGTGATCGAAACTCAGCGCCTCTCGCTACGCCCGATCGTCGTCGATGATCTCGATGCCATCGCTGCGGTCGACGCCGACGCGCGTGAGCACGCCTTCGGTCGTCACATCGCGAGACGCCGCGATACCGGCGCATTCGTTGGCATCGTCGGTCTCAGCCCCACGGAAGAGAATGCCCCGTTCCCTGGCACCGAGATCGCGTGGCGCCTCGCCTTCGATCAATGGGGCCACGGTTTTGCAACGGAAGCGGCAGGCGCGATCATCCGCGACGCCTTCGGTCGACTCGACATCGAAGAGATCCTCGCGATCACGACGCCTGCGAACGCACGCTCGCTCGCAGTCATGACGCGACTTGGCATGACGCACGACGAAGCAGCGACATTCGAGCACCCAGCATTGCCCGCCGGGCACGCGCTACGCACGCACGTCGTCTACAGGATGCGGCGCTGATGGCGGTCTCGCCGTTTTCTTTTCCCGATTTTCGACGATTGCAGTTTGCACGCATCGCCGCCATCGTCGCCGCGCAAGCCCAAGGAACGGCCGTCGCGTGGGACGTCCTCGAGCGCACGCATCGCCCGCTCGATCTCGGGTACGTCGGCCTCGCGCAGTTCGTCCCTATCGCGGGGCTCTCGCTCGTCGCGGGGCACGCGGTGGATCGCTTCGACCGGCGCCGGCTGCTCGCGATCGTCTACGTGGGGTTCGCCGCGGTGTCGGTCGCGCTCTTCTTGTACGCGCGCAGTCACGCGACGCCCGTGTGGCCGATTTACGCGATCCTGTTCGCGTCGGCGATTTCACGCGCGTTCGGCCAACCTGCGTCGTCGGCGATCTTGCCGGAGATCGTCGCGCCCGAAGCGTTCGAGAGCGCGGTCGCGTGGGGCTCTTCGCTGTGGCAAGCGTCGACCATCGTCGGGCCCGTCATCGGTGGCGTGCTCGTCGCGTTTTTCGGAGCGCCTGCCGTGTACGTGATGGCTGCGGTGCTTTCGCTGATGTCGGCGGTGTCTGTCGCGCGCATCGAGCACCGGTCGGTGTCGATGAAGGAGCGCGGCGTCACGCTCTCGAGCTTGTTCGCGGGCGTTCGCTATGTGTGGTCGCACGAGCTCATCCTCGGCTCCATCTCGCTCGATTTGTTCGCGGTGCTTCTCGGCGGCGCGTGGGCCTTGTTGCCCGTGTTCGCGACGCTCCTTCACACGGGCTCGTGGGGTTTGGGACTCTTGCGCGCAGCGCCCGGTGCTGGAGCCGCGCTCAGCGGAATTTATTTGGCGTACCGCCCGCTGAAGCGACGAGCGGGGTTGATCATGTTCATCTGCGTGGCGCTCTTCGGTGCGGCCACGGTTGGGTTCGCGTTGTCGGAGAGCTTCGTCTTGTCGTTGGCGTTGCTGTTCGTGACGGGCGCGACAGACATGGTGAGCATCGTCGTGCGCCAGACGCTCTTGCAGATCGAAACACCCGCCGACATGCGCGGCCGCGTGTCCGCCGTGAATCTGGTTTTCGTAGGCGCTTCGAACGAGCTCGGCGAGTTCGAGTCGGGCGTCACCGGCCAATGGTGGGGAGCCCGCGCTGCTACGCTCGCCGGGGGGATCGGGACGCTCGTTGTGGTGGGAGCGGGGATGGTTTTGTTTCCGGGGCTGAGGAAAGTGGACCGGCTGACGAAGTAGGCGTTTGCGTTTGCGTTTGCGTTTGCGTTTGCGTTTGCGTTTGCGTGCGCGT
>JBBSFE010000022.1:0-62786 GCA_038239005.1 Polyangiales bacterium
CGTCGAGCTCGCGCGAGAAATCGGCGAGCTGACGGTGCCGCCGCTCGAGCAGGTCGCTGCGCACGCGTGAATCGGACACGCACATAGTCTCGCCACGTCAGCTCGCTTCGTCGAGAACGCGGGCTCGTGCAGCGCATACCACGATGTCTCCACGAACCAGGTCGCCTCGCGCCGACTCGTGTCGACCGACGTAGAGACCGCGAACGGCGGAACCGCGAAAGGAATCGAACTCTTAGAGTGAAGGACGAGCGACATCACCGTGTTGAAGAAACGTCGCTTTCAGAATTCGATTCCCGGCGCCTCCACCCTGTTCGCTTTTTGCTTCGCAAAAAGCTCCCCATGCTTGGTCATCGACGTTGTTGTAATCGCGCAGGACGTAGGAGCTCGGCTGCGATTACAACAACGTGCGATTCCCGGCGCCACCACCAGTTTTTCCCCCGATTTCGCATACTGAAACGTTGGTCCCAACGTTTCCCCAACGATTCGATTGGGAGCGCCGAAGGGACGCTGAAGCGCGCGAATGGTACTATACTATTATGTTGCAATGTACGGCCGCGGCATGTGGCGGCGCGAGGCGCGATGGTGCTTCTAAACGATTCGCGCGACTACTCTTTCTTGGAGTCGCCGTCTTTAGCGCGCCGATTATCGCGGCGCATGCAGAGGTGGACGTCGACGGTTCCGTGTCTTCTGACGCCAACGATGATGGTGCCCTCGCGAACGACGCAAACGACGGCGCCTCGCTCGACGCGGCTATCGCTGACGCGCCCATTGCTGATGGACGTGTCGGTGACACCGGCATTAGCTACGACGCAAATAGCGCTGCGGACGCATGCAACCAAACAACTCCTCTCTGCTGCAAAATCGGTCAACCCTGCGCGATGGGCGATGATTCGGGCAGCACACCAGCGAACGGGTGTGCCTGCTCAATGCAGCCAACCGAATCGCCTCTACCGATGGCGTTTGTACCCATAGCACTTGTCGTGCTGTTGTTGCTTCGAGGCCGCCAGCGTCGGCGGTAGTTGTAGGGGTATGGAGACAACGAGCCCGAACCGATTTGAGCGACAAGGAGGGGATCAGGTAACCATCGTTGATTGTCGCCAGCCGTCACTATCGCGGTCGCTTGGTGCCGCGACGCGCCGGAGCCCGCTGGCTCGGTGCGCGGCGCGATCTCTTCGCCGGTGTGCCGCGTTCGCTCTCCGCGATCCGCGCCTTAATCAGCTTGCGCACGAGCGCGACCGGTAGCGCGTGGGTCGGATCGAAGTGCAACGCGGACTTGGTCTGGTCGTACGTCTTCACGTCGGCAGCCACGGTCGCGAGCGTCGTCCCACTGAACGGGACATACGAGCATCCCTTGCTCGTCGCGAGAAATCCGGCGACGACGCGTCCGGCGTATCGAAACGCGGGCATCGAGCTGATGCACTCGTCGGCGATCGAGAGGATCGTCTTCCGAAGGTTCTCGGTGCCGAGCGCGGAACGCGCTGCGAGTAGCGCTCGATTGCGGTAGCATTCGCCCATGGCCAACGTCATTCAAGACCCGAAGGCCCCAACAGCGCCCGATGCTCCGGCGAAGCACCCCGCGAGCGAGCCTGCGGTGGAGGACCCTCCGACCATACGACCGCCGCCGATCAAAGAACCGGTTCCGAAGCAAGCCGCCGCAAGAGGATCCGCCACCGCCGCCGAACGAGCCTGGGCAACCTCCGCCCATGATCCAAGATCCCCCTGCGCCCGACGCAAACCCGATCGACCCGCGCGTGTTCTGAGCGGTCGTCGTGACGATGAACCGCTCTTCACGACACGCGAGCAAGGGGTACGGTGTGCTCGAGATCGCGGATGCTGCGGTCAAGGCCGTCACAATTTCGGATGGCGGTCGTACGGTTTTGTGCGTCATTGTTGCGACGGTGCTCGCAGGGTGCGGCGGCACCACAACAACCAGCGACGCAGGTGGCGACGCTGCCGCCGATGCCGCGGATTCAGGGCCATCGACGATCAGGACCGTGACCGCAGGAGCAAACTACACGTGTGCCGTTACCGACGCCCAAACCGTTGCATGTTGGGGTGAGGACGACGTCGGGCAAGTCGGTGACGGTGCAGACCAACTGGCAAATGTCCCCAAGTTCATTGGTGCATTGGCTGGAGTCGTCGGCGTTACGCTGTCACCCGAACACTCCATTGCACATTCTTGCGCGTGGACAAACTCGGGCGACGCATACTGCTGGGGTGACAACGAGTACGGACAGATCGGTAACGGGGAAACCTCCTCTACGTTCGTCGCGGCGCCAACGAAGCTTGTCGGACTGCCCTCCATCGCGATGGTTGCCTGCGGCGGCCTCCACACATGCGCGCTCACGACCGCAGGAACTGTCTACTGCACTGGAGAAGCTGACCGAGGCGAGCTTGGAATTGGTGCGCCCGACGGAGGAGCTCCTCCACCTCTCGTATCAACGTTCACCGCAGTTCAAGGGTTGCCAGGCCCAGCGACGGCCATCGGCGCAGGCGATCAGGATACGTGCGCCATCGTCAGCGGCGCCGTATATTGCTTCGGATTGAATGTCGATGGCAGGCTCGGCGACGGAAGCAATACCGCTCGCTATTCGCCGACTCAAGTTCAAGGCCTTTCAGGCGTCACCGCCGTTGCCGTAGGTACGATGCATACGTGCGCGTTGTCAGGTGGTCAGGTGTACTGCTGGGGAAACGATACGCATGGTGAGCTGGGCGACGGGAAAAACAACACCACGTCGTCGTCTCCGGTCTTGGTGCAAGGCGTAACGAATGCGATCGCGGTTAGCGCAGGCGCTTTTCACACATGCGCACTTGAGTCCTCGGGAGCCATGAAATGTTGGGGCTCAAACGCCCTGGGGCAACTCGGCGATGGCTCGTTCGTAGAGCGCGACTCGCCCGTTCTCGTTGCACCTCTCGGACCGGTCTCGTGGATGGCGGCGGGTGAACTGCATTCGTGCGCTGTCCTGCAATCGGGTGCAGTCGAGTGTTGGGGAGATAATCAATGGGGCGAGCTCGGAAACGGTCAAGCCGACGGCGGTCCCCAACAAACGGACGTGCCCACCGCGGTCGTGGGACTGCCCTAGCTAGCGCATCTATTCGCCGCGAGTCACGTGAGCAGGCGTCTCTTCATCTCGTCCCCAATCCACGATGTCGTCGGGCGACGCGACGTGGTCAGCTTGCTGTTCTGCGGTGAGGGCCCGTGGCTCGTCGCTCCGTGCGCCGACGTCTTGTTGCGCGCTCCCGTGGAAATCGTCATGGCTATTCAGTGATGCTCGCCGCGCCGTTGCGGCATGATGGGCGAGCTCTGTGGCGTTTCCCCGTTGATGGTGGTCCCACCGCTGTAGACCGCCGACGCCATGCCCAAAAACGGGATCGGGAACGGCAACTGCGGCGCAGAGACGGCATCGAGCGCTCCAAGCTGCTCCGCCGTCAGCGTCAGCTCGAGCGCCTTCGCGTTGTCCTCGAATTGCTCGATCGTTCGTGCGCCGATGATCGTCGACGCGACGCGCGGCTTCGAGCACACCCAACCGAGAGCGGCGCGCGGCACCGTGGTGTTCAGCTCTTTGGCGATGCGGGTGAGCACGTCGACGATCTCGTAGTCCTTCTCCTTTAGCCGTCCCGCGACCATCGCTGCTCGGCCGCCCGTCACCTTGCCCGCGTTCTCGCGCGTGTACTTCCCGCTGAGTCGACCGCCGGCGAGCGGCGACCACGGCACGATGCCCAACCCAAGCTCCTGCGCCATGGGAACGAGCTCGCCCTCGACCGTGCGCTCGGCGAGCGAGTACTCGATCTGCAACGCGATGAACGGCGCCCAGCCGCGAAACTGCGCGAGCAGCTGTGCCTGCGCGACCTTCCAAGCCGGAGTGTCCGAGATGCCGAGGTAACGAACCTTCCCCGACTGCACGAGGTCGTGCATGGCATGGGCGGTCTCCTCGATGGGCGTGTGCTTGTCCCAAATGTGTAGATAGTAGAGGTCGATGTAGTCGGTGCGGAGGCGCCGCAGCGATTGCTCGCACGCTGCGATGATCGCCTTTCGGTTCGAGCCGCCGCCGTTGGGGTCGCCCGGGTAGAGGTTGCCGCTGAACTTGGTGGCAATGACGACGCGGTCGCGCTTCTCGCGATCGTGCGCGAGATGGTCGCCGATGATCTTTTCGGAGTGACCGCGCGTGTAGAAGTTCGCGGTGTCGATGAAGTTGCCGCCGAGCTCGAGGTACCGATCGATGATGTGCTCCGAGTCCTTCACGTTCGAGCCGAAGCCGGGTCCGATATCTTCGCCGAAGGTCATGGCCCCCAAGCAGAAGGGGCTGACGCGGAGGCCTGACCGGCCGAGGGTGACGTAATGATTCAGGGGCATGGGCTGTCTCCCTCTGAACGGAACAACGTTCCGATCAGATAGACAACTTGATACGGAACATAGTTCCGCTTGTCAACGGTGGTACGGGAGCGCAGGATTCGACCGAAGCAGGAATGCACGTGAGGAAGCCCAGCAAAGCTGAGAAGCTCAAGAAGGCATCGCCCGGCGCGCGGCGCAGCGTGCGCGCTGACGCTCAACGCAACCTCGACGCACTGCTCGAAACGGCAAAGGCCGTCTTCGGCGCCTCTGGTGTGGACGCGCCAGTTCGTGACATCGCGGCCCGCGCCGGCGTCGGCATCGCGACTGTCTATCGGCACTTTCCCCAGCGCTCGGATCTCGTCGCCGCTGTCTTTCGACGCGAGGTCGACGCCTGCGCGAGCGCCGCTCCTGCGCTTTTACGCGAACATCAGCCGGGCGAAGCGCTGGCCCGCTGGCTCCGGCGATACACGGCCTTCATCGCCACCAAGCGAGGCCTCGCTGCCGCGCTGCACTCCGGAGACCCAGCGTTCGACGCGCTCCCCGGGTACTTCCGGCAGCACCTCGAGCCGGCGCTTCAATCGTTGCTCGACGCAGCGGTCGGCGCGGGTCAGATCCGCGACGACGTCGAGCCCTACCCGCTGCTGCGTGCGGTCGGCAATCTCTCCATCGCCACCGGCGACGACGAAGCGGTCCACAGTCGGCGCATGGTCGACCTGCTGATCGACGGGTTGCGCTACGGCGCCCGCGCCCCCGTGGCGGACCGCCCGCTCACGCGGCGAAGACGAAAGCGCTGACACTCGGCAGCCGTCGCTCGGTGCGCGCCAAACGTTACGTGGAGCCGTCGGTCTCGCGACTTGCCGCGTAAGCCTTCAGCAGACCTGCGAACGCCTCCACCGGCGGGAACTCCTCGAACGATTGCGCCGCGCCCGTGGTCGCCCACGGAAGCTTCGTCTTCGTGAAGGTCTCCATGAACGGCGAAAACCACGCGTGGTCGTCGAGCATTGTCGGGCGCACGTTCACGATGTGTGGCATCGCGGCGACTCGCGTGAACATCCAGGTCATGCAGTGCCGGCAGAGGAAGTGATGGAGGTCCGGGCCGTGGAGCCCGCCGATGACTGGTTCGCCGCGCGTCAGCTCGAGGGCATCTGCCAGAAAGATCGCCGTCAGTGAGAAGGCGCTCGACGACATGCGCTGGCAACCGTTGCAGTGACACGCGCAGGTGATGACCGGCGCCTTCGTTATGCGCATCCGAACGCGGTCGCAGCGACACCCGCCGTCCATGGGAAGCTTCATTCCCCGACTATAGTCTCGCGAAACCGTTTTTCGCCGGCGAGCGTACGTATGGCGACTAAGGAGAACGCCAAATGAACATCGGAAAAATTCTCGCCGCGACTGCAGCTTCAGGAATTCTCGTCGGCCTCATCGTTGGGTGTGGCGGTGAGAATACTGCGTCGGGGGCGTCGGCCACACCCACCGCAAGCGCCGGCAAAGCGTCGTGCAACGCAGCAGGTGGGAAGACCTCATGCAACGGCTCGGGCGGGACGAAGACTTCGTGCAATGGTGCATCCACCACCGCCCCACCCGCGAAGTGATCACGGACCGTGGATCGGTGGCGCCAGGCCGCCTGTGACGTGGCATCCGTTGCAGTCCGCGCTTGGCGCATCTGCGGTCATCGTGACTGCGCGTCCATCCTGCGCGTAGACGCTTGCACGTAGCGGTGGCGTCATCGTGAAATGGCGAAAGAAGTTGCCGAAGGAATTTGGCACGAGGTCCGCCGTGCTGCCTTCACTGTCGGTTACGAGCACGCGTGCAACCGGTGAGCCCATCGGGTCAATCGAGCCCGCGACGCCAAACTCGTCCGAATGGCAGCACAAACAAGCCGTTCCGTGCCGCTGAACGCTCTCATCGCCCGACGGACACCCGGCTGCGTCCGCGACCGGCATGGCCTGCGATCCTGACCCGACATCGCCGCACGCGGCGGCCGCAGCGGCCCCGCACAAAACAGCGGCCAATCGATGCGCGAGACGCATACACTCACGATACGCACGGGCGCCGAGACGGTTGCGCGTTTTTTTAGGCGAAACCGCCGTGACCTTCGCAGCGTAGAGTCTCGCATGGCCGGCTTTCCACACCTCGCGATCATCGCGCTGCTTCCAGCCTGCTATTTGGGGCAAACGGATACGATTGATGCGGGCGCCGAAAGCGGCGTGTGCACGCAAATTCCTTTGCCGGATGGTGGTGTCGTCCACGTCACCGGCACGGTCACCGACGTACAAGACGGCACGCCGATCGCGTCGGCAATGATCGCGGTCGAATATGGCGGCACGTACGTCGCGTGGTGCGACTTGGCCCACGCGAGCCCGTACTACGTGTTCGGCGCAGTCACCGACGCGACCGGATCGTTCAGTATGGATGTGCGTGCCGGCGCGCTCGGCTTTCACTCGTTCGCCAACGGCTATTATTACTCGCGTGCGTCGCTCGACACATCGACGGGTACGACCGTGGCGCTCACGATGGGGCACCTGCCGAGCGGGCAAGCTGCGCCCACGATTACGAACGTCGGATTCGATCAGCCGACAGTGACCGCAGGGAGCGCGGTCGTCTTCTCCGCGACGCTCGCGACCTGGTCGCCGACGGATCCGCTCTCCGACGAGAACTTGGTCGTCGAGGCGACGCGCTCGTGGGGCGTCGAGCTCGACCCTCCATCGCAAGGACAGAAAGACAACTTCCCTGATGGCGTGTGGAAGCGCTCGTTTAGCGCGCCGTCACAGCCCGGCGTCTACACGTATTGGTTCTCCGCGACGACCGCGGGATGCATCACGAGCAATCTTGCGAGCGCAACGCTCACGGTGAACTGAGCCACCTCGATGATTGTCGGCGTGATGGCGCGCGGCCCCGTGCTCGGACGTTGCAAGACGCGCCTCGCGACGTCGATTGGCGACGTGCGGGCGACGGCGCTTTACCGCGCGATGGTTCTCGACACACTCGACGCGATCGAACGCCACTGCGACGCGCGGCTCGTTTTGCTCGCGGCTCCGGAAGACGACGGCGTCGCCACGCTTCGCGCGATCGCTTCGCGTTCGTGGGAGGTTGTTCCGCAAGAGGGCTTGGGCCTCGGCGAGCGCCTGCGGCACGCCGTCACGACGCTCGGCGCGAGCGGAGACGCGGTCGCGCTCGTCGACAGCGATTCTCCAACCGCGCCTTGGGCGGAAGCAGGACGCGCGCTCGCGCGATTCACTCCCACACGAGCGCTGATGGGTCCGTGCGACGACGGCGGGTACTGGCTCATCGCAATGACATCGGCGGAGCGCGGCATCCTCGAAGAAATCACGTGGAGCACGTCGCGCGTGCAAGAGCAGACACGTGCGCGATGCGCGGCGCTCGGCATCACGCTCGAAGAGCTACCGTACGCATATGACGTCGACGACGCGCGCGATCTCGATCGCCTTCGAGTCGAGCTACGTAGCTCACCCGACCGCGCCCCGCGCACGGCCGCGGCGCTGGCGGCAGACGAGACGTGATGAAGGTCGCGGTCATTCCGGCGCTCGACGAAGAAGGTTCGATTGGTGACGTCGTTCGCGGCGTGATGGAGCACGTGGATGCCGTCGTCGTGGTCGACAACGGAAGCCGCGACCGAACACCGTCGATCGCGCGCGCCGCGGGGGCCATCGTCGTCACGGAACCTCAGCGCGGTTATGGCGCTGCGTGCCTCGCGGGTGTGAAGCGAGCGCGCGAGCTTGGAGCGCGAACGATCCTCTTCCTCGATGGCGACGGAAGCGACGACCCCAGCGAAGCGCCGTTGCTGCTCGGTCCGATCGACAGCGGGCGCGCAGAGTTGGTGCTCGGCGTGCGCACACGACGCTCCACCGAGGCGGGCGCGATGACGCCCGTGCAGCGATTCGGCAATTGGCTCGCGCCGCTCTTGATGCGCTTCGTCGGTGTGAGCTATCGCGACATGCCGCCGTTCAAAGCGATCACCGTCGAAGGGCTCGACCGCCTCGCGCTTCGCGACACCGGGATGGGCTACATCATCGAGATGCTACTCAACGCCCACACCGAAAAACTCGTGGTCGTCGAGGTCGAAGTGAAGTGTCGAAGGCGGCGTGTCGGCGTATCGAAAATCTCGGGCACCGTACGCGGAACCGTTCGTGCGTCCGCGAAGATTACGTCCGCCATCTTGCGGCACGGCGTCGTCAAACGCGGCAGGCGCTCAGGCGCAGTGAAACACGCTCGCTAGCGATGTAGCAAAGCGCCGGTCTTCGGCGTACGCGAGACGCACGGCGTCGATGGCGTTGACGAGCGGAAAGTGATCGAGCGTCACGAAGAAGTCGTCATCGGTCGCGCCGACGGGGTGCCAGTAGACGCCGTCATGCGTGAGCGTCACCTCGGGGATGAGGTCGGCGCGCGCGAGCGCGATGCCGGCTTCGGCAAACCCGCGAAGAGCGACACGGCGAATCACGCGGTCTTCAGGCGCGATGCCCTCGCGATCCAAGAACGCGGTGAGCGCTCGTTCGGCGGCGTCATCGGGGACCGTCGCGGCGAGACGCACGCGAAAACCCTCCTCGCGCGCGAGGGAGACACCACGCCAGGCTTTCGCCCACGTTCCCTCGCCGCGGTGTTTGTCGTGTGCGTCGGACGTTGGGCTGTCGACGCTGACTTGAAAAACGACGTTGGTGCGCGACAGTCCGCGCAGCGACTCGCGACGTTTGCCGGCGAAGAGCATGCCGTTCGTGAGCACGGTCGTCGGCATGACGCGCGAGCAGACCTCGAGTATCTCGCCGATGTCGTCGCGCAAGAACGGCTCACCACCGGTCAAGAAAATCTCGCGAACCCCAGCGTCGCGCGCTTCGTCGGCGACGCGTCGAATCGTGGAGAGCGCCAGCTCCTTTCGCGCGGCGGTCGGTGATGAGCGCACGCAGCAATAGTCGCAAGAGAGATTGCAGTGGAAGTTCGTGTAGAGCCAAAGACGCTCGCCGATTCGCGGCGCCTCCGATTCACTTGGCGCCGCGCCCTTCCGGATGACGAAGCGTGTCCCCGTCGGCGCGATCGACGTTGCGACGAGCGCGTTGCCGGTGAAGCGCGCCCAGCGCTCGAGGTCTTCGCCGACGCCCGCGTCCGCAGTCAGCGCGATGAGCTGACCGTTTTCGATCTCGCGAAGGCCCGACACGAGCACCAACAAGAGACCCGAGGCGAAGTCTTTCCCCGCCGCGCTGAGCTCGCTCTCGGCGTGAATGGCCATGTCAGCGTGGGTCGTCGAAAAATCCCTGATGCTTGGCGGCCGCGCGCAGCGACACATAACCTTCGGAGCGCGGACGCACCCACTCCTTCAGCCCTTCGGCTTCGAGCACGGGTCGGTGCTTTGGATTGCCCCATTGCATCTTGAAAAGCGCGTCGGTGAACGTGTCGCGCGCTTCAGTGGAGAGCCCCTCGCGCGCGGTGAACATGCAGTGGTGGTACGACGGCGACTCCCACACGACACCGAGCGCACCCGCGGGCACGAGCTTGCTTTCGTGCACGCCCGCCCAAAACGGGCTGCCCACCGCGCCTGCGTCGGCTTCACCGGTCATGACGGCTTTGAGCACGTCGATCTCGCTCGTGCCGGTGTCACCGTGTTTGCCTAGGTCAGTGTTGAAACGAAGCGATTGATAATCTTTGCCCTCGATGAGGCCCCCCTCGGCGAGGAAGTGCACAGGCAAGATCGCCGCGTGTCCGCTGTCACGGCTGCCGAGCGCGAGCCGTTTGCCACGAAGGTCATCGAGCTTGCGCACGTTGCCGCCGGTCGGCGAGACGATGATCGTCCGCCAGTCGATGTCGGTGTCACGCATCGCGAGCGCGACGCATTTTCCTGCCGTTCGATATTCGCTCTGCAGATAAGCGAGGTTCGTGTTCCACGCGATGTCGATCCTCGACGCGAGGAGCGCGTCGACCTGCGCCTCGTAGCTCAGGAAAAGGACGACCTCGACCGGAACATGCGCCTCTTCACGAAAGTAGCGCCGCATTCCCTCCCAGATGTCGACGACCTTGGGGTTGTAAGCGACCGCACCGATCAAGATATCCATGGTTCGCCTCAGAAGAGTGGAATGCCCAGCAGCGCTTTGCCGATGAACTCTCGCAGCACATCGACGGTGGGCGCCATCACGGCGCCGGCGTGCGCATCGCGAAAGAAGCGATCGATGCTCGTGTGTTTCGAGAACGCGGCTCCGCCGCAAGTTCGCATCGCCGTCGACGTGACGCGGATGACGTCTTCGTTCGCTGCGGCCTTGGCCTCGAGAACGCGCAGCATCGTGAGCGGGCCGGGGTTTTCGAGGTGATGACACAAATCCGCGACGCGAAGCGCGAGGCCGTCGGTGGCGATCTGCATGTCGGCGAGGTTCGCGCGGAGGTTCGGCAGCGCTTCACCGAGCGAGACGTTTCCCAGGTGCTCGAAGCGGCTCGACTTGAGGTGCGCGGTCGTCGCGGCCGTTGCTGCGCGGCAGATGCCAAGGCCAACAGCGGCGATGCCCAGGCAAAACCAAGGCAGGACAACGTCGAGCTTGGCTTTGAAACCGCCGCCCTCGTCACTCACGCGATTCGCCGCGGCGACGTCGACGGCCTCGAACGTCATCGCTGCGGATGCGTTTGCGCGGAGACCCATGCCGTCCCACGGTGCGGCGATGTGGATGCCGCTCGCGTCGCGCGGAACGAGGTAGAGCGTCGAATCTGTCGGACCTTTACCGTCGACGGCGAGCGTCGTGATCACGTAGCTGTCAGCGTGGCCCGCACTCGTGACCCAGGATTTCTTCGCGTTGATGCGCACGCCGCCCGGCGTCTTCGCGGCGCGAGAGATCGGCGCCCAGAAGTGGCTGCGCGAACCCGCCTCGCTGAACGCGAGCGTCGAGAGGTGACTGCCTTTGGCGATCGCACCGAGCGTTGCCGCGTGGCCGCCGCTCACGGCAATCACCTGCGTCGCGCAGATGTGCATCATGTACACCATGCCCACCGACGCATCGGCCTCCGACAGAATGGCCATGACGTCCGCGAATGCGCGTGGCCCGAGACCTGCGCCGCCGTGCTCCTTCGCCACGGTGAGCCCGAGCAAGCCCGTTTCACCGAGCTTCTTCAGGGCCTCCGTGGAAAATCGAGCTTCTTTGTCGTTCGTGTTGGCCGACGGTGCCAGCACCTTCTCAGCGATTTCGCGCGCGTGGTTGGATGCGGCCTGAATGTCCATGGCGAGTGGCTACCGCGTCGTCCGCGCGCTGTCCAGCGAGCGATATGCCGCTCTGCACATCGCGAACAGAATGCGTTCGTCTTCGTCTGCGGGGCCCTTTTCGAATGCCTCGTTGTCGATTGCATTCGTGACGTGTGCCACGACACCAACGCGCGCGCCTCGCGCTGCAGCGAAACCGAAGAGAGATGCGGCTTGCATCTCGACGGCGAGCGCTCCTCGGCTCGCGTGCGCGGCGATGCGCTCTCTCGTCTCGCGGTAGGGGGCGTCCGTGGTCCACACGAGCCCGCGCACCACTGGCAACGCGAGCGATGCGAGCTCGTCGGCGATGAGATGCGCGAGCGCATCGTCACCGCGAATCGTCGGCGACGGTGGGACGTAGTGAAGGCTCGTTCCCTCGTCGCGAATGGCCTCGTCGACAACGACGAGGCTCGGAATCGGTAGCGACTCGCTGATGCGACCCGCGGACGTCAGCGCCAGCACCACGCGCGCTCCGCTCGCGACGAGTTGCTCGGCGATGAGCACAGCGTATGGCCCACCGATCGTGCGAGCCACGATACCGACGGGCATTCCATCGATTTCCATTCGACTCATTTGCGTGTGAAAGCAGGCCCAGGTCTCGTGATCGACCGCCACTCCCGAACGCCGGAGTCTGTCCGTCAGGTCTCCGTCGAACTCGAGCACGCAAACGTCGGGCACGCGCACGCTCGGTAGCGCCCGCTCGACCTTTACGGCCGCAAGCAGCGAGGCCGCCGTGAAAGCCGACTGCTCGTGGGCGGGGTGCTGAAAAAGCGGGTGGTCGTTCATCGTGATGTCACGGATTTCGGTGCCATAAGCGTTTGGGACCTTCGCCCGAGTGCTCCGTCAAGATCGCAAAGTCCAAGTCGACCTCGCGCACGAGTGTGTAGCCCTGAAGGGTGTCGTTCCGGAGCTCGTATGACAGGTTTCCAAAAAGAACCCACTCGGCGCCTGTCGCGAGGATGGCGTCGTGATGATCGCAAACGATGCCGCGGCCTCGCTGTGACGCATCGAAGCAAGCGATGAGCGACATCTGCGCCGTGGATTTGCCATCACGCACTGGGACGAACGGGTATGTGGGCATCGCGACGTCTCCGGGAAGAGCGCGAACGAACGCGTGAAGTGCCTCGGCATCTGCCCAGCGTTGCGCGCTCGGAACGAACGAACCCGGGCTCCATTCGGCTTGGTGCAAATGCCACCACGCGCCGGCGAGAACGAACGCGCGAACGCCGACCGCCGAGCGCGTTCGCCCGAGACCGCGATCGATGTCGCCCACGAGTAGCGCCGCCGCGATCCACGAAAATACGAGCAGCGGCGTCATGCTGTTGACCCAGCCGCCCTCTTCGATCATCGGAAGAAACGCCGCTGGCACCGCGGCGACGGCCAACCCAAGCCACAAAACCGTCCGCGCGCGAAGTCGGCGCACGAACGCGACGCCGCCGGCGACGACCGGGATGATGACGATGAACGGCGCGCCTTCGCGTGCGACATGGATGCCTTCGGTCAGGTGCTCCCAAACGATCACGTGATTGCGCATGCTGAAGATCCACCGCACGAACCACCCTTGCGTTGACCACTCGAGCCAGCTCAAGAGCGCCGCGCACAACGTGAACGTAACTGCCGCGATCATGAGGCCCGCGCGACGCTGGCGCGCGATCACGTAGAGGACGATCCACGCTGCGAAAAAGACGTTGGTCTGTTTGGTGTACACCGCAGCGGTGAGCACGGCCGAAATCCCCACGACACGCGCGGTCGACATCACGTGCTCGGACACGAGCGTGGCGGCGAGCGCGGCGAGCGCGACGTTCATCGTGTCGGCGCGCGCGAGGTCGAACGATCCGCCGACGAGCGGATAGCTCGCCGCGACCCCGGCGGTGACCAGAACGGCGAGAGCCGCGCCGTACCATCGCAGCCCGAGTCGTCGAAGCTCGAACGCCTGGATGACGAGCACGCCGACGAGACACACATCGGAGACGGCGCGCGCGGTCCAGAAGTCGAGGCGGGTGACGGCACCGAGGCTCGCGACCGCAATGAAGTAGCCCGGCGGGTAGGGATACGGGACGAACACGTCGGGGCGGGTGTAGAGCGGCAGGCCGTGCAGCACGCGATACACTTGGTAGATTTGCCCGCTCTCGAGCCACTCGAGATCGAGTGGGAATCCGACGCGGAGCACGAGGACGTGTGCGAGCGAAGCAATGTGCCAGAGCGCAGGAGTCAGGGCGACGATGGCGAGCGTCCACCCGATGCCAACTTTGATACGCGCGCCCGGCCGCATGTGCCGAACGGTGCAATGACGCGCGGTGGGATGCAAACGCCACGTGATTGGACCCGCGACCCGGCCCTAAATGAGGGCTCATGGTCAGCCTGGGCTTGACGTCCAAGAAAACACAGCGACAACAACGACGCGGACGCAGCAAGGCGTCTACTACGTTGTGCCCGACAACCTATTACCAACATTTGTGTCTGCTGTTCATTCGGCTGCCAGACCCAGCAATCACCGCCACCGCGCAGCAATGAATGTGCAGCGGCCCACGCAACAGAGCATCCCTGAGGAGCAACAGCGCCGATTCTGGGCCGTTTACGATCATCGCGGTGAGCGCCGGGCAAACTGTCGGGTGGTCAGGTGTACCCACGGCGGTCGTGGGCCTGCCTTCGCTAGCGCTCTGATCGAGATCGATGTGGCGATTCACGACGCGTCGCTCAAAGACGTCGCAGTGCATCCTTCTGCTGACACGTGCTCGTGGACGATAAGCCCCCTCGAAAACGCGACGTCAGCGAGGGGCGGCGCGGATCTCGCCGACGATGGGGTCGAGCGTCCAGTACACGCACGTCTCGTCGACGGCGACGGCGCGTGCGTTCTCTTGGCTGTCGGCGAAGATCGCGAGCCCGCCGCTTGTCTTCGCCACTTTCCAGACCGACGAGAAGTCTGCCCAATAGACGAAGGTGTCGTCGAGCGCGAGCCCTTGTGGGTTATCGCCGCTTCCCGCGAGCTGCACCCTGCAACCCGCCTGCCTTGGGCATCTTCCAGATCGAGTGCTCGTCGTCCCAGTAGACATTGACCGTGTCCGTCAACACGTAGTCGGCGTACGGCCCGTGCCCGAGAGACTCTGCCAAGCCGCCGCCTACGGGCACGCGGCCCATGCCGCCCTGTTCGCTCCACCATGTATAATACACATACCCGTCGGCGCTGGTGGCCACGCGCATCGCTCCGCCTGCGGGCGCGGCAAGCGATATCATCTGGCCGCCGCCCTTTGGCACCGAACGCACGTCCACGCTAACGTCGGTGAAGTAGAGCGTCGTCGCGTCGACGGCCAAGCCGTAGGCGAGGTTTGCTGTTGCGAGCTGCGTCGCGGGTCCGCCGTCTTTCGGCGCACGCCACACGGCGCCGCCGCCGCCTGCGTAGACGAACGCGTCATCGACTGCGAGCGACCAGCCGACTTCGCCGGGCAAGGTGGTCACGTCCTCGACGACACCTCCGCTCTTCGACATGCGACGAATGCCGCTCGGGTTGTCGTTCAGCCAATAGATGTGGAGTGCGTCGAGCTGAATGTCGCGCGGTGACTGATCGCTCGCGAGCGTCGTGATGCTCGTCACGGAACACGGCCCGCCCGTGGTTGGCGAGTCGGGCGCGCCGTCGGCCGTGCGCGCGTCGGTCGCCGCGTCGCCGAGCGCGCTCGCGTCGACGTGTCCGCCGTTGCCGAGCCCCGTCCGGCCGCCGCACGCGAGTAGGCCAACGGCCAAGCCGATTGCGAGCCTAATCATGCCCAACCGCCACAGATCCCGAACGAGATGCCAACCGCAGAGAGGGGTTGGTGACATCACCGGCGCCCGAGCTTGCGGCGAATCATCTCGGGCATGATGTCCGCGAACGATTCGGATTCCATTGTCGTTCCGCTCTCGAGGACCGCGAAACATTCCTCGCCAATCATTGCGCGCGCACCGGGCGCGAGACGTTGGACCACATACCAATATTCGCGCTCGATCCAACCATCCGAATTTCTCGCGAGATGATCGGGCGCTCGAGTGTGCGGGCGCGGCGGAGCCAAGCGTCGTCGATGCCCAACCAGTCGACCGCGAGTCGATGACTGCGTAACGTGTAAAATACATGGAGTCCGTGCGGTGAGAGAAACGCATCATCGTGTGCTGCTTCTCGAAGAGCACGAGGCGCTTCGCTTGCGGTCCGGTCCAAAGAAGGTGCGATGAGTGGTAGTCGGGCCAATACGGAGCATCGCCGTAGTCGTCCGGCCTCGTGCGCGCCAGCCAGCGCTTGAAGCGCGCCCACGCCTCACGTCCGGTCTTGGCGTCGCGCCAGCTGCGCATCTCGCGTTTGCGCATCGAAGGGAAGCGCAGCTGCAGCAGCCACACTCCCACCACGCCGACGTACTCCGCTTCTCTCGGTTCCGCGATGACCACGATGCCGGGCATCACGTGCAGACTCCAAACAACAGCGTCACCGCGTCGCAGCTTCGAATTGTGCATCGCGCGGCGGGCGTCGCTAGACGTGTGCGCCGGTGAGTAACACTCACGGCCAATCCGTTCGAAGAGCTCCTTCCACTCGTCGGCGCTCAACGTGAACTCAGGGCCCGCGTGAGCAAGGCGCTCGTGATTGCGGTAGACGCCGAACGATCCAATGGGTGCTCCTTGTGAAGCTCCGCGATGTCTTTCGCGAGCTTCGCCAACACGGGGTTCATCGCCTCAGAAGATGCGTCACCGAGTTGCGTGATGCCAGGAGCGATTACTCGCCGCCGGGACGATGATGGTACGTTCTCCGCTGTGAAGCGGATACCCATCCCCGGGGACGTGCTTGCGATGACGTTCGGAAAGCGTGAAGCGATCTGCCGCGTGATCGCTGACACACCGGATTGTCCGCTCACCTCGCGCATGTGCCGCACACGTGGGCCGACTCCGATGATTTGCGTGATCGTGACGAGGTGGGACGGGCCAGCAGGCTCCGCGACCGAAGGGCACGTTCGGCGTAGCGCGCGAGCGCGCCAGGCTCGCATGTTCAATCGATGGGCGGGCACAGTGAAGAAGATCGGATGCTGGCTGAGCGCCGAAGCGCCGCGGCGTCCGTTTCGAGCCGTCGGCTTCGTCGCGCTTGCGGCGACGGAACGTGCGCTCGCCGCGCATCCTGACGATGCACACAGGAAGACGAGGCAGAAATCGATCACCGGAAAAATAACGGAGATGGATGACTGGATCTCGCTGCGGCGCATGACAGCGGCACAGTGGGAGTGGGATCACAATCGCGCGGCCATCGTCGCGGCGCAGAAGCGCGAGGCAGAGAGAGAGAAAGCGAGCGATCTACGCGCCGCTCGCGCGCTCGCCAAGGCGAGGAAGCAGCTCGCGAAAGCCGGCGTTCGTTCGCTCACGCGCACGCGGTTTTTCACGGACTGGCGCGGTGAGGTTCCCGCGAAGATGATCGCGGCGTGCGAGAAGCTCGCGCACGAAGCCGTCGTGGCGCTGTCGCAACGAAAAGACAGAACGCACGATGCGACGCTCGCTGACTTGAAGGCGTTGATGCGCCGCTACAACGCGCTCGACGGCAAGTACCAGCACTCCTTTTCGACGATGGACGCCGAGACCATCGTCGAGACCGTGCTCGACATCGCGACTGCCGTCGGGGTCGACGAGCCACTCTTCGATCGCGCGATCGATCCCGTTCGTGCGTTCTAGGCCCCGCGAGAGGGCCCAAGCGTTTCGTGCGTGGTGGGTCTCAAGGGCATGAAGCCGAAGAAATCGGTGATGTGTGCAGCCGTGATCGCCGTGGCGCTCGCGCAGTGTGGTGCGCGTTACAAACCGCTCGACGTGGCCGAGTCGTGCGCGTGCAAGCCGAGCGAGTATTGCTCGGTGACGCCGCCGGGTCGCGTGGCTTGCCATCCGCTACCGCAAGCATGCGGCGCGCGACCGACGTGCGATTGTATCGGCGACCACACCGATGCATGCCGCGACGAGGACGGGCGCCTCACGCTCTTACCGACGCGGCCCGTAACGACGTGCGACGCGTGCTCGTCGCAGGAGTATTGCCTCGCCTCGGAAGTTGCGTGCCGCGCTCTACCGCCCGAGTGCGAGGTGACGCCAACGTGCGCGTGCTTCCTCGGAAACCGCGGCCGCTCTACGCGCTTCGACTGCAGCGAGCGCTCCGGCCGCATCGTCGCAAGCGCGCGCTAACTGGGCGTCGCAAGTAACGCGATGTAACGAGCCTGGCGACGACGAACCGCTAGGGTGAATCCACCTGAGGAGGTGCGGTGATGCGATCAACTGCGCGGTGGGTGCTCTCGCTCGGTGCGATGTCCGTTTCGGTCGGCGCGGGGCTCGCGGCTTGTGCCGACTCGCACGGATTCGCCGATGGCGGAGCGGACTCCGCGAGCGACGTGAATGTCATCTTCGAGAGCGGATGCGGGTTTTGCGACGCGGAAATCGAAGCGGCACCGACGCCCGATGCGGCTGTGTGCGTTCCACCGGCGCCGCCCGATGCGGGATTCGATGGCGGGCCGCCCGTGTCGCTCGCGCCAGCGTTTCAGAAAGACTACGCGGTGTACGACATCGGCGCGCCGCCCGGCGTGCCCGACCCACTCGGTGGATGCACCATCGATTGGAAGGACGACAACACACTTCTCATCGCGGGCGGCTCCGAAGACCAAACCGCTGGCGCGATCTATTCGATACCGATCAAGCGCGACGCATGCGGGCACGTGCTCGGATGGAACGGAACGGCGACGCTCGTCGCGCACACGCCGTATGTCGATGCGAATCTCGTCTACGTCGGAACCGATGCGGACGCAGGAGCCGACGGAGGGCCGCTCATGATTTATTCGGAGTGGCCGAACGCAGGCATGGGTCAGCTGCTTCCGACGGGCACCTCACCCGCGCGCGAAACGGATTTGTCGGCACTCGGTTTAATCTCGCAAGGATCACTCGGTGGGCTCGGCTTCGTTCCACAAGGCCTCGCGTCGGCCGGTGAGCTTCGCGGAGTGACGTATCCCGTTTATAACGGCATCAGCCAGTGGCATCACATTCAAGTCGCCGCCGATGGGCAGCTTTTGAAAGTCACGAGCGTCACGCCGACGCTCGAGCTCCGTAACGGCTGCGGCGCGGGCGGCTTCGCATACGTGCCCGCGGGCTCGCCTGATTTTCCGATCGAGAGCATCCTCGTTGCGGAGTGGGACCCGAACAAGAACACGCGCGTCTCTGGCTACAACGTGAATAGCAGCGGCGATCCGATCGTCTCGTCTCGATTCGATTTCCTCCGGAGCTTCTACAGCCCGTGGGGCGCGTACTTCGATCGCGTGAGCGGCGACTACATGTTCCTGCAATGGACATTCGGTTTCCAGAACGTCGCCGACACGGTCTTCGTCGTGCGCGGATTCAACAAACCGCCCGCGCCACCACCACCGCCGAAGTGATCACTGCACGGTGGTGCTTGCGAAGTATTTCCACATGTACTGCGCCGTCGAGAAGCCGTTCGTGTTGTTCGTCGCGCTCGTGCAGTACGGCGCGCCCGCGGTGACGGCGTCCAAGCCGCACCACATGTGGCCGCCATTGGTGACCGCAACGGCTTCGAAGAACGGCGACGACGCATTCGCCGTGTTCGTGCAGCCCGAGTAGTCGTAAACGTCGCTCGTGCCGTTCGTCGTCGTGTGATTTGGCGCTTGGCAACTTCCGAGATAGCTCGCCCACCATCCGCGCGTGTCGTCGAAGCCGAGCACCGAGTGATTGCCGACCGTCATCGTCAGATATGGGTCGGCTGGGCTCGCTTTCCCCATGAGCATCAACCAGAAGCTGCTCTTGTCGCCGCTCGGGCAGACGCCCGACTTGCTGGCCGTGAGTGCTTGCGCGCCGCCACCCATCGTCATGATGCCGCGGAAGAGCGACGAGTTGTGGGGTGTCGTCGAGGTGCTGCATATCGCGTCGCGCGCCATGTTGGCGGCAGAAGATCCGCCGACGAGATAGCGACGCGCAGGGTCGATCGAAAAACGCGTTGTTGCGTCGAGCACGGCCGCGCGAATGTATGGGTTGTCGCTCGGCGACTTCGCGGCGCTGCATGTCGTGCCGCAATCCGTCTCGGGATGGAGAGGATTGGTCGTGCCGGAGAGACACTCGAGCTCGATCACGATGAAGCGATTGGCGTCCGCGACCGGGCCGATTTGCGAGCTCATGTACTCGCCGTTCGCGGCGCCAGTACCGCAACCCGTGCGCGAGTAGTCGAAGACGGCCGCGGGCATGCCGTCGGCGGAGCCATCGTGCTTGAGGCCGCTCGGAATGTAGAAGCCGTAGCTTCGGTTCTCGATGGTGCCGGTGCCGTTGTCGACCATGAGACTCGGCGCGACGATCGCGCCACTGCACCCGCTACTACCGTTGGCGCCGCACACGACGTTGACGGTGTTCGTGGGTACGGTGCCGGGCGAGCACGTGCCGCTGCAGCTCGCTTGGCTCGCGCCAGTTTGCGGTGAGCCGCTTGCGTCGGCGCCATCGACGAGCCCGCCATCGCTCGCGCTCGAGTCGCTGCCGCTCGCGGCATCGACGATTGCGCCGTCGTCGGTCCCGCCGTCAGTCACGACCGCAGGGCTCGAGCCGCACGCGCACACGCACACGAACAGCAAAGCGTACTTCATGGTGCTTGGATTTTAGCTCTTTTCAGTGACGTGGGAGCGCTTTCACTTCGGCTATCCACTTCGCGCCGAGCGAGGGCTGCACCATCTTCACGTAGGCCGCAAAACCCATCAGATACGCCCAGAAATCTTTTTTGCCGCGAGCTTCAGCGTCGAGCCCGTTCTTCTTCACGTTCTTCAAGATGGCGCGGAACCGATGACGATCGCGGCGCGGGATGAACATGCCGGAGTTCACGACGATGCCGGTGACACGCTGCTGCGTCTTCTTGCGGAGGATGCGGCGCTTGCCTGCGTTCTCCGCGAAGCCTTCTTGCTGGCAGATTTGATCGACCCACCACAAGAAGCGGCCGAGCGTTTTCGGTTCGGCTTTGAACGAGAATGTGAGGTCGTCGGCGTAGCGCGTGTATGTCGCGTCGGATTTTTTCGCGAGCGCAGCGAGGCGCGCGTCCATGCGGCGACACGCTATGTTCGCGAGCGCGGGTGATGTTGGCGCGCCTTGCGGAAGCACACCCGGCCACGCGACGAACTTTCCTTCGAGCACCGGGCGATACGTGCAGAGCGATGCGAGCACGTGCGCCGTCTTCTCGCTGTAGCCGAGCTGGTTGAAGACGCCGCGCACACGACGGAAATGCATCGTCGGGAAAAAATCGATGAGGTCGAGCTTCACGACGAGCATCGCGCCTTCGTGCGGTTTGGCGTTCGTCACCGTGGAGCGGCCTTTGACGAAGCCGTGGGCCGCGTCGTGGAGCGGGATCTTGTCCAAGATTTCGCGAAGGATCGTGCGCTGAACTTTTCGGAGCGGTGCGCGCGGTGCGGCAATCGGGCGTTTGGTGCCGTTGGCTTTGTCGATTTCGAATTCGACATACGGCGAGCCCGCCGCGGTGCCGGCGCGACAGAGACGCGCGAGCGATTTGGTATCGTCGATGGCGAGGAGCTTGAGGATGTCCGTCACTTTGGTGAGCGGCGGGAGCTTGTTCTTCGTGATGTCGGCGGCGCGCCCGCTCGATTTCACTTTGCGGCGATGAAGACCGAAGAGCCACCCGGTGGTGTTCCACGCACCGATCGTGCGTGCGCGAATCCGGCGCGGTCTGTAGCGCGTGTCGGGGATGGCGATGTCGCCGAGGCCGAGGCGGCGAATCGCGCGGAACGCCGTGGCGCGCGTTTGTGCGTCCGGATCTTTCGAGACCATGCGCAGGAAGCGACCGGCGCGTGAACGCGGGAAGAAGAGATCGATCGTCGACGTTGCGGTGCGACGAACGCGTGGATCGCGGCTGCGCATGCGTGCTTCGAAATCGTCGGGGATGACGCCTTTCGATGACGCGTAGAACTTCAGCACTTCGTGCTCGAGCAAGTCGCTGCGCGAGCGGCGCAGGAGCTTCTCGATCTTTTCGCGATTGCCCTCGACGTCGACGAGGAGCGCTTTCATTTCGAGAAGGAACTTGCCGATCATGAGAGTGGTCCCGAGGTGCCGGCTACTTTCACATCAGAAGAAAATCCACGCGAAGTGCTAGACGTCGCGTGATTCTTCATCGTTCTTCAGTGCTGGACGTGGTCAGCCACGACGTAACATCGTGGACGGAAGGCTAGCTTTGCGACACCTCGGGACACGCTCGAACGTATCACTCGAAGCGCGGATCGAGCACGTCTTCTTGATCGAGCCACTTCACGAGATCGCGCGCGCGTGTGTCAGCGAGGCCGATGGGGTGACGGCGAATCGAGCGCGCAAAATCGCGACTCTCTTCGTGCACGGTCTTGCCGTGCGCGCGCAAATCGACTTGGCGCTGCGGCGATAGCGGCGGCGCGCAGAGCACCGTGAGGTTTTGCTCGATCTCCTCCGAGGTGCGTGGCGCCGAGAGACACGCCGACACACCGGGCTGCGCGAGCGAGTACCCGTAGGCTTCGGGCGCGGAAATGGTTTCGCCGAGCGCGCGGCCATAGGAAAGGACGCTGAAGGCGAGAACGCCGACGTTCTTCTCGCGCGCGAGCGGAAAGAGTCGCCCTTCTGCGCCGGGGTGCACTGCGCTGTGGCGTGTCATGACGACATCCCATGCGCGGGCTTCGAGCGCATCGCACGCGAGCTCGCGATCGTGCGTCGAGAAGCCGAACGCGCGGATCTTTCCGGCTTGCTTGAGACGCGCGAGCACGTCGTGAAGAGGCGCAGCGACGCGTGCTGGAGACCGAGCCCAAAAAAGGAGGAACACATCGAGCGTGTCACGGCGAAGCCTGCGAAGTGAGCGATCGACATCGGAAACGATGGCGCGTTCGGTTGCCTCGTAGCTGCCGCACACGACGCCTACGTCTCGATGACCCGCGAGCATGCGGCCAAGCGTGTGGTAACGCGGCTCCCAGAAGAAAAGGTTGCATCCTGCATGCATTGCATCCACGTAGGCGCGCGTCGGCATGATTCCAGCGCCGGAGATGACCAGCGCAGAAGAGCCAATGCCCGACGCGCCAAGCGTGCGAAGAGGAGCAGCGGCGACGGCACGTTTGGGCTGTGTGACTTCAGCCTCGGGCGTGACATTGCGTACGTCGTCGATCCAAGCGCGAACCGCGCCGATCTCGATGAGCGATGCAGCTTCGAGGCGAGCGAAATCGGCGGGGTCGAAATGGCGAGAGCGATGCGCGAGCGCGGCGATGCGGACGGATGCGTATTCCTCGCCGCGGATGCGATCGGACGCGAGGAGCGCATCGAGAGCGTCGTCGATGTCGGAGCGCTGGAGCGCATCGGCTGCTGCCGCGCGCACCGCGGCCGACGCATCACGCGCGAGCCGCAAGAGCGAGACCAGATGTTCCGGATCTCGCGGGTCGAGAAGCGCAGCGGCGCGCGTCTGAAGCCACGGATCGGCCGACGCGCTCGCAAGCTGACCGGCGCGACGCGCATCCGCGGAGACGAAACTCCGGAACGCTGCGCGGCGCACCCAGGGTTGGGGATCGTTTGCGAGCGCGAGCGCGGCGGAAGACGCATCGAGCGCGGCGATGCGAATCCATGGATCTTCGCCGGCCATGCAAGCTGCGCGTTCGGCCGAATCGAGATCGTTCATCGATGCGCGCGCCGTCACGGCTGCGGCTCGAACGTGAGCGTCGGTGTCGCGCGAGAGCGTGCGCAATGCATCCATGTCTTTGCGCTCGGCCGCAGCGGCCACGAGCACGCGCCGTATCGCAACGGTGGCGTCGAGCGATAGCGCGGCCAGGGCTGCATCTGCGCGTGCATCGCCGTGAGTGAAGAGCGTCTCGACCGCGGTGCGCACGACGCGCGCATCGGAATCGCCGAGTGCGGCGACGATCGCTTCTACGGCCAAATCACCGCCGATTTCACCGAGCGCCGTGATGACTGCACATCGCACGATGGCTTCGGCCGCGCGAACGTGCCCGATGAGCGCATCGACTCGTGATGCGTCGCGCGTGAGCCCGACATACGAGGCTGCCCAACAGAGCGCGCCGGCCGCGCCGCGCTCGAACGCGATGTCGAGCAGCTGGTGTGCGTCGTCTGCGTCGAGACGATCGAGGAGCTCGATGACCGTCTTCGCTGCGTGCGGAATGCGTGGCTCGTCGAGCCACAAGAGCGCGAGCTCGAATGCGCGCATGTCCCGCGTCCGCGCAAGGCGTTTGCGCGCCGTCACGCGCAACGTTTGGTGTGGATCACCGAGGCACTCGACCAAGAAGGCGGGAGTCACGGCGTCCCCACGTTCGACCCGCGCCGTGACGACGGCCGGATCGGGATCGAGCCGCGCAACGAGCGCATTCGGAACATCGAGCTCACCGTTTGATTCATTCGCGAGGCCACCGAGCCTGCGCTGGATGTACGAGAGCGCTCCCGCAGATCTCGCGCTCGTTGCGGGACCAAGATCACCTTCACCGAGCGAGAGCCATGCGCGAACGGCCGCGGCGCGAACGCGCCAAAACGGATCTTCGAGCGCCTCACGCAGCGTCGCTACGCTCGACGCCCCACCGAGCGATGCCGCCGAAATGACCGCGGCACGACGCACCCACCAAATCGGATCTTCGATGGCGACGCGCGCGACGCGCTCGAACGAATCGACGTCACTGGAGAACGCTAGCGCGCGAACCGCAGCGTGCCGAACGAGCGGCATCGGATCATCGAGCGCATCTTGCAGCGGCGCGAGCGCAATCTCCACGGGCGCCTTCGCGAGGAAAAACGCGGCGCGCGCACGCACGCTTGCGTCCTCGTCGGTCACGAGCAGCTCGCGCGCTGCGTATGCCGTTTCGCGATCGACTGGAAGTCGGTCGAGCGCGTGACGCCGAACGTGACGCGACGGCGAGAGGAGCGCGGGGATCATTCGTCGTCCTCATCGTCGCTATCATCGTCGTCGTCATCGCCGCTCCCGGCGCGTTTGGGCTTTCCGCCGCTGGCGCCGTGCGCGATCACATCGGCGAGCCTCGTTTTCATGCGTCGCTCGATCTCGAAGCGAACGCTCTTCTCCGAGCCGAGTGACACTTCCGGGAGCCAGTAATAAAGAACGCGACTCTTCGCGCGCGCCTCGCGACGAACGAACGCCTCGCCATCGACGACGATGCGCTCACCCGCGTTTGCAAGGCACTTCGCGCACAGGCACGGTAGCGGTCCTTTTTCGTGCGCGTTGAGGTGATAAATCTTTTCGACGGCCGCGACCTCTGCAGAAGCTGCCGCAGCAGGCGGAGTCGCGCCGGGAACGCACACGGAGAGGAGAAGCGCGACGTCTGCGTCGGTCAGCGTGCGCGGCGTTTGAAGCGACATGCCGAGCTTGCCCTTCTCGGCCGTGATGCCCGTGCCCGTGGCGAAACGAATTTTGCTTTTGAGCTTCGTGATGTCGAGGATCGGGGTGCTGTTCGCAGTTGCCGTCCAGCCGGTGGGCACGCCTTTCACATCGCGGAGGAGCGCGATGAGCCAAAGCGCTTCATTCGGTGGACGCACGGTGACGAGAAACAAATGCCCGCCACCCGCGAGCGGCTTGAGCGACGCATGCGTGCTCTTGTAAAGCGCGGTTGGCCAGACGCCGCCGAGCCCGAGCACTTTGCCCGCCGCTCGCGCCTCACTCTCGAAGACCTTTTTGGAAACGACCGCGAAGACGCTCGCCACGTCCCGAACCTTATCAGAGCGTATTATCGAACGCGTCATGCTCGTGTGGACGGCGGAAGCGCGGAAACAGCTCGTCCCGCGCTCTCGCGCAGGCGCGAAACCGGTCAAGCGTCCGGCCGTCGGTGCTGCGTGGGGATCGGTGCGACAAGCGCTGCGACACCACGACACGGTTGCGAGCACGTTCGTTCAGGCGCGAAAGCGCGCGGACCCGCCGTTCGACGAGTGGATGGAAAAAGCGGAGACGATCGCGCGAACGCCGACGATGTCGAGCTTCGACGACCCGAACGTCGCCGCGGTGTTTGCCGTGTTGATGGCGAAACACCTCGACCACGCGCTCGTCACGTCGATTTATCCGCGGCAGCGAGGCATCGTGTTCGCGTTCGAGGTCGCGCTGCGCATGCTGGAGATGGGCGCGACGGGGCGTCCTTGGTACGCGCACGTGCGGACCACGCCGCCCGAGCCGGAGCCCTCGTGGCGCGCGACGCTTCTCGCAGAGCCCGATGCGATACGTGCACAATGCATCGATGTAGGAACGCAGTTATGGCCGACCGCATCGCTCGCACAGAAGACGACGATTGCGTACGCGCTCTTCGAACGCACCGACTGGGCCGCGGAGGTGTGCCGCGATGCCGCTTCGGCCGGTGGCATGCCGCACGAGATGCTCTACCCACTCGTGACCGACAAGGACGTCGCATGCGACCTCGCGCGCAAACGCACGAAGCCTCGAAGCTTGCTCGAGCTCGTTGTGACGTTTGGTGAAGACGTGCTGCCGCTCCTTCTCGAGATCGCTCGTGCGCCACGCGACAACGACGCACGACATCTCTCCGAAGCGCTCGCGCAGTTCGATGATCCTCGCGCGGCGGAAGCGCTCGCGCCGCTCGTGAAGTACGCCATCGCGCGGCCTTACGTTCAGGCTTATTTTGGACGGTATCCGCGTTTTTCGGGGGCGCTCGCGCCCATCGGCTCGAAGATCGCGCGAGAGGTTCACGCCGGTGCGAAGCGCGCAGAGAGCGCAACCGACGGCGCCACGGCGACGCCAGGTGAGCTGCCGCCGATTTTCCGCGCACCACCTTGGCTCGAAAAGACGCGACCGAGGCGCCTGAAGATCACGCTCTCAGTAACCCCGATCGAACGACCGATCACCGTGACGTGGCAAACCGGAGAGCGCGTGCAAGCGCTCATGACGGGACGAGATCACGCTTACGCGACGTCGTCCGCATCCGCCGATACGATCGCAACGCACGCGCTGCGGCTCGCGCAAGGTCGCTCCGTTGGGTTCTTCGTATTCAGTCGTGAGCGATTGCCGGACTCTTCCACGCTCGCCGCGTGGAACGCCGGCGCGCTCACCGACGATGCACCCGCGCCGGAGCGTTTGCGCTACGCGATGGCGAGATTCGGAGACAGCGGGCTCGATGGGCTCGTGAAGTTCGTCGACACGCTCGAGCATCAACGTGGCGACCTCTCGTTTTTGTTGCGCGTCGGCACGCCGCGCATCGCGCTCGGTATGGCGAAGCTTCGAGGTCGCGTGCGCGGCCTTAGCACCGAGAAGACCGACTCGCGCTGGCGGCTCGCGTGGCAGTGGCTTCGGCGGAATGCTGCGGTCGCCGTGCTCGGCCTCGTGCCCGCTGCCTTCCGCGACGACACGCGCGACGACGCCGTGAGCGTTCTCGTTCTTCTCGCCACGGCCGGCACCGATGTGATTCGGCTGGCTGCGCCCTACGGGAGCGACGTGAAGGCGGCGCTCGAAAAGTTACTCGCCTACGACGCCACATACGACGCGCCACGGAAACCCCCGACGCTCGGCGTTGCTTGGAACGCGATGACGCTCACGCGGCCCGTGACGAGCGCGGGCAAGCTCTTGCCACTCGAAGCCGTCGACACCATCGGTGCGATGCTGTCGTTCACGGCGATCGAGCCGCCGTATGCCGGCATCCAAATCGTCAAGGCGCTGTGCACGCCACGCAGTCTTGCCGAGCTCTCGTGGGATGCCGCGCGAAGTTGGGAGCACGCTGGGCACAAGCGGCGCGAGCAGTGGATGCTCATGTCGCTCGTGCATTTCGCCGATGACGAAGTCGTGCGGCGCATGACTCCTGGCATTCGCGAAGACTTCGCCGTCGACGTGCTCGAGCGTATGGAGAGCACGACCGCGCTGATGGAGCTCTTGACGATCAGCGGCCGCGCAGCCGCCGCTGGCAACACGAAGCTCGCCGAACGTGTCGAAGCGATCCTCGAGCGCGCGGCTTGCCTTCGCGGTCTCGACAAGGACGAGCTCGAAGAAGAGCTCGCGCCGGTGAAGCCACTCGAGCACGACGGCACGGTGTCGCTCGATTTCGGCACGCGGAAGCTGCGCGTCGGTTTCGACGAGCACCTCGAGCCGTACGTCATCCAAGAAGGACATCGCGTTCGCGCGCTCGCTCCGACGCGTGCCGGCGATGACGTCGCCAAAGCGCTGCGCGCGAAAGAGCTGTGGCGCGATCTGAAAGAAGACGTCGCCGTGCTCGCTGGGCGCCGCATCGCGGGCCTCAAACGCGCGATGAGCAGCGGCCGCACATGGACAGCCGCGCGATTTCATCGCGTGTGGATCGACAACGGCCTGATGAAGCACCTCGCGCGCGGCATCGTCTGGTCCGATGCCACGTCGTCGTTCCGTGTCGCCGAGGACGGCTCGCTATCGACCTCGACCGACGCCGCATTCACGCTCGCACCCGACGCGACGGTGGTCGTGCTCCACCCGCTTCGCGCACGCGAGGACGAGATCCACCGATGGCGCGCGATCTTCGCGGACTATCGCATCATCCAACCTTTCGCTCAGCTCGAACGCGTGCCGCTTCCGCAACCTTCCGGCGAGCGCGTACCCGTGTCGTTCATCGGCGGAACGGCGAGCGAGCTCACCGCACGCGTTTTGGCGCGCGGCTTCAAACGCGCGCCGCATGTCGCGGGCAAGTCGAGCTTCAGGCGCGAGCTCACGGCCGAGGGTGCCATCCGCATCGAGTTCGGCGGCTCGACCGGCGGGCCTGTGCAAGACGTCGAGATCGTCTTCGTCGGCACGAATCTCGACCTGATCGAGATCGCCGACATCATCGACGACCTCCAGAGCTCCGCGCCAAGCAGCCTCCGCACTATTTGAGGCGCGCGACGGCCCTGCCGAGCTTGTCGAGCTCGCTCTCCCAACCCGCGGCCATGCGCTGTGTCCACGTATCATCGTGCATCGGCGCGAGCGTGAGCGTCATGCGAACGCCGTTCGCGACTTCTACGAAGTCGACGCGCGTTGCCGTCTCGTAAGGGGCGACGCCCGGAATGAAATCCGCGAGGTTCAAATAATCTAGCCGCACGTGTGGCGTGACCTCGACGTACTGATGCGGGTCTTCGTCGTGGTCGGCATGCCGGCGTTCTTCATGAACGCAATCTGCGGCTCGGCGATTGCGGTCATCGCGTAATAGAGCTGGCCGCCCGCGCGAAGATCGAGCTCGATCACTTTCACCTCGAAGCCATCAGGACCCCACCACGACTCGATGCCGTCTTTGGTGGTCCACAAGTCCCAGACTTCCGCGAGGGATGCGTCGTAGGTGCGTTCGAGAACGATGGTCTTCTTTTGATCGGGCATCACTTCTTCTCCTTGCGTCGACGAACGAGCGCGTTCCCGAAACGATCGAGACGCGCTTCCCAAAGCGTGCGGTATGCGCTCAGCCATGCATCAAGCTCGCGGAATGGCTCGGCGCGGAGCGAATAGAAGCGTTGCGCACCGGCTGCGCGCACATGGACGAAGCCGGCTTCGTGGAGGATGCGTAAATGGCGCGAGACGCCCGACTGATGAATGCCTGCGAGGTCGACGATGTCGTTCACGGGGCGCTCGCCGCCACGAAGCATCTCGACAATGCCGCGCCGCGTGGGATCGGCCAGAATTTCGAACGCTTCGGAATGCATGTTCATACATATGTATAGATACGCATATTCTCGCGTCAAGCGCGGAGCGCGCTATAAAGCGTTGCCATGCGTTTTGGCGCCGCATTCCTTATTTCGGTCGTTGCGTGCTCGGCGTCGAACGTCGACGTGAGCAGCGACGCCAGCGATGACGGCGCAGTCGACAGTGCCGCGCCCATCGACGCTCAAGGCGCAGATGCGAACGACGCGAACGCGAGCGACGCGAGTGCTGGATGCTTCGTGAGCAGCTGGGGCGTGTTCGGCTCGTGCGTGTCGACGTCGGCGTGTGCCGCGCTCGCAGACCACGTGTCCACACCCGGATATTGCCCTGGCCCCGCGAGCATCGAATGCTGCACGAGCGCGCCGAACGTCGCGGACGACCCTCCCGTGCCCCAAGGCTGGAAGCTGATGCAGCAAGCCGACGTGACACCCGCCATGACCGCGTGGGCCGTCGCCATCTTGAAGGACGGAACGACCTACCCAATGTTCTCGACGACGACGCAGACGTTCGGCACGCTCACCGTGCTTGCGCGCGTCGAATGGCATCCACCCGATTTCCAAAACGGCGTCGTCCATCGCGGCGTGACTCTGTACGAGCCGGCCTGACGCCCGTGGCACACCCTGACATCGCTTGAGTCCCCAAAACCCGCCATTTTGCGTTGGATCGAAGCGTGCTTTGTGAGAGCCGCATGCGCACTCTTCGGAAGCTTCAAACACTCTTCGCGACGGCTCTCGGTGTCACGGCATGCGGGCCCGGCAGCGTCGATCACTCCGGGCTCGGTGAAGACGTTTGCTTGGGAGCCGTCACCTACGACCCACTCGCCGGGGTGACGCCCGCAACACATGTAGACTACATGGAGTTGCGCCAGGTCTATGGGAGCGGTACGTCGGCCACCGTCGCATCGAAGTCGGGGACGCCCTGCGCGACGGCGACGGACGCAGCCACGTGCAATGCGAACCTCACCGCGCTCGCAGCAAGCGGCTGGAGGGTGAACTTCGGCGGCGGGCTCGCTCCGATGGTCACGGAGTACATCGCGTACACCCGCGGTGACGAAGTCGGCACGATCGCGAGCTACGACGCGCTCAAAACATTTCTCGCACCGATTGACGACGTGCACGATGCGGCGTTGCTCGTCTCGCAGAACCCGGATCAGCAATTCCGAATCGCTTGCGGCCCGCACACGGGAGGCGCGGTCGGCGGCGCATTCGAGATCGTCGCCGAAACCGGCGATACGTGCGGCCAAGGGACGCACGTCGATCAAGTGCTCGTGCTCGTTTCGTCCACGGGTGACGCGACCATCGCACAGGACGTCGTCATCGAAGACGGCAACCCAAACTGCGTCAGCGGCCGGCGACCTACGGGCCTCCTGCGCAGCGCGCATCGATCGCGGAGTGACGTCGGAGGCTTCTTCGCCGAGAGTGCGCGGCTCGAGGCCGCATCGGTGTTCGCGTTCGAAACGCTCGCCCGTGAGCTTCGCGCGCACGGTGCGGCGGCGCATTTGATTCGCGCAGCCGAGCGTGCGCGTGCCGACGAAGTTCGCCACGCACGCGTTGCAGGCGCAATCGCCCGACGCCATGGTGCGGAGCCCGAGGCTGTCGTCGTCGAGCAGCGTGCGGTGCGAAGCTTGTTCGAAATAGCGCTCGAGAACATGCTCGAAGGTTGCGTGCGCGAAACGTATGGCGCGCTCGTCGCCCTGCACCAAAGCGCACACGCGAAAGACGCGCGCGTGGCCGCAGCGATGCGCCGAATCGCACGCGACGAGACGCGCCACGCCGCGCTCGCGTGGGACGTCGCCGCATGGCTCGACTCGCGACTCACCGAAGAGGAGCGCTCGAAAATCGTGGATGCGCGCACGGAAGCGTCATCGACGTTGCGCGGTCAGCTCACCGTGCCGGTCACGCCCGAGCTCACGACGATCGCAGGCCTTCCCGCCGCGCGCGACGCACTCGCGATGTTCGATTCGATCGCGCCCGCGCTTTGGGCTGCGTGATCACTCGACGAGTCGCGCGACCTCTTCGTCATCGAGGACGATTCCGTGACGCGCAAGCGGACGCACGACGTTGGCTTTGACGGCTTCGCGTGCGAGCGCGCCGTATTCGGTCGACTCCATCCAGCCGAGTGCGCGCACGTCGTCGATGCGAAATCCTTCGGACGTGATGCCGTTTTCGACTTTGCTGCGCAAGCGCTGATAAATAGGCGCAAACGTAGCAAGCGCCGAGGTCGCAACGCTCGCAAGGCGTGCGCGCTCCGCATCGCCGAGATCGTCGTCGACGGCTTCGAGATACATCCACCCGAGCTGGCCGTGTGGCGCTTCGTCGTGCACGATGCGATCGAGAACCGCGCGCGTGAGCGGGTGCGTCGCCGACCGCAAGCTTCCGCCGAGCATGCGCACACTGAACGCCTCGCCGACGCAGCAAAGCCGCACGACGATCTCGCTCGTGAGCGCGAGAGGCGACAAGTCCGCACGCGATGGCGTCATCGCGAGGCGCGCGAAGTCGACGTCGTAGGGCGCACCACCACCGAGCTGCATGGCAATGCGCGACGTGAGCTCGACGTGAAGCATTTCGTCGGCGATGAAGTCGCTCGCCATCGCGATGAGATCAACGGGTGCGCGCGAAGCGAGCATCGCCGAGACGAGCTGTGCGAACGCAGCTGCCGTGCAGTATTCGTTGTACGCCGCTTCCGTCCACGAGATGCGCGCGCGCTCGACGAGCTTCGGCGGCATCTTGCTCGCATCGAGCGAGCCCCACGGCATGTCGTCGATGCCGGGACGAATGCGACGAAAATATTTCTCCGCACCTTCGCCGTACCATTCGAGATCGAAACGCACGAGGGTGAGTTCCTACCCGCCTTCGGCGGCGTCGGCAACCGCATCGGCGGCGTCGGCGGCGTCCGCGGCGGCATCGCTCGTCGTCGCGTCGCCTGCGCCGTCTTTTGCCGCGTCTTTGGAGGCGTCACCGAATTGCACGGTGGCATCGGCGTCTTCGCCGCCGTCGTCCAAGTTGCAAGGCTGCCCCGAGATGCCGTCCTTGTACCCGCCGTCGTCGTAGTAGCAGCCCTTTGGATTCGCGTAGACCGTGGGCCCGCAGCCAAGCGCCAAGAGTGACGTCGTTGTCATAGCTCCGCACGCGAGAAGCAGTCGTTTCGTTCGTTTGCGATGCATGGCCATGAATCCCTGCAGAGACCGTGCCTCCGTTTACGTTGACCGGTCGAATACCGATAGGTCGAGCATCGCCTCGCTGAACGCGATCGCCGGGACTTCGCCGAGCGGCGTGTTGAACGTGACCTCGTCGATCGTGATTTCTTTCGGCGGTTTCTCGCGCGCGAAGAGCGGCGGGCTGAACGCCAGCGTTGCGGAGGCGTGGCCGAAGTCTTTTTCGAGCGTCGAGATCGAACCCTCGTCCATCGCGCCGCGACGCCAGCCACGCGATTCGAGGCGACCGAACACGACGCCGTAGGGGATTTCCCGTTTTGCGAAGCGGTCGATGGAAGTCTTTTTGCGCATCACCGCATCGACGGCGAACGTCGGGCGCGCGATCTGCTCGAAGGGTTGGATGATCGCGTAATCGCCGAGCACACGCGACCACTGCGCCTTCTGCGCGGCATCGAAGAGCAGCGGATGCGGGATGCCCACACGCGTGGCTGGAGCGAGCGTCACGGGCTTGTCTTGGTCGCTTGCGAGCGTTCCGTCTTCGGCGACACGAAACGTGGACGCGATCGCATCGCCGTCGAACACGGCCCACACGAGCTTGCGTGCGACGCGACCCACGAGCGGATGATCGACGAGCAGCGCGCGGTGCTCGCTGGCGTCCCACGTTCGACGCGCGACCATCGCGTGCTCGAGTCGCCAGAGTTGCGTTTTGGCGAGCGTCTCGAGCTCGGCCTTGAGCGTCTTGAAGCGCGCGCTCGCAGCTTTGGCTTTTGCGACGTCGTCGTTCTTGTTCGCGCGGGGAAGCGTCGGCAGGCGCGTGTCTCCTTCGTAAACATTTGGCGCGAGGTGCTCGTCGACGCGAACACGAAACTGCCGTGCGCCGAAGTCGAGCATCGTCGAGCCGTGCGGGTCGAGCTCGAGCGCCGGCACCAAACGATCTTCGAGCGCGTCGCCCGAGAGCCCACGCGCCGACGCAGCCGCCACGAGCACTTCCGTCGCGCGCGCTTCGATGTGCCTATTTTTGGCTGTTTTGGAGAGATCGAACAAATGCATCAGCGCGACGTCCGTACCCATGGCACCGAGCACGTCGACACCTAAGAGAGCGCGCGGGCGACCTTTCTCGCGCGGCCACTTGCGGATCTTCGCGGCGAGCTCGCGCGCCATCGCGTCGCTCCCAGCGTGTGCGATCGCCCGCAGCGGCCACGCGCTCGCAGACGACGCACCCGAAGACACCCACGCGTCGACGAGCACGCGCAAGATGTCGTCGAGAGAAGCGCGATCGAGCGCGGCGACGACCGGCGCGACCCCCGCGTACGGCGGGTCGAGCGGCGTGAACTGGAGCATCTCGAGCAAGTTGCGCCGCGCGTCTTCGGGGAGCGCGCTTCCGTTCGCGAGAAGCACCGGCGGGAGCGTGCTCGGGTCGGCGTACGCCGAGAGCTTCGGCGCGGCCTTCGGACAATCGAAGAGCGGATCGAACGCGAGCACCGCCTCGAGCGCGCGCGACGCTTCGTCACCGAAGCGCGCCGTGACTTCGACGAGCGTCTTGCGATCGACATGAACACGCAGCGCGTTTGCGGCATCCACCTTTTCACGCGTCGTCGGTCCGAGCGCGATGGGGACAAGACCGATTGCGGCCGCGACTGGATGCGCCTCCATCCAACGCACAGCCGCTCGACGGTGCGCGCCTCGACCCGCACCGCGCAACGCGGTGTGCGCCACGCGTGGCGAGTCGCAACGCATGAGCGCTGCGAACGCGAGCGGCTCCATCGATGCGTTCGTCGATGCGATCGCGCCAGGGATCGCGGCGACTCCGAAGCGCGCGAGCATGCACGCCACCTCGGAAAAATTGCTCGACTCGAGCATGCGACGCGCCCATATCGGCGTCTCGTTCCAGAGCGCGAGCGCGCCAGCCGCTTCGCTCATCGAGTGCCACACGATGAGCGGACGCGACCAGCTCGGACTATCGCGTCGGCCCTCCTCGACGAACGCGCTCACTTGTTTGCGGAGCTTGTCGGCGTCGACCTTGTGCGAGCCCACGCCCCACACCGGCTTGACGAGCGATTTCCGCTCTGCCTCGCTCTCGAAGACGACGCGCTCTTCGTAGGCGACCGCACGGAGCTTCTCCACGACGGGCAGCGTCGGGCGCGCGTCCTTGCGACGCCACGGCGGATCGCGCAGGAGCGCGGGTACGTCCGTTTCGTTTGCTGCGACCTTCTTCGTTTCACTCGCGCCCGCGCCGAGCAATTTTTCGACGGCCGCGCGCAGGCTCTCCGAGAGGCTCGCAGCAGCGGCGCGGACCTCGGCCGAATGCGCGCGCGCGATGCGTGCGAGAAGCTGCTGCGCCGGCTCGGCGCCTTTCGTCTTCTCGAGCAAGCGCGGCGCGAGCGTGCGCACGGCGTGGGCCGGAAAGCGTTGCATGTATTCTACAGCGATAGGCCCAAGGCTCTTGGCGTCACCCACCCACGGAACGAACGCAGCTGCGGCGCGCTCGTCGTCGAAGAGCGCAAGAGCCCGCGCGAGATCACGCGCCTGCGCGAGGCCCATGTTGGCTTTCGGTGGGTCCTTCTCGAAGGCCTTCATCGCCTCCGTGAGCGGCGCGATGGCGTCGTCCTCGAGAGCGCGCACGGCGTCGTACACGTGAGTCCCGAGCAACACCGGAATCGCGCGAAACGCTTCGAGGAGCTGGACTGCCTCTTTCGATCGTCCGAGGGCCGGAAAAAGCGCAGTGGTAGTGGACAGCTCCATGTGCGCCTTCTTCGCGAGTAGCGCGCGGATGTCTTCCTTCGCCCACGCCGATTCGGTGTGTACGAGCGCGGAGAGATCGCACCGGAGCGATGTCGGAGCTTTCTTTCTAAGCTCGCCCACCGTCTTGACGACCTCGGCGTACGTTTCGTCGCTCGACGCCTGAATCGCCCGCGTGAGGTCGGCGCGAAGCTCGTGGCCGCGGAGTCCCCAAAGCGACCAGCCCCCCGTGGGCTCGAGCTCGAGACTCGAGATCTCGAAGTCGAAGCTCAGTTTTCCCTTGGGGTGCATCACGCGGCGAAGTGCAAATTGGTGAAGCGCGCGGATGGTGAACACGACGCCGGCCGCCACGATCCAGTGACGAACGATCTTGCGAACGAGCTCATGATCGTCGTTGGCCCAGCCGCGAAGCATCGCGAGCATCGCTCCCTGAATGCGCGGATCCAGCGGCGAATCGGGCTTCATCTGCTTGCAATATGCAAGCACTTCCCGGGCGAGCTCGACGTCGCCGAGCTTCTTCTTGATTCCCTTTTCGAACTTGGGCCCTTCGACGCTCATGCGCGCGGCGATCGCTTTCTGCAATGCAGCGACGTCGACGTCGAGCTTCGGTGGCTTGCATTCGCCGCGGAGCGGTGTGAGCTCGGCGAGGGCGTCCTTCGTCCAGACAATCATGGCCACTACGTTACTTTGATCTCACTCGCTACCCATCTCGAAGTCGAGCAGCGCGAGGTCCGCCTGCTCGTCGAGCGGCGACGTGAGCGTGCGCTGGCTCGTGACGAGATCGTAGAGCTCGTGATCGGTGACGAACATGCCCGCGTCGAGCGCGACGGTGCCGCGAATGACGCGCGCACGAACGGCGACAGGCGACACATCGACCGCGAAGATGCCGGGCTTGATGGACGATACCGAGCCCGAGCGCGTCGCGATCGTGAAGCTGCCACCACCCGATGGGCGTTCGAGCGAGACGACGACACGACCGCGATCGATCTGCATGCGTCGGCGCCCGAGTGCGAGGTCGACGAACGCGACGTCGGTGTCGTGATCGAGGCACACGCGCACTCTCGGATCGACCACGAGACATGCGTGCCCCGATGCGCCCGTGTGAATCGCGGACGCAAGGCGAACGTTCGTCGTGAGCGCCGCCGGTGCGTCATCGATCGTCACGTCACCGATCACGGCCGTGACGTGAACCGCCACGTTCGGCGGCTGGGCAGCGGGCGTGGGATGACGCATTGCGACGATGGCAATCGCGCCAACGCTCGCGAGCGCGAGAACGACGATCGCGGCCGTTTTTAGTGGGTTTGCCGCGCGCGCGGCCTTGGCTAGAGACAACGAGCGAACGGTATCACGCAGACCGACGACGACGGACGAGCGCGACGAGCGCAAGCGCGATGGCCCACGACGAGCTCGACGCCGGAGAAGATGCATGCATGTTACAACCACCTCCGCCGCCGCTATCGCCGTTGCTTCCGCCATCCGTTCCGGCGTCGCTGCCCGGAGGTGCAGGCGGCGTCGCGGGTGCGACGTCGAGGACGTAGATGGCCGGGCCCGTGCCGACGATCAAGAACGGCGTCGCCGGAAGATCGGGACCTTGCGCGATGGCGTTGACCTTCGCCGCTGGCGTCTTGACGACTTCCGCGAACGTGCGGTGCCAAGCGGCGAGCGAGTCGGGGCTGACGACGTGCCGTTTGACTTCGCCATCGAGCAGCCACACCGACGGCGTGCCGTCATCGGCTTGAACGAGCGCGGGCTTCTCCGCCCACGCAGCGCTCTCGGGATACGCAGCGACGACGGCGGCGGGCTCGGGCGCGACGTCGGTGAGTGACGAGAAACTCCACGCCGTCATCGACGCGGGATCGACGACGTGACGCTTGACGCCCTTGTGCACGTCGAGCGGCGGCTTCGCATTCGGGCACGTGAACTTCTTCGGGCTGGCCGTGAGCTCGGGGTTTTCGCCACCTTGTGTGTCGATGCCGTACGCGTAAACGGTGTGCTCTTTCGCATCGAGCATGCCGAGCGGCGCCGGGAACGAGAACCCGTGGCTGCACGAGCCAATCGCGGTGCACAGATCAGCGCGATTGTTTCCGGCCGCGACACGCATCGCGGGAGCGCCTGGTGTTCCTGCAGGACCGTCGTAGTAGAAGTCGACGTTGACCGCGGTTGCGGGCGCGTCTTGATCTTGTGACCAACCGGCGATCGCGTCGCACGTGGCCGTGTCGAGATCGCCACGCGGCGGCGTGTTTGCGGGCGCGGCATGCCATTGGCCGAAGTCCGTGGCGACGGCTTCGTCTTTGTCGCAGCAGTTGCCGTCGCCTGCGGCCGTGATGCCGTTTTGAACTTGTCGAACCTGCGCGCGTGAATCCCACTGACCACCGGACCATGCGTACGTCTGCCAACCCCATTTGATTTTGTTGGCGTTGAAGAGTCGTTGAATGACGTAGTAGCCGCCGTATGCGCCGGTGCGCGCGACGCCGATCACGGATGCGACGCCGTCGAAGTAGTCGTTCAGCGCGGCTTGCTCCCCCGTCGTGGCATCGAAGTCGACGCTAAAATAAATCGGACGACCCGCGGGGATGCCATCGGCGTTTGCTTGGCTGTTTGCGGCTTTCGCATCGGACGCGCCTTGCGAGAAACCATTGAGTGCGGCCGTCGCGGATTGTTCCCAGTTCGCGACGACGTCGACCTTCGCGGCCCACAGCGCGGCGGCTTCGCCGTTCGATAGGTTCTTGCCGCTCGTGTCGTAGCTCAGGTAGCGCGACGCAAACGTGTAGCCTTCGGAGTGAAGACCACTCGGCGAAGGACGCGCCCACGAGTAGTCCACGCCAGTTGCGGTGACGAGCGCGTCGTCCCACGAGCCGACATTTTCGGACCCACTCGTGCTCGGACCGCACGCCGCAACCACGAGGAGCGTCGTGAGCGCCGCGAGCTTCATCACCGTTTGCTTCAGCTTCATCGTGGGGGCCGCAGTGCACCGCATGTGCCACGGATCCGCGCCGCATTCGTGGGGTTTTCGATGGATCTGCGCGAATCCATGCCGCGCCTCCCCGCGACGTCCCGCGAGCGGTCGCGAGATTCCATCGCGGATCGTCCAGGACTACGATGCGCGCCATGGCGAAGGATCTCTCGGCTGGAATTCCCTACGCCGCATCCACGAAGAGCACGGCGAAACGTTCAGGCTCGGACGCAAACCGCAAAAGATCGCTGAAGGCACGGTCACGCTCGACGACGGCGAAGAGCTCGCCGCTGATGTGATCGTGATGGGCGTCGGCGTTCGTCCGCGCACCGAGCTCGCGGAAGCGGCCGGGTTGAAGGTCGATCGCGGAATGTGGCTATCGCCGGCAAGCTCGACGCACGCGACGCCACCATCGCTTACTTCGATGGCGATCGCATTCGCGCCGTCGCCACGATCAACCGCGACAGCGACAGTCTTCGCGCGAGAAAGCGTTCCAAGAGGACGACCAAGCCGCCCTCCGCGCGCTCGTCATCGCCTGAAGCGGAGCGTGAGTCGTGGTGCGAGCGAGAGGCCCGCGCCATAAATCATGTGCATCGCAAACGCGGCGGCGACGGGAATTGTTCCTGGTGCGCTGCCCCACATGAGGTGCGAGCGAGCCGAGGCATTGATGATGGGTAGAACGAGCCACGTCATCATGACGAAGATGCATAGGCCCGCGAAGGTACCGAGCGCGAGCGCAGGCGCCGCCGGCACACTGCGCGGCGTGACGACCGCGAAGACCACACCAAAGATCATCGACACGAGCACGTGAATCGCGATGCCGGCGATGACGGAGCTCGTCGCGCCGAGCGTATCGACGCCCACGAGAGTCTCTGCGATGGCGCGGACGGGCGTCCAAAAACCGATGCCAATGATCGCAGCGTAGGTCGTGGCAAAAAGCGCCATTGCCACACCACCAACCAGCCCAGCCGCTGCGCCCGCCTCGATGACCGGAGACCAAACCCCCGCCGAATGCGGCTGGATGTCGTTGTGCTTGAGGTGCGAATGAGCTGCCATGGTGGCCTCCGCTCTCCACGGTGCGAGCATCGTGCCACTTCGCACTCGAAGCTCCTCGAGTGAACGTCGATTAGTCGACGTGAAGCGCAATCGGCGTGGCGTTGTACGTCGCGTCGCCTGCGTGTCGCGCGTGGAGGAGCACGACGCCCGTCGTGTTCGTGGGCGCGTCCGCGGGGATCATGATCGTGATCGACGATGACGCGCCGTTTTGGAATGCGCTCGTCGTGAGCTCCGTTTGCGTCAAGAACGGCGTTGGCTGTGCGACGGCTTGAACGGTCCAATCACTCGTCGGCGCATTCGACCAACCTGTGAGCGCGAGCGTGATGTTCGCGCCGGCCGTGACGTGTTTCGTTTTTGGATCGTCGAGCGCAACGGCGAAAAACGGAACCCCGGCGACGACCGGCTGACACGGGTCGGTGTTGGCCGCGGCCGATGCGTTCGACCAACTTCGCACGGCGAGAAATCCGCCCTCGCGCCAGAAGCCGTTGCAGACGTCGGCGACCTCGCCGCCGCCAATGAACGACCATGGATCATCGGGCGAACGCGCGGCGATTCCATCGCCGAATGGATCGGTAATGGCCTCGATTATTTCGTGCGAAAAAACGCGCTCCACTTGCTCGACGTCGGTGAGACCCGCAACGTGCTTCGGGCAACTGCCGACAACCGCAAACGCGTAGGTCGATGCGGTGTCGTGATAACCGGTGAACGTGTCGCACAGCGTTCCGATCTGCGGATCGGTGAACGTCGCGCCGACGGGAAGCACGAACGCGTAAAGCACGGATGTGTTCGGCGGGCCCTCGATGTCGGTTCCAATTTTCGATTGCACATATGCGCTGAAAGCGGCGCTCGACGCGAACGCTGGTGGTGTTTCCGAGAGGCGTGTTTTCGCAATCACGCTCGGCGCTGCGGCGTATTCGACACCGACTGCCGCATACCATTGCGACGTCGCGATCCAATCGGCCATCGCTTCCACATCGTCGGCCAAAGGATATGCCGCGAACGTGACAACGACGATGCTCGCGGGTGAGAGCACGCGCCCGCCATTCGATGGCATCGGCGGAAACGCGGCGTGTGACGCCATCACGAAAGGCGCATCGCTGACGTCGGCGATCACGTCCGAGTTGATGTCGGCGCCGCCGTCGGAGACGTTCTGAGATCCGCTTCCACACGCGAGTGTGGCGAACGCGGCGAAAACGGCATGGCGCACAGGTTCAAGATAGCAGCGCTTCGAGTGTGTCGAGCTCGCGGAGGAGCGACGCGCCAAAGTAGTGTTCGATCTCGGCGCGTGCGCCGCGGTAGAGCGTGGGCCCTTCGCCCGCGCATACGAGCGTGCCATCTTCGATTTCGGTTGCCGCGTGGAGGAGGCCAGCGTCGAACGTGATGGGAAAGAGCGCGCTCACCATTGGTTTGATGTCGTGATAGTCGAACCCGGCGTCGAGAGCGTGCGCGTGGAGTGCGCAACCGCGGCCGCCGCGAACACGAAAGACGCACGCACCATCGCGCACGCGCGTTCGTGTGGAACGGCCGCCGGGAAATTCCGCATCCCGCGTGGTCGCGGGCTCGAACCATGCATCGCGTGAAATGCCGATCACGCGCTCGATGGCGGCGGCGCGCGCCAAGATGCGCGTCACGTTCTCGATGTCGACGTCGACGCCGTGCGTGCAACATTGATCGGCGCAGAACGTGCAAGACATGCATCGAGTGAAGTATCGGCAAACGAAGATCACGTCGTCGACACGCGCGATCGTCGGCGCTCCGTGGATGCAGACGTAAGCGCGCTCGAGCTCCTGGATCATGGTAATCTTGGCTGCAATGGACGCGAGCGACCGCGGGGTCCTCCCACTCGGCGTGATCCGCGACGGCGTCATTGTGTTTGCGAACGACGCGCTCGTCGAGCTTCTCGGCCGCCCACGCGAAAAAATCGTTGGCGCCAAATTCCTCGATGCGTCGCGCCGGCCGACCGAGAGCGCGTCGCCGAGCGCTACGAGCGGCGCATTCGCGGTGAAGCCGTACCGGATTCGTACGAGCTCGACGTCGTCCGCGACGATGGCTCCACACGTCACTGCGAAGTTTGGGTTCGCGCCGACTCGTCTGGCGACACACATTTCGAGCTGGCCGATCGCACGCACCTCACGCATCGTCGCGCGCTGCGCGAGCTCGCTGGCCTCGGTGCGGCGGTGCAACGTGAGCACACCGCAGAGCGCATTTTCGCGGCGCTCGGCGCGGGTCTCGTCGCGCTCGGCATCGTGTGGGCGCGCGTCACGCCCGACGGTGAAGAGCTCGTTGTCGAGGACCTCGGGTCGGCCGACGGCTCCACCGAGCGCCTCGAACGCGAAGCGAAGATCCAAATACGCGGCTCGCGCGGGCCATGGCGCGATGCAACACGTCTGGCATGGACCGATGGCGGCGCCTTTCTCGACGACCTCCCACTCAGCGCAGCTCAATTTTTCGGTGACGCAGGTGGCTCGGTCGCACACAAGGTGGCGCGTGAATCGGCGCTTGGTCGCGGTATCGCGCTCCGCATCGATGTTCGACAGCGCCCGTGGCAGCTCCTCTTCGTGATGGCGGATTGGTTGCTCGAGGAAGATCTCGCGAGCTTCGGTCTCTTGCGTCTTCAAGTATCGGCGGCACTCGATGCGGCACGCGTCATCGCGGATTTGTCGGCGCGCAACGACGAGCTCGCCGCGCTCAACTCGATCGGCGCCGTTGCCGGTGCGGGCAGCGAGCTACGTGAGCTCTTCGAAGTCCTTGCGTCGAGCATGATGCGCCTCCTCGGCACGAAGTGGCTCTCGGTTTATTTTTTCGAAGAGGGCGCAGCCGAAGCCGTGCTCGCATACAGCACGGGCCTTCCGACGAGCGTCGTCCAGAATGCGTCCTTCGTACCGCTCGCGGGGCCCATCTTTGGCCAGCTCGTGCGCACCGGCAAACCCATGATGTGGCGTTGGGACGATTTGCGCGACGATGCAAAGGCGCGACTCATCGACATGCGCTTCGCCGTCGCGACATCGGTGCCGCTCGTCGCGGGCGCGCGCGTCATCGGCGCGATGAACACCGGCTACGACGACGAAGCGATGCTCCTTCCGACGCACCTAGAAGTGCTTCAAGCCGCGGGCGCGCACTTCGCAGCGGCCGTCCGAGCGAAGAGGCTCCTCGACGACCTTCGCCAGAGCTACGCCGATCTCGCGCGCACGCAGGAGCAGCTCGTGCACCGCGAAAGGCTCGCGGCTCTCGGAGAGCTCGCAGCCATCGTCGCACACGAGATTCGCAATCCGCTCGGCGCGGTCTTCAACGCCGTGGGCGCGATTCGCCACCAGGCGAACGCAGGAGCCGACGCACGACTCACGATGCTGCTCGCTATCCTCGAAGAAGAGGCGACGCGCATGAACGACATCGTGGGCGATCTCCTCGACTTCGCTCGCCCTGTCAGCGCCGCGCTACGACCCGAGCGCATCGAGCCCATCGTTTCGGAAGCGATCGACGCCGCCGCATCCGACTCGGCAGGTCCCGTGAAGATCGAACGCGAAGTCGACAGCGATCTCCCGCCCGTGCCGGTCGATGGGCGACTCCTTCGCCAGGCCATCCTCAACATCGCGAACAACGCCGTGCAGGCGCTCGGCAAACGCGGCGGGACGATTCGAGTGCGCATGACGCGCGACAACGGCGCCGTCCGCATCGAGATCGCCGACACCGGGCCTGGCATCGCCACGGAGCATCAACCGCGCGTGTTCGAGCCGTTCTTCACGACGCGACCTTCGGGAACGGGCCTCGGCTTGACGGTCGTGAAACGCATCGTGGACGTCCACCACGGCGAGACCACGCTCACAGTAGAGGGACAAGGCACCACGTTCGTGATTCGTTTGCCCGTTCAGGCCTGATGTATGGTACATGGGCCGCGCCATGCAGAACGACTCGTTCGGGTGGGTGAAAGACGCGTCCACAGCGCGCAAACGGTCGTCATCGTGGTCGCGGACGCTGTGGGATCGCATCGTGCGTCGCAACGACGACGACGATGACGGCCCGGGCGGCCCTGGCCCGAACGCCGGCGCTACGTTGTGGCCTGGTGTTTCCTGGTCCGGCGCTCGCGGCCGGCCCTTGTTCGACGCCGCTTCGTAGCTTAGAACCGTACGCATGCGACGACTCACCATCAGCGCTCATGCGTGCACGGAAACCCTGCGTCTTCTCATCGCGATGGCATGGGCCGACGGCCGCCTCGACGACAAAGAAAAAGCCGGCGTTCGCGGCGCCGCTGACGTCCTCAATCTGAGCAAAGAATTCCGGGACAAGCTCGACGCCGGCCTTGCGAAAGCGCTCCCGTTCGACGAGATCCTCTTCGAAGGCCTCGCCGCCCGCGACAAGTCGTTCGCGTACGTCGCCGCTGTATGGATGAGCGGCGTCGACGACGACGTCGACGACAAAGAGAAAGCTCTCCTCGATCGTCTCGCAAAAGAGTTCGGCTTCGATCAGAACCTTCGCAAAGACCTCGACGCGATCGCCAAAGACATCCCGCGCTCCGGCAAATGGGGCGACGAAGTCGTGGCGCTCTTCAAAGCGATTCCGCCACGTCTCGAGAAGGCGGACGCCGCCGACGTCGAGGTCAGCTTCGAGTGAGCAAGGTCGTCGCGGTCGTCACCAAGACGGCGCCTCTATGAGCGACTCCGACTCGGACGACAGCAGCGAGCGCACCGTACTTCACGTCAAGCGGCAGAGTGAGCCGCCCGTCTCGCTGCAAACGCGCACGATCGATCCCGCGCCCATCGAGCCGGAAGGCGACATCAGCGGCGTCATCGCCGAGATGCGCAGACCTTCGTCGGAGCGTCTCGAAGAGCATGGGCTCGTCGCGAGCGGCGGCATGGGCGCGGTGCATCTCGTCGTCGATCGCGCCATCGGTCGCAAGATGGCGATGAAGACGATGCACGCGATGCTCCGCGAGGACGACCGCATGCTTCGCCTCTTCTTGCGCGAAGCACGCACGACCGGGTTGCTCGATCACCCGAACATCGTTCCCGTCTACGACGTGGGCGAACGCGAAGGCGCGCTCTACTTCACGATGAAGCTCGTCTCGGGGCGAACACTGCGCGAGGTCATCCGAGGCTATCCGAACGGCGTCGACGAACCCAACATGCTCTTCAACTTGCTCGACGTCATCGTGAAGATGTGTGACGCGCTCGCGTTCGCGCACAGTCGCGGCGTCATCCACTGCGACATCAAACCTTCGAACGTCATGCTCGGTGACTTCGGCGAGGTCTACTTGATGGACTGGGGCATCGCTCGCGTGCGCGGAACGCAGCCCGATCGTGCATCGTTCATCCCGCCACCCACCGACGACGCACCCTCCAGCAACAAAACCGGTGACGCCGTGCTTGGAACCGCGAGCTACATGTCGCCCGAGCAAGCCGAAGGCAATCGCGTCTTGCTCGATGCGCGCAGCGACGTATTCGCAGTCGGCGCCGTGCTCTACGACATTCTATGCGGGAGGCCCCCCTACCGCGGCGACAGCTTCGACGAGACTCTCCTCATGGCGCGCGCGTGCAGCTTCGTTCCGCCGAGCGAGCTCGTTGCCGACGGACGCATCGCACCCGAGCTCGAGCGCATCGTTTTGAAAGCCCTCTCGCGTCATCGCAGCGAGCGGTACAGCGACACCGATTCGCTCAAAGTCGATCTCTTGCGATACATGCGCGGCGGCGCGGAGTTTCCGCAAACGTCGTTTACCAAGGGCACCGTCATCATGCGCGAAGGTGACGCCGGCAATTCGGCGTACATCATCGTGTCGGGGCAATGTGAAGTCCGGAAGACGATCAACGGCGTCGACTCGATTTTGAAAACGCTCGGGCCGGGCGAATGCTTCGGCGAGATGGCCGTGCTCACGGAAAGCGCACGCACCGCAACGGTCGTCGCCACGCACGACACGACAGCACTCGTGATCACGCGCTCGGGCATGCAGCAAGAGCTCGACCTCATGAAGCCGTGGATGGCGCGCCTCCTCCATGCCATTGCCGAGCGCTTCCGCGATCTCTACACGACCAAACGCGTCACGCTCAGCGGCGGGCCGACCGCTCCTCGTCTCGCGAATCAGCTCCTCATGCACCTGACGACATGGGGCCCGAAGCTTCCGTGGTCGCGCGTCGCGCGCGAAATCGAAGCGCAGATGGGCGCCGCGCCGTTCACGGTGCACATGGTCGTCGCGATGTACCCGGGCATCGTTCTCGATCTCGAGAGCGACGTCATCGAGCTCACCGACGCGAAGGCATTCCGCGAGCGCATCGAACGCGAGCTCACGAAGTCGCCGTGACGATCAGCACGCGCTCGTAGGGTTTATCGAGTGCGCCGCGAACGGCTTCCACGTCTGAGAAGCCCGCGGCGAGCAAGCGGCCGCGGACGTCGGGCCACATGAACGTGAGGTAGTACATGATGAATGGCGGAGAGAGCAGCGCGTTGCGCACGCCCATCACCGCGTTGAACGTCTCGGCGATGACGCGCGTCGGCGAGGTCCACGGTGGGCGCTCGCTCGTTGCGAAGACGAAGCGGCCGCCTGGGCGAAGCGCGCGATGGATGGACACGGCGAAGCGCGGCTCGTCGCGCTCTTCGATGTGACCGAACGCACCCACGCACACGGCGGCGTCGAACTCTGCATCGAAGGGCATCGCGAGCGCGTCGCCGCGAACGAGCTCGACGCCTTCGACGCGACGCGCGGCCTCTTCGAGCATGCCCGCGCTCGAGTCGATGCCGACGACGCGACCCTTGCAGACTGCACGCAATGCCCGAAGCGCGGCGCCCGTGCCGCAACAGACGTCGAGCGCGGAATCGACGGGACCGATGCGTCGAGCGATCTCCGTGACGATCGGATCGGGCGTGCGAAACGGCGTGTGATCGAACTTCGGCGCGATCATGTCGTAGCCGCGCTCGGTCGACGACAGCGCTTGGCGCGCGAGCTCGACGAATGTCGGACCTTCCGGGTGGAACAAGGGCCGAAACTTTGGCATATTGCCCCACCGTTATGAAGTGCCGTCTCGCGCTCGCGCTGCTCCTCACACTCTGCGCTTGCGACTCGAGCGACACCGGCGACGACGGAGGCTCCGACGTGGTCGTTCAAGAAACGGGCGCCGACACTTCCGTCGACGCGACGAGCGACGTCGCGGACGCTTCGACGGACGTCACCATCGACGCATTCGATGCATCCGATGCATCCGACGCATTTGTCTCCGATGCGGCACTCACGACGTCACAACAAATCTCCGCCGTTCGCGTTGCGGCGAGCACTGCGGTCGATGGTGGCGCTCTCTCGCTGCCGATCGACAACGCCATCGTGACGTACGTGCGTCCCGTCATCGGCTCGGACGTTGCGGGCTTCTTCGTTCAGGCCGAGAAAACCGGCCCTGCGCTTTTCGTCGCGGTCGACCCAGCAACGCTAAGCCCCGCGCCCGTACCGGGCGATCAGGTTTCGTTCGTCGTGACGAGCGCGGCGCTCGCCTCCGGCATGCACGAAGCCACCAGTGTCACGACGTTCACGCGCACCGCCCAGGGAACCGACCTCAGCACGCTCCTTCAAGATTTGTCGACCGCATCCGACACGGTCTCGAACGTCGATGGCTACGAGGCCGAATACATCACTCTTGGCGCAACGCTCGCCGTTGGTTTCTCCGCATCGGGCACCGGGTTCGAGCAAGCGCAAATCACGACGACCGGCCTCACGGGCAACGCCGCGCTCAACTTGCGCCTTCGCTTGCCCACGACGGTCGTGAACACCACGTACGTCGACAGCGGCTGCAAAGTCACGGTCACCGGCGTGATGTTCCGGCTTGGCGGCGTCGCGCAGCCCTCGGGATACGTCACCGCGGATCTCTCGAGCCTCACGTGCAACGCGCCGCAAGTGAAGTCCGCCGTTGCTGCGAGCAACACGTCCGCAATCGTGACGTTCGATCACACGATCGACAGCGCAACGCTCCTCGCCGACGGCAGCCAATTCACGTTCGACAACGGCCTTACCGCAAGCGCCGCAACGGCCACGAGCGCGACGCAAATCACCGTCACCACATCGACGCAAGTCACCTCCACCATTTACACGGTGACGGCGGCCAGCTCGCTGAAGGACAAGCTCGGCACCGGCATCGACGGAACGAAGAACCACGCATCGTTCTCGAGCTTCTCGACGATCGCGACGCTCCAGCTCAACGAGATCAATCCCGCGATCACGAGCAGCCTCGATTTGGTCGAGCTGCTGGCGCTCACCTCGGGCAACGTGACGGGCATCACCCTCGAGCAAGACATCGCCAGCAAGACGACGCTCGCCACACTTCCGACGCTCGCCGTGACCGCAGGCGATCTCATCGTCGTTCACCTCGGCGCAACGACCGCAACGACCGAGACCGGCTCGCAATCGGATTGCTCGGACGCAAGCTGCTATGCGGGCGCATGGGACGTCAAAGGCGGCGGGGCGGGCATCACGTATTCGGGCCGCGTGCTCGTCGTGCGCTCGCCATCGAGCGTCATCCAAGACGCGGCGGCGTTTTACACGGGCTCGCCGCCGAGCGGTTTCTCGAGCGACGTCATGTCGCTCCAAAGCTCCGGCGTGTGGCTCCCCGCTGACTGCGCAGGCTTTCCGTGCAACACCAACACGCTCGCCGAGACGGTCTCGGTCGTGTGGACGGGCTGCGGCTCATCGGCGAGCGGCTCGAGCGTCGCACGCAAAACCAACGTCGACACGAGCTACGCCGCTGATTGGGCCGTTGGGTCGAGCAGCTTCGGGTCGACCAACCCGTGATGGCGCGCGCCGCGTACGCGGCCTTGGCACCGAGATGGCGGTTCGCGCTCGCGGCTGGCGCAGCGGCGATGGTTGCATACTGCACGGTTTACGATTCGAGCCTCGTTTCCTCTATCGACGGCGGTAGCGGCATCGGGTGGTGGTCGGGCGCGGAGGACGCAGGGAGCCAATCGTGTTTCTCCGCGAAGATGCCGACCGCAGCCGATCGCCCCGACGCAAACGACGGCACGGTGCTCCCGCCCATTTATCTTGCGGTCGGCACGATGCGCATCGGCTCGCAGGATCCGAGCTTCCAAGCCGATGCCAGCGCCTGGGAAGACCTCGGCATGGACATCGACAGCGTGTGCACGAACTCGCCGACATGCCTGACGAGCGACACGCTCCTCTCGTGCAAGCCCACGCTCACCGCGATCGCCTACGACGGCAACTACTGTCGCGACAACACCTTCGGTCGTCTCGAAGTTCAAGCCGCATCGATCCCCGAGGTCGGCGGCAAGTACGGGCTCAACGACGACGCCTTCAACTGCGCACTCTGCACGGGCGCATACAACTTCATCATCAGGCTCTCGAACTACAACGGCGGCGCCAACGACGACTCCGTGCGGCTCGACTTCTATCCATCGCCCGGCCTCGAGACGGTGCTTCCGTGGGCGTGCACCGATCCGAATTGGCGCGTTCACCCGTGCTTCACCGCCGACATGCCCTGGCTCGTCCGCGACACCGCTGTGAGCGCCGACGCAGGTGGACCCAATCTGCCCGACGCTGTTCTCGCCGACTCGAACGCATACGTGCGTGACGGTTATCTCGTCGCGACGCTTCCTACGGACACGCTCTTTTGGTTTCCGACGATCGCGGGTCGGAAGTCGGACGTCGCAACGGCATTCCCGCTCAAGTTCGCCCAAGCGATCGTGGCGGGCCACATCGTGAAGGCCGAGGACGGCACTTGGAGCGTCATCGACGGAACCATCGCGGGCCGCTCGCGCGAGAGCGACATCCTCGAAGGCTTTCGGCTGATTGGTTTTTGCGAGACCGACAAGAACTACTCGCTCATGCAAGGGTTCCTACACGGCAATCTCGACATCCTCGCGACCGCACCAAATGATCCATCGACCACTTGCGACGGCATCTCGGTCGGCATCGGATTCACTGCGCGCCAAGCCACGCCGGGCGCGCTCGTTCACGTGGACGATCTCGTGGAATGTCCGAACGGAGATGGCGGCGCGAGTGACGCTGGCGACGCTGCAGTAGTGGACGCCCCTTCGGACTGAGAGTAGACGGGCACCTGATGCGACGCTGGTGGCTCCCTCTTTTGGCGATGCTTGCATTCTGCACCGAACAGAATCGCATCGTCGTGCACGACAGCAACATCGACGACCGCACCAAGCCCGACGTCGGCGAAAACTTCGACCTCCTACACGTGCCCGTGACGACGTACACAGCGCAAAAGCCCGGGTTTTACGCGGTGCACGACTCGAGTGATTGGCTCTTCATCTGGAAGGACCCACGTCACGACGCGCAGCCGCCGCCGGCGCCGCGCGAGATCGACTTTCGCAAAGAGATGCTCTTCGTCGCGACCGCAGCGACGGAAGGCGCCAAAGCCATCAAAGTGACGAAGGTCATCGGCCAATCGAGCGGCATCCACGTCTACGTCACCGAGACTCTCGGCGGGCCAGGTTGTCCGGTCGAGCCGGGGCCGCCAGCGATGGACATCGTCGCGTTCAAATCGTCGGCGTTCGACATTCACGTTCACCACGATCGCATTCATGCAGACGAGTGCGGCCCACCACCAGACGCAGTCGCTCTGTGCCGCACCGCCGGTGCAGGGTTGCCGGGCAATCCGAAAATCACCGCGACCGCCGGGCAAACGGTCGACTGCGACGCGAGCGGAAGTCGCGCGCGCACGGGCTCGATCGTCGATCGCGGTTGGCAGCTGACGAACCTCCCGCCGGGCTCGGCCACGAAGCTGACCGTCGGCGCGCAAAGCTTGGGCGTCACGCTCGTGATCGACGCGTGGGGTACGTACGATTTGTCGCTTCTCGTTCGCGATGACTCACGCAGCGCGTCGACGACCGCGACGATCGAGGCACCCCCGCCAGATGTCGGCGTGCCGATCGAGCTTCACTGGACATCGTTCACGCGCATGGACGACGCAAGCATCTTCCCGCACGTCGAGCTCCACGTTGTCGACGTCGCGAACCCCGCGAGCGACTGCAATGCCGCCGTGGCCAAGCCGTGGTGCGACGTTCACGTGACGGGCACGGTGCAACAAGCCGTGCTCCGCCCCGAAGCTGGCAAAACATACCGAGCGTTCGTCTCGTACCAAGACTTCCGCTTGAAGGGCTCGCCCGTCGCGTGCGTTCGCATGTTTCCGAAAGACAAACCGTCGGTCGTCTTGTGTGACGAATCGCTGCGTGCCGCCGGCGCCGTGTGGGAAGCCGGCACGATCGATGAAGCTACCCGGACGCTCTACGATCCGAAAAAGGGAAAGCCCAGCGCAGATGCGGGCGTGCCGGCCGCCAAGCCCGACGCCGGAGCGGTGGAGCACAAGAATCCGTTCTGACGGTTGATCATTGTGGCCGCGCGTGGCCATGATGGTGGATGAATACTTTTCTTCGCTTTTCGAGCGCCATCGCTCTCATCGGTTTGGCCTGCGGCTCGAACGCTCAACATCGCGCACAAGACGGCGCCAACCTACTTGCCGCGTGCGACATGCGCGGCGCACACGACGCGTTCTCCGATGCGTATTCGATGGACTCTACCGATCCATCGATCGCGCTCGCATTCGCGCTGACGGATCTCACGCTTCTTGCGGAGGACCCCGCGCTCGAGACGCTGCGTCCGCGCTTCGGCTTCACGAAGCCGTTCGACACCACGTTCCTGTGGGAAAAAGGCGGTTTCATGGATCTCGCCTCGCAAAAAACGACGACGTGCGGCGCGCTCGATGATCTCGTGCGCGCGAACATTGCTCACCCGTCGCTCGACAAAACGAACCCCACGCCGTTCCTCGACGTGCTCGACAAAACACTCACGTTCGGCGATCTCATCAACGCCGGCGTTGCGCTCTCGCCGCGTTTCGACAAGCTTTCGAAAGCGTTCGAGACCGCCGCGGGCGCAGCGACCGCCGACGGCGTGGACATCAAAGGTGGCTGCGGCGCGAGCGACATGGTCCTGCAAAAGCCAGAGCTCTACGCGCTTGCGGGTGCGTTCGCGCTCGCGGAAGCATCGTTTCAATTCGGCAAAGTCTACGACGGCAGCGCGCGGCTCTATCCAGTCGTGATGCAGGGCGCGGGCGAAACGGGCGCCGAGAGCGACCTCGTCTCCGACATGAACGCCGCATTCCTCCACGTGGCAGACGCATCGCAGGCGCCGGCCGCGAAAGATTTGTTCGTGCGCGCGTTCGGCTTGTTTTCTTCCGCGATCACCGCAGCGCAGGCAATCACGAAAACGCCGCCGAACGCGATCGTCGATTGGCTCACGTTTCCCAAAGAGATTCTCGTCGACGCACAAACGCTCGCTCTAGCTGGGCACGATGTGTGGACGACGCCCACGGCGATCCCGTTCTTGACGCCGACCGTCACCGCCGATGGTCCCTCGCTGATCTCGAAGCCGATCGAGCTTGCTCCGCTCACGCCGCAAGCCTTCACGCTCTCCGGCACCGACGTCAGCGTTACGTTCGACCCCGGCATCCGCGACAGGCTCGGTGCGCGCATGACGCCGAACCCGTTCACGTCGAACGCGAGCTACACGTGGTCGTTCTTCGACGACGTCTCGAACGCCACCGACGCGCATCCAAATTGGTGGACCCCCACATTCGATCCGACGAACCGCTTCACGAGCTCGTACGCCTGCCACTGACGATAGCGTTCCGCGTTCACCTCGGAAAAACCACCGCAAAGCACCGTCCGACGCGAGCCGTTGCTCGCGCGCTTCGTGCCCGTCGACGGCGGGATCTCCGCCAGCGATTGCCGCATCCACCGCACAAGTGATGGCGCCGTTGGTGATGCAATGGCGATGAGCGGCGTCGAGCGCTTTCTGGCCATCTCAGTCCACCGCGTTTTCAGAGGGCCTCCCGTTCGGATCCGAACTGCGCTTCAGAGGGCCTCCCGTTCGGATCCGAACTGCGCTCGCGACTGCTGCAAGGGTCAGCCGTAGCGGATCGCGCGTTCTTCTTCGCCGAGCTCGCGTACGCATTCCATCGCGCGCTCGGATACGGCTTTGAAGACGCGCGGGCTTGGCGCCTTGTCGTAGAGGTCGGTGAAGTCGACGGGCTTGCCGAAGACGACGTTCACGCGGTCGCCTGTGCGCGTGAAGTTGCCGAGCACTTGCTTCTTCAAGTCGTTGCCGAGGCCGTGGATGAACACGGGCAAAACGGGCATGCGCGCTTGATGAATGATGCGCCCAACGCCGCTTCGTGCGGGGAGCATGGTGTACGGATCGCCCGTGTTGCGTGTGCCTTCGGGGTGGAGGCCGATGAAGAACCCGCCGCGCCGGAGCAGACGAATGGTTTCGTCGAGGCTTGCGACGTTCAAGTGTGCGAGCGCTTTGTCGCGAAAGACGGGTGGGTACATCGCGAAGAAGCTCATCACCGCGTTCACGAAAATGCCGGCCGCGCTGTCGTAGAAAAAATTCGACCGCACCGGGACGAGAATGCGGTGCTTGAGCCCGCGCTTCACGAGGTACGCCGTGATGACGTACATGTCGAAGAAGCTACGGTGGTTCGAGACGACGATGTAGCTCTTGTCTTGTCGGAGCTCACCGATGCGCTCGCGACCGTGAACGTCGCGGATGTGGCGCGTGCAGATCTCGATCCAGTTGCAGCCCACGGTGCGCTGGCCCCAGCGGAGCGCTTGGTCCCACCAGCCGGGCTCGAGGCTCTTCTGAACGATGCGCAAATGCGTGTGCGCAATCGGCGGGAGCTCCGGCGCATAGAGCGCTTTGTCCGGATCGCGCATCAGCCGCTCGAGCCGGGCCTTAGCGGGGACTTTGGGCTGATCCGCTTGGGTCATCTGTGTATGCTGCATGCCCCATGTCGTGGTGGTTGATCAAGAGTGAGCCGCACGTGTACGCGTTTACGCAGCTCGTCAAAGAGAAGTCGACGTCTTGGGAGGGTGTCCGAAATTACGAAGCGCGCAACAACCTCCGGAAGATGAAAAAGGGCGATCTCGCGCTCTATTATCACTCAAACGAGGGCCTCGAGATCGTCGGAATTGCTCGCGTCAAGCGCGAAGCCTACGCCGACCCCACGGCTCCCAAAGACGAGGACTGGGCAACCGTCGATTTCGAGCCGCTCAAAGCGCTCGCCGAGCCGGTGACGCTCAAGGCGATCAAGGCAACGAAGAAGCTCGCAGCGATGCAGCTCGTGAAGAAGTCGCGCATCTCGGTGGTGCCGGTCACCGACGCCGAGGCGGGCGAAGTGCTCAAGATGGGGAAGACGAATGTCTGACACCGACAAAATCGTGAAGATGCTCAAAGACGCATCCGTCGAGAAACGCATCGCCGCCGCGATCGTCCTCGGCGAGCTTCGCGTGAAGACCCCCGCCGCGGTCGATGGGTTCGTATCGCTGCTCGATAGTGGCGTTCCCGTACTTCAGCGGCACGCGCTCGAAGCGCTCACGCAGCTCGGCGTCGCAAAGAAAGTCGTCGGCAAGGCGATGGACTTGCTCGACTCCAACGTGGAAGACGTTCGCCGCGCCGCGACCGAAGCGATTCGCAGCGTCGGTGAAGACGCCGTGCCGCTCATTCGCGCACGCCTCGAAGCGAGCGAAGGCCACGTGCGTCGTGCGCTCGATTCGGTCCTTGCTGGCTTCGGTGGCAAGGATGCGTTCTCGGCGTTGCTCGCCGGCCTCGCGAGCGCAGAAGGCGAAGCTGCGAAAGCGGCGGCGCTTGCCGTTCGCCAGCACGTCAAGAGTGCGGGCGCGCGCGAGCGAAACAGCCACCTCGCCGAAACCGAAAAATATCTCAAGAAGCACAAGGACGCATCGCCCAGCGCGGCGTGTGCCGCTCTCAAGATTCTCGGGTACCTCGAGGATGCGAGCGCGGTGCCCACGCTGCTCGACTACGCAACCGGCAAGAATCAGCCGGCTGCGGTGCGTCAGGAGGCACTCATCGCACTTCGCTTTGCGCTACAAGGGTCGAAGCCGAATGCGAAAGTCGTAGGCGCGCTCATCGAAGCCGCCGAGGCGGTGGATCGCTCGCTGGCGCACACGGCGCTCCACACACTCGGAACGCTCACGCTGCCGAGCGCAACGATTCCGCGGTTCGTGAAGTTGCTCGGTCATGCGGATCTCGATCGCGTGCGATTCGCCGCGGCGTTTCTCGGTGGTCAACCGAGTGCGACCGGCGCGCTGGTGAAGGCGCTCTTGCAACAAGATCGCATGCGAGCCGAAATCGTCGCCGAAGCGCTCGCGACGAACGAGGCAGCGCTCAGCGCGGTGACGAAGGCGCTCCTCGACACGAAAGACGCCGACCGCGCTCAGCTCCTTCGGAAAGTGCTCGTGCCTCAAGCGAAAACAATCTCGCCGAGCCTGCGAAAGGAGTTGCTCGCGATTGCGGAGAAACGACTCGCTTCAGGCGCGCAAGGCTGGCAGGTGCCGCTCGAGGTTGCGCAGGCCGCCGACGGAGAGGCGACAGGCAAAGTCTTGCGCTCGTTGTCGGAGCGGCTTCGTCGATCCAAGCACGACGATCGCGCCGCTGCCGTGCTCGGACTCGTTCTGCGGACGCCGGTCGCCGCGGACGACGATCGGTACGCGCTCGCGTCCATCGAGCTGCGAAAATCACCGCTGGATACACGCCCCCAAACACGCGCGGCCGATGGTGCTCTCTCACGGTTGCGCTACCTCGTGACCCGCGGTTTCGACGTCGCCGGCGCGCTCCGCAAAGATCGCGGGCTCGACCTCGACCACCTCTTCTATGTGGGTTTCCACTTCGCCGAGGAAGGTCACACCTTGGGCGATGATCTCCTTCATCACGTGGTCAAAAAGGGCGGCAAGAGCAAGGTTGCGAAGGCTGCGAAGAACAAGCTCGAGCTGACAGCTTGACGAACCTTGTGCTTCTAAGAAGGATGAGACTGTCATGCCGCGGTACGACGACGACGACAGCGAGAAGACCAACGTCTCGCAAATGGGCGACGTCGTCCGTGACATTCAATCGCGCTCCGCCCGCGATCGCGCGTACCTGATCGTCCTCAAGGGTGCCAACGTCGGCGAGATGCATCGGCTCCAGCCGGGCGAAAGCATCATCGGTCGTGGCAATGCAGCAACCATCCGTTTGGGCGACGACGGCATCTCTCGCCGACACGCGCGCGTCGTCCTCGAAAACGATGCTGTCCGCATCGAAGACCTCGGCAGCTCGAACGGCACACTCGTCAACGGCAACCTCGTGCCGAGCGCAGTCCTGCGTGACGGTGACAAGATCCAATTCGGCTCGTCGACGATTCTGAAATTTACCTACCACGACAAGCTCGAAGAAAACTTCCAGCGCGCCATGTACGACGCCGCGCTCCGCGACGATCTCACGAAGGCCTTCAACAAAAAGTATTTCCTCGATCGCATCGAGCAAGAGGTTAGCTACGCGCGGCGACAGGGCACGCCGCTATCGCTCGTCATGTTCGACGTCGATCACTTCAAACGCATCAACGACAACTTCGGCCACGTCGCCGGCGACCACGTGCTTGCCAAGCTCGCCGGCGTGGCGCATGCGCTCGTTCGCGCCGAAGACACCTTCGCGCGCTACGGCGGCGAAGAGTTCACCATTCTCTGTCGCGGCGTGACGCTCCTCAGCGCGGGCTCGATGGCCGAGCGCCTCCGCGCCGAAGTCGAGAACACCACGTTCATCTTCGACACCCGCGAAATCCCCGTGACCATCAGCATCGGCGTTGCCGCAGTCCCCAACATCGACGCGCAAAACGGCACCGAGCTCGTCGCCGCATCCGACGAAGCGCTCTACGCGGCCAAAAACAGCGGCCGCAACCGCGTGTGCGTCAAACAGTAACGGCGACTACATCTTTACTTTGAGGCCCTTGCCGAGGGCGGGCTGGAGCATCGATGTGTCGGTGATGGGGGTGCCGGTGACGTCGAGCACGCGCAGCTTTGCGGCGCCGCGGAGCGGGCTGATGTCTTTCACCGCGGTGTTGGCGAGCGTGACCTTGTCGAGCTTGGAGAGCTTCTCGAGCGGTTTGAGATCGGTGACGCCGGTGCCGTCGATCTCGAGCTCGGTGAGATCCGTCATCTGCGCGACGACCGACAAATCCGCGACTTGCGAGTGCGAGAGATCCAGACGATCCATGTGAACGAGCTTCTTCAGCGGCTCGAGGTTCTTCAGCTTGTTGTCCGTGGCGCGCAGCGAGATGAGCGTCGTGAGCTCCGAGATGGGCGACAGGTCGTCGAGATCGCCCGGGCCGAGAAACAAATCGTGAAGCTGCGTGAATTTGGGCATCACGCACGGGTTGAGCTCGTTGACCGGGCCATATTTCGTGAGGTTGATCGATTTCACGTTCGCCAGATCTGCCGGAGAGATCAACCCCTCGGGCTTGGCGAGCTTGAGGCGCACTTCCTTTTCGAGCGCGGTGTCGCCTGCGAAGTCGACCGCGCCGGGCGTGTTGTTGCACTTCCAAACTTTCTTCGCGACGATCACCGGAGGCGGCGAGCTCGCCGTGACCGACGGCATCACAGCAACCGAAGCCGACGGCGCTGCATCGAGCATGCCCGCGTATTTATTTTCGTCGCACGCGAACGCTGCCGGAACGAAGATGAGGAGGAGCGCGGCCGTTTTCATTCGCGGGATGGTACCGCCCGACTTCCGGTTTGTCAGCCAGCGACCATGACGATCTTCACCGCGGGATCGAGCAGGTAGCCGCCGTCGCGACTGAGAATGACGTCGCGCATGCCGAGCTTTCGAAGCGTGCCAAGCGCGACGTACACGCGGCTCGCGCCTGCATCGCGGATGACGCGCTCGCCGGGCCAACCGGCCGCGAGCAGATCGTCCACCGTGAGCGGGTGGCCGGGATTTTTTTCGTGCTCCACGATGAGGCGCAAGAGAAGGAGACGCACGGGTTTGCGTTTCTCGAGGGAGACGCGCGTTGTCGTGGGGAGCCACACGCTCGAAGCGTCTTCGCTCACGGTGAGCGCGCCCACGATCGGTTTCGGCTCGGGATGTTTCGGCGGCGCAGAGAGAGCGCGCGCGAGCATGCGTGCGGCGATGCGTACGTCGTCGGTGCTTTCGGCGGGAAGCGAACCGATTTGCTCGCGCACTTCGTCGCGGAGCTTGCTTGCGAGCTCGACCACGCCCTCGCTTTCGGCTTGGCGCGAGCGAGCAAGATCGATGTGGCATCGCTGCAAGCGCAAGCCGAGCTTCCACATTTCGCTCGTGTGCCCGCTGGCTTCGAAGCGTTTCTCGGCGCGTGCGTAGAGGTTCACGGCTTCTTCGACGCCGCCCTGCGTGGCGATCACCGCGGCGAGCTGCGCGAGAAAATACGCTTCGTGCACGATGTCGCCGACGTCATGGAGGACGCGCACGGCGCGATCGAACGTGTCACGTGCGTCATCGAGGCGCGCCATTTCGAAGAGCACGCTCGCGCGATTTCCGAGCACGCCGCCTTCGAGCCGGCGCCCGCCGGCCGCGACGCACAATCGGAGCGCCTCCTCTTGATGCTTGAGAGCGTCGTCGAGGTTGCCGAGCTCCTGATGCAGCGTGCCGAGGTTCGTGTGAACGACGGCAAGCACTCCGAGGTCTCCGCCTTTCGACAAGAGCTCGAGCGCCTCTTCATAGCGGCTGCGCGCTTGATGGGCCTCGCCACGTGCTTGATGGAGCGCCGCGAGCAAGCCGCACATGTCGGCTTCGTCGCGGATGCTGCCGCGTTTGCGGTGAAGCTCGCGCGCGCGATCAGCGAGGGCCATCGTCTCGGCGGCGTTGACGTCGCGACGTATGTGGCGCGCGTGTGCCATGTCGCCGAGGACTTGCGCTTCGAGCTCGACGTCGTTGGCGCGTTTCGCGAGCGCGAGCGCGCCTTCCAGCTCACCGAGCGCTTCATCGACGCGACCCGCCATGCGATGGACGGCCCCAAGCGCCAGGAGCGCGCGACCTTCGATCGCCGGATCATTCGCCGCGCGCACCTCCGGCAAGACGCGCGTGAGCTCTTCATCGGCCACGGCGAGCGCGCCACGCTTTCGGTGCGTTACGCCGAGCTCGATGCGCGCAAGCAGTCGAAGCGATGCATCGCCGCCGGTCATGGCGAGCGCGCGCTCGAGGAGCTCGACCTCGGCGACCGCGCGACCCGCGAGCAATCGCCCGGCGGCGAGCGCGGCACGAAGCGCGAGCGATGCGTCCTTCAAAACGTCGATCGCCAGCGTTTCGGCTTGAATCACGTTGTCGAGATCGGAGCGCTTTTCGCTCTCCGGAGGCGATGCCGCGTGCGCAACGAAGTGCTCGGCAAATCGGCGCACGGCTGCGTCGCGGTTGTCCATGTCGTGGAGGTGCTCGCCCGCATAATCGCGAATCGATTCGTACATCGCGAAGCGCATCGCGCCGCCCGCCGTCGCGATCGTATAGACGAGCGAGCTCTGACGAAGCGCATCCAGCGATTCGAGCACGCTCTCTTCGTCTTCCTCTTTCGTCTGGATGACGTCTTCGGCCGCATCGAGGGAAAACCCCCCGCGAAAGAGCGATGCCTGCGCGAGCACGCGGCGCGATGCGTCGTCGAGCAAATCCCAAGATTGGTCGAGCGCGACGCGCATCGACGATTGCCTCTTGGTCGCGTCGCGCGCGCCGCCCGAGAGCAAATCGAATCGCTTCACGAGTCGCGCGAGCAACTGATCAGGCGAGAGCATGCCCACGCGCGCCGCCGCGAGCTCGATCGCAAGCGCGTTGCCGTCGAGGCGTTTGACGAGGTCCGTCACCGCGGGAAGCTCGGTTTCGTTGAGCTCGAACCCGGGCCGCGCGAGCACGGCGCGGTCGGCGAAGAGCTGCACGGCCTCCGGCTCCTCGAGCGCTTCGAGCCAGAAACAAGCCTCGCCGAGCACACGCAGCTGCACGCGCGATGTCACGAGCACGTGTGCGCGCCGCGCAACGGAAGTCCACGCGCCGATCGTCGCGGGCGCCGCATCGACGGCCTGCTCGAAGTTGTCGAGCACGAGCAGCACGCTCCCGCGCCCATCGATGGCGTGTCCGAGCTGCTCGGCCCGCTCCGCGTCGGTCGCACGCGAACCGAGCGTGACGTTCAAGGTTTGCGCAAGCGCCGCACACACAGCCTCGGCGGTGGTTGCGCCCGACACATCACTGAAGATCACGCCGCCGGGATAGGCGTTGCCGTGCAAATCGGCGTACCGCAGCGAGAGCCGCGTCTTGCCGATGCCCGCGGGCCCGAGCACGGTGACGAGTCGCGCGCCTTCGGAGAGCATCTTGCGGAGGGCGAGCAGCGCAGCTTTTCGCCCGACGAACTTCGTGGGCTCCGCGACCTGCGCCGTCGGAAGCGACGACTCACTAGGCTCGTTCTTCCACCGCCGCCCCGTGCGCTCCGAAACGCCCGCACGCTCGGCGGCGATGCGCACGTCTCCTGTCTTCGCCATCCATTCGGCGAACACCGCACGCGCGCGCTCCGTCGGCGGTTTCATCCCTTGACGTTACTCGTGGGCGGCGCGGCCGAAGGCCATTTCGAAGCCCACGGTTTTGGAGGCGCACTTCGTCCCATCGAGCTTGTATGTGTTGATGGCCGTCGTGATGCACGCGGTCGTGGCCGGGCCGAGCGTCTTGGCTTGGACGATGTCGGTCTTCGTGATCTTGCCGGTTCCGTCGATCGTGAACGTCACGCGGACGTGTCCGTCGATGGCAGGGTTACGTGTTGCGGCCGCCGACCAGCACTCTTTGACCTTCTTCCGGACCCGTTTTTCGATCGGAATGGCCTCGTCGCCGCAGACCGAGACACTTTTATCCACATCGTCCGTGGAACCAGCATCGGCTGCCGCGACCGCGCCTGCGTCCGTTTGCGCGCTCGCCGCGCTCGCGTCGCTTGCTGCGTCGCCGTCCATCGCTCCCGTCGCAGCGTCGCCATGCGCGGTTTGATCCGGGTTCGGCTCTTTCGGATCACGACCGCCGCCGCACGCCGCAACGAGAAGCAAAAATGGCACCTGCGCTCCACGAATCCGACTCATCCCCACATCGTACGCGCAGCGCGCGCGATCACAATCAAACGAACTTTTTATCGTTCATTCAAACGTACAATTCAAACGCTATACTTTTCACTCTCCAGGCGAGGCGCTCAAACCCGGCCAAAACAAGCCTCGCGGTCGATCTGTGGACAACGTGGGGAGAACCTTGTGGATGAATTGGTGAAGAAAAAAAGTGATTTGATCGCGATTTTTTTGTTGATCGACATCGCGCGGTTTGGCATAACGCCTTTCGAAGTTCGCGGTACGTCAGTTCCGCGAGCGGACGAGTCGTAGAAGCCGTTCAGGGCGCTGCGATGGGTCGAGTCGGATTCCGACGCGAACCATCGAGCCGAAGAAAGTCGATGCTTGGAGCCGTCAGCCCCAGGCATCACCCTTCGGAGACAAAGGCGCGGGCGCTCTTCACTGCAAAGCCGTGAATCACGGTTGCGTGGTGGCGAGGTCCTGTCGAGTGCTCAGGGAGCGATCCCTTCTGGCATTCGATTCCCACGGTGAAAAGCCCCTCGGTTTTCGGAAAGGCGGTCTCGCTTCGCGGCAGACCAATCTGAACGAAGACCTCGGCGATCGATGCGGACGTGTAGCAGCACGGCAATGGGCTCCAACCCATCTGCCACGCATCGAGAGTGACAGGAGGGGTTCGAAAGAGCACAGAGGAAGGACCGCGGAGAGCAATCTCCGATCGGGTCCGGCATCGTCGCGAGACGTGTCGGTTCATCTTTGCTCCGTTCTTTCGACCTGCGCGGTTCCCATGTCCTGCGAGCCCACCTTGAAAGGTGTCGTTCGTGGGGGCGAAAGCTCACGGGCTTTCGGGGCCGGGTCTCGAGCCCGGGTGTCGGGGAATGACGCGTAGCTCGCTGCGGCGCATCGAGATTGAGCCTACTTTGCAAAATAAAGAGGTGGGCTCAATCAGCGTGAAAAGCGCATCGTGCGTGGCAACGTTCGTAGGGCAATCCCCTACGGCGGGTGAGGACAACGCTCGCGGTTATGTGCTCGTGTGTCGTAATTAGAAAACTCGTTGCAGAAGTCGAGAGGCTACGACTGGCCTAGAGAAGTGTCCGCATCAATAAGATCCGCGGACATGAACGGGGGCCTAGCCAAAACCATCGTGTTTGCAAAAAGCAGCACGAGATCGTTTTGGTGAAGTGGCGTAGTGCAAGGCCTGGTGGCGGCAAAACCACCATGAGCCGAGCAAGGTCGCGGTATTGGGTCCATTCCCGGTGCAGCGCGGCGAGAGTCGCAAGACGCTCGCTGATGAAGAACACCTTTTGACGGAAGTGGTGCCGGATCGCACTCCAGCGCAAGTCTTCACGGACCTTGCTGGAAAGCGCTCTAGGCGCAGTTTTGATGAGTGGGCCGCTGTGAAGAGATTCACAAGCCGGTTCATCGAAGCAGCGCGACAGGCACCACACTGGTCCCTAGAACCAGAGCCACCTCGGCGGCGTGAAACCGCTAGGTGCTCGATTGCTCGACCGACGGGAGGCAACTCCTTCAGGCCGGGTGGCGTAAGCGGAAGCCGTAATAGTCCGAATACGCGAGACGCGATCTCATCGAGGGCGAACGAGGCACGGGTGCTCGAGATTGAAGCAGCAGATGGCAGAAACCGATCGCAAGCATCATCGGTTGTAGAGCGCACGGCGTCGCAAGACGATGTGTGTAATCTGCAACCTAGTCGAAGGACTCCACGGACAACCGCCTGACGCGGCCCGCGGCCAAACCCTCCGGCGAAACGGTGCGCGAAACATCCTCGCGTTCAACTAAGAATTCATGGTGTTTCGGATTGCAGGCGCAAGTCTGCGATACGTCGATACGGTGGAAGGCATTCCGAGTCGAGGCTGTGTCATCCCTTTACGGGGCGGGCGCAAGTGCGATTCTGGCAAACGGGTCTTCTCCGACAAAGTCGTCGAAAGGCGGCAGGGTCGGGGCTTCTGGCGGGTGCGCAAGCATTCGTTGGTCGAGTCGGCAGTCGCAAGACCGCCGGCGTAAGTCGGGCGCACCGGTGAAAGCCATGCGTACGACGAGCTCTCACCGGATGGAACCGGTTGGGGGTGCCTGTAAGCGACAAGGGATGCCAGAGGTCGGTGGATTCGTGGTGAAGGCTCTCTCAGCGGCAACAACGCGCGGAGGGTCAGCGTGGCAAGCATCGAAAGATGTGCTTCCAACGGGAGCTCGAGCTTCTAAAAAGAGCGCGGGGTCGGTCGATGGAGTCGGTTGCAAAACCGATTCACGGGGAAAGCAGGGCACGCATCACAAACCGTCGTACCGAAGCTGGCGAGGCTAACTACCTCTCCAAACCCTCCACGACTCTCATGACGCGAATCATGCGGGGTCGATCGCGATGGGCATCGCTGCCAACCGATGACGCGCAGTTCGCGATTTGAATTCCGGAAGCGGGAAAATCAAATCGCACTGCGAGTGGCGTGTGAGTCGGCGACCAAGTGTCGCCAGAAATGGAGCCAAGCGGCTCGTTCCCACACAGCAAAGCAACTTCCACGAAGGGCGGCCCCGGCAACGGGTGTCCGCCCTCGTGCTTTTTGTGGTTCCCAATTCACGCAATCGAAGAGGACCGCCAAGGCGAGTATGAAGTGGCCCTCCAGTCAAGATAGAGCTCTCCCTGTGACCGCGTTCTGAGCGGCGCATGTCGATGAGGAGGTTGTTTCGTGACAACGGGCGCTGGCGAAGTCTCGAGTGATCAGCGACAATTACTTCTGCCGGGTGGCGACAATTACTTTTGCCGGTCGGCGCCGACCTGACGGCGCGTGGGAGACTGCCTGTCCGAAGCTCCGGACGGGTGCTGGGGCTCAA
>JBBSFE010000023.1:0-61503 GCA_038239005.1 Polyangiales bacterium
CAAACGCAAACGCAAACGCAAACGCAAACGCAAACGCAAACGCAAACGCCCCCGCCTCCGCCCCCACCAACACGCCCTCCGCCCTCTCCGCGCGAAGAAGGCCAATCCCCGAAACCAAGCACGAACGCGGAATGGATCCCTGGCTCCTGGCAGTGGTCCGGCGCCGATTGGGCATGGCTCTCCGGCGGATGGCGTGTCCCCGATCAGGACCGCGCGCAAAAACTCACGGCAACGGCACCGACCGCGCCGCCCGCAACGCGCATCGAAGTGCGCCCGTCGCAACCGATTGCGAGCGCCGTGTGGACCGAAGGATATTGGCACTACGCAGCCGGGCAGTGGATTTGGGTCTCGGGTCGATGGGCCGTCCCGCCGCGGACGGGCGCGACGTGGCGCCCGAGCACGTGGATCCCCGAAGGCGCGCGCCTCCGTCTCGATCCTGGTGGTTGGCGTTAGGGTATCGTCCAGGCATGGTCGAATCGGATCACGAGCTCAAGGGTCTCGTCGACGCGCTGCTTCATTCGTATCGAGGCGACGCGCGCGGGCATCACATCAATCGGTCGCATTTACCTTCGCGCGACGAGATTCTCGAGATCGTTCAGCTGCTCTTGCAGCTGCTTTATCCCGGGTATTTCGGGCGGCAGGGGCTCACCGATGAGAACGTCGGGTATCACGTCGGCGTGCTGCTCACGACGCTCCGCGACAAGCTCGCGCGGCAGGTCGAGCACTGCTTGTGTCATCAAGCCGCGACCGATCACGCCGACGGAACGCCGTGCGCGCCGCACGCGAAGAATCTCTCGAGCGCGTTTCTCGCGAAGCTGCCCGAGCTCCGCGGCAAGCTCATCGACGACGTTCAAGCCGCGTTCGATGGCGATCCCGCCGCGACGAATCTCGACGAAGTGATCCTCGCGTATCCGGGTCTGCTCGCCGTGACCGTGTATCGCATCGCGCACGAGCTCTCCGACATGGGCGTGCCGCTCATGCCGCGCATCATGACCGAGTGGGCCCACGCGACGACCGGCGCCGACATTCACCCGGGCGCGCGCATCGGCAAGAGCTTCTTCATCGATCACGCGACGGGCGTCGTCATCGGCGAGACGAGCCACATCGGCGCGAACGTGAAGCTCTATCAAGGCGTTACGCTCGGCGCGCTCTCGCACCCGCGCGACGAACGCGGGCGCGTCATTCGCAATACGAAACGACACCCCACGGTGGAAGACGGCGTCACGGTGTACGCAAACGCAACGGTGCTCGGCGGCGAGACGACACTCGGGCAGGGAAGCATCGTCGGCGGCTCGGTGTTCTTGACCGACAGCGTGCCCACGGGCTCGCGCGTCGCGATCGCACCGCCCGAGCTTCGCGTCACGTGAGCGAATCGATCAGCTCATCAAGCGGCGCGCGAGCTGACCAAGCGCGGGCGTCACGCACGCGTAGAGCGCGGGGAGCCAAACGGTGACGCCGGCGAAGTCGGGGTCGATGTAGCGGAAGCCTGGGTTGATCGCTTCGGCGATGGGGCCGCACACTGCGCCCACGAGAGCGAGAATGGCACCAACTCGTGAGCCATCGACCTCGCGATGAATCGCAATCGCGCCGACGGTGATGATGATGAGCTTCGAGGTCGTCGTTGCGGGCAAGAGACCGCTCGCTGCGTACATCAACGCGAACGCAGCAATCGCAATCGCGATTCGAGGCCACGACGCAAGCTTCGCGGGGCCGCCGAGGCGACGCCAACCCATCACGTATGCAAGGCCGCCGAGCGACGTAGAGCAACCCATCAAGAGCGGGACCCACCACGCGGAGCCGCGCACGAAAGGACGAACGTACGCAAGCGTCTGCGTGTGCACGTGTACGGAGTCGAGCAGCGTGAGAAACACCGCGCCGAACACGAAGAGGATGATGAATCCGCGAACGTTCTTCGCTGTGACGAAGCTCACGATTTGCGCGCGGCGAGGCGCGTCGCCATGAGGCGCGCGAGACCGTAGATCGATTCTTGTGGGTTCACGCCGAGGCTCGTTGGGAAGACCGAGCCGTCGATGACGTGAAGATTCTCGATGCGATGATGTCGCAGGTCTTCGCTGCGAACGACCGCGCGGGCTGCGTCGTCGCCCATCGCGCAGCCGCCCATTTGATGCGCCGTGTAAACCGGGACGCGACCGACGTCGTACGGCGCTGCATCGACGAGGCGATCGATGTCGGCCTTCGCCGTGATGCGCGTCGGCGGATCGTGCAGCGTGAAGATCTCCTTCGCGCCGCTAGCGAGCTGCATCTCGGCGAGCCGCTTCTGCGCGAAGCGGAACATGTTCCAGAGGCGCGGCGTGATTGGATAATCGAGGAGCGGCATCCCGCTCGGGCGCAGCGTCACGCGGCCGCCGGGAACGTCGTCGTGAAAGCCGTCGACCGCGAGCGCGAGGTGAAGCGCGGTGTGCTTCATCTGCTTCACGAACGCGAGGTGGTCTGCGCCAAACCCCGGAACCGCGCCCGCGCTGAGCGACGGATACCAGGGCGCCGCTTCCATGAAGAAGCCGACGTCGGCATCGCGGTGCGCGAAGTGGTGGCTCGCCGCGCTTTGTGGGGCGCCCGAGAACGGATTGATTTCGTCTTCGTAAATCGCGGCGCTGCCGACGACGGGATGCAGGAACGTTCGCGTTCCCACGCCGCCATCTTCGATGCCCGATCGCAAGAGGAGCGCGGGCGAGTTGATCGCGCCGCAGCTCGCAACGAAACGTTTCGCGGTGACGGTGAGCTTCTTGCCCGTCGGTGTCATGCCTTCGGCGTCGAGCAGCGTGCCGTGGAGCGTCGTGATCGCGTTACCTTTCGTTTCGAATCGATCGGCGCGGACGCGGAACACGAGGCGGGCGTTCGCGTCGATCGCATCAGGGATCATCGTGACGAGCATCGAGCGCTTCGCATTGACGGGGCACCCGAGGCCGCAAAACCCGGTCTGCAAGCACGCGCTCACATTGCGGCGAAGCGTGTCAGCTTCCCAGCCGAGCGCCTTGCAACCTTCGAAGAGCTTGCGGTTGTTGGCGTTCATCGAGGCCTCGGCGACTTTGGCGATCGAGAGGCGTTTTTCGATCGCGTCGTAGTGCGGCGCGAGATCGGCGTACGCGAAGCCCTTCACGGCGTGCTTGTCGTGCCAGTGCTGGACGACGTCTTCTGGTGTGCGAAAGCTCGTCGTCCAGTTGACGACCGTGGTGCCGCCAACGGCTTTGCCTTGGAGGATCGAGATGCCGAGGTCTTTCGTCGCGCGCGTGCCGCCTTCTTGATAGAGGCGCGCGGTGACGTCGCGCTCGCGCATCGTGAAATCGTTCGACGTGTAGTAGCCACCCTCTTCGATCATGACGACGTCGAAGCCGGCCTCGGCGAGCACGGCAGCCGTGACCGCGCCGCCCGCGCCCGTGCCGATGATGCAGACGTCGCACTTGAGCTCGAGGTCGGCGGTGGCGGCCGCGCCGTCGATGACGTTGGGGCTCGAGCGAACGAGCGCGAGCTTCGTCATGACGCGCCGACTTTCGAATCGTCGTAGGCGATTGCGTTGAGACCCGACGGCGGAGAATATCCGAGCGCGGGCCACGTGGCTTCGTCAGCGTAGGCGACGGCGAGGCAGAGGCGGCGCATCGCGTGGTAACCGTTTCGCCGAATCGCGATGCGGCTATCGCGCCAACTTCGCAGCACCGCATCTTGCGACGCGCCCGACAAACGCGTGAACGGCAAGATGCGCCCGTCGAAGATCAAACCGGGTAAAGCATTTTCGAAGAGCCCGAGGAGCTTGTCGAAATCGGCGCGCGCTTCGGGCGCGGCGCGCTCCAAAAGAGCGTCGACACCTTGTGCGACCGCGCCGGCGTCGGCCGTATCGGGTACGACGCGCCGCGCAACGGCGACGAGCACTTGAAAGCTGCGGGGCGAGAGCACGACGAGCGCCTTGCTCGGTGTGGCGAGCTCTTTCGTCGGCAAGACCGCGAGCGTGCCGCCACCGAGAACGAGAATGCCGCCCCCGATGAGCCCTCGCTTCAAGAACGTGCGGCGATTCACGACGGCAAGTGTAGTAGCATGGGCTTCATGCTGGGGGTTTCTCGTGGATGGACGCTGATTGCAATCGCGGCTCCTCTAGCCGCCATAACGTGGGCGTGCTCGCAAACGGACATGCCGCCGATTCTGGACGAGAACGACACCGGCACGAAAGACAGCGCCATCGGTAACGACGCCGCAAAAGAGACCGGCCCGTCGTGCACGTCAGCGGAGGGCGGATGCAACACGATGCTCAACTGCGGCACGCAAACCAACATCATCGAAGTCGCGCAGTCGCAACCGCTCGCGCAAGGCGGCAGCGTTGTCGATGGCGTGTACGTCATGACCGACTACACCGTCTACACCGGATCGGGCGGCACGGCCGGGCCGACGGGTGCATGGTTCAAAGAGACGATGAGCTTCACCACCGAAGCGATCGACGGCGGCGCACCAACCGGCGACGCAGGCGTTCTCCAACAAATGGCGTGGGGCGAAATCAGCAGCAGCAACGCCGCACCGACGACGAACCGCACAGCGAGTGGCACCGCCTATTTCGAGTCGTCGTCGTACTCGACCATCGACATCCCGTGCCCTTCGAATTCGAACCCGTTCCCTGCGGGCTACACGGCAACGCCGACGACGCTCATCCTCTTCGTCAGCGATGGCTCGGCGATCACGTTCACCAAGATGTAAGCGGCAACATGATCTCGTTGACGAAGGGCAGACGCTCCTGGTCGGGCCACTCGTCCTGAGTCCACGCGAACCGTCCGAGGTTCTCGTAGTAATCGAAGCGGTGGAGCTCGAAGCCCTTAGCGCGATCGCGAAAAAACCATCGCAAAGCGCCGTCTGAGGCAAGGCGTTGATCGCGCGCGATCTCCATGTTGACCGCGGGATCTCCGCCCGCAATGGCAGCATCCACGGCGTACGTGATGGTGCCGTCGTTGATGCAGTGGCTATGAGCCGCATCCAGCGCTTTCTCGCCGCGAGGTGTCAGCGACACAGACCTCGTTCGCCGATATGTGCACCTTCTCACCAACCCAAGCCCTTCGAGCACTTGCAACATTTCGCAAACGGTCGCCCGAGCAAGCCCAAGAAACGTACAAAGCTCTGTTTGCGTTGGTTCAAATCGCTCCTCGACCGCGGAGAGCATCTCAAACCGAGCAGGGGTAAGCCCAACCGCCTTCAAAAGCCTCCGCCCCACCCGCGACAACGTCAAATGAACCCGCTTGGCCGAAAAAATCACCGCATCCACGCATCACCTCCGCCACCCCCCAAGCACCCCGCATGCCACCCCACAGCCAACGCATTTCAGAGGGCCTCCCGTTCGGATCCGAACCGGAGGGGTCTTGTGAGGGGTGGCCGGGCCGGGGCGGGTGGCACGGGTGGGCCAGGGGTTCGTTAGTTTGACGTGCCTGGGAGCGTCGCGCTGGCGAGCCACTGGAAGCCGTCGATGAGGGCGGTCGAGTCGAAGATGTCGTCGCTTACGTCCCAGATCGAGATGCGCAGTTGTACGATGTCGCCCGGGATGACGTTGCCTGCCGTCGTCAGCCAGTAGGTGCCGCCGCCGATGAGGCAGTTGTCGCTCTTCGGTTTTTCGAAGCCGGTGCCGTCGAGCTGCGTCGAGCCGAGGGCGCACGAGATCGAGCTGACGTTGGTGCCGCTGCACGAGTTCGATTTCGATGCTGCGTCGCACACGGAGAAGACGCTCGTTCCCGAGGCGATGTTGATGGCGACGGGCCATTTCGTTCCGCCTTGCGTGAACGTCATGAGGTTCTTGTCGACCGGGTTTGCGATCGGCGAAGGCGTTCCGTTTGGAGTGTCGACGAGCGCGATGTACTGATCGTTGTAGGCCGTGCACACGTACTCGGGGAACTCGGCCGAGAAGAAGTACGAGTTGAACGAGAACGCACGCGCGTTCGTGGGCGCGCGAATCGTGAGGACGAGCATGACCGAGTCGTTGGCCGTCGCCGGGTCGGTGATGGAGCCGCAGCCGGGCGCGGCGGGGAGCTCATTCGCTGCTTTGAGCGTGCCGTTCGCCGTGCTGAGCCAATCTTTGATGCACAGCGAATCCGAGCAGCCGGAGATGTCGACGGCGCTCGACGGGCTGAACGCGTAGCTCACGTTGTTGCCGTTCACGGCGCCGCCGTTCGGGCCGGGCGACGTCTGCGTCGAGTCGGCGGCGCGGCCGTTGGAGAGCACGACGAGCGATTGCCCGTTGAGCGGGAGAATGTTCGTCCCGAACTTGCTGCGAATCGAGTGGCCCGAATGATCGCTCAGCGCGGATCCGTCGGCGTGAAGTAGTTGCGCGCTGAGGAGGCCCCAAGTTTTTTGCGCGAGCGGCGGGCTTGCGGTCGTGGTGCGGCACACGCCGAGTGCTTTGGCGTAGTCGGTCGCGGTCGTGGAGTTCGTTGCGAGTGAGCCGTCACAGGGTTGCGTGTCGGTGTTGTCGAACAAATCGGTGAGACCGTTGCAGTTGTCGTCGACGCCGTTGCCGACGACTTCGACTGCGCCCGGGTTCACGAGCTGCGGCTCGGCGCCGCATGGTCCGGGTTTGTCGCAGCAGTCACCGTCCGAGACTTTCCAACCGTCGCCGTCGCAGTCGGTGGTGCTCGAGTCGCATGGCGTGCACGTGCCCGAGATGCACTTGTCCGTGCCTTGGCATACGAAGCCGCATTTTCCGCAGTTTTTCTGATCGCCCGAGGTGTCGACGCAGAAGTTCCCGCACTTCGTCAGACCCGAGCCGCACGTGAGCGCGCACTTTCCCGCGGAGCAGACTTGGCCCCCGGGGCAAGCGTTGCCGCAGTTGCCGCAGTTCGATGGATCGACGTTGAGATCGATGCACGCTTGCCCGCACTGCGTCGTGCCGCCGAGGCATGTCGTGTTGCAGCCGCCTTGCGTGCACACGAGGCTGCCCGGACAAGTGTTGCCGCAGAAGCCACAATTTTTCGGATCGCTTTGAGTGTCGACGCAGAGGTTGTTGCACTTGGTGGTGCCGCCGTTGCAGTCGATCGCGCACTGACCGCCGCTGCACACTTGGCCGACGGGGCATGCGTTGCTGCACGAGCCGCAGTTGGCGGGATCGTTTTCGGTGTCGACACACTTGGCGCCGCATTGCGTGCTGCCGCCGTTGCACTCGCTGCTCGTGCATGCGCCGCTCACGCACGACTGACCGGCGGCGCATTTCGTTCCGCAGGCGCCGCAGTTGTTCGGATCGAACTGCGTGACTGTGCATTCGGTTCCGCACTTCGTTGCGCCGTTGCCGCAGCCGCCGTTGCCGCCGTCGCCGTTGTTCAAGTCGTCGATGAGCGGTGAGCGAACACCGCACGCGCCGAACATCACGACGCCCAAAGCCAAGAGAAGAATCGTTCGAAGAGCCCGCATGCCGCGCATCGTACTCTTCGTTACAACGGGTCGCCACGAGCGACCGCGGCACTGCACGTTCACACACTCACGGTATCGGCACTATTCGTGCCCGCAGAAGCTAGAAGCGAATCTCGTTTTGTAGAAACGCGCGCGCATGGCTCGTGTGGCCGTGGTTGATTACGAGGCCGATGACGAGCAGTGTCGCGCCGACGCCCGCGATGACGAATGCAGTCGTCGAAACGCCTGCGTAGATTTGCGCGTTCGACAAGTGACCTTGATCGGCGGGTTGGCACGCGAAGCCGACGCAGTTCGTCTTCACGGTGTTCGACTCGAAGACCGCGAGCGCGCCGAAGATCGCTCCAGCGCCGACACCGACCCCGAGGGTGATCGCGCCGATCAACGGAAGCGGCGACGCTGACGACTGAACGACGACCGGTGCGAGCGGCGCCGGCGTTTTTTCGTGCGTGATGGGCGGCGTGACGACGACGTCTTCGTGCACGGGCGGCTCGGCCGGCGCTTCGAGCGTGATTTCCTTGCGGTCGCCTTCGCCCACGGTCACCGATTGCGATGCTCGCACGCGCCCAGACACCATGAGATCGATCGTGTGCTGACCGGGATTCACCGGGCGGTCGACTGCGAGCGATGCGAGTGGCGCGCTGGATCCGTCGATCGAAGCGGTGGCGCCATCGGGAGCTTTGTTCACGATGACGTGGACGTGGCCGATGCGTCGCGCGAGCGTGGGCTCGAGCTTGTCGGCTTCGTCTCTCGCGCGCGCGGAGTTCACGGTTTCTCCCGTCGCCACTTCGAGCCTGTGAATCGCGAGGACGATCTCGCGCGCTTCGACGAGCTTGTTGTTTTTTTCGTACGCGTGCGCGAGGCCCAAGCCAATGAGCGGCGTCGGCGCCAGCGTCCACGCGGCCGCGAGCTTGTCGACTGCGGCGGTTGCGTCACCACGATCGTAGGCGTCCATGCCGACTTTGAAGAGCTCGCGCGCGGTCGCGAGATCTTGCGGCGAAGGGGGCGTCGCGAACGCAAGGCGCGGCGCGAGCACGAGCATCGCAACGACGAGGCCGCGAAGCTTAGTAGATGTCGCGCTCATCTTTTTTCCCGGTCGGAGGCGACTGAGCTTGCGTCGATGCGCTTGCGACCGGCACGACGCGCGCCGCCGAATGGCTCGGCACGGCAACCGAAGAGACGACACTCGCCGATGGCAGGGTGGTCGGCGTGCTCGGGGCCACGGGATCGCTCGATGCGGTCGCGCTCGCCGCGACAGAATGGGTCGGCCTCGCGATCGCCTGAGTCATGGGCGTGCGTGCGTCGTGACGTGATTGAACGAGCACGGCAACGATGGCGACAGCGATTGACGCGAGCACGGCGAGCACGATCCATCCTCGCCGTAGCGCGGGCGGCTCTGCATCGTGCGCGAACGTGGTGTCGCGCAGCGACAAATCCGTGTGAGCCGCGTTCGATGTGAGCGCGAGGTTCGGGCCAGACTGCACGCTGAGATTGACCGACGGCGTGGTGTCACCGAATGCTGCGCGCAGCGACGTCACGAGGTCACGCGCGGATGCGAAGCGGTCTTCCGGTTTCGAAGCGCACGCCTTCGCGAACCACGCATCGAATGCGGGCGGAAGCGACGCGTCGTAATGGCTCGGCGGGTATGGCTGATTTTCGCTCACGACGATCGCGAGCCCACCAATCGAATCGCCGATGAACGGCAGCGTCCCGGTGATGGCTTCGTACGTGAGAACGCCAACCGCCCACAAATCGGTGCGCGCGTCGCTCAGCTTGGCGCTGCGAAACTGCTCGGGGCTCATGTAAAACGGCGTACCGAGCGCTTCGTTGCTGTAGGTCGAGCGTGCGTCGCTCGCCGTGAGCGGTTTTTTTGCTTTCGCGAGCCCGAAGTCGAGGAGCTTCACGAAGCGCTCGCCGCCTTCGGTGCAGAGAAATACGTTCTCCGGTTTGATGTCGCGGTGAATGACGCCCGCTTCGTGCGCCCGCTCGAGTGCGCGGCAAAGCTGCGCGACGATCGCGATCGTCTCCGCGGGTGGAAGGCGCTTTTGCTCGTCCAGCACGGCGCGCAAATCGCGACCTTCGAGCAGCTCCATCACGAGGTACGGCACGCCATCACCCGTGACGCCGAAATCGTAGACCTTCACGACGTGCGAGCTCTTCACGCGCGACGACGACGATGCCTCTTGTGCGAAACGCGCGCGCACCTGTGGGTCGTCGACGTGCTCGCCGAGCAAGAACTTCACCGCGACTTCGGCGCCGAGCCCGGAGTGATCGGCAACCCACACGCTGCCCATGCCGCCTTCGCCGAGCGCGCGCGAGAGCTTCACGCTCGGCGTGACTTGAAACCCGGGGCCGATAGTCGTGGTCACCAGATCACCGGAGTGGGCGTTGCTTGATTGCTTGCGTCACCGCCGTTTGCCAGAAGATCGTATTGCGTGCCTTTGTACGTGAGGCCGCCGCGACCCCAGCACATGACTTGCCCATCGTTCTGAAGCGCGCACGTGAAGCCGTTGTGCGCAGCGATGTCGAGCACGCTTGCGAGCGGAACGATCTCCGGTGATGGCCCGGAACCGGCACCGAGCTGATCGTCGTCTGCCTTGCCCCAACACTGCACGACGTGTTTCGTCGATGCTTGCACCGTGATGATCGCGCACGCGTGCGTCGCGGCGGGGCTCACTTCGAGCACGCTCGTTGCGGGCTCTTTCGCAGACGACGGAATCTCGGTCGCGTACACGATCTTGGCGTTGTTGGGTGCGTCTCCGAGGATGAGCCCGTTGTCGTCGCCGCCCCAACAGAACGCACGCGTGGATGCGCGCGTGCATGTGACGTCGCTCGATGCGCTGAGCTCGTCGCTCGCGCCGATCGGTATGCCGCCGTCGCTTCCTTCTTGAAGCACGCCCGTCTGCGACGTCTGGCATTCGAAAAAATAAGGGATGTAGCGTCCGTCGCCGAGACCATCGAGGCCATCGCCGAGGCAGGTCGTCGAGCCGCCGCCCGAGAAGCACGCCATGTGCAAACCGACCGCGAGCTTGTCGGCGACGAATGGAAGCGCAGGCGCGAGCGCGACGGGCGTCGAATACATCGCGCCGGCGTCTGCACCCGGCGGGCAACCGAGCTGACCCGGTGTGCCGTCTCCCCAGCAGAAGACGCCTTTCGTCGTGATCGCGCACGCGCTCGTCGCACCGACCGAGAGCGCGCTCGCTTGCGACGCGAGCGCGATTTTCGTGGGCGTTGCCACGCCGTCGCCCCAACACCAGACTTCGCCGCTGCTCGTGAGCGCGCATGACGTCGACGCGCCGACGCGAACATCGACGACGCCCGTGAGACCCGCGACCTCGATCGGGACCGTGGGCGCAGAGTCGTTGCCGAGCTGACCCTCCGAGTTCATTCCCCAACAGCGCACGGTCTTGTCCGTGAGGACGACGCACGAGTGGAACGCCGCACCACCCTTGGCAAGGGTCGTGATGCCCGCGCATGCTCCGTGACTGCACACAGGAGACGATGTCGGACAACCGGTGCTGCGACCTGCGTCATCGGTGCTGCACTGCCCGCCATCGCCGGCCCCGTCCACGCCGGAATCCGTGCATTCTGCACCATTACACGCGTGATACGGGTCGATCCCGATGAGGAGATTGCACGCGATCGCGAGCGCCCCACATGCGATCACGACGCCCGCGGCTGCGGTAGCTCGTCGCACTTGATGAGACGTACCAGAGCCTTTTTTCAAATGCACGCCACCCCGATTCAGTTAGAATCCGCGGCGAAGAGGTTTTCCATGCAGATCGTGCGGGCGGCTGCGTGCATCTTGGGCGTCGCGAGCGTGTGCATCGCTGGGTGTGCCACGGGCAGCACCAACGGCGGTGACGACACCATCGATACCGATTCAGGCAACACACAAGATACGGGCGCGTCGAAAGACACCGGCACGACTCCGAAAGACACCGGCGCTCCGAAAGACACCGGCGTCACCCCCGAAGCTGCACCCTGCGGCAGCGGCTGCGGAACCGAAACGTGTTGCGGCAGCACGTGCGCCGACACCACGCAAGATGGCAACAACTGCGGCTCGTGTGGCAACGCATGCGGCACCTCGACGTGTTGCGCGTCGAGCTGCGTCGACACGATGGGGACCGACGTATCCAACTGCGGCGGCTGCGGCGTCGCATGCGCCACCACGTGCGTCGGCGGTGTTTGCCAAACGGGTGGGTCCTGCACAGTCGACCTCGGCAAGTGCGCACACTCACCGTGCGTCACGGGAGTTGCTCTCGGATCGCTATGCGATAGCGAAGGGATCGTCTTCGCGATCTGCCTCGCTCACGCTGCGTGCTGCTCGACGAAGTGGGACCTCACATGCGTGGTTGCAGCCAAGGCCGTGGAGTCGTCGAGCTGTAGTGGTTGCTGACTAGCCCGGTTGGGTTAGACTCAGCACTGGCGAGGTTTTTCCCATGCACATCGTTCGTGCGGCTGCGTGCATCTTCGGTGTTGCGAGTCTGTGTGTTGCTGGTTGCGCGACCGGCATCACGGCAACGGACGACGTTCTCGCGACCGACGCTGGGTCTTCGCACGACACGAGCACGCCGAAAGACACCGGCACGCCCAAAGACACGGGCACGCCGCCGAAAGACACCGGCACGGTCGTCGAAGCCGCACCGTGTGGTGGAAGCTGTTTGGGTCTCGCCAACACGTGCTGCAATAGCACCTGTGTCGACACCACGAGTGACAACACCAACTGCAACACGTGCGGCAACGACTGTGCGGGGCTGTCGTGTTGCTCGTCGAGCTGCACCGACACCATGGGAAGCGACAACGCCAACTGCGGCGGTTGCGGCGTAACGTGCACGGGCACTTGCACCGCAGGTGTCTGCAAGACGAGCACAGCGTGCACCGTCGACATCAGCTCGTGCGCTCACTCACCGTGTGTCACGGGCGTTGCGCTCGGCGACTTTTGTGATTTCGGCGATGAGGCTGTCGTCTATTACGTTTGCGACGTCGACCTTCTGAGCAGCTGCTGCTCGAGCACCTGGGACGCAACCTGCGTCGCCGACGCGGCATATTGGGAAGCGACCAGCTGCGCCGGTTGCTGAGAATGTGGTAATTCCGGCGGAGATGCCGCCGAAAGAATCGCTCGAGGAAACGCTCCTTCGCGTCGCGAAAGGCGGCGCCGCCAAGTATCACGCGAAGAACGGCGAGGCCGGCAAGCTCTTCGCGCGTGAACGCATCGCGCGGCTCGTGGATGCGGGCACGTTTCGCGAAGATGCAGGTCTCGCGAACGCGCTCGACGGCGAGCTTCCGGCCGACGGCGTAATCATCGGCACCGCGCTCATCGCGGGCCGCCCGGTTGCGATCATGGCGAACGACTCCACCGTGAAGGCTGGGTCGTGGGGGCGGCGCACTGTCGAAAAGATTTTGCGCATCCAAGAGACTGCGCGCGACGTCCGAGTGCCGATGCTCTACCTCGTCGACTCGGCGGGCGCGCGCATCACCGATCAGATCGAGATGTTCCCCGGGCGGCGCGGCGCGGGTCGCATCTTCTACAACCAAGTGCAGATGAGCGGGCAGGTCCCGCAGGTGTGTTTGCTCTTCGGGCCGAGCGCGGCCGGCGGCGCGTACATCCCCGCTTTCTGCGACGTCGTCGTCATGGTCGAAGGCAACGCGAGCATGTACCTCGGCTCGCCGCGCATGGCCGAGATGGTCATCGGCGAGAAGGTGACGCTCGAAGAAATGGGCGGCGCGAAAATGCACTGCACCACCAGCGGCTGCGGCGACGTCCTCTGCAAGAGCGAAGACGAAGCGATTGCATTCTGCAAGCAATACCTCGCGTATTTGCCGCAAAACGAGGCTGAAAAATCGCCGCCCGCCGTGTCGCGCGCGCCGAAGAAGAGCGGCAAGACGATCGAAGAGCTCGTCCCGCCCGACGAGAACAAGTCGTTCGACATGATGACCGTCATCGCCGAAATCATCGACGAAGGCTCGTGGCTCGAAATCAAGAAGCTCTTCGCGAAAGAAATTCTGACGGGCTTCGCGCGCATCGACGGGCGCGCGGTCGGCATCGTCGCGAATCAACCGAAGCACCTCGGTGGCGTCTTGTTCGTCGACTCCGCCGACAAGGCGGCGCGCTTCATTTGGCTCTGCGATGCGTTCAACGTGCCGCTGCTCTATCTCGCTGACGTGCCTGGCTTCATGATCGGAACGAAGGTCGAGAAGCAGGGCATCATCCGCGCGGGCGCGAAGATGATCGCGGCTGTCAGCGAAGCCACGGTGCCGAAGCTCTCCGTCATCATTCGCAAAGCGTATGGCGCCGGCCTCTACGCGATGTGCGGCCCCGCGTTCGAGCCGGACGCATGCATCGCGCTTCGCACGGCATCGATCGCGGTGATGGGCCCGAGCGCGGCGGTGAACGCGGTCTACTACAACAAGATTCAGGAAGTGCCCGCGGGCCCCGAACGTGATGCGTTCGTCGCGAAGCTCCGCGAGGAGTACAAGAACGACATCGACATCATGAAGCTCGCGAGCGAGCTCGTCATCGATGCGGTCGTTCCCGGCGACACCTTGCGCGACGAAATCGTGACGCGCCTCTCGCGGTACGCGAGCAAAGTGGAGCCGCGCCCGCGCCGCAAACACATCGTTCCGCCGGTTTGAGGTGCTAGACTCACCCTTGGTGAGAGTCGTGGGTCATCGCAAAGAAAGCCCCGGCGATCGAAAAGGCCTCGACGCTCTAGTCCTCCGCTTCGGTGGAGGCGCGCCCAAAGGTGTCTTTCGATACAAGAACGCGGAAGAAGCCAACAAGGATTGGGACCAATGGTTGAGCGAACGCGTGCAGCGACGTACGACGACCTCCTCCACGTCATCGGCCTCCTCGAGCGAGAGCACGTCGCGTACGCGCTAATCGGCGGCTACGCGCTCGCGTTGCAAGGCATCGTTCGCCTCACCGAAGACGTCGACATCCTCGTCGAGCCGACCGCCGAGAACGCACGCCGCTGGGTGCGTGCACTTTCCGAGCTCCCCGACGGAGCGGCAAAGGAGCTCGCGAACGACGAAGCGCTGCACGAAGAACCGTATGCCATTCGCATCAACGACGAGTTCACGATCGACGTCATGAACTCCGCGTCAGGTCACACGTGGGCGGAGCTCGCGCCTTATCGGAAGCGCATCGACGGAGTCATGGTCGTGTCGCTCGAGGGCCTCTTACGAATGAAAGAGCACGGTCGTTTGAAAGACCAAGCCGACGCGGAGGCCATCCGGAAAGCGCTCGGCCTCCCAGAAGATCACTGACAAGGCACCCACGGCTTCGCGGGAAGATCGAGGGTCTTCGCGATCGAGTCGATGCCCATCGTTTTTGCGGAAGGGCAGTAGGACGTCGAGGGCGTGTTGTATTCGACGTTCATCACGGCTTTGCCCGCGGTGATGAACGGCTGGAGCGTGTTGCACTCGGTAAACTCGAAGCACTGCTCGTTCACGATGTAGTCGAAGTACGGCTCGAGGTCGGCGACTTGGTCGACGTCGTTCTTCAACGCGACCGACATGTGCTTGCTCCGCGCGAGGTTCGCGATCGAGGCGTTGAAGATCTCCTGCTCTTTGGCGGTGATGGTGAAGCCGGTGTCGTTCGATGTGCCGTCGACGTTGTCGAGCTCGACGCCGTCGAAACCGGCGGTGACGCATTTGTCGATGCGCTTGCCGAGCTCGGCGAGAAGGAACGTGCGTTGGCCTTTGTCGTCGTTGACGTCGAGCCACTTTTCGCCGGGCCAGCCGTTGTTCTTGCCGAGCAAACAGCCGCCGCATGCGGAGTCGAACGTGGTGAAGTCGGTGGCGTCCGGGCGGAAGTCTTCGTAGGTGCCAGCATCGACGTAGCAAATCGCATGGCGGCCAAGGCCATGAATCGCCGTGACCGCGGCGGCGTTCGGTGTGCTGCCGTCGGTGGCGTAAAGATCGATATCGAACACATCGGGCGCGACGAGATTCTTCGTGTCGTAAGGCGGGCCGTTCACCGACGGGTCGACGGCGTCCGTGAGTTGGTATTGCCAGCGAACGCCCGCAGCCGGGTGATAACAAGTCGGGCATGAGATGGGCGGGGGACAGCCATCGCACGTTTTTCCGACGGGCGCGTCGCTCTGGGTCGAAGCGTCGTTCGCGACGCCGTCTGCTCCGTTCGACGAATCGCTCGCCGTGGCGGAGTCGCTGCCGCTGCCGGCGTCGTTGGTGCTCTCCGTGGTCGACCCGCAGGCGACGAGCATGAGACCGATGAGAAGGCGTGCGCGCACCATCGCTCGATACTACGATGCCGCGTATGGGAACGCTGCGCCATGTGCGCGCCGAAGCTTCAGGCTCGGCGTTCGATGGCCGCTTTTTTTTCGAGCGCGATCCGCGTTTTTCGCCGATCATCGACGTCGCGTCGGCCTTCGCAGACCACTCGGAGTGGCCCACCACGACGGAAATCGATCGCGCGCTCTCGGCACGCGCGGGGATTCGTTTCGTGCTCGCGAAGAAACGTCCACGGCGTTCGCGTGGCCCGGTGGCGCTCGGAGACTTGTATGATGCACACATCGCGCGCGGCGAGGTCCCGACGCGCGAGCGCCACTGGCACGATTTCCTGAATGCGCTCGTGTGGGCAACGTTTCCGCGCGCGAAAGCAGCGCTCCACAAACGCCAGCATGGTGCGCTCCAAGCGTGGGCGCGCACGGTGCCGGTGCTCGAGGGCGACCGCGTCGCGAAGCTGCCGAACGCGCGCACGCGCGAGCTCGACGCGCTCGCGTTGGTCGACGAAGGCAGCGTCCTCGTGATGAATGACAACACGACGCTGATCTTCGGGCACGCGCTCTACGAAGGCCTCGTGCTCGGCACTCCGGCGATGGTTGCGCGAGCCATTCCGCTCGCAGGGCCGGCGTCGTCGGCCGATGCGCTTCTCGAGATTCGCATCACCGAGCCGCTCGCGCCCGAGGATCTCGCGCGCAAAACTCTGTAAGCTCGCGGCCCCATGTTTCGCGAACGCTACCTCACGCACGAAGAGATGGTCACCACCATGCACGGCTGGCAAGCCGCCCATCCGGAATGCGTGCATGTTGCAACCATCGGCAAGACGACCGAAGGGCGCGACATCCTCTTGCTGGTCATCGGGCCCGATCGCGATCGCATCCGCCCCGCCGCGTGGATCGACGGCAACATGCACGCGACCGAGCTTTGCGGGTCGAGCGTTGCGCTCGCGATCGCGGAAGACGTCATCGCGCTTCACAGCGGGAAGAAGACAATTCGCGATTTGCCCGAGCACGTCTGCGATCGACTTCGCGAAGTTCTCTTCTACGTTTTGCCGCGCATGTGCCCCGATGGCGCCGATGCGGTGTTGAAGAGTGGTCGCTACGTGCGCTCGAACGCGCGCGACCGCCGCACGCACTCGCCGACGCCGCGATGGATCGTCGAAGACGTAGACGGCGACGGACTCGCTCTCGTGATGCGCAAACGAGACGCCACGGGCGACTACGTCGAAGCGCCCGACATGCCCGGCATCATGTTGCCGCGCACGATCGAAGACGTCGGGCCATTCTACAAAGTCTATCCGGAAGGTCGCATCGAGAACTTCGACGGCAAGAACATCCCGAACCCGCACTACCTCTCCGACAACGACGCCGATGTGAATCGCAATTTCCCGTACGGCTGGGCGCCGAATCACGAGCAACTCGGCGCGGGCATCTACGCGATGAGCGAGCCCGAAACGCGCGCGGTCGTCGAGTTCACGACGGCGCACCCCAACATCGCGACGTGGCTCAACTTGCACACGTTCGGCGGCGTTTACATTCGCCCGCTCGGCGGCGCGCCCGATTCGAAGATGAACCCCACCGACCTCGGGCTCTACAACCAAATCGAAGCGTGGGGAAAAGAGTACACGGGCTACCCGACCGTCAGCGGCTTTCACGAATTTCTCTACGAGCCCGACAAGCCTCTCCGCGGCGACATCACCGACTACGCGTACCACCAGCGCGGCGCGCTCGCTTACACGTGCGAGCTCTGGGATCTCTTCGCGAAGCTCGGCATCGAGAGGAAGAAACCGTTCGTCGATCACTACCGCATCCTCACGCGCGACGATTTGAAGAACCTCGCGACGTGGGACAAAGCGAACAACGAGTCGCGGCTCTTTCGCCCGTGGAAAAAAGCGCAGCATCCCCAGCTCGGCGAAGTCGAGGTCGGCGGGATGGACACACGCGTCGGGATGTCGAACCCGCCCTACGAGATGATCGCGGACATCTGCGAAGCGCAGAGCAAGATGTATCTGCGCATCGCGGCGATGGCGCCTTCGCTCCACATCGAGCACGTCTCCACTACGAAGCTCGCGGGCGATGCGTGGCGCGTCGACGTCGCCATCGAGAATCGCGGCTACCTTCCGACGAACGTCCTCGAATCGGCAAAAGAGATCTCACTCGACGCACGTGTGTTCGTCGAGGCGGAATCGGCATCGTGCAAGCTCGCGAGCGACGCGCGCGTGTGCGCTGGGCACCTCTCGGGTTGGGGTCGTGGCCTGTTCGATGCGAGCACGTCGATCTTCCACGCGCGCAGCCGCGGGTCTCTCTCACGCTTTGTCGCGAGCTTCACCGGAGAGGGCCAAGGGGCCGTGCAAATCAGCGCACATGGTCTCCGAACCGGCGGAATCAAGCTCGTGATAGAGGTGTAACGGTCTGGTCCTTGCAAAGTTGTCTGCTAGGAAGGAAAATACGGTCGTTTTCCCCGTAATCTGGGGAACCCGTAAAAAGAGGTTCACATGCGGCGCGTGATGGGTGTCATCGGTTTGGGGATTATGGTTTCGGCGTGCGGGTCGTATGCGTACGGCCATCACCACCGCGGGTACTACGGGGGTGGGTATTACGCTTCACCGTCCTACACGTATGCCCAGCAACAGCCGCAGCAGCAAGGCGTTGTCGTGCAGCAACCCGGGCAGGCACAAGTCGTGGTGCAGGGGCAGCCGCAACAACAACAACAACAAGTGACCATCACGGTTGCGGGTGAAGGCATCGGTGGCTCGGACGGCTCGCGCGGTTGGCGCGTTTCGTCGCAAGCACCGGCGCAAGACTTCCAGCGCATGATGGCGGCCGCCACGCGTGCGAACTGCCAAGTCGAAGCGTCGTCGCAATCGGAGCTTCGCGCTCTCTGCAACGGCAGTGTGCACGTCATGCTTCGGTTCGATCAAGGCAACGTCTACAAGCTCTGCGCGCCAGGCACCGACGCCTCGGTGTGCACGCAGGTTTGGTCCAGCGTCGGCAATTAAGTCGTCGTCACTGTCCGGCGCCTCTGGCGCCGATGGCACTGCTATAGTGCGGCGCTCATGCGGCGTATCGTCCTAGGTCTTGCCGCAGTCGCGTCCTTCACACTCTGCGACGTTCCCGCACGCGCCGGGCCCCCTGATGGGCTCGGCGTTTTGCGTATGTTGGGGCCGCACGCGATCGATGCGCTCGCGCCGCGCACGGGAACGCCGAAAACGATCAGTGCGCTCGTCGCGATCCCGAGTGGCAAGCGCGCGAGCGACTACGGTTTGGTCGAGATCGCTCCGGGCATCGCGCGCGTGTACGGAAGTCCCGCGTCTCTGATTGCGTTCGGGGCAGCGCATCCCGATGCACGCGTGGAGGTGATGCCGCCGCTTCATCCGCTCCTCGCGAATGCGCGCATCATCACGAAGGTCGCTGTCGCCCAACAAGATCGCAGCGCGACCGGTGCGGGCGCGGCCGTTGGGATCATCGACACCGGCATCGACCCGACGCTCTCGGATTTTCGCGATCCCACGACGCAGAAATCCCGCATCGCGTGGATGCTCGATTTTTCGATGAAGCCGCTCGGGCTGCACGCCGAGCTCGAAGCGAAGTACGGCGTCAAAGACGACAACGGCGTTCTCATTCTCGGCGCCGTGCTCACCGGCGACGACATCGACTCGCTCATCTCACAAGCAAAGCCGCTACCCACGGATCCAAACGGACACGGCACGCACGTCGCGTCGATCGCCGCGGGCAACGGTGGCGGCACGAAGTACATCGGCATGGCGCCCGAAGCCTCGCTCATCATTGCGCGTGTCAGTCGTGACGCCACGGGCTCGTTCAACAACGGCGACATCGTCGCGGGTGCAACGTTCGTCGACGACCGCGCAACCGCGATGAACGTTCCGGTCGCGATGAACCTCTCGCTCGGCAGCGACTTCGGCCCCCACGACGGCAACACTCTGCTCGAGCAAGCGCTCGCGAGCTTCACGGGCCCGCAACATCCGGGGCGCGCCGTGATCGCCGCGGCAGGCAACAGCGGGTCGGTCGTTTTTTCGCCGACGCATCAAGCCGTCGAAGTGACGAACACACGCGTGCGCGTCCCCGTGATTGCGGGCGGCGCGCCAAACAACGGCACCGTGCAAATCTGGGTCGCGCTTCGTGCGGGCTCGGATATTCGCGTCGGCCTCGACTCGCCCAGCGGAACTTGGATATCGCCGATCGGTGACGAACAAGAAGCCGGCCACAACGAGACCGATCTCAACGCGGGCGTCATTTATGGAACGACGGTCGCGAATACGCCCGTGCCGCCGGGCAGTCTCGGCGCGATCGTGCTGTGGTCGGGCAAATGGCCGGCGGGCACGGTCGATCATCCATACGCCGTCACGCTCGATGGTCACGGCTATGCCGATCTCTACTTGACGGGCTTCGGTGACGCTCTCGGCGCGACCGGCGCCGCGTTCGAAGGCGGCGTGCGCGAAGCCACTGTCACGTTGCCGGGATCGAACGCGAACATCATCGCCGTCGGCTGCACGATCGACGGGCCATCGTGGATCTCCGCGGCGGGGTCGTCGTACTTCCTTCAAGAGCCGGTGCTCGATTCGTTCGGCGCTCTCCCGACATTCGGCGCTGACGGAAGCCTCGCGTTGCAAAAAGTGCTTCCGGGCGAAGTTTGTTTTTTCTCGAGCGCGGGGCCGAACCTTTCGGGCGTTCCAAAGCCGGACATCTTGGCGCCAGGCGCGGCGGTCATCGGGGCGATGAGCGGGCAAGCGCACCCCGGCGTGCCGACCAGCATCTTCACGAATCCGGATTGCCCATCGAAGCTCGGCAACGTCGATCCGAATTGCCAGCAAGTCGACGCGAACCATGCGCAGACCGAAGGCACGTCGATGTCGTCGCCAATGGTCGCGGGCGTCGTGGCGCTTCTTTTTCAACGGGATCCCACGCTGACGCAAGACGTGATTCGCGCGGTGCTTCAGGCAGGCGTTCATCAAGTGCGCGGTGGCACGCCGTTCTTCGATCAAGAAGGTCCGGGCGAGCTCGACGCGATTGGCGCGCTCGATGCGCTCGCGGAGCTTGCACAACCCGACACGGCCCTTCCAGATCCGACGCGAAGCTGGATGACGCTGAGCGAGAGCTTTGCAGTCTCCGACGGCTCGACGCCCGTCACGGCGACACTCGAGCTTCGAACGAGCACCGACAAACGCGCGACGCTCTTCGATTCGTCGCGCCTCGTGCCCGTCGCGATGCTCGGCTCGATTCCCGTCGAGACCTCGATCGTGCGTGGCGCGGCGCCGGGGCTCTTCACCTTCGTGGTGTCGGTGCCGCCGGGAAGCGCGCCATCCGAGCTCACGCTCGGCGCCACGTTCGATGGCGTGCCTATCGTGCAGTATGCAACCATTCCGGTCGCCGTCGACGCATGGACCGCTGATTATCCCCCGTTTGTCGAAGGCGGCGGTTGTAGCGCCGCGCGTACCCACACTGGCGACATCGCCACGCCGCTTCTTCTCTTGGGCTTGCTCGCGCTACGCCGACGCTCGCGCTAACCTTTCCGCTTCGGGAGAGGTCCATGCGCGCTTTCTTCTCACTCGTGGCCGTGGTGTGCGCTGTCTTCGTCGTGGGTGGCATCGCGGCGTCATGCGGCGGGTCGTCTGCGTGCGGCGGGAAGTTCTGCGCCGATGAAGATGGCGGTGACGCAACCGCGTTCGCCGACGCCAGCGACGGCAGCGTTTCGTTCGGTGACACCGGTGGCAAAGAAGGAGGCGGCTGCGCGGTCACGTGCTCCGGCGATCTCCACGACGTCGTCGACTGCAACAACAAGGTCGTGACGGCGTGTCCACCCGATCAAGGATGCGCGGGCGGAACGTGCGTGCCCGCGTGCGACGCAGCGAAGGCGAACAAGAGCAGCGTCGGCTGCGACTACTACGCCGTCCCCGCGACCGACTTCACCGGCGAGACATGCTTCGCGGTTTACGTCGCGAACACGTGGGGCTCGGCCGTGTCGCTCACGGTCGGCTGGGGCGCGAACGACTACACCTCGAAGCTCTCGACGTTCGGATACATCCCGACTGGCTCCGGCGCGACGCTCACGTACACCGCGATGTCGGGCGGGCAAGTGCCGGTCGATGGCATCGGCATCCTGTTTTTGTCGAGCCAAGCGAGCGGCGGTTGCCCGAAGCCGACCGCAACGACCGGCGTCAGCGCGCCAGGTACGCAAGTCACGAACGCGTTCCACATCACGTCCGATCGCCCCGTCGTGCTCTACGACATCTTCCCGTACGGCGGCGGCTCGAGCGCGGTCGCATCGGCGACGCTCCTTCTTCCGACGTCCGCGTGGGACACCAACTACGTCGCCACCGCCGCATGGAGCGAAACGGGTTTCGGAAATCCGTGGATCGCATTCGTCGCGCAGCAAGACGGAACGCAAGTCAGCATCGTTCCGACTGCGGCCATCGGCGCGGGCACGGGCGTCGTTGCGGATGGGCAAGGCAAGCTCGGCGTCTACAACTTGAACGCGGGTGAGCTCTTGCGAATCCAGCAACCGACGGACCTCACGGGCAGCATCGTGCAATCGAACTACCCCATCGGAAGCTGGGGTGGGCATGGCTGCACGAATCTCGAGCAGCCCGCGTGCGACGGCATGCATCAACAGATTCCACCCGTGAAGGCGCTCGGTCACGAGTACGTCGCGGCGCGCTATCGAAATCGTTTGTCGACGTTCGACGAAGCTCCTCCGTGGCGATTCGTCGGCGCCGTCGATGGCACCACGCTCACGTACGACCCACCGCAAACGGGCGGCCCAACGACGCTCGCGCAAGGTCAGATGGTCGAGTGGGATGCCAAAGGCCCGTTCGTCGTGAAGAGCCAGGACGACAAACATCCGTTCTTCTTCGGCGCACACATGACCGGCTGCTTCTCGCTCCCCGGCGGCTACAGCTCACCCGTGGGATGCGCGGGCGACCCGGAGTTCGTCGACGTGATCCCGCCCGACCAATTCCTTGCAAACTACATCTTTTTCACGGACCCGACGTATCCCGAGTCGAACCTCGTTTTCGTCCGTAAAAAAGGCTCGGACAACGCATTCCACGACGTGACGCTCGACTGCGCGGGCGTGCTCACGGGTTGGCAAAACATCGACTCGACCGGCAATTACCAATTCACGCGCGCCGACGTTCAAACCGGCAACTTCAAGAAGGTCGGAGCTTGCGACAACGGCCGCAACGCCGCACATAGTGACGTGCCCTTCGGCCTCACCGTTTGGGGCTGGGGCACGAACGCGTCCTCGACATTCTCCGAAGCTTGCAGCTATGCCTACCCTGCGGGCGCGAGCGTGCAGCCGATCAATACGGTCGTCATTCCACCGACGCCTCACTAGGAAAAATGGATCAGCAAAGCGAGTCGTGCAGCATCTGTGGTGGTGATGGTCGCATCGCCAACTCCTTCGGCAGCGTCACCACGTGCCCAGGCTGCCACGGCTCCGGCCGCCGCCAAGAGACGACCGGCTTCCGCGACGTCACGAAGACGAAACCTTCGCACCACAAGCCCGTCGTGAAACCGGGCGCCCCCGTCGTGAAAGAAACGTGGCCCTCGACCCCGTCGGGTCAAGTGCTCGCGAACGACGTGAAGAAGAGCGTCGTGTCAGAGGCCACGAAGGAGCGCTTGATTCGCGAGATCATGACTCACGAGGACAGCCACGGGCTTTGTACGCAGACGTTTGCGAAGAAGGTCCGCAAAGAGATTCGGTGATTCTCAAAACATGATCGTGGCAGCCACGTTGAACATCCCGATCACCGTGTTGTCGACGCTGAAGCGGCGCCCGGGCGTATCGATGACAGCGTGATAATTCGGATTGGGGATCCCGGTGAGCTGCCCGTTCGACGTGCGGCAAGGCCCGGCCGTGCCGTCCGTTGGAGTAATCCCCGGGTTGCACGGGTCGGCTGCGGTGACGACGTGCGATTCGTTCATGCGGACGCCGCCGCCGATGGCGAACTTCACGTATTCCCCCGCTTGCCACGTGATGCTCGCCGCCGCGTTGAACGCGCCGTACGCGGATTGATCGGTGATGCCTGTAAAGTACACCTTTTGCGCGGTGTTATCCGCGACGCTCCCGCCGGCACCCGCGGTGTATGCGCCGGGGTTCGGTGTGCGGAGGCTCGTGGCTGTCGATGAGCCGAGGGCGTCGAAGAGCTCGGAGTAGTCGCGGCCGGGCGAGTTGTAGATTCCCTGCAAGCGAATGTCGAAAACGAGGCGCTGGAATGCTTCGCGGCGCTCCCACGGAATGAGCTCGAGGCCGAGCGTGAACGTGCCGACGATGGGCGGCGTCGAGACGAGCGCGCCTTTGATGTCGGCGGGGTTCACGGCCGTGCCGAAATCGCTGTCGGAGCGGGGGAACTCGAAGAGCGCTTCGAAGCCCGTGTAAGGCTCGACGTAGCCGAAGCGGCGCGACATCACCGTCTTCACGTCGAGCCCGTACATCGCGCGGCTGATGCCGGGCTTGCGTGTCGACGTGTCCATGACGTTCGCGGGGTTCGGACAGCTCGTGGTGCCGGTCGTGGCGTTGCACGCGTGGATGGCGTCGCCGACACCGAAGCGACCTTCGACGCCGAGCACCCACGTGGGCTTCGTGTAGTCGCGCTGCTGGTTGATGATGGCCCAGTCGAGCCCGACGGCAAGGTAGTCGATGCCGCTGCGCGTCGGCGACGTGAACGGAACTTGGAAGAGTGGCTGGCCGCTCGGATCTTGGAGGCGCTGCGGGTTGTTCGTCGAGCCGTTGAGATCGCCGAGGCTGCGCGAGTCGGAGAGGATGATCGGCAAGCGGAACACGAGCGCGAAATCGCGGAAGATGCCGATGTCTGCGCCGACGTTGAGGATGCTGACGTCTTGCGAGTACTTCGCGATGTTCTCGTTGTTGGCGACGAAGCCGCCGGTCGTGAGGCCCGGTTGCTTGAGCTCGCTCTCGCGATGGATGTCTGCGCGCTTCCAGCGTTGCTGGAAGCCCGCGTAGATGTGGAGATCGAACGGGTCTTCGCGATCGAAGGCGTCAACGACGCTCGTGATCTCCGCTGTCTCGTCGAGGAGGCGCGGCTCGCTTGCTGCGATGGGCTCGTCAGCGCGAGCGAACGGCGCGGCGAATGCGCACGCCAACACGAAGAGCGGGACCGACGCTCGGAGCCTCATGCAAGCGCGACGCTACCACAGTTCACGGATTTCCAGCGCTATCGCGCCACTTGGCGCTCGCGGCGTGGGCGCGCGGGAGCAGGCGTTCGCGCTCGACGGGGTCGAACGATCGCGCGGCAACGAGCTCGGCGATCGCGCAAAGGGCGTGAGCCTTCTGGCGAAGAACGACGTGGCGCGGCGCGGCCTCCGCGAGAGACGCATCGTGCGTCGTGATTTGTGCGGCAAGGTCGCGAGCGGCCTTTGCGGCTTGCTCGCAATCGCCGAGAATTTGCGATGGCGCCTTCTTCGACGCGAACACGACCGGGCTGCCGACAGCGAGTTGGTACCAACCATCGGAGGCGCGCGTTGCGCCGGCGTCGCGCGAGCCCAGTGTGTCTGCGGCGTAAATCCACGCGCCGCCGCTCGCGAGCTGCACCTCGGCGTGCGACACCGCGACCGTGAGCTTCACGTGTGCCGCCGACCCATACCGGATCACGCCGTGAGGCGTGGCAACCCAGACTTCCGCGCCCGGTGATTCACCCGCGCCGACGACGCTTCCGAACGTGCCGCCTGTCAGCCACATCTCTTCTTCGCCACCGACGCAAACGCGGACGTCGCCGGGGCCTTCGAAGATCATCTCGCGTGTCGTCGTGCCGTTCTTCACCGAGAGCTTCGAGCCCGCCATGAGGTTGAAGAACGTGTCGCCCGCGACGTCACCGCTCGCGACGGCGCCGGCGTCAGCTGCGGCTCCTGGGAGGTCGCGGTGGATGTCGCCGTTTGCGCCGATGATGCGGCACACCGTGACCGCGGTGTTTTGTGGCGGAATGTTGACGTTTGCGCCGCTCGGCGCCGTGAGTCGGACGTTGGCTTGGCTCACGGCGGGCGCGCCGCTGTCGCCGCCGTTCGGATCGCGACACGACAAAAGCAACACACCGACCGCAACTCTACGTAGGCGCATCTTCCTCTTCGTCTTCTCCACTGAGCGCTCGTGAGCGCGCGGCCGTGTCACCCATGTCCGGAAAAATGTCGGAGCTGATGTCTTCCGCGGAGAGCTCTTGCTTGGCGTGACGAAGCTCGCTCGATGTTTGGTCGAGGCGATCGGCGAGGACGCCGAGGAACTGCCAGAGCATCTTGACGGCGAGCTCGTGCTCCTTGCGGAGGATCTCGAAAAAATCCTGACGACGAATCGCGATGAGCTCCGAGTCGCCTTCGGCCGAGACCGACGCTGAACGCGGCACGCTTCGAATGAGCGCCATCTCGCCGACGTGCTCGCCCGGCCCGAGAAACGTGAGCGTTTGCTCGCCCCGCGAGACGCGGATCTTCCCGGTGAGGACGATGAAGAGCTCGTCCCCCTTGTCGCCCTCTTTGATGACGAGCGCTTTGTCGGCGAAGGCGCGCACTTCGACGGCTTGCATGACGCGCAAGAGCTCGCGTTCGGTGAGGCGCGCGAAGATGGGCATCTTCGCGAGGACCTCGCGCTTCAAATTGAGCAAGCGTGCGCGTGCTTCGTCGACGGCGCCTTCGTCGCCGAGCTTGACGAGGATCGCGGTGACGTTGTCTTTGCCGCCGCGATCGAGCGCGAGATCGATCAGCGCTTTCGGCGCGGCGTTGCCTTCGAGCGCGAGGAGCGGCCCGAGCTCTTGTGGGCCTTCGAGGTAACCGGCGAGCCCGTCGCTGCAGAGGCAGAAGCAATCGCCGGGGAGAACCTCGACGACGAGCGTGTCGACCTCCACGCGTTCGTACACGCCAACGGCGCGCGTGATGGCGTTCTTCTGCGCGACCTTTTCGATTTGCTCGCGCGAGAGCTTTCCGCGCTTGATGAGCTCGTTGTAGACAGTGTGATCCTCGGTGACTTGCTCGACGCGACCCGAGCGCATCAAGTAGATGCGGCTGTCGCCGACGTGCGCGATGAAGCCTTGCTGGCCGATCACGAGTAGCGCGCTCAGCGTGGTGCCCATGCCGCGCTTGGCCGGATCGTTTTGCGCCTCTTCGTGGATGCGCGCGCACGCTTTCTGAACGGCGTGCTCGAGAACCGCAACGACTTGGCGTGGCGTCGATGTGCGCGGCATCGACCCGTAGCCGGTGAGGAGATCGCGCTCGCGTTTCACTTCCTCGTGAACGCTGCGCACGGCAATCGCGCTCGCGACCTCGCCGGCGGCGTGACCACCCATGCCGTCGGCGACGACGAAGAGAGCGAGCTTTTTGTCGACGAGGAAGTTGTCCTCGTTGTGATCGCGAACCTTCCCGACGTCGGTCGCTGCGTAGAACCGGATGCCTTCGCCGAGATTCATTGACGCGCTGGGGCCGACTATAACCGGAAATTGATATGCTGTTGTCGTGTTGACGAACGTCCGGCGGCCGCGCGTATTGACGATGTGGCTCGCGCTCGGGCTGTTTCTTTTCACCGCGGCCTTCGGGCTTGCGACGCGCATGCATTTCTGGTCGATGCAGTGGTGGCTGATTGGCCCGCTCTTGGCCGCGATTCGCGCCCGGCCGAAGATCGAGAACACGCGTGTTTTGGCTTCGGCGGATGGGCTTCGCGTCGGCGGAAAGCTTTACCCGCGCGCGAAGTTTCGGTCCGCACTGCTCAGACGCGAGGCCGGGCGAACCTGGGTGATCTTGCGCGGCAAGGGGTTGATGGAGTCGTCGAACCTCGATGTCGAGGTCGAAAGCGACGAAGCGGCCGACAAGCTCTGCGCGGAGCTCGCGCTCGACGCGAAGAACACGACCGCGGAATTCTCGATGATGAACCGAGCGCCCCGGACATTTCAAGGCGTGCTGATGGTCGGCGCAGGCCTGATGATCGTCGCCTCGGTGATTGGGCTCGCAGCACGGGTGCCGCTCATGCCGCTCGCGCTCGTGAGCGTGTTCGTAGCGTTCATGTTGATCGGGATTCCGCTGATGATTTTCGCCCAACGCGCCAAGGTGGTCGTCGGAGCCGACGGGATCGTCGTCAAGCAAGCGATGAAGAAGAGCGAGTTCGTCTCGCACGCTGAAGTGGAGAGCGTCAGCGCGAGCGGCGCGGCGGTCATCGTGACGCGCAAGCACGGCGAGCCGATCAAGCTCGAGGTTGCGGGTGAGACTGCACGTAAAAAGGATGCCGCCGAGCGCGAGCTTCACGCGCAGTCGATCGCGTGGCGCATCCAAAAGGCGCGGGAGGCGTTCGTCGCGCTCGCGGGTGACGTGCCGCAGGCGGCGCTCGTTCTCGACCGCGCCGGGAAAACCGCGCGCGCGTGGCTCGACGATCTTCGCCGCGCAGGAGCGGGTGCCAACGCAACGTTTCGCGGAGCCACGCTTTCACGCGAGCAGCTTCTCCGCGTCGTCGAAAGCACGACGGCCGCCGCGCGCGAGCGACTCGCTGCAGCCGTGGCGCTTCACGAAGGACTGACGGCGGACGAAAAACCGCGCATCCGCGTTGCCGCCGAGCTCTGTGCCGAGCCCGCGCTCCGCGAACGCATGGTGCGTGTGGTCGATGCACCTACCGACGACGAGCTCATGGCCGCACTCGAAGAATCCGAATCGCTCAAGACTTCCGCTTGAACGCCAACGCAAGCGCCAACGCAAACGCGAACGCAAACGCCGACGCCGACGTGTCACGCGGCCCGCTTGCGACGGCGCATCCACCGCCGCCACCGCGGCCGCCGTCTTGCTCGACGTTCGAACCGGGCGGCCGATTCTTGATGGGTGACGTTGGGCCGGCATCGTTCGCGGGTGGCGTCGTTCCGGCGTCGCTCGGTGGAAGCTGATCGCACTGATCGTCGACGCCGAGCGCTTCGACGGTGCAACCGGCCGTGCACTGCACGAGCTCGACGTTGCCGCTCACGCAACGGAACGCTTGGGTCTTGTCCGAGCTGCAGTTCCACAGATTCCAGATGTCGTTGCATTTGCACGTGCCGCCGAACCTCGGCATGTACGTGCACCACTCCCAATCGCCGGGGTCCCGGTGATTTGCGGCTCCCCCGTAATTCGTGCCCGATTCGCAATCGGCCGGAGCGAGCTCGCACACGGGCGAGCTTTCGGCCATCACGTTGCCGTTCGGAACTTGATCGTGCCCGAAGATGTGACTTCGATCCTTGGCGATGCCGTATTTTTTCGTGAGATAGCCCACGAGCTTCGCGCTCGCGTCGTACTCCGCGTCTGGGTACGTCTTGTTGAAGTAGCCAACGTGCTCGATGCCGACAGAGCGTTGGTTGTAATAATAATTTCCGTCGTGCCACGCGGTGTACGACTCGGGCACGAACTGGCCCACGGTGCCGTCGGTGTCGACGATGTATTGAACGCTCTTGCCGGAATCGTTTTGCAGCGTGGCGACGCTGGCGTCCCAACCGCCTTCGGTGTCGTGGATGACGACGTAGTCGATCGATGCGCCACCGCGTGTGGTGTCGCACTTGTTCGTGCAGCTCGTGATGAAGACCTGTGCGCCTGGATATTCGGGAAGCGTGCCGAGTGTATGCTCGGGCTGCGTGATCTCGACGGTTGCGGCGCGATGCACCTCGATGTGAGGCGCGAGCGAAATCGATTCACCACCCCGAGCTTCGAACGCCCCGCCAGCTTCGAGCGCGGCAAACACGCGCTTGGCGTAGTCCGCCCGATGATGAGCGTCGGCGTACCCCGACAATTCTTCGAGCGCCCCCTCCCAGCTCGCGAGATCATCACTACGCGCACCGGTGCTGCGCCCAAGCTCGGCAACGACAAGCGCCCCCGCGCGCAAAGCGAGATCCGAATCGCGCCGCAGCTCGATCTCCGAAGCCCCAACGAGCGCTGCCCCGCGAGCAAGCGTATCGAGCTTGCCGCGCCGAAGCTCGAGCGGCCCGGCGACAGGAACTTGCGAAGCCACATCGACCTCCCGCGTCCTCGGCATCGTGAGCCCGCCCTCGACGCGCGCAACGGCAACAAGCAAATCCCGAGGCACCCCACTCTCGGTAGCGGCCCCCGAAAACTGATCATCGAGCGACGCGCCGCCTTTGGCCATCGGCGCGCTGCTGCTCGAACACGCAAGCGCAACAACCAACCCTGCGGCACCAACCATCCAGCGCATCAAGCGAGTCCTAGCACCGCCCGTGCCACGCACACCCTCTCGAACCCTCTCCCCTCTTTTGGCGGCTTGGCGCCTTGGCGGCTGTCTTGGGTCTTTGCCACGCGCGTCGATGCGTGGAGGTTCGCGAGCGAGAGTCGCGGCCCCTCGCGACCAAGCGTAGCCTCGCGGAGGGATGGGAAAGTTACACACGAACGTGATCGGCTTCGACGACGCGCCGTTCCATCGCGAGCACCGCGGTGACGTCCTCCTCGTGGGCGTGGTGTGCTCACGGACGCGTGTCGATGGCGTGGTGTCGGGTCACGTGCGGCGCGACGGCGCGAACTCGACGCGCGCGATGATCGACGCGATCCGAAGCTCGCAGTTCGAACGCCACGTCCAAGCCGTGCTGCTTCAAGGCATCGCCGTTGCGGGTTTCAACGTCGTCGACATGCACGCGCTTCATCGCGCGCTCGACATCCCGGTGCTCGCGCTCGTTCGCTATCAGCCCGATTTCGCCGCGATCAAACGCGCTCTCGCAAATCCGAAAGTGCGCGGCGCAGATCGCAAGTGGCGCCTGATTCAAGCCGCGGGGGCGCTCGAGCGAATTCGCAATGTCTGGGTGCAGCGCGTGGGTATCAGCGTCGATCACGCACGCGAGCTTCTCGCCGCAACGACGCTCCACGGAAATTTACCAGAGCCGCTCCGCATGGCGCACTTGATCGCGGGCGGCGTGACGACGGGCGCAAGCCGCGGTCGCGCGTAAGTCACTCGCGACACTCGCTACGGATCACTCGTCTTCTTTGTCTTCTTTGTCGCGCAGGCCAAGCGAGCGCGCCTTCTTGTAAAGGTGGCTTCGCTCGAGATCGAGCGCGCGTGCGGTCGCTGCCATCTGCCCGCCGTGATGCGTGATGGCTTCCTGCAAGATCGTTCGCTCCGCTTCGTCGACGAGAACGCGAAACGGAACGCCTGCGCGATAGAGGCCCGTCGTCTTGGGCGCGCTCGCGCCGGGCAAGCAGGTGCGAACGTCGTCTGCGGAGATGACGTCGTCCGATGTGAGGATGACGACGCGCTCGATGAGGTTCTTCAGCTCGCGGACGTTCCCGGGAAAGCTGTATCCTGCAAGCACCGCGATGGCTTCGTCGTCGATGCGCATGCCGCGGCGATCGTTGGTGCGCGCTGCGACATCGAGAAAATGGCGCGCGAGCATGGGTACGTCCTCACGCCGCGCGCGTAGCGGGGGAATCGATAGAGGCACGACGTTCAAGCGATCGTAGAGGTCCGGCCGAAATTCGCCCTTGTCGGAAGCGGCGACGAGATCTTTGTTGGTCGCGGCGACGACGCGCGCATCGACCTTGAACGTTTCGCTCCCGCCCACGCGCTCGATCTCGCGCTCCTGGAGAACGCGAAGGAGCTTGGCTTGAGCGGCGAGTGGCATGTCGCCGACTTCGTCGAGGAAGAGCGTGCCGCCGCTGGCGCGTTCGAACTTTCCGCGGCGCTGCTTCGTTGCGCCGGTGAACGCGCCGGCTTCGTGACCGAAGAGCTCGCTTTCGATGAGCTCGCTCGGAAGCGCCGCGCAATTCAATTTTTCGAGCGGCCCCTTCGCGCGCGGCGAAAGGTCGTGGATAGCGCGCGCGACGAGCTCTTTACCCGTTCCGCGCTCGCCGGTGACGAGCACCGTTGCCTGAGTTTTTGCGGCGCGCGCGATTTGCTCGAGCAGCTTCTTGATTGCGGCGCTCTCGCCGACGAGCTCGCCCGAGCCTGCACGCGCCCGAAGCTCTTTCGCTTCGGCCTCTGCGCGATCGAGGCGAAGCGCCGTCTCTACGTTGATGAGGAGCGCATCGGTGTTGAGCGGCTTCTCGAGAAAGTTGAGCGCGCCGAGACGCGTCGCTTGCACGGCCACGTCGATCGTCGCGTGGCCACTCATCATGATGACGGGCGTTTCGATCTTGGCCGCGCGCATCGAGCGAAGGATTTGCAAACCATCGCCATCGGGAAGCGCGACATCGAAGAGGCACAGGTCGTAGGCGCGTTTTTTTAGCTTGTCCTCGGCGACGCGCACGCCGCCGGCGACGTCGACCGCGTAGCCCTCGAGCGAAAGCGCTTTTTGCAGCGTCGTGAGGATCGAGGGTTCGTCGTCGACGACGAGTAGGTGCGCGCGAGGCATGACTCCCGATATATATACGGGATCATGCCCACGTCGCTTTCGCTCGGTAGGACCCGGCCGGCTCCCGCCAGAGGCGGCCGGCGGCGCCCCATCACCGCCTTGCTCGCTGCCGTCGTGCTCGTGTCGCCGCTCGCGCGTGCTGAAGAGGAGAAACAGGAAGGCGGAGAGAAAGAAAAGAAGGAAGAGGACGAGAAAAAGGCATTGGTAAATTTCGAAGTGGTGGTGGGTGCTGGGCGCGTCGAAGCGCTGAATCCCGTGCCCGATAGCGTCGTTGTCGCTGGGCAGTTGCGTTACGAGCGCGCGCTCACCGACGTGACGGCCGCAGGGTTCGTGCTGTCTGGGCGATATGACCTATCGCCGAACGTGAATCTCGGTTTGCGGTTTCCCGTCGCGGTTGCGCAGCTCCGACCCGAGGGCGACACGGCGCGCGGAACGGCGAATCTCGGCAACATCGAGCTCGAGGCCGAATACGAAAGAGAGCTCTCGGAACACGCGACGATTTTTTTCGGAGCGCACCTCGCGACGCCGACCTCGAGCGGCAACGAGCTTCCGACCGAAGCGGAGCTCGCCGGAACGCAAGCCAACATCGATCCCGTAGCCGCTGACAAATACGCGGTGAACAAAGCGGTGAGCAACGCGTTCGGCGACGAGAACACTGCGCTGTGGCTCGCGGGTTATCTCGGGCTCATCCCCGCGGCGGGCGTGAAGCTCAACTTCGGCCGGTTGCGCATCGAGCCCTACGTGAAGCTCGAGTCGATGTTTTCGATTCGCCAAGACGCTCATGAACGCGCCATCGTCGAGCTCGTCACGGGCGGCCGTATCGCGGTCAACGTCGTGAAGGGTTTCGACGTCGGCGTGCGCGCATGGGGCAGCTTCACGCTGACGGATCACGAAGGTGATTTGAACATCGGTGTCATCGAGCCCGAGGTTCGCGTCGGCACGAAAGACTGGCGCGTGACGGCCGGCTTTCTATTTCCGTTCGCGGGCGAGCTCACCGATCCGCAATGGTTCGCGGGTCGCGTCAGCGCGACCGTTGCGTTCTAGTTTTGACGCTCCCAAGGCACGGGCGTCCGCGGTGTTCCTTGTGTAGACTGCGGTGCGAATGAGAGCCCAGCTCACGACATTTGCTCTCCTCCTTGCGTGCGCTTGCGGGCCGAGCGCACACGGGCCAACGTCGAAGCTTCCCGGCGAAGGTCGCACCACCGCGACGGTCGAGGTCTCGGACGATGCCTTCGCGAGCGCCGTTCGAGACTTGTTGAGCTCGGCGCCGCGTTCTCCCGAGCGCGACACGCGGTTGCAAGGCGTCCTCGCGCGCCAGATGGCTCGCGCACATGCGCTATTCCGGAAAAAATCTTCCGAGCGCGGGCTTGCCGCCGTGAAGGGCGGGCTCTATTTGCTGCGGCCCGGCGATCTGCGCGCAACGACGCTCGGCCCGCATGGCGTCGAAGCGCTTACCGCCGCCGTGAAAGACGTCTCGCAACGCGGCGACGAAGGACGCAGTCGCGCGCTCTACGAAGTGCTCGTGCGCATCGCGGCTCCCGCGCAACGCGCCGACGTGCAAAACCACCTCGATGCGCTCGCCGCATGGACCAAAGACGAGCGCGCATCGGACGCAAGCGGCGGCGGCAAAGAGCAACCGACCTACGCAACGATGGACACTCCCGCCGAGGTCCAACGCGTCGCGCTCACACGTGCGCTGCTCGAGCCGAGCAAAGATGCGCTCGACGAAGCCACCAACGCCACGCGCTCTTGGCTGATCGCGGCGGCCAAACCGCAGTCGACCTGGTCGCGTTACGATCGCGTCGAAGCCGTTCGCGCAAAGCAATCCGCTTCGGCCACGGTGATCGCCCTTCACTTGCGTGATGCCGATCCGCGCGGCGCCATCGATGCACTCGATCATGACGCATTCCTCCGGCAAACTGCGCCTCGCCGCCTCTTCGGCGCCGTCGCGGCGCTCGCCGATCGCGACGACGGCGAACATTGGCGCGAGGTGCTCGACGCACTCTTGCCCGGCAGCGACGATGGCGAAGACGACCCCGTGATCGATCGCGATTTGCTGGCGGCGGCTCTCGCAACCACGGCCACCGAAGCGTATCGCGCTGATCCGTCGCAGCTCAAACCAGCCCTCACGCTCGCGGAGCTTCTGCAAGCGTTCGGCATGGGCGAGGCGAGCCCGGCCGTGCTCGTCGACGCGTGCAAGGCGCACCCGACCGTCGTGTCGCTCGATCAATCGCTCTTCATCACGCAGCGCGCGCTCGAAGCGGCAACCGAAGCCGACGATCCGGATGCAGCGCGCCGAACATTCAAAGCGGCCGAGCCCATCTTGACGATCGCCGAGCACGCGAAGCTCCAGCTCAAGACGACGCCCTCGCGCGTTCGCGGCACGATGGGCGAGATCGAGCTGCGCGAAGGCAAGCTCGACGTCGCTCGCGATCTTTTGAAGAACGCCACGAGCGCCGAGCCATCCCCTCAGCTCTTGCTCGACCTCGCGCGCATCGAACGCCACGACGGAGATCTCGCCGGCGCCACGGCTCACCTCAAGACCGCCTTCGACGGCGCCACGGACGCAGCCCCGCGCGCAGAGATCACGCTCCTATCCAGCGACGTGCTCGTCGCGCAAGGCGATGCAGAAGGCGCCAAAAAGCAGCTCGCCGAAACGCTCAAGACGCTCGTTGCGGCGCGCAGCACGACGCGCGAGCCCGGCGTTCGCGCACGCATCGAGCGCGCCATCGCACGCGTCTACGATCGCTTTGGCCTCGGCAAACAAGCCGACGAGTCCATCTCGCGCGCCATCGAAGCCGCTCCGCGCGACAAAACGCAGCTTGCCGCAACGCTCGCGCTCGCGGGTTCACGCGCCGTCGTTCGTGGTGATTTGAAAGCCTCACGCGATGCGCTCTCGCGCGCCGTCGCCGCCGACCTCGACGATGAAGACCTCGTGTACTTCGCACTTTGGGAGCGCACCGTCGAACGCCAACAGCACGCCGTGACCGATGGCGTCGCCGATCGCGTGATCGCATCCATCGCCGACGACGGCAGCTGGTCGGCGAAGCTCGCCGCGTTTGGCGCGGGCAAGCTCAACGGCGTAGAGCTCGCAGCCGCCGCGCAGAGCCCCGCGAAGCGCGTCGAAGCGCTCTTTTACGTCGCGCTCGAACGCCGCAACAAAGGTGATCGCGCAGGCGCCGATGAAGCGTTCAAGCAAGTGATCGCCGGCGCAGGCGTCGACTTAATCGAATCGGATCTCGCGCGCCAGCTCCTCACACCGGTGACGCCGCTCAGCCCGCCGCCGTCAGTCGTCGCCGTCATTCCTTGAATGGCTCGGCACGCGCTCGGAGCGTCGTTCGATTGGAGCGACATCGCATCGCTCCGCATCCGCTCGCGCCTCGTTGCCGAAGGTGTCTATGCCGGCTCACATCGAAGCGCGCGTCGCGGGAGCGGCATCGAATTCGGCGGGCATCGCCAATACGTTCCCGGTGACGATTTGCGCTGGCTCGATCGGCGCGCGCTCTTGCGACATGGTCGGCTCCTCGTAAGGCAATTCGAAACCGAAACCGATCGCGCATTGCGCCTCGTGATCGACGCGAGCGCATCGATGGGTTATCGCGGCACACGCGGCAAAGATACGAAGCTCGGCGTCGCGACGCTCGTGTGCGCTGCGATGGCGCGCATCGCCGTTGCGAGCGGCGATCCGATTGGCCTCTCGTATCTCGGTGGTGATCAAGCGCGCCCCATCTCCGTGACGGGCGGTCGCGAAGGATTCGATCGCGTCATTGGCTCTCTCGAAGACGCACGGCCGAGCGGTGACGCGCTCGCCGATCCGTCGCTGCTCGATCACGCGCTCAGCACGCTCTCTCGCGCCGCGCGCCGCGGCTCCGTGATTTTGTTCGCGAGCGATTTACTCGATCTACCGCCCGAGACAGCAGACCAACTCGCGGCGATCGCCGCACGAGGCCGGAGCGTCATCGTCTTGCAGATGCTCGACCCCGACGAAATCGATCTTCCATTCGACGGGACAGTTCGCCTCCGCGCTCTCGAAGGCGACACTGTCGTCGAGACGGACACCGCCGTGAGTCGCGCGCGTTATCTCGAAGCGTTAGCCGAGCTTCAAGCACATTTTCGGAACACGCTGCTCGCACGCGGCGCGCGCCTCGTCACCGCATCGAGCTCCGATGATCCCGTCGCGACCGTTCGCGCGGTGATCGCAGCGGTTCGTTGAGCGTCACGCTCTGCCGCACGATGTAAGACGCGTCGGCACATGTGCGGCGTCGAATTCGTTTTCATCGAGCGCCCGAAAGGCGCAACCTATTGGTAGGAGGCGACATGAGACGTGCAGTGCTCGCCACGCTGATTGCAACGGTCGTGGGTTCCGCCTGTTATCTCGGCGGCGGCGACAACAACGGACAGGACGACAGCGGAATGGATGGTGGCGTCCTGCCGTTCACCGCCGACACACCGTTCGTTTACGTGAGCAAAGTGAAGAACCTGCTCACTGGATTGCCGCCCAATCAGGCTGAAATCGACGCAGTCCTCGCCGGGCAAGACGACGCGAGTCGGCAAGCCGCGCTCGCAACGCTCATCCAAGGTTGGCAGGCCCAAGGCCAGTACACGGCCAAGATGCAGAAATTCTTCGAGCTCGCGTTTCAGCAAACGCAAATCTCCGTCTCCGATCTCGCTTCGGTGGTTCCGAACGGCAACGGCGGCGTGGGTTCGTCGGCGCAAATCAATCTGCTCGTCCAAAACATCCGCGAGATGTTCGCGCGCACCGTGCTCGAGCTCATCGCCGAAGGTAAGCCGCTGGCGGATGCGTTCACGACCGACACCTTCATGATGACGCCGCCGCTCCTCGAGCTCTACGGGTTCATGGATCAGAACCAAGTCGACGACAACGCGAAGGTCACCGACCGCTTCAAGAACGCGCACCCGACGCTCACCGTCACCGTGCAAGACACCGATCCATCGGTGACGTACGCGCAGACCGTCGACTCGACGAGCCCGAAGTTCATGAATTGGTATTTCCCGGGCTTGAACACCGCGCAGCCCACACAACCTTCGCCGCTCTGCCAGGCCGATACGCGCGCATACCCCGCGACCGCGCATGCTGTTCACTACTTGATGTACGGCTCGCTCGACGCGCTCACGGTCACGGGCGTCACGTGCAACTCCTTCACGGGCGCCAACGTGAGCTCGGTCTTCACGAACGCCGATTTCGCCACGTGGAAGATGGTGAAGATTCGCAAGCCCGCGGGCTCCGAGACGGTCACGCCATTTTATGACGCGAACGCGCTTCGCTCGCTCACCGAGCTCCTCGTCGACACGCCACGCGTTGGTTTCTACACGACGCCCGCATTTGCCTCGAACTGGCCGACGAACACGTCGAACCAAATGCGCGTGACGATCAATCAAACGTTCATCGTCGGTCTTGGCGCACAAGTCGACGGCACCGATCCAACGGACCCCGGTGCGAACCCGCCAGGCCTCGATCAAACGCATGCTGTCGGAGTCGACTGCGTTGGGTGCCATCGCATTCTCGATCCGTCGCGCGCAATTCTCGAGGCGACGTACTCGTACGGCTACGGCCTGCAGACTGTTGATAGCGGTCTCACCACGCAGCCCGGTTGGTTCGTGTTCAATGGCATCGTCGACAAAAGCGTTTCGAAGATTGGCGATCTAGGCGCCGCGCTCGCCAACCACGTGATGTACCCCGCCGCGTGGGTGCAGAAGTTGTGCTTCTACGCGAACTCCCAAGCGTGCGACCCCACGGACCCAGAGTTTCTTCGCATCGTCGAAAACTTCAAGAGCGGCGGTCAGTGGCCGCAGCTCGTCCAAGATTTGTTCTCCTCGCCCATCGTGACCAACGCCGTCTCGACGCAAACGGGCCAAAATATGGGCGAGCTCGTGTCCGTGTCTCGACGCGATCATTTGTGCTCGCTCTTGAACGCGCGCCTCAACCTCGTCGACTCTTGCGGGCTCGACGTCGTGAAGACCGGCTCGCTCTCGGGCATTCCGCAGATCGCATCAGGCCTACCATCCGACGGCTACGGTCGCGGCGCATCGGTGCCGGTTCTTCCCGCACAACCGACGCTCTTCTTCCGCGCAGGCATCGAGAACATTTGCGAAGACGTCGCACTCGAAATCATCGACGTCACCACGCCTCCGCCTGGCGCCGTCACCTACTCGAGCTCCACACCGGCGAAGGTCGAAGCCGCGATTGGCTCGTTCGTCGGGAATCTAATGGGCCTCGTGCCGACGGATCCAGCCGCGCTCGAAATGACCGCGCTCCTACGACAGCACTACGCTGCCGTTCTCGCGGACCCAGCCAAACCCAAACCCACCGATGCGCTGAGGTCGACGTTCATCGTCGCGTGCAGCTCGCCTCGTGTGGCCGGAATCGGATTGTGAGGAGGACGACCATGAAACTCACACGCCGTGACGCTCTCTTCGCAACGCTCTTCGGAGGCTCGATGATCGGGCTTCGCTCGATCGCTACGGGCCTTCCCGTGAAGTTCCTGCTCGACCCAGGCAAAGCGCTCGCCGATTTGAAAGACGCGCAATGCTCGATCGACGCGAGCCTCGCGCAATTCGTCGTCCTCAACACGTCGGGCAACGGCGATCCGTTCGGGTGCAACGCGCCCGGCACCTACGATGATGGCGGCGCTGGCACGGGCACCGATTATTCGAAGCTCGTGCACCCCTCCGACGCGCAAAGCGGCGTAGTCGGGATCAACAAACAGACGATCTCGCTTGGCGGAAAAAATTACGGAGCCGCAGGTCCGTGGTCGACGCTCACGCCGGCGACGCTCTCACGCATGTCGGTGTGTCACTTGATGACGAACACACCGGTGCACCCGAAGGAGCCACAAGTGCTCCAGCTCATGGGCGCGACGCAATATCAGGAGATGTTTCCGTCGGTCATCGCGAAGTCGCTCGCACCGTGCCTTGGCACGCTGCAGGCGCAGCCGATTTCGATCGGCGCGAGCTCGCCAAGTGAAGCGCTCACGTTCGGAGGTCAGGCGCTACCGACGATTCCGCCGCGGGCGCTCAAAGCGACGCTCACGAACCCCGTGAACACGCTCTCGACCGTGCAACACCTTCGCGACGATACGCTTCAAAAAATGCACGATTTCTACGCGAGCGGTGCGGTGAAGGTGAGCGCGGCGCAGAAGCAATACGTCGACGCCTACATCACGTCGCAGCAGCAAGTGCGCAACATCGATCAGAACACGCTCGCGATGCTCAATTCGATCGGCGGCACCGGCAGCACCACGAACAGCGATCAAGTGACAGCTGCCATCGCGCTCATCCTCATGGGTGTGTCGCCCGTCATTGCCGTGCACTTCCCGTTCGGCGGAGACAATCACGCCGACACGAACTTCGCCGCCGAGGCAGCGCAAACCGTGAGCGGCATGGCGGCAATGGTGGATTTGCTGAGCCGCCTTCCGAAGTCGGTCAACGGCGTCGCCGAGCTCACCGACAAGGTCACGTTCATCAACCTCAACGTGTTCGGGCGAACGATGGACGCCGCCAAAAACACGGCGGGCCGCAACCACAATCAAGACCACCAAGTCTCGATGATGATTGGCGCGGGCTTCAAGAGTGGCGTCGTCGGGGGTGTCGGGCCTTCGAACAAAACGCTCAAGCAAGGCGCCAACGATTGGGGCTGCTTGAAGATCGACTCGGGCTCCGGTGTCGGAAACCCCGCATCGGGCGACATCGATCCCGTCGACACGCTCGCTTCGTGGGCCAAGACCGTGATGCGCGGCGTCGGCATCGACCAAGCCACAACCGACGCGCAAATCGGTTCGGGCAAGGTCATCACCGCCGCACTTGCGAAACCCTAGCTCACGCTCTCGCGCCTCAGAGCTTCACAGGACGGCCCGCCGAGAGATCGTCGAGCATCCGGCCGAGCTCGACGGGTGCGCCGGCGTACATCTTCGCGGCAATGGAGAGCGCGAGGGCGCGGTCGGCGGGCTCGAGCTTGCGGCTGACGACGCGCTCGATGTCGACGATGTCTTGATATTTGTCGCCGAGCTGGCGCGTGTGCGAAACGGCCGCGTGAAACTTGAGCGCGACGAACGCCCCACGCGTCACCATGGGCACGCGCTTGCCCAGCAACATCACGCGTTGGGTGTGTCGAGCCGCCTCCTTGAGCGTTGGATTCGATTCGCGAGCGACGAGATCAGCAACCGACTCCACCGTTCCCTTGCGAAACACACGCACCATGTCGGGAAGCGGTTTCGTCGCGTACCCGCGCTTCTTCATCGCAGCCGCGATTCGCGCGAGCTTCCGCTTCGGCACCAGCAGGTCGACATCGATGGTGGCGCGCACGCGGCCGTGGTAGCCCGCGGCAAGACCGCCGATGACGACGAAGTCACTCTCCGCTTCCGCGAGAGCGGCGAGCAAATCGATCAAGACTTCGGCGTTGTGCTCCATGGCCTCGTGTGGCAGCGGTATCGCGCGCAGTTGCACCACAGCGAGCATACCCCAGGCGCACTCGATGCGGTCTTCTGTGCTAGCGGATTCGCGTGAGCTTCGTCACGCTCTTGGCGCTCGGCATTGCTGCGTTCATCGCGGCGCCGCTGCTCGCGCACCGACTTCGCCGGCTCCGCGCTGACGAGCGCCCCTTCGCCGCCGCGCGTCTCGTTCCGCCTGCGCCGCCGCGTGCGCGACGGCGCGCCAAGCTCGAGGACCGCGCGCTCTTTGGTGTGCGTGCGCTCGCCGTGATTGCCCTCGCGCTGCTTGGCGCGTCACCGCTCGTGCGTTGTTCGCGGCTCTCGCTTTCGCGTAGCTCGGGCGCATCCATGGCAGTCGCAATCGTGATCGACGACTCGATGAGCATGCGCGCGAAGGTCTCGCAGACGACGCGACTCGCTCGCGCGCGTGAGGCCGCGACCGAGCTACTGGCGGGCGCGCGCGATGGCGATGCGGTGGCCATCGTGCTTGCGGGCGCACCCGCTCGTGTTGCGCTCGCGCCCACGACCGATCTCGGCGCGGTCGGCTCGATCATCGAAACGCTCGACCCGTCGGATCGCGCAACCGATCTCGACGGCGCCATTCGCCTCGCCGAAACGCTCGTTGCGTCGTTGCCTCAGGTCGACAAGCGCATCGTCTTGCTCAGCGATCTCGCGGACGGTCAACCTGATGCGCCGCCGCTCGGCGAATCGTCGCAGCTCCCCGTGTGGACACCGCTCACGCAAATCGCACAAGACGCTTCCGATTGCGCGCTCGTCACCGCAGACGACATCGGCGGGCGCGTTCGCGTGCACATCGCGTGCGGCAAAGACATGACCGCCGCGGGGCGTCGGGTCGAAGTGCGTCTCGGTCAGCGCGTGCTCGGAACAGCGACGTGCGATTCCGCTCCGGACGTGATCGTCGACCTCGACAAAGGCGCGGCCGAAGGCGAGCGCGCCGCACACTTGCTCGGCGGCGACGCGATTGCAACCGACGATGATGCGCCCGTCTTGATCTCGTCGACGGGATCGATCGGCGTCGTCGTCGAAGCGGCGGACGAGACTGCAGTGACCGGTGGACCGCCCGTCGTCGAACAGGCGCTCGCTGCACTGCGAACCGATTTTGCGACGCGTCCGTTTCCGGCAGTGCCGGACCAAGCGTCCGACTTCGGCGGTGTGCTTGGGCTCATCGTCGATGATCCCCCTGGATTTACGCCCGAACAGCGCAAGGCGCTCGCGACTTGGGTCGATGGTGGTGGCGTCATGTTGCTCGCGCTCGGCGGTCACGCTGCAGCAGCGCCACTCGGCGCGACGCTCGCGCCCGCGCTCGATCACGCGCTCACGTGGTGGGCGAGCCCGAGCGTGAAGGGTGCCTCCAAAGACGCATCGACGGATTTGCTCGGAGAAGCCACGCGAAGTCTCGCCGACCTCGGAGCCGCAAAACGCGCAACGCTCGCAGCAGAGGACATCGCCAGTCTCGAAGTGTTGATCCCATGGAGCGATGGCGCGCCGCTCGTCGCGAGAAAATCCGTCGGGCGAGGGGAGGTGTGGCTGACCACGCTTCCGTTCGCGCTCGACGCAAGCGATCTGCCGCTGCGTCCTGCTTTTCTCGCGCTCCTCGATGCCTTCGTCACCGCGACGCACGCGCATGCTGCGCCGCGCCGCAGCGATGTGGGCGCAACGTGGACGCTGCCCGCATCCGCGACGCACGCAACCGGGCCAGGTGGCGTCGCCCCGCTCGTTCGTGACGCGGGTCGTGTGAAGCTCACGCCTTCGCTCATCGGCGCGTATCACGTCACGGTCGCGGGTCATGACGAGCTGCGGGTCGCGTCCGCGATTGCGAAGGAAACTGATCTCCGCACGCGCCGCGTCAAATCACCGGCCGACACGTCGCGGCTCGGCGCAACGCAGGCGCAAGTCGATGCGTCATCGTCGATTGCCGTCGCGCTCCTCGTGCTGATGCTCGCGGAAATCGTGCTTCGTTTACGTGCGCGCCGCGAAGCCCGCGGCGCTGCCGCGACGTGAGGCTTGCAGAAGCGCCCGGATTACGCGACAAAGCGGCATGCTCCGCACGCTGCTCGGTTCGCTAGCTTTCGCCGCCCTCATGACCGCGTGCGGTGGCGGTGGCCAGTACGGTCATGCCGTCAATTACTCGCAGCTTGGCGATGAAGAAAACGCGACGAAGGTTGCGAAGGAATACGACCCCGTCATGTTCCAGCGCCAGCCGGAGCAGTGGCGCGGAAAACCGGTCGCGCTCTTCGGCGTCGTCACGGCGCGCAACCCCGGAAGCGCCGGCACCGCGAACCTCACGCTTAGCGTGCGTCGCCTCGAGCCGCGCAACGTCTGCGAGAGCCACGCTGATGAAGACACTTGCCGCGTCACCGTGAGCGACGCCGACTTCGGTCTCGTTCACGCGCTCGTCGTGCTCCACGGTGAGGACGACGTCGGCGAGCACTCGGTGGGTGGCGGCTCGATGGTGCGCCTCGTCGGCACCTTCAGCGAACAGGTCGACTCGAACGACGGCGGCCCCATCATGCACGTGACGTACTACCGCCACTGGCCGCGCTACTTCTACGTGACGAAGGCCGCCGCTCAACAAATGCGCCAGTGATGCGGCTGCCTGCGCTCGCGACCGCGCACTCGCACGCATTCCAGCGCGGGATGCGAGGCGCCGCGCAACGCAGAGGCGCGGATTCGCACGATGATTTTTGGACGTGGCGCGGGCAGATGTATCGGCTCGCGATGTCGCTCACGCCCGAGTCGCTCGATCGCATTTCACGCGTCGCATTCGCCGAGCTCTACGCAGCGGGAGTGCGCACCGTGGGCGAGTTCCATTACATCCAGCACCAAAGCGATGGCACGCCCTATGAGCAGCGCACGCTCACGTCCGAGATTGTCGTCGAGGCGGCGCGGGCGTCGGGTCTGCGCGTGTGTTTGCTACGCGTCGCGTACAACCGCGCGGGTCCCGGTCGCGGCGCCGAGCCCGGGCAGCGGCGTTTTTGCGATCCCGACGTCGACACAGTGCTCCGTGACGTCGACGCATTGCGTGTAAAATACAAGGATGCGCCCGACGTGCGCGTCGGCGTTGCGCCGCACTCGGTTCGCGCCGTGCCGCCATCGTGGATCGCGCCGCTGGCGGAGTACGCGCGCGTGCACGCGCTTCCGTTTCACATGCATGTCGCCGAGGTCGCGCGCGAGGTCGAAGAGTGCGTGCTCGAGACGAAGAAGCGCCCGGTGGAGCTCCTTGCCGACCTCGGCGTTTTGTCGGACCGCTTTTGCGGTGTCCACTGCACGAACCTCTTGCCGCACGAGGCGCGTCTCCTCGGCGCGGCGCACGCGTTCGCGTGCATCTGCGCGACCACCGAGCGCGATCTCGGCGATGGCCTCCCGAACCTCGGCGAGCTGCGCGCCGCGGGTGTGCGACTCTGCACGGGCATCGACAGCCACGTCATCACCGACCCATTCGACGATCTCCGCGCGCTCGAAACGCACGAACGCCTCCGCGCCCGCGAACGCGTTACCTTCACACCTGCATCGGGCACACCCGCCGAGGCGCTCTGGCGCGAAGGCTCGCTCGAAGGCTCCATCGCGTGCGGTTTCAGCGAAACTGGCGGCGAGATCACGATCGACCGCGCACACCCGACGCTCGCCCTCGTTCCCGACGAACTTTTACTCGATGCCGTCGTCTTCTCGGGTCATCCGTCGCTCGTGTCGCGCGAGTAGAGCGTTTCGAGCGAGAACAGATCGCGCGGCCCCAGGCCGGCTGCAACGCCGCGCGCGACTTCGCGGGCAACGCGACGAAGAACGGGAACATCGAGCCCAACCTCGCGCGCGAGTGCCGCGGCGAGCTTTGCATCCTTGAGCGTGAGCGCGAGCGTGAACTCCGGGTCGTAACGCCGCGCGAGGACCTTCGCCTTCTTGCCGACGTAGCTTGGCGATGCGAATGCGCCGTTCGTGAACGCTTCGAGCAGCACGTGGCGCGAAAGGCCCGCGCGCTCGCCGGTTGCGAGCATCGTCGCGAACGCAACGAGGTGATGCGCGCCGATGCCGTTGACGACGACCTTGAGCGCCTGACCTTGGCCGACCGCGCCCGTCGAGATCCACTTCTTGCAAAGTACACGTAAAATCGGTGCGGCTTTGCGTGCATTGCCGCCGACGAACGCGACGAGCTCACCGCGCTCTGCCGGCCCGAGCGTTCCGCTCACGGGCGCGTCGATCAACGTCGCGCCGCGTTTACGCGCCTCGGCAGCGAGCGCGAGCACGATCGGACGCCCGACGGTCGACATTTCTAGCCACACGGCCCCACGCGCGAGCCCTGCGAGAATGCCGCGCGAGCCGCGCGAAACATTCGCGAGAGCGCGTGCATCCGACACCATCGTCACGACGAAGCGTGCGCCTTCGGCCGCGGCTTTCGGACTCTGCACGATTGCCACGTTCTTCAGGCGTTTGGGTGTGCGGTTGTACGCAGCCACGATCGCGCCGGAAGCCGCGAGCCGCGCCGCCATTCGCGATCCCATCGCGCCGAGGCCAACGAATCCAACTCTCAAGAGACGTCACCCTAGAGCTTGCGCTCCGGCCCGCAAAGGCGGAAAATTCGGATTTTCGGGTCTCATGCGCTTCAAGCTCACAACCGAGTTCTCACCGAAAGGTGATCAGCCGCAGGCGATCGCGGAGCTCACGAGTGGGCTCGAGCGCGGCGATCGCGATCAAGTGCTCCTCGGCATCACGGGCTCGGGCAAAACGTTCACGGTCGCGAACGTCATCGAAAACTCGCAGCGCCCTGCGCTCATTCTCGCGCCAAACAAAACCCTCGCGGCGCAGCTTTATGGCGAGATGAAAGACCTCTTCGGCGAGAACGCCGTCGAGTACTTCGTCAGCTATTACGACTACTACCAGCCCGAGGCGTACATCCCGTCGAGCGACACCTACATCGACAAAGACGCCATCATCAACGACGCCATCGACCGCATGCGCCACTCGGCGACGCACGCGCTACTCTCGCGCCGCGACGTCATCATCATCGCGAGCGTGTCGTGTATCTACGGCATCGGCTCGGCAGAGAGCTACTACGGGCTCCTCATCGATCTGAAAGTCGGCGAAGAGTTCCCGCGTGATCGATTGCTCCGCATGCTGGTCGACGTTCAATACGAGCGCAACGACGTCGACTTCCACCGCGGCACGTTCCGCGTTCGCGGCGACGTCGTCGAGGTGTTTCCGGCCTACGAACAAGAGACCGCCATTCGCATCGAGTTCTTCGGCGACGTCGTCGAGGCCATCAAAGAGGTCGACCCACTTCGCGGCAAGGTGAAGGGCACGGTCGACCACGTCGCGATTTATCCGAGCTCCCACTACGTCACGCCGCAACAGCAGATGCGCCGCGCCATCGGCACGATTCGCGAAGAGCTCCGCGAGCGCCTCGATTTCTTCGACAAGGAAGGCCGCTTCCTCGAGAAGCAACGCCTCGAGCAGCGCACGCTCTACGACCTCGAGATGATGGAGCAGATGGGGTTCTGCAACGGCATCGAGAACTACTCGCGCCATCTCTCGGGCCGCAAAGCCGGCGACCCAGCGCCAACGCTCCTCGATTATTTTCCGAAAGACTTTTTGTGCATCGTCGATGAATCGCACCAAACGATTCCGCAGCTCTCGGCGATGTATCGCGGGGACCGCGCGCGCAAAGAGACGCTCGTCGAATACGGTTTTCGCCTTCCGAGCGCGCTCGACAACCGGCCGCTGAAGTTCGAAGAGTGGCAAGAGCGCGCAACGCGCTGCATCTACGTCTCGGCGACGCCCGGCGACTACGAGCTCGAAAAAACCAAGGGCGTGTTCGTCGAGCAAGTGATTCGTCCGACGGGGCTGATGGATCCCGTCGTCGAAGTGCGCCCCGTGTCGGGCCAAGTCGACGACCTCTTGAAAGAGATCCGCGATCGCGCGGGCAAGAACGAACGCGTGCTCGTCACGACGCTCACGAAGCGCATGTCCGAGGACCTCACTGACTACTACCGAGAGCTTTCGGTGCGCGTGAAGTATCTCCACTCCGACATCGACACGCTCGAGCGCATCGACATCCTCCGCGATTTGCGGCTCGGCGAGTTCGACGTGCTCGTCGGCATCAACCTTTTGCGCGAAGGTCTCGATTTGCCGGAGGTGTCGCTCGTCGCGATCTTCGACGCCGACAAAGAAGGCTTCTTGCGTTCGGCACGCTCACTCATTCAGACGATGGGCCGCGCCGCGCGAAACGTGAATGGTCGCGTCATCATGTATGCGGAGAACATCACCGCGGCGATGAAGCGGGCGATGGAGGAGACTGGGCGCCGCCGCATCTTGCAAGAGAAGTACAACACCGAGCACGGCATCATTCCGCAGACGGTCATTCGCGCGATCATGAACCTGAACCCCGCCGCCGGCACGACCGACTACTACGACGTGCCACGTACGAAGAACGGCGAGCGTCGCCCGCAAGCCGACAAAGGCGACGACCTCTCGGAGCGCATTGCAGATCTCAGGGCCGAGATGTTCGCCGCGGCAGAGAATCTCGAATTCGAAAAAGCCGCGCGCATGCGCGACGAGCTCCGCGTGCTCGAAGGCAAAGCCCCGCCGTCGTCCGAGGCCGCTTCGGTTTACGAGCCGTACGTGTCGAAGCGAAAGACGGGAACACGGCTCAAGCAGGAAAAGTCTGCGGGGGAGTCGAAGAACTGGAAGGCAAAGTCGCGCCGTTCGTCGAAGTGGAAACCCTGATCCTGCGCCAATGCTAGGATGTGGCGCGTGAAAGTCGCGTCGGGTTCCGCGGAAGCGAAGCCCCCGTCATCGAAGATCTGTCCGACGTGCGGGGAGCGCTTTGGGATGGACGCACTCTTTTGTCCAAACGACGGCTCGCCGCTGTCGATTGCGCAGCCCGGTGATGTCGGTCCGGTGCTCGTCACGCCCGATCCGTATCTCGGCAAAGAGCTCTCGGGTCACATCGAGATTCGACAGCTCGTCGGCGTCGGCGCGATGGGGCGCGTATATCGCGCATTTCAAAAAGGGATCGATCGCGACGTCGCCGTGAAGATTCTCCATCGCGAGCTCTCGGCGAATCAACAGCTCGTCGCTCGGTTTCATCGCGAGGCCAAGGTCGCGTCGCGGTTGCTCCATCCGAACGTCGTCAGCGTGCACCTCGTGGGTCAGCTCGCTGATGGCGCGATGTACATCGTGATGGAATACCTCGATGGCCTCTCGCTCCAAAGCGCGCTCGCGGCAGCGGGTGGTGCGTTCGATCTTCCGCGCGCGCTCCACGTTGCGCTCCAGCTCTGCGACGCAACGGGCGAGGCGCACGCAACGGGCGTCGTTCACCGCGACTTGAAACCCGAAAACGTCATGCTCGTTCGCCGCGGCAACGACAGCGACTTCGTGAAAGTGCTCGACTTCGGAATCGCGCGCCTCAACTGGGGCGAGCAATCGATGGCAACTGCCGCGGGCCTCATCTTCGGAACCGCGCGTTACATTTCGCCCGAAGGCGCGCAGGGTGAAGCCGTCGGTCCGACCGGCGACGTTTACGCCACCGCGACGCTCGTTTTCCAGATGCTCGCGGGTCGCACGCCTTTCGAAGGTGAGCAGGCCGTCGCGCTTCTCGTGCAACAAATCCACGACGCGCCTCCGCAGCTTCGGTCGATTGCGCGCGGCGCGTACGTGCCCGAGCCCATCGCACAAGTCGTGATGAAGAATCTCGCGAAGGACCCACTCATGCGCGAGCCCGATGGCCGCGCGCTCGGGCACGCGCTCATCGATGCCGCGAAAGCGAGCGGGCTCTCGGCGGAAGATCTCGTCGCGCGGCCGCTCATGCAATCCGGGCGGCCGCCTCTCGTGCTTCCGCCGCTTCAAAAGACGGACAAGCTCCAGCTCGTCTCGACCACGCCGCCGCCTGTCACGCCTGCGCCGCCTGCGCACACGCCCTCGCAACCTGCCGCCGTCGACACCACACTCGACGACATCGAGCTTCCCGCAGCCGTGCGTCATCCGCATGATCGCACGCAAGCGGTTCGCCCTCTCGAAGACATCGCCCACGCGCAAACGGCGCATCAGTCCAGCTCTCCAGCGCCGCAGATTCGTCACTCGATGCCTTCGATGGACGATCCATCGCTCGTCGACGACACCGCCGAGCCGCCGCCGCCCGAAACGCCGGAGATGCAGCAGCGGCGCGCTCGCTCGCGCACGATCTTCTTGTTCGTCGCGGTGTTCCTCGTCGCGGTCATCGGCACCATGACGGCCGCCTACAAGCTCGGGTATGTCGGCCCGAAAGCCAACGACGACAAATCGCTCGCGAGCTATCAGACGCGCGCCGAAAAAGCGCTGCACGAGCAACACTGGGACACACCCTCCGGCGACAACGTCCGTGATCTCACGAACGACGGCCTCGCGAAATATCCATCCGACCTGCGTCTGCTCGAGATTCGCGCGCAAGCCACCGACGAGCTCGTGAAGGATGCCGTCGCACAAAAATATCTCGGCCACATGGATCAAGCCTCGCGTTTGGCGCAGCTCGCGCACGAGCTCGACCCAACCGACGTCACTGCCGAGAAGCTCGCCGCCGAATACAATCAGCAGCCCATCGCGATCACGGATGCCGGAGTGAATGCCGCACGCGATGCGCAGGCAGGCACGGTTCACACTGGCGGTGCAGGAACAATCGTCGCACCGCCGACCGGCGCGCACGCCACGATCGATCTCGCGCCTGGCAAAGCGCTCGTGATGGCACCCGTAACGATCACCGTACATCTCACGGTCGGCAATGGTCCGCCGAAAGCGCTCGCGGAATCGGCGAGCCTCACCGTCACGGGTCCGAACGTTCCTCCGGGAACGTTGATTCCGATTCTCGCCGAAGGTCCGGCAACGATTCGCGGCGCGATCAGTTTCCTCGAGCCCGGCAAATTCGAGCTCACGTTCAACGCCAAGGTCGACGGCGCAACCGTCAAAGTGAGTCGCGTCGTCGTCGTCGATCCGATCGGCGGCGCCACGACCAACAACGCAGACGCCGGCAAATGGCTCTGATGCGCACGAGGCCGGTCCTCCTCACCGCGAGCCTCGCGATCGCAGTCGTGTTTGCTGCACCGGCGCACGCGGACGACACGGCGGGCAACGACACGCACGACACCGTCGACTCGTGGCTGCGCTACATCGAGCGACGCCACACGATCGCGCTGCTCGAAGGCGGCGTCATCTTTTTGCCGAACGCACCCGTGTCGCAAAGTCACCCGGGAGGCAGCCTTCCGTTCCTGCCGCCCGTCGGCCAAGGCGACGCCACGATTCAGCTCGGCATCCACCTTCTCTATCGACCGCTACGCGATTGGTCGTTCGGCGCGCACTTCTTCTTCGACCCAAGCCCGACGGCCGACGCCTACTACGGCGGCTCCGCGGAACAATCGCTTCCACGTACGCACTCGCGTTCGTATTTTTTCGTCGGCAGTGAGGTTCGCTACATCCCGCTGCATGCGCGCGCGATCGAAGGGTGGCTTGGTGCACAAGCTGGCGCGGTCATCATCGCCGATCGCTTCACGACGAACGCCGGCATCGCCAAACCCGCCATCTTCGGCGATCGCGAAGTCAGCCTGAGCACCGAGGGTTTCTACTTCGGCGCGGCCATCGGCGTCGATTGGTTCATCAGCGACCACATCGTTGCGGGGCTCGTGACCCGATACAACCACTGGATCCTCCCGGAGCAACCGAGGTGCACGCCCATCTTGGACTGCACCACGCTCAGCGGAAGTGTCGACTCCATCGATTTCGGGTTCACGCTCGGTTACCGAATCTCTCTATGATGCGGCGCATGTTAGAGGTTCGCCGCTTCGTCGTTTTCGTCGCGCTTCTCCTCGCGTGTGGCAGCTCGAAAGAGCACGTCGACACACCGCCGACGACTGCATCCGCAACGCCGAGCGCGTCGGCATCGTCAGCGCCCGTGGCAAGCGCGAGCACGTCGAGCACGCCCGTGCCGGTCCAGTTGCCGACGCAGATTTCCGCGTGGCATCCGCTGCTCTATCGCATCAGTGGGGGTGGCAAGCCGTCGTATCTGTTCGGCACGATCCACATTCCCGATGCGCGCATCGCGCAGTTTCCGGATTCGCTCACGAAGGCCGTCGGCGAATCGGATGAAGTGATCACCGAGCTCCCGCTCGACGACACATCACCTGCGCACGCGATGTCGGTCGCGACGATGCCGAACGGCAAGTCTCTCTCGAGCGAGCTGCCGACCGCGCTCTACGCGCGCTTGAAGGACGTGTTCGTGAAGAAGGGGATGGGCATGGCCTTCCCGATGCTCGAGCACATGAAGGTGTGGGCGATCGCGGTGCAAGTGACGCTCATCGATCACCTGCAAGAGCTCCTCGGCGGCGCAAAGCCGATCGACATGGTTCTCCACGACAGCGCCAAAGTCGCAAAAAAGAAGACGAGCGGCCTCGAGACGGAAGCCGAGCAGCTCTCCGTATTCGAAGGTCTCACCAAGGACGAGCAGGCGCGTGTCCTCGAGCAAACACTCGACCAGCGCGACAAAGATTTGGTCTCCGGAAGCGACCCGATTGCGAAGCTGATGGGTCTCTACGTTGCCGGCGAAGAGACGCCGCTCATCACCGAGCTCAACGCGGGCTTTGACTTGAAGCGCCCGCTCGACGCGAAGCTCTTGAAGCGCCTCATTACGGACCGCAACAAGATCATGACCGATCGCATCGCGGCAAAAATCAAAACAGCTCCTCCCCACACGTACTTCTTCGCGGTAGGCGCCGCGCACTTGCTCGGCGACGACGGCATCATCGCCCAACTCAAAAAGAAGACGCTGACGATCGACCGCGTCCAATAACCGTCTAAGGCGCGGTGCGGACGGCGATCGCGAGGAGCGCGGCGATGCGGTCGAACACGACGCCGCAAATCACGAGGAGACCCATCGTGCGAAGCGGCGCGAGGAGCGCGTGAATTTGCGCGGGTGCGGAAGCGCGCGCGATGACGGCGGCGGTGACCTCGATCACGAGTGATGCAACGAGCAGCGGCGCACCGATCGCGACGGCAAGCGCGACCGAGCTCGTGAGATCGTTGGCGGCTCGCAAGATGGGATGATCCGGAATGGCCGCGACGGCGAGCGCGCGTGCGACGCGAGCTGGGCCGCCCGTCGACGTGAAGATGGCGCCGGCGAGGAGAGCGAACGGAACCGACATGGGCGTCGTGCGGCCTTCGATGACGGGGACCTGCACGGAGTCTTGCGAACCACGGAGGTTGTCGAGCATGCCGCCAATCATCGTCGCGGCCCAAAGCACCGCGGCTGTCGTGATCGCGATCGGGAGCCCGCGAATCACCTCGCCGACGAGGAGCACGGCCCATGGCGCATCGGCTTCGATCGGCAACGGCGCAACAGCAGGATAGATGCATACTGCAAGTGCCAGCGCGATGACGCCGCGCGCGGCGGCTGGCAGCGCGCGCAACCCGAACGCGGGAACGAGCGTGACCGTCGGCGTGACGCGAGCCCAAGCAAGCCCGAGCGCGCCGAGATCGACGCCGGCATCGCGAAAGCTCGCCGCGACTTCATGCACAATCCCGGGCATTCGGATGCGAAACTAACATGATAGAAAGCGCCCATGGCATTCGACCTTTCGATCGTCGGCAAGAAATCGGACGTCTCGCGGTTTTCGTATTCGTGGAAGGACGTCGCGCTTTACGCGCTCGGCGTTGGCGCGAAGGTCGATGAGCTCGATTTTTTGTACGAGGGGCGCGGGCCGAAGGTGATTCCGAGCTTCGCGGTCGTACCGACGTTTCCGGTGATGCTCATGCAGCTCGGAAAAACCGGCGGCGACTTCGCGATGGTCGTCCACGGAGCGCAACGCTTCCGCGTTCACAAAAAGTTTCCGCCGAGTGGCGAAGTCGTGTCGACGGCCACGGTGCGCGGCATCTACGACATGCGAAAGTTCGCGAGTGTCATCGTCGACACACAAACGAGTGATTCGCATGGCGCGCTCGTCGCCGAGGGCGCGTGGAACATCATTTATCGAAATCATGGCGGCTTCGGCGGCAGCCCTCCGCCGAAAGAGCCGAGCGACATCCTCGTGCCGAAAGATCGCGCCGCCGACTTTCGCATCGAAGAGAAGACGACGCCCGAGCAAGCCCTCCTCTACCGATTGAGCGGCGATCCGAATCCGCTCCACGCCGACCCCGAGTTCGCGAAAAATGTCGGCTTCGAGCAAGGCCCCATTTTTCACGGCCTCGGCACCTACGGTTTCATGGTTCGCCACGCGGCAAGGGGCGCATGCGGCGGCGACGCAACACGGCTCACCGGCTTCGATGGGCGCTTCAGCAAACCCGTTTGGCCGGGCGAAACGATCGTCACGCAGGGTTGGATCACCGCGCCGGGAAAAGTCGCGCTCTCCGTTTCCGTGAAGGAACGCGACGAGACGGTCATCACGGCGGCGTCGGCCACATTCGAGTAAGATTCGCTCCCCCATGGCCAAGCTCTCCACATCCATCGTCATCGTCGGCGCCAAACGAACGGCGTTCGGCGCGATGCAAGGCACGCTCAAGAACACCAACGCGAACGACCTCGCAGTCATCGCATCGAAGGCCGCGCTCGCGCAGTCGAAGGTGCCGCTCGACGCGATCGGACACGTCATTGTCGGCAACGTCATGCAAACGAGCGCCGACGCGATTTATTGCGCGCGCCACGTTGGGCTCAAGGCGGGTCTGCCGATCACGACGCCCGCGCTCACGGTGAATCGATTGTGTGGCTCAGGGTTTCAAGCCATCGTGAATGGCGTCGAGCAGCTCTTGCTCGGTGAGGCCGAAGCCGTGCTCGCAGCCGGTACGGAGAACATGACGCAAGCTCCGCACATCCTCCGCGGCGCGCGTGATGGGTGGCCGTTCGGAAAATCACCGGCCGTCGAAGACTCGCTGTGGAGCGCGCTGACCGACAGCTACTGCAACACGCCGATGGCCGTGACGGCCGAAAACCTCGCGATCAAATATGAAATCACGCGCGCGATGTGCGACGCCTACGCGCTCTCGAGCCAGCAGCGCTGGGCCGCGGCCAACGAGAAGGGTCTCTTCAAGGACGAGATCACGCCCGTCGAGATCACATCGAAGAAGGGCACGATTCAGTTCGCCATCGACGAGCACCCGCGCCCGCAAACGACCCTCGAAATCCTCGGCAAGCTTCCGACCGTCTTCAAGAAAGATGGCGTTGTCACCGCGGGCAACGCATCCGGCATTTGCGACGGCGCAGCCGCGCTCGTGATCACCACGGAAGAATTCGCGAAGAGCAAAGGCCTCACGCCGCTCGCGCGCATCGTGTCGTGGGGCGTCGCAGGCGTCGACCCGACGATCATGGGCATTGGCCCGGCTCCGGCAATCAAAGCCGCGCTCGCACGCGCCCAGCTCGAGATCGGCGACATGGATCTCGTCGAAGTGAACGAAGCTTTCGCCCCGCAATATCTCGCGGTCGAAAAAGAGCTCGGCCTCGACCGCGAAAAAACGAACGTGAACGGCGGCGCCATCGCCCTCGGCCACCCACTCGGCGCCAGCGGCGCCCGCATCACGACGCACCTCGTCTACGAGCTCGCGCGCCGCAAGGGTCGCTACGCCATCGGCAGCGCCTGCATTGGCGGCGGCCAGGGCCTCGCCATCATGCTCGAGCGCGTCTGACGATTCGTGCCATCGCGAGGGTGACGGCGAGGTGAGCGCCAATGAATGCGCCAAGGATCGTGCCTGCAATCACACCCACAAGTGGGAGCGAGCCCGAGCGGAACCAATCGAGCATGGTGTCGTCTTCGATCATGTAAACGGCGATGACGCCACCGGTCGCGAATAGTGCGGTTGCGAAAAATGACGCACCCAAGGCGCCGGCGCGTGTCGAGCCATCCGAGCGTGCGATCGCGCTGCTCGTGATCCACGCTGCGAGGAACGGCGCGAGGGCGAGCATGGCCGTGCCCATGAACGCGTACGGTTGCGATCCGAAGTAGACGACGCCAATCACTCCAGGAACGAAGCCGACCAGCGCGCATCCGATCACGGCGCCGAAAGCGTTCGCGGTGCGCGTGCCGAACGCAGCATCGAGTGCGGCAACACCCGCGACGAGACCACCGATGGCACCCGCGATCGCGGCGTGCGCAATCGCCCTTTTTCTAGGCGTTTTAACGCTCGGTAGCGGCTCCGAAGCGACGTGTGGCTCGAGTGAATCGGGTGCGTCGTCGGCTCGCGAATCAGGCGCTGCGTTCGGCGAGGATCGTCCCACTGGCGTCGCTGCCGCCCAGGATGGCCCACTGCGTGGCGTTGCGGAGCGCGCTCGCAGCTTTCATCGCTGCGTCGAAGCTCGGGAAGACCCACGAGAGCGTTCCGGGTTGCACGTTCTGCCAACCGTAAACGACGAGCGTGACCTCACCAGCACTTGGCGTTTGAGCAATCGGATACACACCGGATTCGGTCACGACTTCACCTCGCTGCGAGAACCGTCGCTTGAGGTTTTGCATTCCCAACGGGCGCTTCATCGTCTGCTCAACCCATCATTAAGTTGTTCGGGTTTTGGTGCAAGAGGTACGGCGATCATTCGTGTCGATCACGACGCTGTGCGTCGTACCATCCACGTGAGATGACCGCTTCGAGCGAGCGACCGCGCGTGTTGCGATCGAGCCTTCCGCTCGTTCCGCTCGCACCGCTCGTCGTGATCGTCGTCGCAGCAGCAGTTGCAGCTGCAATTGGACTGCTTGGCATGGATTATCTTTCGCGCGCGAGTCGCGATGACGCAGCGTCTCGCGCGCATTTGCTCGCAGAAACGCTTGGTGCGCGGCTTGCGTTTACGCCGTCATCTGATCGACAAGCCGCAGTTTCTCTCGCTGCGCGCAGAACCGCCGCGGAGGTTTTGGTCACAGACGCGCAAGGTCGTCCCAAGCTCGACGCAACGCTCGGGCCGCCTGCCCCAGACGCATGCGTCGCCTTCGCACGCGAGAATCACGGCGAAGCGACCACGCGAATGGGCGCAGTCCGATATGCGACGCACGCGATGGACGCCGGCGATGTGCTCTTCGTGTTCGTACGCGTTCCACCTGCGGAGGGCGCCCCCGCGCTTCTTACAGCGCTGCTCGCGCTGACGACGCTGCTCGTTTCGGTTGCGGCGATCGTGGCGTTCGCAGTCGCACGCGATGCAGAGAAGGACGTCGTGTACGTATCGCAACGCGTTCTCGCGATGGCGAAGGTGCGCACGGAGCCCGCAGGCGAGGCGGTTCCGCTGCGATCCATGGACGAGGTTGGTGTGCTCACGAGCGCATTCAACGATCTCGTCGCGCGATTCGCCGCGGCGGAGGCCGCCTATCACCGCGATTTGCGTCGCGCGGCCGCAGCCGATCGCGATCGCGCGCAATTTCTCGCAGCCGTGAGCCACGAGCTGCGAACGCCGCTCAACGCGATTCTCGGATTCGCAGACGTGCTCATGAAAGGCGTGGACGGCCCTCTCGACGAAGCGCAGCGAGAAGAGGTTCAGCAAATTCGCGACAGCGGAGCGCACCTGAATGACCTTATCGAAGACATTCTCGATCTCAGCGCGATCGAGAGCGGGCAGCTCAAGCTCCATTCCGCAAGCGTCGATTTACGCTCCGTCGTGGAAGACGTCATGCGCGAGCTTTCGGTCGTTGCTGCGAAGGCGGGGCTTGCGCTAAAGCTCGACGACGGGCCCGCTGTTGTCGTTTGGGCCGACAAGCGTCGCGTACGGCAGATCGTCGGCAACGTCCTCGGCAACGCGGTGAAGTTCACGCAGGTTGGTGCCGTCACGGTGCGCGTGATGTCGCGCGGCACGTTCGGCAGCGTGATGGTGCGCGACACTGGGCCGGGCATTCGCGAATCCGAGCGGCAGATCGTCTTCGAGGAATACCGACAAGCCGGCGGCGAGCGCGCTCGTCACCGCGGAACGGGTCTCGGCCTCGCCATCGCAAAGCGACTCGCGATGACGCAAGGCGGATCGATCGAGCTCGACACCGAGGTTGGGCGAGGCTCCACGTTCACGTTGCTCTTGCCACTTTCGCCGGAGCGCGCTCGATGAGAACGGCGCTTGCACGCCTCATCGTACGCATCGTCGGCGCTGTCCTGCTCGTCGATGCGTCGTGTGCGCTCGTGTTTCGCGCATTCGCACCGCGGTGGCTCTTGCTCGATGAGCGTGTCGTGCCGGAGGTTGGACGCAACGCCATCATCGTCGCCCTCGCGCTCGCCGCGGGGCAGCTTCTGGTGCTCGTGGGGCTCGCGCTCGGCAATCGTCGCGTGCTTTCAGCGCTCGCCAATGCGCGTGGCGCCGCGCCTGCCGAGCCGGCCGATCTGTTGCGGCTATTTTCCGTGCCGGCGCGCATCGCGTATGCGCGTGGTGCGCTCGCGCTCGTGTTTGGCGTGACGACGTTCGTCTCGCGACCCGAAGGCGTGGACTCATACACGCAAGGAGCGATCGTGCTCCTCTATTCGACGCTCGTAATGACGGCGACGTTGCCGCTCTACGTCGCCGCGCGGGCAGCCGTCGCGGAGGCGCTCGAGCTCGCGCCGGTCGAGACATCGCGCGATGCGGTGGCGCTTCTCGTGCGCATGGGGCGGGCTGCACGCGTGCGTCGTCGATTTCTCGTCGCGCTTGCGGCACCGGTTGCGCTCGTTGCGATTGGTGCGTCGCTCCTCGTGTATGCACACACGCGCAGCGCAGACATCGCCGCGCGCCGCGCTGACGCAACGAGCTTCGCCGCGGGCACGCTCGATCTGGTGGAAGGCAACGGCGACGGTCGAATCGCCGCGCTGGCCAAAGGTCGCGAGCTCGGCTTCGTCGCGGACATGCGCGCGACGGGCGTGGCCGATCCTGCCGACGTGGTCGTTGCGCTCCAAGATGGGCGCGCCGTCGTGCGCTACGACGCCGCAGGTTTGGGTTTCGCGACGGCGACCTGGACTGCAGTTGCACTTCTCGCCGTCGCCTTCGCCGCGCTCGCTGGGATGCGTATCGGGCAGCGTCTCTCGCAAGACATCAACTTCGCAACGCGCGAGGTCGAGGCGATGGGCGTCGTCGACGTGCTCCGCGGTTCGCGTTTGTTTCGTCAAGCGTACTTCCAGTCCGTTCGCCGGCTTGCGTCGGCCATCGACGAGCTCGGCGGCGTTTTCCGCGAGTTCGCCGCCGCACAAGAACGCGCGATCGTCGCGCGCGCCGCGGCCGAGCGCATGCGCGCGTTGCTACTGGCGACGATGAGCCACGATCTCAAAGGCCCACTCAATGCCATCTTGGGTTTTGCGACGCTCCTCGAGCGCGGCAAGCTCACCGATGCGCAACGCGAGAGCATCACCATCGTCCACCAGCGCGGTCGTGAGCTTCTCTATTTGATCGAGACCGTCCTCGATGCGGCGCGTTTCGAAGCTGGGCCTGTCGAGCTCGCGCGTCACGAGGCGCCGAGCGAAGACGTCGTGATGGCCGCCGCACTCGATGCGCGCGAGCTCCTTCAGGGGAGCGGTCGCGACGTGATGGTCGATACGGCGGCGGACCTTCCCGTGCTCGAGGTCGACGCTGCGCGTTTGGTGCAAGCGCTCGTGTCCCTCATGCACGCGGCATCGCGCATGTCGGAGAAGGGCGCAATCCGGTTGCGTGCGGAGCGCGGGCCTGCGGGGTCCCTGCGTGTGTTCGTGGACGCCGATGCGCCTACGTTGTCTCCGGAGGAGAGTGCGCAAATCGCCGAGGCTGACGCGACCGCCAGCGTGCGGCTCGCAGGCCGCAGGCCCATGAGCTTGGCGCTCGGCCTGTCGATTGCGCGCGCGATTTTGGAGGCGCATGGCGGGGCGTTGACCGTGACGGCTGCGGCGAGTGCGCCGCTCAGGTTGCTTGCGACCGTGCCGGGTGCCAGCGCGACGGAGACTGTGAAGATGACTGTGCCGCCGGAGATGTGATTTGGGGTTAGGCGAAGAGCCTCGGTATTGCTGCGGGTCAAGAGCTAGCGGCCGCTTCAATCGCACAGAGAACCCCACGGGCCTTGTTGCGCGTCTCTTCTGCTTCCGCGGAAGGCGTACTGGCCTCGACGATACCTGCGCCCGCTGTGACTTCGAATTTTCCTGATTCGCAAACGGCGGTGCGGATGGCGATCGCAAAATCGAGGTCTTTGCCGAGATACCCGACGGCGCCCCCGTAGATGCCGCGGGGCCGCGCTTCGAGCTCGCGGATGATTTGCATCGCGCGGAGCTTCGGGGCGCCGGAGAGCGTGCCGGCAGGGAAGGCTGCGCGGAGGACTTCGGTCGGCGCGATCGACGAAGGCACGCTGCCCGTGACTTCGCTCACGATGTGCATCACGTGTGAGTAGCGGTCGACCTCCATGTTGCGGACGACACGCACGGTGCCCACCGTCGCGACTTGGCCGACGTCGTTGCGACCGAGGTCCACGAGCATCACGTGCTCGGCGCGCTCTTTGGCGTCGGCGAGGAGCTCGGCTTCGAGGGCGGTATCTTCTTCGGCCGAGCGGCCGCGGCGGCGCGTGCCTGCGATCGGGCGCACGGTCATGTCGGCGGGGGCGTCGCGTGCGTCGCCGCGGCGTGCGAGGTGCACGAGCGTCTCTGGGCTCGCGCCGAGGATTTGCGTGCGCGTGCCGGCGCTCTCGGTCGGCGGCAGGTCGAGGAAGTACATGTACGGCGACGGGTTCACGAGGCGGAGCGCGCGATACACGTCGAACGGATCGCGATCACGCTGCGCAACCGAGAACGTGCGCGCGAGGACGATTTGAAAAGCGTCGCCTGCGGCGATGTATTCCTGCGCGCGACGCACGGCGGTCTCGAAGCGAAAGTCGTCGATGCTCACATCGATCGGTGATGGAACTTTCGCGCGATCCGGAAGCGCAATGGAGCGAAGGCCGGATGCGTGCTCGAGATCGTTGCGCGCGTGTGCTGCTGCGGCTTCATCGTCAGCGGCGATCGTCACCGTTTGTGCGAGCGCGTCGAACACGCACACGATGGGCCGACCAAGGAGGCGCGCAACGGGCCGGCGCGGGGCTCCGTCGAACGTTGGAACACGTGCGATGCGATGGATGAGATCCCACGCGAAAAAACCAACGTGCGAGCGAGCGATGCGCTCGGCGAGATGCGCCGACGGCGGCGGAAAATCAGACTCAACGAGCGCCGCAGCTGCAACGAGCGGATCGACACCGGGGCGCTCGAGCGCATCCGCGCCTGCGGGTCGCTCGCCGCGAATTTCCCACGGACCATCGCTATGCAGCACGGCTTCGTAACGCGGCCTGTAACCGAGAATGCTGTAGCGGCCCCAACGCGCGCCACCGATGACGCTCTCGAGCAAGAACGAACCACCCCCACCCGCGGCGCTTCTGAGGCCTGCGTAAGCGCGCACCGGCGTGAGCGTGTCTGCTGCGAACGTGAGAGTGGTCGTCATGTCGCGGGGATCCCGAGCATCACGCGTGCGCGATCCGGCATCACTGCGCGGCGTCCGATCGTGCGCGCGTAATCCGCGGCGCGTTTCACGAGCGGCGCGCTGCCTTCCGAGAGCACGCCCTTCGAGAGATAGATGTTGTCCTCGAGGCCGATGCGCGCGTGCCCGCCGAGCCGCATGGCCGCCTCCGTGAGCGGCTGCTGAAAGCGACCCACGGCGGCAACCGCCCATGTCGACGTGCCCGCGGGAAGCCCGTTGAGCATCGATCGCATGTAACGCACGTGCTCTTCGCGCGCGCCAATGCCACCAGGAATGCCCATGACGAACTGAAAATGCAGCGGCGCCTCGATGGCGTTCTCCGCGAGGAGCTTCAGTGCCTCTTCGATATGCCCGATCTCGTAGCACTCGAGCTCGGGCACGCTGCCGGTCTTCTTGATGCGCGCTGCGAGATCGCGAATCTGCGCGCGCGTGTTCACGAAGACGTCGTCGCCGAAGTTGATGGTGCCGCAGTTGAGCGTGGCCATCTCGGGATTGCACGAGAGCGGCTGCGCGCGCTCGTCGATGCTCATGCCGACCGCGCCGCCCGTCGAGGTTTGCACGATGCAATCTGTCTTCTCGCGAATCGCGGCGATCGCCTCACCAAATCGCTCTGCGCTTTGTGTGGGCGAGCCGTCGTCGTTGCGAACGTGAAGGTGAATCACCGACGCGCCCGCATCACGACAGCGCGCGGCTTCGTCTGCGATCTCGCGCGCCGTGATCGGAAGATGTGGTGTTTGCGAACGCGTGATCTCAGCGCCCACGATCGCCGCGGTGAGAATCAAATCGGGCTCCATCCACTCCGTCACGATCGCTTCGGCGCTCGGCGCGGGCCCAGGCGGCAGGCCGGGCATGTAGAGCTCCTTCGGTCGACGCTGCAACGCTCTCGGAACGACGCACGTCCCGATCGCGCGACACACGACCATGGGTTCGACGAGCACATCCGCTGCGCTCGCAGCGAGACCCGGCGCGCGTACGTTCGACACCACCTTGCGCGCCTCGAACTGCATCTTGCGACTCGTCTCACCGATGCGCACGAGCTGTGCGGTCGCTTCGATGTAGTCGCCCGCGAATACGGGCGCGAGAAACTCGACCGTTTCATACGCGCGAAACAAACCTTCGTCGCCATCGAGCCGAATCAAAAGCTCGGTCGCCAAATCGCCAAAAAGCCCGAGCATGCGCGCGCCGTCGACGAGCTCACCGGCGTAGTGGGCATCATGCGTGGACATTCGAAGCCGCAACGTGACGCGCATCCCAACCATGACGGAAGATCTATCATGCCTCGGTGGTTTGGACTTTCAGACGCCGCCTCGAGGCCGCCATCAACGCACCGCTCGTTTCGTCCGTGCGGCGCCCTGATACGCGCATCATCGCGCGGCCTGGTTGGCATCAAATCGTGACCCCCTCCGCGCCCGGCACCCACCACAACGAAGTCATGATTTCCGCGATCGCCCCCGAAGACGCCGAACGCGTCATCGACGAGGTCGTCGCCGGCTACCGCGCGACGGGACATCCGACGAAGTGGTGCGTGGGCCCGTGGACGAAACCGGACGATTTTGGCGAGCGCCTCGAGCTCGACGCGTACGTCGCCGCATCACTTCGAGGTTGGTCGGTTCCCGCGAGCGAGATCGAGCCCGAGCGCGACGCGCTTCGTCGCGCCATCCGCGTTCCGGATTGCGTCGTCAACGTGTTCATGGCGTTCGACG
>JBBSFE010000024.1:0-55752 GCA_038239005.1 Polyangiales bacterium
CAATATTATTTTGCCACCGTGCTCGGACGCGTCAACGACGCCTGCGGCGCCGCCAGGAGGCGGTGGCTTCGCCATCGTTGACACGTCCTCCGCGCGGCGGCGTGGGGTGGGTGCGATCGATTGGCGATTGCGAAGGAGTCGGAAGATGCTGAGAATTTATTCTGTGGCTTTGGAATGCTGTCGGGATGTTGCTGGGATTGCTCGTGAGATCGAGACGCACGATCGGAATCTTGCAGATCAAGCTCGGCGGGCGGTGACCAGCATGCCTTTGAACATCGCCGAAGGAAGCGGGGCGTTCGGCGGAAACCGCAAGCAGCGGTATCACTCCGCGATGTCGAGCGCTTATGAGGTCAGCGCTTGTTACGAGGTCGCTGAAGCCATGCAGTACATTCGGCCGCTCTCGGAAGAAGTTCGAGAGCGGCCGAAGATTGTCTACCGCACGTTGATCAACGTGCTCGGGCTTAGACGACGAGGTTGATGAGCGTGGGCGCACGCCTACGTCCACGCGTACGCCCACGCCTACGCCTACGCATACCCCCACGCCTACGCGTACGCCCACGCCCACGCCTACGCCTACGCGTACGCCCACGCCTACGCCTACGCGTACGCCCACGCCTACGCCCACGCCTACGCGTACGCCCACGCCTACGCGTACGCCCACGCCTACGCGTACGCCCACGCCTACGCGTACGCCCACGCCTACGCGTCGCGTTGGCGTCAGCGTCAGCGCGGCGCGGGCGGCGGGACGATTTCCCTCGCCTCGCTCGCGCCGGCCGGGGGCGACACGTTCAAGAGCATCGCGACCGATCGCACGTATGCGCCGAAGCCGATCGGCTCCGCGAGGGTTCCGCCCGGGCGCACTCGGCCAGGGGCGCGCACGATGAGTGGGACGGAGCGGTCGAACAAGTACGGGCTGCCGTGGCTCGTGCCTTTGCCTAGGTCGTAGTCCGTGTCGAAGAACGAGCCCTTCTTCGTCAGCACGTAGAAGGCGTCCTCTTTTTGCGGCGGCATCGAGCGGCACACGAGGGCGTCGATGGATTCGTCCGACTCGGGTGGGCATGCGTGCGGCGTGACCGGGAACACTCGGTCGACTTCGACGTGCGCGAGGATCGAGGCACTCACTGCGGCGTCGAGTTTCTTGCGACGATCAGGCGGTAAATCGGCCACGAAACGCGTGTAGAATACAAATGGGCTCGCGACGCCGAGGATGAAGTCGCCCTTGCCGATGGCGCGCACTGCGGCTTGCTCGGTCGAGTCGCGTAGTGCGTCCGGGAAGATGCGGCCCGTGTGGCGACAGCCGCGTTGCCACGGATCTTTTTCTTCGTGCGGGCACCACGGGCGCGCGGCGTCGGGCGCTTCGGGCAGTGTTGGCGTGCCGTGATCGCCCGAAAGAACGAGCGACCACCCATCAGCGCCGGTTTTGCGATCGAGAAGCGCGAAAAACTCTCCAAGTGAGCGATCGAGTCGGAGGAGCTCGTCCCACGCTTCCCACGAGTCGGGGCCGAAGAAGTGACCCACGTAGTCGAACGACGAGAGCGACACCGAGAGAAGCATTGGCTCCGCGACATCGCGCTGATCGATCGCCGCGGCCGCGAGACGGAGAACGATGTCGTCACCACGCGGGCTCGCGCGAAATGCGATGGGCACCGCGCGTGCGGTGTCGAACGAATGCGGAAACGAGGAGCCGAATCCGAAGACGTCGCTCTCGCCGGGTTGCGCGTCGGGCTGCTTCGCGTGCGACGAAACGAACACCGGATCGAGCAGCTCCCACGGAGCTTCGCGCGCGCGATGGAGCGCGGCGCTGTCAGCCACAGCAGCCCACGCGGGAAACTTCGATGCGACCGCGCTCGACGTAACCATTTCGTCACGGCGAGGCTCGTACCAAACGGACGCCGTCGGATGGCGGCCACCACCGAAGATCGCACCGCGATCTTTCAGCGACACCGAGATGATCGTCGCGCGCGGAAAGCGTTCGCGAAGCACGTCGGCGAGGGTGTCGACCTTCAGCGTCGCGAGTGAAACGCTCGGCGTCGCTTCTTCCCCTTGTCCGTCGATGACGTGCGTTTCGTGATCGCGTAGGGCCGAATGAGGACGGCGCGTACGCTCGTCGACGCGCTCGTTGGCGAAGATGCCCGAGCGATTCGGCGTCGCGCCGGTGAAGAGCGCACAGTGGCCGGGCGTCGTGTCGGTCGTGGCGTGGGCGTAGCGCATGTCGCGCGCGTACGTGCCTTCACGAAGGAGTCGCGCGAAGCCGCCCGTCTTGGGTAGCTCCGCGAATCGCTCTGCGGCAATCCACGCGCCGAGTTGATCGACCACCATCGCGACGACGAACGGACCGTGTTTCACGGGCGTTTGTGTTGCTCCAGCGCTCGCGGACGCGCTCGGCACGGGCGTTGTGTGCGTGGGGGAATCGTGCGACGCGCACGCGACGAGTAGCGACAAACCCAAGATCGCGCGGCGCACGCGACGTGCTTATCACGACTCACAGCTCAGTGGATTATCCTCCGGCCATGACAACCACGCCGTACGACATTCACCTCGACGACAAATTTGGCAGCTCGACGCTCATCGACGTCGACGCCGAAGCCGCCGCGCACGAGCCGTGGTTCAACCAAACCCTGACGACCGTGAACGATTCGGTCGTGCGTCTCGGCGTCTTGAAGGGCGAGTTTCATTTTCACAAACACGATCGCGAGGACGAATTCTTCTTCGTGCTCGAAGGCACGCTGCTCCTCGACATCGAAGGTGGCCCCACCGTGACGCTCGCGCGTCATCAGGGCTACACGGTCCCGAAAGGGATCGTTCACCGCACGCGCGCGCCCGAGCGCACGGTGGTCATGATGATCGAATCGCGCGCGATCCAGCCGACGGGCGACTAGAGCTGCTGCACGCGCCGCACGAGATTGCCGCAAAGCTCAGACGACGGATTGCGCGCGCGCTCGAGCTTGAGCGCCGTTTCGAACGCAGCGCTCGCGAGCGTGCGTTGGTCGAGGTGCAATTGTGCGACGCCGAGCATTTCGTAGTCGGCGGGATCGGCGAAGGAATCGACGAGCGATTGGATTCGTTCGAGCGCCACTTTGTATGCGCCGGTGACGGCGTCGCTGCGTGAGGGTGGCGTCTTTGCGAGGAGAAGGAGCTTGAGCGCCTGGCGCTGATCCTCGGCGCGATATTGCGCGAACGATGGGCCGGCGAGAAGCTCGGCGTATTGGCGATAGCCTTCGTCGGTCGCGCCGCTCTTGAGGACGACCATGATTTTTTTCACGGCCTCGACGAAGCCTTCGTTGCGGCCTTCTTGTGACGAAGCCGGCGGCGCCGAAATCGCGGGCTCGGCTGCCGCTGCGGCAGCGGGCGGAATCGGTGTTGGCGCGCGTGGCGGCGGCGGTGGGCGAGGCGGCGGAAGCGCGGAAGCTCGCGGCGGCGGGGGCATCGATTTCGGAAGCTCGGCACGCACCGTAGGGATCGGCGGTGGAACAGCCGGCGGAGGTGCAGGCGTTACGGTGCTTTCGAGCGCGAGCGGGCTGAAGAGCGCGCGAAGCGGCGCGGGAAGCAGTGCGTACTTCTCGCGGAGCGTCGACTTCGCAAGGAACACTTCTTCACGCCGATCATCGGCGAGAGCGCGCCTCAGCACGAGCTCGGTCGGCGTGACGGAGCGCGCAGAAACCTCGCGCACGATGGGCGTGAGAAACTGAACCAAACGCTCGACGACGGGAACGAACGACGGCAGCGTCTCGAAATCGAGCTCGTCGAATGCGGCCCGCACGAGAATGCGCAGTGTGAAGGCGCTCGCCGCCTCGCGAAGCTTGTCTGCGAGGTCGAGCATCAGCGCTGCGTCCTCGGGCGCCACGTCGAATGGGCCCGCGGCGGGGTCGTCTGCGGCCCCGATGCGCACCATGCGAATCGCTCGCGCTTCGACGTCCACGTCGACGTCGAAGCCGAGATCGAACGCCGGTTCGACACGCAGCTTGAATTGCGACGCCGGACCGGCCGTCGACATCTCCGTGACGACGTGGCGCTCGAGGCGCTGCGCGAGAATCTTCAATTCTTTTTTGATCCACCCCGACACCTGCGGCGCGTGAATCTCCATGTGCTGCGAAATTCGGTCGAGCCGCACGACGCTCGCGAAGAGGTTGCCCTCGGGGATCGCGAGCTCGAACGTCCAGTCGAAACCGAATCCCGCGTGGCCCATGCGCTTGGCGTCGTAGCTCGAGCCTTCGAGTCGGATCATTTCCGTCGTCGACGAATCGGGCGGCGTGTGCGGGCCGAGCAGCGCGGCGAGCGCGGTGTTGCATGCGTCGCGCGACGCGGCTTCGTCGCCGTCGATCACGGCGATATCGGCGGCGAGTTTGTTGCGGATGGATTCCGTCGTTGCGCGTTGGGCGCCGCCGAGCGCTTCGGTCAAACGCGTGGCGCAGTGCGCCGTGGGCGAATCCGCCGCGCCTTTGTCCGCGGTCTGAACGGCGCCCGTGACGTGCGCGATGAACCTCTCGAGCCGCTCGATCTCGGCGCGCGCCTCTTCGGTGAGCGCTCGAGCCTTCTCTTTGCCTTCTTTGATGCGCTGATCGGCCTGCACCACGAACACTGCAAAATCGAGCGCGTCACGCAGCAGCTCGAGGAAATTCGAGGTGAGGTTCGACGGTGTCGAATCGCCGTAGAGGTAGTTCATGACTTGCCTCGGATACTACCCCTTTTCGGCGACACCTCGCGCTGCGGTAAGTGCGGCCTCGAGATTCGCGACGACCGTGACGAAACCCGCGTGGGCTTCATCGAGGCGAGCCTTCTCGAAGATGCTTCGCGGCTGCGGAAGCGGCCCGGCGACAATGACGAGCTTCTTTCGTCGCACGAGCGCCACAATCGCGTTCTCGAGCGCGGCGAATCCGGTCGCGTCGATGACGGGCACCTTGCCAAGGTGAATGATGATGATCCGAAACGAGTCGCTCTCGCTCGCGTGAAGCGTTTCCATCGCGCGCTGTGCGGCCCCGAAGAAGAGCGGACCGTTTACTTCGTAGAGAATCGTTTGAGCCGGCAAGCCCAAGCCCGGGAGCGGCTCTTCTTGCGTGTTGTCGACGAGCATCTTCGATTGCGTGATCTCGGACATGCGCCGCATGAAGAGGACGGCTGCGAGAACGAAGCCCACGCTCACGGCCACCACCATGTCGAAGAGGACCGTCAGAAAAAAACACGTGACGAGCACGACGACATCGCTGCGCGGCGAGATCTTGATGATGCCAATGAACGTGCGGACCTCGGACATGTTCCACGCAACGAGCACGAGCAGCGCAGCAAGTGACGCCATCGGCACGTACGACACGAGGGGCGCAAGAACGAGGATCGCGAAGAGCACGAGAAGCGCGTGTGTGGCGCTTGCGATGGGCGAGCGTGCGCCCGCACGAATGTTCGTCGCCGTGCGAGCGAGCGCGCCCGTCGCGGCAATACCGCCAAAAAACGGCGCAATGATGTTCCCGATGCCGAGGCCGACGAGCTCGGCGTTTGGGTCGTGATGCGTGCGCGTCATGCCGTCGCAAATGACCGCCGAGAGGAGCGACTCGATGGCGCCGAGCACCGCAATCGCAAACGCCGACATGAAGAGCTCGCGCATCATCGTGATCGTCAGACCACCTGACCAGGGGAGCGCCGGTATCGGGAGCGAGCGCGGAATGCCATCGACGACGACGCCACCGATGACCGTATGAAACCGCGTACCGATCGTTGCGACCGCAAACGATGGTGCGAAGTGGTGCGCGATCGCGACGGCAACGGCAACCCCCGCGATCGCGACGAGCGGGGCCGGAATCTTCTTCGTAACGCGTGGAATGAAGACGAGGAGCGCGAGCGTCGCGCTGCTCACGATGATTTCTTGCCAGCTCACCGTTCCGCGCGCGTGCCAAAGCGCAACGACGCGCTCGAGGTAATGATCGGGCATCGCAACGACGTGGATACCGAGCGCGTCCTTCACTTGGAGCGTTGCGATCACGGTCGCGATGCCCGCCGTGAATCCGGTCGTGACGGGATACGGAATGAATTTGATGAAGCTCCCGAGCTTGAACGCGCCCATGGCCACGAGCATGAGCCCCGCCATGAACCCGGCTGTCAGCAAACCCGAGAGCCCGTACTTGTTGACGATGGGCGCGAGGATCACGACGAACGCCGCGGTGGGGCCCGTCACTTGGAATTTGCATCCGCCGAGCAGCGCCGTCGTGAAACCCGCGAAGATCGCCGTGTAAAGCCCATGTTGAGGCGGCGCGCCGACCGCGATCGCAAGTGCCATCGAAAGCGGCAGCGCCACGATCGCGACGACGACACCCGCGAGCAGGTCCGCGCGCAGATCGGCGAGCTTGTAACCTTTGCGGATCACGCGCCGCATCGCGAACGCGATCGGCCACGGCTCCTTCACATTAGGTCTTGGCTTTTTTGGGTCCATGCACCGTGAGGACAGCGCGCGTCGATGTGCGAATTATTTTTTCCGCAACGCTCCCGAGAAGCGCGTGCGCGATGCCCGTGCGACCGTGCGTGCCAACGACCACGAGCTCCACTGACATTTCGTCGGCGACGCTCTCCACCTCTTCCCAAACGATGCCCTGCCGAACGACTTGGCTGAGCTCGACGCCGCGGGATGCTCGGCTTTCGCACATTGCAGCGACACCTGCCTGCGCGCCGTTCATGATCGTGGCTGCCATGTCGGCTGTCGCGATGAGAGCGCCATCGGGAAATCCGTAAACTGGAAGCTCGTAGGCGTGCAGCACGACGATTTTCGCGCCGATCGCCTTTGCGAGGTCGACAGCGTAGTCGAGCGCTGCTTCGGAGGCTTCACTGAAGTCGGTTGCGACGAGAATCCGTTTCGGGATGGCCATGAGGCGTTTGGATGCAAGAGGCCTGCCGCGCCGCATGAAGGAGCGAGATGTCCTCTCGCGCATGAATCACGAGGGCGACCACGGGCGACGATGAAATGGCGCCAAGGCTGGCGGTCACCTGCGCGCGTAGCTCGGCGTCGTTCTCGCCGATGCCTCCGGTGAAGACGACAGCGTCGAGCCCGCCAAGAGCCGGCAGCATCGAGCATGCATGTTTTGCGACCGAGCGAATGAAATACGCCCTCGCAAGACGGCACGCGTCGTCGGTCGACGCGGCAATCGCACGCATGTCCTTCTTCCCCGCGAGCGCGAGGAGCCCGCCTTTCGACGAAAGTCCCTCTTCGATTTCGTTCGTGTCGAGACCCGCGCGCAAGAGGTGAAGCAGCACGCCTGGATCGATCGAACCCGAGCGTGTCGCCATCACGATGCCCTCGAGCGGTGTCATTCCCATCGTCGTGTCGACCGATCGCCCATCGAGCACGGCCGTTGCCGATGCGCCGCTTCCGAGATGGAGCACGATCATGCGCCGCATCGGGCGCGCAACGAGGTCGCGTGCGCGCGCGACCGCGTACTCGACGCTCAGCCCATGAAAGCCGTAACGACGCACACCGTATTTTTCGCGCCACGCAACCGGCACCGCGTATGTGGAGGCAACGTCGTCGAGGGTCGCGTGAAATGCGGTGTCGAACGCGGCAACATGCACGGCATCTTCCCAGAGAGAGCGCGCGCCATCGAGCACGGCGAGTGCGGGTCGCATGTGGATGGCGTCGAGCTCCACCATTTCGTCGAGCACGCCTCGTACGTGTCGGTCCACGACGACCGGTGCGCGAAAGTTGCTTCCGCCGTGAACGATGCGATGCGCGACAAGATCGACCTCACCGATGCGCGCTGCGAGTGCGTCGAGCACGGTCGCGACATCGTCTGGCTCGAACGCCTGGCTCTCGCCATCAATGCGTGCGTCACGTTCGTCGAAGAGCGACCACTTGAAGCTCGACGAGCCAACGTTGAGCGTGAGGACGCGGTCCATCGCCACCCCACCTTGCGCGCGTCGTGCCAACGCTGGTCAGGCTCTCGAGCGAAGGAGGATGCGCTTCATCACCTCGACCAAAAGCATGTACGTCACGGTCGCGACGGCCAGAAACGCGAAGTACAAGGGCGGAAGCGGTTCGAACCCGAGCACGTGCGCGATGGGGCTCCACGGGATCACGCAGGCCAGCGCGACAATGGCGAGCGTCGTGGCGGCGAGCGCCTTGCTCGGTCGACTTCGCAGCGGGTTTCGCATCGTGCGAATCACGAAGATGACGAGCGTTTGCGTCGCCAGCGACTCGACGAACCACCCCGTGTGAAAGAGTCGCTCCGACGCGTGGAAGAAATGGAACAGCACGAAAAACGTCAAAAAATCATAGAGCGAGCTCACCGGCCCAATCACGAGCATGAAGCGCTGAATGAAGCGAATGTCCCAGCGTTGAGGCTTCCGCAAGAACTCGTCGTCGACGTTGTCGGTCGGAATGGTGATCTGCGCGAGATCGTAGAGCAGGTTATTGAGGAGGATTTGCGTTGGCAGCATCGGCAAGAACGGCAAAACGAGCGATGCGCCCGCCATGCTGAGCATGTTGCCGAAGTTCGAGCTCGTCCCCATGAGGAGATATTTGGTGACGTTGCCGAAAGCGCGACGACCATGAATGATGCCCGCGTGGAGAACGTGAAGGCCGCGTTCGAGCAAGATGACGTCGGCGGCTTCTCGCGCGACATCGACGGCGCCCGACACGGAAATCCCGACGTCTGCGGCGTGGAGCGATGGCGCATCGTTGATGCCGTCGCCGAGGTACCCGACGACATGACTCCGCCGTTTGAGGGCGAGCACGATGCGGTTCTTCTGCGAAGGTGAAACGCGCGCGAACACGCTGATTCGCTCGACCACGTTCTCGAGCGCGAGATCGTTCATCCGCTCGAGATCGGTGCCGAGGATGATCTCGGCGGTGTCGATGCCAACGGCGTCGCACACGTGTCGCGCGACGAGATCGCTATCGCCCGTGAGGACTTTCACGGTCACGCCGTCGCGCGCGAGTGCGGCGATGGATTCCTTGGCGTCGTCGAGCGGAGGGTCCGCGAATGCCACGAAACCCTCGAGAATGAGATCGCATTCGTCGGCCGCGGAGAACGTCGCACGCGCGTCGACGTCTTTGCGCGCGACGGCGATCACGCGATAGCCGGCTCGAGAGAGCGACGTGTACGTGGCGAGAGCGCGAGCGCGATCTTCGTCGGACATCACCCCGAGAGCGATGAGCGGCTCGGGCGCGCCCTTCGATACGAGCACGCGCTTGCCGTCTTTGTGTGCGACGACGATCGAGACGCGGCGGCGTTCGAAGTCGAACGGGACCTCGTCGATTTTCGTGTAGTCGTCGCAGGCCTCGGAGCCGTGTGTGAGCAGCGCTTCGTCGAGCGGACTCTTGATGCCCGTCTCGAGCTTCGCGTTGATGATCGCGAGGCGTTCGGGCTCTTTCGAGGGCTCGCCATTTGCGTTCACGGATTTCTCGAGCGTCATCTGGCCCGAGGTAAGCGTCCCCGTTTTGTCGCTGCAGAGAATGTCGATGCTGCCGAGGTTTTGCATCGCAGCGAGGTGTTTGACGATCACCTTCTCGCGCGCGAGAGCGACCGCGCCGCGCGAAAGCGTGACCGACGTGATCATCGGCAAGAACTCGGGCGTGAGGCCGACGGCGAGTGCGACCGCAAAGAGGAGCGACTGCATCGCGTTGTGGTGGGTTGCGATCTCGGCGACGAGAATGAAAAGCACCAAAAATACGACGATCCGCATGATCAAGAAGCCAAACCGCTTCATGCCGCGATCGAACTCGGTCGGCGGGGCTTGCTCCGCCAAGCGCGCGGCAACGTCTCCGAATTGCGTCTTCGTGCCCGTCGCCGTCACGCGAGCGAGCGCGGTGCCGCTGATCACCGATGTGCCGAGCATGACGCGCCCTGTGGCGTCGTCTGCGCCGGCGTGCTTCTCGGCCGGAAGTGATTCGCCCGTGAGCGCCGACTCCTGCGTGTGAAGATCGCGCGCCTCCACGAGCGTCGCATCGGCGGGCACAAGGTCGCCGGCGCAGAGCCGCACGATGTCGTCCGGAACGACGAGCTTTCGCGCGAGCTCTACGAACGCGCCATCGCGAAGCACCGTTGCCGTGGGCGCGACCGTGTTGCGAAGCGCATCTGCGGCACGCTGGGAGCGATACGTCTGCGTGAAATTGATGGCCGTCCCCACGGTGAGAACGAGGACGATGATTACGGAGCCCGCGACATCGCCGAGCACCGCGGATGCGATCGATGCAAAAAGCAAAATGAGGACGAGCGGATTCGCAAAAAGCGAAAGCAGCTCGACCCCAAGCGACCGTTTCTTCGCTTTCGACGGATCGTTCACGCCAAAACGCCCGAGCCGTTCGTCGGCCTCTTGCGTTGTCAGCCCCTTCGCCGTCATCGCCACGCGCGTCCGGTTGCGACGTTCGTGCCACGACCGCACCTTCACCGTTTTCGTCTTTGGTGTGCTTTACATAGGAGCATGACGACCATCCACGCCGCGGTTTGGATCGACCACGCGGAAGCCAAGATTTTTCACGTCGATGACGCAACTTTCGACCCGAAGACGATTCACCCTCACCATCACGTCAAACGCCATTCGAAGACGACGGCGGAGCACGATCACCCGGCAGACGCGACCCACTTCTTCCATGCGGTCGCGCAAGCGCTCGCCGACGCCGAGGAGATTCTCGTCGTTGGACCTGGGTCCGCCAAGCTCGAGCTCATCAAACACGTGCACAAACACGAGCACGCCCTCGAGCCCAAAATCGTCGGCGTAGAGACGTCGGACCACCCCACCGACGGCCAACTCGCCGCGCACGCTCGCAAGTATTTCCATGCGAAGGATCGCATGCTCGGCACCGCGCGCTGACCGTCCCCGAAACCACAGTGTGTGCAGGCATTTGTTCGCAGCCCTTTAGTCCCGGCGAGCGCGGTCCGTTTGAGTGGGCACAACAAGGGAGATTCGAACATGTCTACGTCAAACCGCCGAGCACTAAACCGAGGCTTTACCCTCATCGAGCTCATGATTGTTGTCGCAATCATCGGCATTCTCGCGGTGCTCGCCATCTTTGGCGTGAGCCGCTATCTCAAAACTTCCAAGACTGCCGAAGCGGGTAACAACATCGGCGCCATCGCGAAGAACGCCTCCGAGTCGCTCAACCGCGATCTCATGGCAGGTACGTTCAACGCGCCAGGCAGCTCTACACAGATCGGCCGCTGCATCTGCGGAAGCGCTACCGCAAAAGTTCCCGCTGCCATCGCGCAGGTCACTTCGAAGAAGTACTCGTCGGACCCCGTTGCTGACTGGCGCTCGAACGCAGCCGGCGAAGACAAAATCGGTTGGCATTGCCTCAAGTTCTCGGTCGATCAGCCCCAGTACTATATGTACAGCTACACCGAGAGCGCGACCTCGTGCACCACGGGCGCCATCGCCAACGACGACATCCACGCCATCGCCAACGGCGACCTCGACGGCAACGGCACGCAGTCGACCTTCGACCTCGAAGGCAAAGTCACCGCCGGCGAATCGCAAGTCATCTGGGCCCCCAAGCCGCTCGAGACGCTCCCCGAAGAGTGATTCAGTCCTCTTCACGATACGCGAAACGCGTTGCGACCAACCGGTCGTGACGCGTTTCGCGCATTACGGCATAGGAGATGCTTACATCTCGTGGGTCACGACGTTTGAAAGCATTGCTCGTTGGAATCGCGCCGAGCTCGGAGGCCATCGCAACCAACGTGCTCGGTGCGCGAGGTCACGCGCAGTTGGTCGCGCAAAACGGCGTCGCGGCCCTCGAGATGGTCGGCACGCAGGCTCCGACGTTGATCGTCGTTCAAGATCCGTTGGTGGACATGACGGCGATTGCGTTCTGCCAAAAAACGCGCGCCTGCGCGGGCGGCGCCGATGCGGTCATTCTCGTTCTTACCAATCACGATGAAGCGGTGTCCGCGGTGCTCGAGGCCGGCATCACCGACCTCTACGCAACGTCGCTCGGCCCAGGCGCATTGAAGCTCGGTCTCTTGATCGCCGAGCGGCTTGTGGCTCAGCACGCGCCACTTCGTGATCGCGAGCTGCGCTTCCGGAGGCTCTTCGAGGTTGGCGTTGCAGGTGTGACGCTCACGGATCTCGACGGCAACTTCAAAGAGGCCAACGACGCCTTCCTTCGCATGCTCGGTTACACGCGCGCGGAGATGCTCGCCGGCAAGCTGAATTGGGAGCTCATCACGCCGTCCGATGTGTGGGCCGCAGACGCCGCAGCGCGCGCGCAGCTTCGCTCGACGGGTTTTCTCGCGCTGAGAGAGAGAGAATACGTTCACAAGAACGGCACGCGCATCCCGACGCTCGTAGGCTCGTCGACCGTGGAAGGTACTGCGGAGTGCGTCAGCTACATCACGGATGTCTCCGAATGGAAGGCCGCCGAAAAGGCGCTCCGTGTGTCTGAAGAACAGTATCGCGTTGTTTTCGAGAACTCACCCTTTCCCAAGCTCGTTTACGAGCAAGAGACACGCAAGCTACTCGTCGTCAACGAGGCGGCAATCAAGCTCTACGGATATTCGCGTGAGGAGCTCCTTGGGAAGACGATTGACGATCTGCGCGCTCGGGGCGAGGCCAAGCACCAGAAGAAGGATGACACCATCATCGACGTCGAAATCACGACGCACTCCTGCGTGCTCGACGGCAAGCCGTGTTGCCTCGTCGTGGCCGTCGACGTGACCGAGCGCAATCGCATGGAGGAGCAGCTACGGCACGGTCAGAAGATGGAGGCGATCGGAAACTTGGCTGGCGGTGTCGCCCACGACTTCAACAACCTCCTCTCGGTCATTCTCAGCTACAGCGAAATGCTCGCCAGCAAGCTCGAACGCGGCGACCCAATGCGCGACGACCTCGATGAAATTCTCGCAGCCGGAAAGCGCGCTGCGGATCTCACGCGGCAACTTCTTGCGTTCAGTCGCCAGCAGATCTTGCAGCCGCGCATTCTCGATTTGAGCGTCGTGATCGACGCCGTCACCAAGATGCTCGAGCGTGTCGTGGGCGAGGACATCACGCTGACGGTCGTGCGCGGACGTGCGCTTGCGGCCGTTCGAGCCGACCCAGGGCAGATCGAGCAAGTGCTGATGAACCTCGTGGTGAACGGGCGCGACGCGATGCCCAAAGGCGGCAAGCTCACCATTTCGGTTGCGAACATCGACCTAGACGCGAGTGCGGGCGTCGCGCCGGGCCCATACGTGTCGCTCTCGGTGACGGACACGGGTGCGGGCATGGACGCCGCTACGCGCAAACGAATCTTCGAGCCCTTCTTCACGACGAAAGAAAGTGGAACCGGCCTCGGCCTGGCGACGGTGTTCGGCATTGCACAACAGAGCGGCGGTAACGTCTGGGTCCGTGCCGAACCCGCCGGCGGAACCACGGTCGGAATCTATCTCCCGCAAGCCTTGGGGAAGAACGCGCCACGTATCGATACGCCACACGAGGTGATGCAGCAGCGTGGATCCGAAACGATCTTGCTCGTCGAGGACGACCAATCCGTTCGCACGCTCGTCCGGACGATTCTCGAGCGGCAGGGCTACCACGTGCTCGAGGCCCGAAACGGCGGAGAGGCTTTGCTTCTGTGCGAGCAGCACAAAGCGGTCATTCATGTGCTTCTCACGGATGTCGTAATGCCGCTCATGAGCGGGCGCGCGCTCGCCGAACGACTCGCGCCGTCTCGTCCGGCGATGAAGGTCCTCTATATGTCCGGTCACACCGACGACGCCGTCGTGCGTCATGGCGTCCTCGACGCCGAGGTCGCGTTCTTGCAGAAGCCGATCACACCGGAGATGCTTACCGCCAAGGTTAGGGACGTGATCGAACATGGCTGAGCGCGCGCGTGTTCTTTTGTGTGCGCTCGCAGCTGGCTCACGCGACGCGGTTGCGGGCGTGCTGCTCTCTTCGGATGTCGCGATTTCTTCGGCGCGCGCCACGGCCGAAGCCGTTGCGATGATGCGCGCCGAAAGGCCCGCCGTGATCGTCGTCGGTTCGGGCGTCGATCAAGCGCTCACGTGCATTCAGTTGCGTGCGGCGCAAGTCGGCTTCGAGCTCGCAATCATCGCGGCCGTAAAACAACCATCGGACGTTCCCGCGCTCGTCGCGGCAGGCGCCGACGATTTCTTCGTCGAGGGGCTCGATGACGGCACGCTGAGCGCGCGCCTGCTCGTGGCGCTTCGCAGAGCTCAAGCTCGCTCCGCGCGCTACGCGCTCGGACAATCCGCCGAGAGCCTCGCAACCACACTCGACAGCATCGGCGATGGCGTCATCGCACTCGACGTCAACGGTGGCGTGACGCTCATGAATCCCGTCGCCGAGCGCCTCACGGGATGGACGCTCGCCGACGCCAAAGGGCGCTCGCTGAAAGACGTGCTCGTGCTCGTTGATGGAACCACGCAGGCTTCGGTTGAAAATCCGTTCGATCGCGCCATGCGGAGCGAGGCGGTCGTGAGCCTCCCGCCCAATTCCGTTCTCGTTCGACGCGACCGCTCGACGATTCCCATCGCCGATACGTGTGCCCCGATTCGCGGACACGATGGAACCATCCAAGGAGCCGTGATCGTCTTTCATGATCTCACCGCCCAATTGCACGCCGCGGCCGTTCAAGAGGACCTTCACCGCCAGCTCGTCTTCGCGGATCGAATGGCGTCGATCGGTACGCTCGCTGCGGGCGTCGCGCACGAGATCAACAATCCACTGAGCTACGCAGTCACCAACGTCGACTTGGCAATCGAGCGTCTCGGCAACGGCGCGCCTGCCGATACCCAAGACCTCATCCAGATGCTCTCCGAGGCTCGCGAAGGGATGGCGCGGGTGACGAAGATCGTTCGCGGCCTCAAGACGTTCTCTCGAATCGAGCAGGAGCGTCGTACGGTCATCAGCCTGATGCCCGTGCTCGAGCTTTCCGTGAACATGACGCTCAACGAAATGCGCCATCGGGCGACACTGCAGAAGGAATACGGCGACGTTCCCCTCGTCAACGCCGACGAGGCGCGTCTTAGTCAGGTCTTCATCAACTTGCTCGTGAATGCCGCGCACGCGTTCGCCGAGGGAGATGCGAGCGCCAATCAGATTCGTATCGTGACTTCGACCGATGACGCAGGGTGGGCGATCATCGAGGTGAGCGACACGGGTATCGGCATCGCAAGCGATCTCGTCGGCCGCGTCTTTGATCCGTTCTTCACGACGAAACGCATCGGGGTCGGCACGGGGCTCGGGCTCGCCATCAGCCACGGCATCGTCACGTCGATGGGCGGCAAAATCACCGTCGACAGCAAGGTCGGCCAAGGAACGACGTTTCGCGTCGCGTTGCCGCCTGCACAATCCGCAGTCAGCGTGCCGAGCACACCGATGCCTTCGCGCCCGCCGGATCCACACGTCGCGACCGTCCTCGTCGTCGATGACGAGGCGTCCGTCGGGCTCGTGATTCGCAGGGTACTGCACGCACACGACGTGACCGTCGTGACGTCGGCGCAAGCCGCACTCGACGTTCTCGCGACCGGAAAAAAGTTCGACGTCGTGCTCTCCGATCTCATGATGCCGGGCATGTCCGGCATCGAGCTCTATCGGTCGATCGTTCGCGTGTACCCCAAAATGGCGTCGCACGTCGTCTTCGTGACGGGCGGCGCGTTCACGCAAGAGGCGAGCACATTCCTCGACGAGGTCACCAACGAGCGCGTGGCGAAGCCCTTCGATGCAGCGCAACTGCGATCGCTGATCGACAAGCTCATCGATCCAGCGACTGCGCCGTCATGATGCCTTTGCAACGGTGTCCAGTGCTGGAACGCGGGCGATGACATCGAGGACGTTCGAGAGGACGAACGGTTTTTCGATTCGAATGTTGGGAACGCCATCCAAGAACTCGCATGCGCGCGCGGTGAACGCGCCGCCCGTGAGGAAGATCATTCGCTTCGCTTGGTCGAGCGCGGTTCGAGAGAGCTGCTCGTGGATCTCCATGCCCGTCACGTCGGGCATCATCAAATCGGAGAGGATGACGTCGTAGCGCTCGCCGGACTCGATGAGCTTCAAAGCGGCTCGGCCGGTCGTCACGGTCGTCACGTCGTGATGTGGGGAAAGCGCAGCGAAGAGGACTCGCCCTATGGCGGCTTCGTCGTCGACGACGAGCACGCGCGCTCGCCGCGTTGCGTCCGCGACGGCCTTCGCGATTTGCGATTCCATGGGCGGAGCGACGTTTGTCGCGATGGGGAGGCTCACGCGAAACGTGGTGCCTCTTCCGGCTTCGCTCTCGACCGTGATGTGCCCAGAGAGGTCGGTCACCATGCGGTGGCAGAGCGCGAGCCCGAGGCCCGTGCCGATACCCGCAGGCTTGGTCGTGAAGAACGGGTCGAAGATGCGGCCGATGATTTCCTTGGGAATGCCGCTGCCGGTGTCGCGTATTTCGATGATGACGCGATCGGCCTCTCGCGTCGTCGTGATGCGAATCGCATTTTCGGTTGCGCGCCCTTCGGTCATGGCTTGCGCCGCATTCACGAGCAGGTTGAGCACGACTTGACCGAGGCGCGCTGCGTTTGAATCCACGAACGGCACGCGTCCGTAGTCTTTGACGATGGTGGCGCGATGGCGGATCTCGTTCGAGGCCATGCGGATGGACGATTCGATGACCTCGTGCACGTCGACCGCGACGGGCTCGTCGTTCTCCGCGCGCGCGAAGAGCTTCACGTCGCGGACGATCAACCGGATGCAATCGGCGGCCTCGCGTGCGTCGCGAACCGGGCCGTCGAGCTCCTTCGAGTGCGCCGCTGCGGCGAAGACGTCGAGGTTGGCGATGATGACCGCGAGCGGGTTGTTGATTTCGTGCGCAACGCCGGCCGCGAGCATGCCGGCTGACGCCATGCGCTCCGAAATGGCGAGGCGCTCGGTCATCGCGCGTTGCGCGGCGCGCATCTCTGCCTCTTTCACTTCGCGCGCGATGGCGAGCGGCAACCGACTGAGCGAATCCTTGAGGACGTAGTCCTGCGCGCCAGCGCGCATCGCGTTGACGGCACCTACCTCGCCGATCGTGCCGGACACGAGAATGAACGGGATGTCTTTGCCGGTTTCGCGCGCGTCGACGAGCGCCACGAGCCCGTTGTATTGCGGTAGCGAAAAATCCGAGATGATGACGTCCCACTCCTTACGTAGGGCATCGAGAAACGCAGGGCGCGTCTCGACGCGTTCGTAGATCGGGTCGAAGCCGCCCTTGCGAAGCTCACGCAAGACGAGGGCAGAATCGGATTCCGAATCCTCGACGTGCAGAACTCTGAGCGGGGTGGTCACTTGGCGGGTGCCCTTTGTTCTGGGGGCGACTCATTGATAACCAACCAGTAAAGCCCGAGCTGGCGCACGGCCTCCGCGAACGCCGTGAAATCGACGGGTTTTCGCACGTAGCTGTTCGCACCGAGATCGTAGCTGTGGAGGAGATCGCTCTCCTCCTTCGACGACGTGAGGATCACGACGGGCAAACGCTTCGTGCGTGCGTCGGCGCGGATGGCCTTCAAAACGTCCAGGCCATCGATCTTGGGAAGCTTGAGATCCAAGAGCACGATCTGGGGGAGATCGGCGGTGTTGCGGCCTTCATGCACGCCGCGCGCGAAGAGGTAGTCGAGCGCCCGTGCGCCGTCGCGTGCAACCACGACCTCGTTGCGAATGTTGTTCTTCGAGAGCGCGCGGATGGTGAGCGCTTCATCGTCGGCGTTGTCTTCGACGAGCAGAATGATCTTGTTTGGCATGGTCAAGCTCCTCCACTGAGAGCGAAGTAGAACGTCGCGCCGCGGCCGACCTCTCCCTCCGCCCAGACTTGTCCGCCGTGCCGGCGAACGATTCGTTGAACCGTGGCGAGGCCGATGCCCGTGCCGGGAAAGTCCGTCGCGGCGTGAAGTCGCTGGAAGGCCCCGAAGAGCTTTCCCTCCGCGTGCGCTGGGTCGAAGCCGGCGCCGTTGTCGCGAACGAGGAACGCCTCACGTCCGTCTTTCGACGCGAGGCCAACTTCGATGCGCCCCTTGGTCGTTTGGCTCGTGAACTTCCACGCATTGCCGAGCAAGTTCTCCATGACGGCGCCGAGAAGGGTCACATCGCCCTCGGCGACCAGCCCATCTTGCACGACGATCTCCACGTCACGATCTTTGTCGGTCTCGTGGAGCCGCGCGCCGATTCCGCGCGCAAGGCGCGTGAGGTCGACGTTCTCTCGATGCAGCTCCAGGCGGCTCACGCGCGAGAGCGAGAGGAGGTCATCGATCAGACGGGCCATCGTTTGCGCGGCTTTGCGCACGCGCGCGAGATTGGCTTTCCCTTGTGCGTCGAGCTGGTCGGCGTTGTCTTCGAGCGTGGCTTGGCTGAAGCCGTCGATGCTGCGCAGGGGCGCTCTGAGATCGTGCGCAACCGAATAGCTGAAGGACTCGAGCTCACGGTTTGCGGCAGCCGTCTCGACGTTCGCGCAACGGAGCACTTCCTCTTTGGCTTTGACGCCGTCGATGTTGGTGCACGTGCCAAACCATCGCGTGATGCGGCCTGTGCGATCGCGCACGGGAAGCGCTCGACGAAGAAACCAGTGGTAGACGCCCGTCTTCTCGCGGAGTCGATATTCGATCTCGTACGCGTCGCCCGAGCGCGTCGCGGAGTGCCAGCGCTCCAGGCACTCCTTTTGATCGTCCGGGTGGACGACGTCCGTCCAACTCGAATCGCCAGTGACGCCCTCGGGGCGACCGGTGAATTCATACCAACGCTGGTTGTAATAATCGAAGTGCCCATCAGGATCGGCGCCCCACACGATTTGCGGCATCGAATCAGCGAGCTCGCGAAACCGTCTTTCGCTGTCGCGGAGTGTTTGTTCGTTGCGTTTTCGCTCGGTGATGTCGGTGTGAATGCCGACCCACTCGCGAATGGATCCATTGGCGTCGAGCACCGGCACTGCGCGAACCGAGAAATACCGATATTCGCCATCGCAGCGTCGAAGGCGCTGCTCGAGCTCATAGGGCACCCCTCCCGACACGGCGCGCGCCCACACTGCGACGCTCGACGCCTTATCGTCCGGATGGACGGCATCCAGCCAACCGCGCCCCACGTACTCGGCAAGCGACTGCCCGGTGTAGGTAGCCCAACTCGGCTGCTCTCCCGTCATCACGCCTTTCGAGTTTTGCGTCCAAATGACCTGCGCAAGTGCCAGGACGAGCGATTTGTATCGCTCCAATTGGACACGAAGTCCCTCACGGCTCGCCGCAAGCGCGTCTTCGAAGCTTTCGAGTTCCATCGCGCTCATGCCAGCCTTCCTTCCCATTCCACCAACGGCTTGGCGGGAGGTAAGCGTAAGCACGATCGACGCGATGGACGCCGATCCGTGCGGCACGCTTCGTGGTGCGCTGGCCACGTTTCAGTTTTGATTTTTTGAGCGGGGCTAGAGCGGGTGCACGCCGTTACACGCAGTCGGGTCGGTCCAGCGATCGACCCAGGAGCCGTTGTCGCATTGGTACCAAGCGTCGTCGTACTTGCTTTGGACGCATGCGTTGTCCGGCATCTCGCGGCCGAGCGTTCCCGAGTAGCACTGCTTGCCGCCGCCGCCGCCACCACCGCCGCCGCCGCCGTGTGCCGCGAGGACTTGCTCGGCGTACGAGATGCGCTTCGATTGATCGCACGTGCCGCATCCTTCGAAGTCGTTTTGGAACGCCACCGTCGCTTGCGAAATGTTCGTGCTCGCGCGGAGCGCGGAGAGGCCGTAGCCGCCGACGGTGTTGAGCTCGTACCAGACGAACTCGAGCTGCGCCGTGAGCGACCATCGCGACAGGCCGTGGTTCGCCGCGAACCACACGAGGTTGTCGCCGCCGTCTTTGTCCCAGCGCCCGCCCACCGACCACTGCGCGATGCCGCGACCGGGGCCGCCGCCGTATTCGACCGCGGTCGGAACGACGCTCGACTCTTGAATCAGATTTCCGACGACGCCTGCCGCCTGAAAGTTCTTGAGGCCCTTCGACACGAAGAAGTTGTAGGCGGTCGTCTCGGTGCTCGAGAGCTCGGCTTCGGAGCTGCCCGCGCCCTCGCCGTCTCCGGCACTGCAACCAGCGTTGAAGGTCGAAGCAGCAGCGACGAACCCGAGAGCGAGAAAACGAAGTGCGGTGGCGTTCATGGATTCGTGTCATTGCGAACGCCGTGCCCGGCTCCGCCTCGCGAACCGCTGCGAAGGCTCATCGCGAAGAGGCGCGATTCCCGCCGATCGCTGGCGATTTTCGGCGCGAGTCACATCGTCTCGGTGAGCAACGCGAGGCTCAAGTGGATCGCGGTCGATCGGTTTCGATACTAAGGTTTCGCTCCATCATGTCGGCGCACCGCCTCACGACACTCCTCGTCGCATGCGTTTGTTTCGACTGCCGTTGCACACACGCGACGACATCGCCCGACTCCGCATCGCCCGTCGCGACCGTTCGAACGCACCCTCTTCCGGGAGCGACCGGGCCCGTGACTCTCGATCTGCTCGCATATGATCGCGCGCGCGACCAAGTATGGATACCGGTCGGCGAGACCGGAAGCGTCGACGTTTTCAGCGTCGCGACCAGCGCTTTCACGCGCGTCGACGGATTCAAGACGATGGAGCGCGAGTCACACGGTCGGAAGCGAATGATGGGGCCAAGCGCGGCGGCCGTCGGCGAAGGCTTCGTCTACGTGAGCAATCGCGCGTCGAACGAGGTCTGCGTCGTCGACGACGCCACGCTGCGCGTTGGCCTGTGCGTGCCGCTCACGTCGGCGCCCGATGTCATCGCGTACGTGGCGTCAGCGAAAGAGGTTTGGGTCACGACGCCGAAGGAGAGCGCTCTCGTCGTGTTCGACGCTTCGAAAGCCGACGCGCTGACGCCAAAGCTGTCGATCACGACTGACGGCTCCCCCGAATGCTTCGCCGTCGACGAAGTCCACGGCGTCTTCTACACGAACCTCGAGGACAAGAATCGCACGCTCGCCATCGACATCAAGACTCACGCGGTGCAATCGAGCTGGCAGCTCGGATGCAAAGACGACGGCCCTCGCGGCATCGCTATCGACGCAACGCGGAGCCTCGTGTTCGTTGCGTGCACCGACAGCATCGAAGCACTCGACGCCGCCCACGACGGCGCACGTCTCGGAACCTTCGATGCAGGCGCAGGCGTCGACGCCATCGAATGGGTCTCCGCGACCAAGCGCCTTTACGTTGCCGCGGGCAAAGCCGCGCGACTCACGATCGCCGAATTTACCGCTCAGGGCTTGCCTTCCATCGTCTCGACGACAACGACGGCGACAGGCGCGCGCAACGCGGTCGTGGATGCCCACGGAAACGCGTACGTCGTCGACCCGCAAACCGCGCGCCTTCTCGTCTACGCGCCTGCCCGTTGAAGGTCACTTCACGACTTCGACGACCATCCCATCAGAGATGTCTGCTCGGGCGATGTCGATGATGCGCGAATCTTGGTCGATGCCAGTCGAGACCAAGATCGTGCTGCCGACGTCGCGCTCCATGGCGATCTTCACCATCTTCACGTGGTCGTCCACGACCGTGGCGAGTTGCAAACCGCGCGCATCATTGAAGAGGGCAGTGGCCGGGACTTCGTAGACTCGGTGTCCGTTCGGCAAGCTGAGCGCGACTTCGGCGTACATGCCGGCGAGTAGTGCGTTGTCGGCGTTGGGAACGCGCACTTCGGTGTTCATCGTGCGTGTCAGCGTGTCGAGGGCGCCGGCGGAGCGCGTGATCGTTCCCTGGAAGTGGCGACCTGGGTACTCGCGCGTCGTGACGTCCGCGGGTTGGTTGCTCCGGACGCTCGTGGCGACGTCTTGCGGGACTTGCACGAAGACGCGCACCGGATCGGCCGAGACGAGCGTGAAGAGCGCGGTGCCGTTGCCCGCGGTGACGAGCGCGCCGACGTCGACGGTGCGCGTCGTGATCGTTCCATCGAACGGAGCGGTGACGTGTGCGAAGAGCTTTTGCTGCTGGAGCTGCCCGAGGCTCGAGCGCATGGCGTCGACGTTGGCGGTGCTCACGGCGATGCCCGCTTGATCGACGTCGGCTTGGGCGCGTTTCTGGTCGACGTCTTGTTGTGCGGCGAGGCCTTGGCCGAGGAGCGCGGCGTAGCGAACGAGCGTCGTCCTCGAGAACTCGGCGTTGGCTTTCGCTTGGAGCAAATTCGCGTTCGCTTGTGCGAGCTGCGCGCGTGATTGTGCGAGCTGTTGGTCGAGCTCGGGCGTCTCGAGCTCGGCGAGGACTTGGCCTTCGGTCACCTTGTCGCCGATGTCGACGTTCCACTTTTTCACGTACCCGCTCGCGCGCGAATTCACCGTGATCGACGCGAGCGGCGACACCGTACCCGGAAGGACGAGCGCGCGATCGCTCGTGGTGACCTTCGGCTTGTTGGCTTTGACGCGCATCGCGCTGTGGTCGGATTCGTTCGTGGCCTTCACGAGATCGGCCTGCGCTTTGCGGCGCGGCAAATACGCCGCCAAAAACGCGGCCAACAGCACGACCACGATCGCACTCCCGATGAGCACGGCGCGCAGCGGCGACAATTTCGCGGGCGGCGGCAGCTCGAAGCCGAGGCTCGCGGAGAGCGGAACGTTGTGGTCTTGATCGCTCATACGTTTTCCCACTCGTGATCGATGACGATGTCCTTCTTGCGGAGCAGGCTATAGACCACCGGAACGAAGAAGAGTGTCGCACCCGTGGCCACGAGCAAGCCACCAATGACGGCGCGGCCAAGAGGCGCATTTTGCTCGCCGCCTTCGCCGAAGCCAAGCGACATCGGGAGCATGCCGATGATCATGGCGAGCGCGGTCATGATGACGGGCCTGAGCCGTGTCATGCCCGACGCAAGCGCTGCATCGTGGGCGTTCATGCCATGCTTGCGCTGGTCGTTTGCGAACGTGACGACGAGAATGCTGTTTGCCGTTGCCACGCCGACGCACATGATCGACCCCATGAGCGATGGAACGCTGAGCGTCGTGTGCGTGAGAAAGAGCATCCACGCGATGCCCGACATCGCGCCGGGAAGGGCCATGAGGATCACGAACGGGTCGAGCCACGACTGGAAGTTGACGACCATCAGCAAGTAAACGAGCAGCACCGCGAAGAGCACGCCAATCGCGAGGCCGCGGAACGACGACTCCATGCTCTCGACTTGGCCGCGCACCGTGACCGACGTGCCACGAGGGAAGGTTGGCGTCTCTTCCGCGAGCACGCGATCGATGCGCGTCGCGAGCGAGCCGAGGTCGGTGCCGTCCACGTTGGCTTGGATGTCGTAGGTGCGCGCCACGTTGTAGTGCGTGATGTTGACCGGCCCCGTCGACCGACCGATGGTCGCGACGTTCGAGAGAAGCTCGGGCGCGCCCGCGCCGCGCGAGAGTGGCGTCGAGTTGAGCGCGTCGATCGAATCGATTTGGTATTGCGGCGTTTGCACGGCGACGAGGTATTGCACGCCGCGTTTCGGATCGATCCACCAACCCGGCGCAACCTGCCCGCTCGATGCGAGCGACACGAGCAAATCGCTCGCGACGTCTTGCTCGGTGAGGCCCAGCTTGCCCGCCATCGTGCGGTTGACGGCGATATTGAGCTGCGGTCGATCGACGACTTGCGCGAGGTGCACGTCGGCGGCGCCGGGGATCTTTGCGATGCGATCACGAAGCTTCTCAGCCACGGCATACGTGCGCATCTCCTCGCCGATGGGCCCGACGACTTGCACGTCGATCGGCGCGGCGATACCGAAGTTCAAGACTTGGCTCGAGATGTCGGGTGCGAGAAAGAAGAACGTGGTGCCCGGGAATTGGTCGTTCAAGACCTTGCGTAGCTTGCGTTGATAGTCGGCTGTCGGACCGTGATGCTCTTTGAGCGCGACGAGCACTTGGCCATCGGCAGACGAAATGAGCGCGCCTTCGCTCAGCGATAGATTGAGCCCGCTCACCGGCGTGCCCATGTTGTCGATGATGGTCTCGATCTCGGAGGGCGGGATGACGGTCTTGATGGTGGCGTCGACCTTCGCGAACTGGCGCTCGGTCTCCTCCAGGCGCTGGCCGGGTCGGCCGCGCACGTGGAGCTTCATCAGGCCCGCGTCGACTGTGGGGAAAAAATCTCGGCCGACGATCGGAAAGAGCGAGATAGACACCAAGACGAACACCCCGAAACCGCCGATGGTGAATGCTCGATGCGAAAGCGCGAACGCGAGCCAGCGCCCGTAAAACATGCGGATCCGGTCGAAGCCGCGATTGAACGCCGCAAAGAAGCCGCGCTCGTTGCCGTGCGCATGCGTGCCCACTTCTTTCGCGAGCAAGTAGCGAACGAGCGTCGGCACGAGCGTGCGCGAGAGGAAGTACGACGTGAGCATCGCGAAGACGACGGCGAGCGCGAGCGGAATGAAAAGCGATTTCGCCGCGCCCGTGATGAACACGACCGGCACGAAGACGATGCAGATGCACAGCGTCGACACGAACGCCGGAACCGCGATTTCCGAGGCGCCATCGAGGATGGAGCGCATGATGGGTTTGCCCATCGCCATGTTGCGGTGCACGTTCTCGAGCTCGACCGTCGCGTCGTCGACCAATATGCCGACCGCGAGCGACATACCGCCGAGCGTCATGACGTTGAGCGTTTGACCGAGATACGAGAGCGCCGTGACCGACACGAGGATCGACAGCGGAATCGAAATGACCACAATGATCGTGCTGCGCCAGCTCCCGAGGAAGATGAAGAGCATCAGCGCCGTGAGCCCCGCCGCGATGGCTGCCTCTTTGACGACACCATTGACCGCCGCGCGCACGAAGAGCGACTGATCGAAAAGAATCGTCGCCTTCAAATCTTTTGGCAGGCGCGCGAGCGTCTTGGGCATCGTCTCGCGCACGCGGTTGGCAACCTCGAGCGTGCTCGCGTTCCCGTTTTTCAGAATCGTCATCAAGACGGATTTCTGGCCTTCAACGTGCACGAGGCTCTGCTGCGGCGAATACCCATCACGCACGTTCGCGATGTCGCGCAGATACACGGGCGTGCCGTTCACGACTTTGACGGGAATGCCGGCGATCTCTTCGAGCAGCTCGGGGCTGCTGTTGATCATGATCGGATATTCAGATTGGCCTATTTTCGCGCTACCGGATGGCACGATGACGTTTTGCGTCGACAGCGCCGTATTCACGTCTCGCGGCGACAGACCCCACGCGTAGAGACGCTGCGGGTCGATGTCGACCATGATCTGGCGCTGCTTGCCGCCATAGGGCCATGGGATTTGCGAGCCGGGCACGGTGGCGATGTCTGCGCGAATGAAGTTCGTGCCGTAGTCGAAGAGTTGTTGTTCGCTGAGCGAGTCACTCTGAAGCGCGACTTGCATGATGGGAACGTTCGACGCGCTGTACCGAATGATGAACGGCGGGACCGTGCCAGGCGGCATCTGGCGAACCGACGTCTGCGCGATCGCGGTGACCTGCGCGGTGGCGGCCTCGATGCGCGCGCCGGGCTGGAAAAAAATCTTGATGATGGAGACGCCGGTGAGCGTTTGGCTTTCGATGTGATCGATGTCGTTGACGGTCGTCGTGAGGCCGCGCTCGAAATTGTTGACGATGCGCTTCTCCATCTCCTCGGGCGCCATGCCCGTGTAGTTCCAGACGACGGAGATGACCGGGATGTCGATGTCGGGAAAAATATCGGTGGGCGTCGACCGAACCGTCACCACCCCGAGGATGACGATGAGCATCGCCATGACGATGAACGTGTACGGTCGACGCAGCGCGAGTCGGACCAGCCACATCCTTAGTATTCTAGGCCCTGCATGCAGCCTGGGCGAACTTGCTTACCTATCTTTACCGAGCGGCGCCCCCACTTCGGGCGCGCTCCGGCTCCGTGAAACGATCGCAGGGAAATCTAGGCCAATCGATTCGCGGAAACGCGCTCTACCTAGAAACCTTTGGGTGAGTGACGGGATTCGAACCCGTGAATACGTGAGCCACAGACACGCGCCTTGACCACTTGGCTACACCCACCATATGCGCGATTATCAGTGTGGACGAGCCGGGAGACCGTTCCTGACGGGCCGCGCGAGTCGTGATCAAAGTCGGGTAGAGTGTCGACCGTGGAGCTCCTCGAATCGTTTCGGTTTCGCAACGGCGTTCGCGCGCGCAATCGGGTGTGGGTCGCGCCGATGACGAATTCACAAAGCAACGACGACGGCTCGCTCTCCGACGACGAGCTCGAGTGGCTCGTGATGCGCGCACGCGGTGGGTTCGGCGTTGTCGAGACGTGCGCTGCACATGTGTCGCTCGACGGGCAAGGCTGGGCCGGTGAGCTCGGCGTGTTCGATGACCGACTCGTGCCTGGCTTGCGACGCCTCGCTTCGTCGCTCACGGAGCACGGCGCGGTCGGCATCGCTCAGATTTTCCACGGCGGATTGCGAGCGCCGCAGTCGCTGACGAACCACGTTCCGTGGAGCGCAACCGCATTCGAAGCGCCCAAGGCCGATATCCCACGCCCCGCAACCGATGAAGACATCACGCGCGTGATTGGCGATTTCGCGCGAGCCGCCGCGCGTTGCTGCGAGGCCGGCTTCTCCGGCGTCGAGCTTCACGGCGCGCATGGCTACCTCCTCGGCCAGTTCCTCAGCAGAACGATCAACACACGAGACGATCGCTGGGGCGGCACACTCGAAGGTCGTGCGCGTCTCGTTCGCGAAGCAATGCGCGCCGTGCGCGCTGCTGTACCGGATCGGTTCGTTGTCGGCATCCGACTATCACCGGAAGATCGCGGCAACGCGGTGGGCCTCGACCTCGACGAGTCACTCGAAGTCGCGCGATGGGTCTCGGAAGACGGCGCCGACTACGTGCACCTCTCACTCTGGAACGCATCGAAGAACACGAAGAAGCGGCCCGATCAGCATCCGACGCCGCTCTTTCGCGAAGTCGTGCCGCGCGATGTCGCGCTCGTCGTCGCCGGAGACATCTGGACACGCGAAGACGCGCAAGGCGCACTTGCGCAAGGCGCATCCGCGGTCGCGCTCGGTCGCGCTGCGATCGCGAATCCGGATTGGCCAGCAAAGATCGCCGAACCCGGCTGGGTTCCGCGACGCCCTCCGCTGACGATCGCCGAGCTCCGCGCCCGCGGCCTCACGGAGAAGTTTGCAGACTACATGCGCAACTGGCGCGGCTTCGTCGCGGAGTGACACTCCGGCCGCGTCGTGGTCATCATTCCGCAATGCCCTCCAAGGAAGACCTCATCGACGAGACACTCGCCGACTCATTTCCCGCAAGCGATCCTCCTTCATGGACTCTCGGCACCGACCCACCCAAGCGCGAGCCGCGTTCTGGTTTTCACGCTGTCACACCACGCGTGGTCGTTGGCGATGTGGCGGCCTTCGTCGCGTTCCTTCGCGCCGTCTTCGAGGCGCAGGGTGAGCATCACGAAGGGCGTCCCGCCGAGATACGCATCGGCGATTCGATCTTGATGGTGAGCGAGTCCGGCGAACGCGCCGCGTTCCCGGCGTTCCTCTACGTGTACGTCGACGACGCCGACGCGACGTTCAAACGAGCGGTCGCAGCGCATGCCACCACGATCGAGGCGCCACTCGACACACCGTACGGCGATCGTCGCGCGATGGTCCAAGACTCATGGGGCAACGTCTGGCAGATCGCGCACGTGATTTAGCTTCGCGGCTCAAAGCTGCCCCTGCACACATACTCCAGCGCTGCACTTGCCCGGCGCGCCGGCCCACGTCCCGTCCGCTGACGGGCCACACGCACTCTTCGGCGGGCAGTACGGGCGACCCGATTGATCGAGCTTGCGTTGAGCGTCAGCGACGTGCGCACGATTGACCGGCGTGGTGTCGCAGCAGCCGAGGCTAACGAACGTGCAGTCTGCATCCACTCGACATGTCGCCCACGGATCAGAGGAGGCAGCGGTCGCCGTCGCGGACGCCGTGGGCGCTGGAGTCGACTCGGGCTTCGCGCACGCAGTTGCGAGGACTAGAACGAACCCAAGCGCTATGCGGTCTCGACTCGTCATGGCAAGATCGTGAGAATTTTCGGTGGAGCAAACGAGGATCGAACTCGTGACCTCCGCATTGCGAACGCGGCGCTCTCCCAGCTGAGCTATTGCCCCGATGACGGGCGGCGGAATTTACGCGGTCGCCGCACGATGTCAAGGACGCGGCAGGAGTGGTCGGGCTGACGCGAGGGAGCGCGCGTCAAGAGAGGTGCGCCGAGCGCATCGTGGCCACGACCTTCGGCATGTTGGCGTCGAAGTCCGATGCGTCGCCTGCGGCTTCGACCAGGAGAATGCGGCGGTCGGTGGCGTAGACGTCGACGAAGTAGCGATTTTTGCGCGTGCCGTCGAAGAAGACGTAGTGCATCGAGCGGCCGGGGAGGCCCGCCGAGTTTTTCACTTCTTCGGGCTCTGCGCTCGGCTCGTAGCCGCGCGCGCGAAGGCGAAGATCGATGGCTTGCGTCCAGAAGTCGAGGTTCGCTTTCGGGTCGTTCGTGACGACGCGCGTTGCGATGGCCACGCCGCTCGCGTTGGCGACGCGGTCGTCGAACTCGCCGCCCACGTGCGCGAAGCCGTCGGGCGCCGAGAGGCGCGAGGCCGGGCCGCAAGCAGTTGCAGCGAGAGAAAGAGTCGTGAGGACGGCGATGGTGATCTTGCGGAACATGATTTTCTGATTTTCCTTCTCAATCAATTGTCGACGAGCTTGGGGACGCCGAGCTCGTCGAGCCAGGCAGCTTTGAGATGCATCACGCGACGCGACGCAACGACCGTGGTGGGTTTGCCATTGCCGCCAGCGACGATCGCTTGCGACCGCGGGCGCGCCATGAGCATGACGTTGAGCGTCGAGTACGCGACGTGCTCCTTGAGAAAGCGCATACGACCTTCGACGCGATCGATGTCCATCGAGACGCGCTCGAGCTCGCGTTCGAGGGTGAGCATGTCGTTCATGTTCGCCGACTTCGCGAGAAACTCTTGGAGGCGCGCGCGTGTGGCCTTCATGTTTGCCAAACGCACTTCGGCGTCGTGAAACTCTTCGCTCACGTCTTCGGCGGTGATCGCCTCGTGCGTGATTTCGCCGAGCGCGCCAATCTTCCCGAGCGCTTCGCGGAAACGCGCAGACGGAATGCGAATGCTCACGCCTTGGTCTTTGCGACCCGCGAGGTGACCGCCGACGGATTCGCTCGCGTCGATGATCTTGTCGAGCGTCTCGGAGACTTTGCCATCATCGACGGCCATCGAAAGGTCGCCGTTATACATGATGAGAAAATCCGCGGCCTGCGCGTCGGCGGTTTTCTTGCCGTTGTCGGTCGCGGTGATCGACTTCGCACCTGTCGCGGCCGTGGCCGTTGGAGTCGTTGCGGTCGGTTGCGAAACTTTGGCTTGCGCGGACTGCGCCATCGGCGACTGCGGCGCACTGTCGTACGTCGCGAGCTCGGGGCTCACGCTAGGGCTCATGGGGGCAGCCGCAGACGGCATCGCGGCCGAGCCGCATCCCGTTGCAACGAGGAGAAACACGAAAAAGGAGGGGGTTTTGGCGTTCACATCATGGAAACGCGGAAGCCGCCTCGACCTTACAGCCGCGCCGCGCGCCGAGTAGTCCGATGTTCGCGCCCACGTCGAAGACGACATCGCCGGCTTTGCGTTTTCATGATCGCTTTCCGAACCCGAAAGGCGCCCACCAATTGAGGTCGCCAAACAAACGCATCGTCGTCGGAACGAGCAGCGTTCGCACGATGGTCGCGTCGACCGCAATCGCGCTAGCCATCGCGACGCCCATCGCCTTGACCATGATCACAGTCGCGAGCGCAAACGCGCCGAACACGATCACCATGATCGCAGCCGCGCTCGTGATGAGGCGCCCGCTGCGTGCGAGGCCTTCGGTCACGGCGCGCGCGTTGTCGCCGCTCGCCAGCCACTCTTCGCGCATGCGGCTGATGAGGAGCACCTCGTAGTCCATCGAAAGCCCGAACACGACGCAGAAGAGGAGCACCGGCAGCGTCGGCTCGACGGGCCCGGGCTCGAAGGCGAGCCACTTCGAGAGGTGGCCTTCCTGGAAGATCCACACGAGCGCGCCGAACGATGCGGTGATCGAAAGTAAATTGCTCACGACCGCCTTGAGCGGCAGAACGACGGAGCGAAATACGAAGAAGAGGATCACGTACGTGAGCACGGCAACGAACGCGACCGCCGTCGGGGTGTGCTCGGCGAAGAATGCGTTCATGTCGACATCCACGGCCGTGAGCCCGCCGACGATGAGCGAACCATCGGCAACGCTCCGATGCTCGCGAATCGCATGCACCGCTGCGCGCGCTTCTCGGGCGCGTGGCGTCCCTTTCGTTTCGACGACGAGCACGTGCGTGCCGTGGCCCGACGTCTGGTCGAGTGCGTAGACGACATCGATGGGGCGCAGGTCGGTTGGAAGCGTGAGAACTTTCATCGCGTCATCCACCGGCAGCGTCGGATCGAAATCGAAGAGGCTGTCGACTGCCGCAACCCCGGGCAGCGCGGCGAGTCGATCGCGGAGCTCTCGGAGCGCACGCACGCGCGGCGCGGTGAGATCGTCCGACGGGAAGTGCACGACGACCGCGATGCGGTTGTTCGCTTGCGCGGGAAAATCCGTGAGAATCTTTTCGTACGTCGCGCGCGACTCGGTCTTCATCGGCAAGACACCGACGAACGTGCTCGCCGTTTCGAGCCGCAAGAAAGGCACACCGAGTGCGAGCACGCAGACGAGCGTCGGCACGAGCACGAGCAACGGCCGCGCCATCAACTTCGGCACGATCGCGCGCCAGATGTGACCCTCATCGCGTTTCTTTTTGCCGAACGAGCCGGCCTCGACTCGCTCGCCGAGCACAGCGAGGAGCGCGGGCAAGAGCGTGAGCGCGGATGCAATCGAGAGCACCACGACGACGCCACCCGCGACGCCCATCGCCGAGACGTACGAGTGCTTGAAGAACAAGAGGCCGCACAGCCCAACACCCACCGCGAGCCCACTCCCGAGCACCGCGTGCCCGGCGGTTTGCATGGCGACCTCGATCGCGCGCGCGACTGTCGCGCCGCCTGCGCGCTCTTCGCGAAACCGGCTCGTATAGAAGAGCGAGTAATCGATCGCGAGCCCGAGGCCGATGAGCGACGCCACGTTGATCGTGTATTGCGCCATGTCGGTCACGCGCGATATCTGCATAATGCACGCAACGGCCGTGAGCACCGCGAGCCCGCCGACGACCACGGGAAGCGTTGCAGCGACGACACTCCGGAAGACGACGAGCAAAACGAGCAGCGCAAGCGGCAGGCTCACGATCTCGGCCAAGAGGAGATCGCTCTTCAACGTGGCGTCGAGGTCGGCGCGGTATTTCGCTTCGCCCGTGTACTGCACGTGGAATGCACCGGGCTTGATCGCATCGCGCACGGTTGGAAACGCGTGCTCGGCTTCCGTGAGCGTGCCGTGCGTCGTGATCACGCAAAGCGCTTGGTGGCGATCGCTCGACACGAGCTTCTCGCCGATGACCGTCGGAGCTTCGACCGGCGAGAGGACCGACGCGACCTCGGGCACGCGCTTGAGCGGCTCGATCGCGTCGCCCATCGCCGCGTAGTACGAAGGGTCGTCGACGGTCATCGTGTCGGAGCGAAACAGCGCGATGATCTGGGGGCCCGCGCGATCACCCAATGCTCGTTGCGCGAGATCGGCAGCTTTCGTGGCCTCGAGATCACCGAGCGTGCCCGTCGTGAGCGTGCCGCCGCGCCATGAACCAAGAGCCGCGAGCGCAACGACGAGCGCGCAACACACGAGCACAAGGACGCGATTGCGGAAGACGAACCGGCCCCACGCGGCGAGCATGCGCGATGCTACCCCGTATGATAACCGGCGACGAGCGAGCGAGCCAAAAGCCCCCAGCCGTCGATGGCGACGAACAAGAGGAGCTTGAACGGCAAGCTCACTTGCGTCGGACTGAGCATCTGCATGCCGAGCGCGAGCAGCACGTTGGCGACGACGATGTCGATCACGAGAAATGGCAAATACAGGATGAACCCAATCGCGAACGCTTCGCCGAGCTCGGTGACGACGAACGATGGCACGAGCACGGTAAAGTCGTCTTCGCTGACTTTGTCGCGGTCGACTTTGGGGCGAGATTCCTTGGCGACTGCGACGAAACGCGCGCGCTCTTTCTTGTCGGCGTTGGCCTTCAAGAAATCGTGCATCGGGTCTTTCACGGCATCGATGCCGCCACGCACGAGCGCTGCGGTGTCGAGTGCTTTGTTGCTCGTGAAGAGCGGCTCGGCCTTCGCCCAGATTTTTTCGCCGACGGGCTCCATTGCGAGAAGCGTGAGCGACGCAGCGAGCGCCATCACCACGGTGTTCGAAGGGACGTTCTGAGCGCCAATCGCGCTCCGGACGATTTGAAGCACCGTGGAGATCTTCACGAACGCGGTGACGCTCATGAAGAGGAACGGCAAAAGCGAAACGAGCGCGAGCGCAACGACGAGGACGATCGGCCGGCCGAGGAGATCGTCGTGACCAACGTCATGCATCGCCCTTCTCCTTTTTTGGATCGCGTAGGCGCGAGAGCACATCGGCAAAGCGAAGCGGTTTCCGCTCGATTTCGGCGGGAAGGGACGCCGCAGGCACTTCGCCGAGCTTGGTGAGCCCGCCTTCCGAAGCGCCGACGACAAGAACGGACTCACCAATGCGCACGAGGTAGATCGCGCGACGCGCATCGAGCGGAAGCTGGCCGACGAGCCGAATCGAACCGCTCGCGCGCCCGACGCCGAACCGGCGCGCACCATAGAGGACGACGAACGCGAGGGCGCACACCACGCCGAGCGTGATGAATGTCTCGAGCAAATACCCCGCGTAGCTCCCCATCGCGGCGCGCACCATACCGCAAATCTCGGCGCGAGCTGATAGAACGTCGGAATGGCAAAGGTGCCGTCGCGCAAAGCCAAAAACTGACATGCGACGTCGTGCTTGGCTCGGGATCGCGGCGATGGCTTGTCACTCGCCGAAGGCTACCGTCGTCGTGCGTGACGCGGGCCAAGCCGCGCCGTCGGAGGAGCGCATTGCCGCGGACGTCGCGACGCTCGTCGGGTTCGAAACGCGAAACACTTGCTCGACCACCATCGCAGGCGCGCGCGATTTCGTGCGCAAGCGATTCGACAGCGAAGGCCTCACCACTGCGCTCGATTCGTTCGACACGCCATGCACGCCGCCGAGCGCGCGCGAGAGCGTCGTGGGTGTCTTGCGCGGGCGCGATCCGAAGCGGCTCGTGATGCTCGGCGCGCACTATGACTCGCGAAGCACCGAGCGAAACGATCCTGTGATGCCCGCCCCCGGCGCGAACGACTCGGGCTCGCAAACCGCGCTGCTGCTCGAGGTGTCGCGATTGCTGGCGGGTCAAACGTTCGAGGCGAGCATCGCGTTCGTCGCGTTCGCGGGCGAGGAGCAAGGGCTTCTCGGTTCGAAGTCGGTGGCGAGTCACCTCGCGACGCTTTTTCCCGGCGCGACGCTCGAGGCGATGCTCAACTGCGACATCGTCGGCGGCGATGTGGACGCGAACGACGCGGCCACTCTTCGGCAATTTCGTTTATACGCACCAGGTGCGCCGCGTGAGACGCGCGCAGACGTGCCCGACGGCACGACGGACAGCACGTCGCCCGCGCGGGGCCTCCAGCGTTACGTCGCAGCCACGACTGCCGCGCTCGGATCCTCGATGACGATGATCCCCAAGCTGCGCGAAGACCGACCGGGTCGCGGCGGCGATCACACCTCGTTCATCGAGCTCGGCTTGCCCGCGGTGCGCTTCATCGAAGCGAACGAAACGCTAAGCCATCAGCACTCGAGCGAAGACACGCTCGCCCACATGACGCCCGCCTACACGGCGCGCATGACGCAAGTCGTTGCCGCCGCTCTCACCAGCCTCGCGCGCGCGCCCGTTGCGCCGACGAACCTCGTCGTCACGAAAAGCGGCGCCGGCAAAGTGACGGTCGCGTGGAAATCCGGCGCCGATCACGCTGTTCTGTGGCTGCGCGCCGCGAGCTCGCAAGACCCATCGCAGCGCGTCGTCGTGACCGGCGATCACGCGGAAGTCACTGCACCGCCTGCGCCTTTTTTCGTCACGGTCTCTGCTGCCGACACCGCAGGCCACGAATCGCTTGCCGCGTGGCCCGAGTGGCGCTGCGACGACAAGGCATGCGCCCAGCCAGTGACCGCAGCAGACGTCCTGCGCAAACTCTAGGTTGTGGTAAATCTCGCCGCCCGTGGCACTCGTGGTTCAAAAGTTTGGCGGGACGTCGGTCGGCTCGATCGATCGCATTCGCAACGTCGCGCGTCGATGTCTTGCAGCGCAGCGCGCGGGCAATGATGTCGTCGTGATCGTCTCCGCGATGAGTGGCGAGACGAACCGCTTGCTCAAGCTCGCCCACGAAGTGACTGGCGTCCCCGACGCACGCGAGATGGACGCCATCGCCGCAACAGGCGAGCAAGTCTCCGCGGCGCTCACCGCCATGGCGATTCAGCACGAAGGCGGCAAAGCCCGTTCGCTGCTCGGCCACCAAGTGAAGATCTTGACCGATGGCGCGTACAGTAAGGCGCGCATCAAGGCGATCGAAGGCTCGAAAATATTTTCGACGCTCAGCGATGGACAAATCGCGGTCGTCGCGGGTTTTCAGGGCGTCAACGAAAAGGGCGACATCACCACGCTCGGTCGCGGCGGCTCGGACACCACGGCGGTCGCCGTTGCCGCGGCGATCGGCGCCGACGCCTGCGAGATTTTCACCGACGTCGATGGCGTCTACACGACCGACCCGAACGTGTGCCCCTCGGCAAGGAAGATTGCGCGCATCTCCTACGAAGAGATGCTCGAGCTTGCGTCACTCGGCGCGAAGGTGCTGCAAATTCGCAGCGTGGAGATAGCGATGAAGTACGGCGTTCCCGTTCACGTGCGGACCTCGTTCAACGAATCCGAAGGCACCTGGGTCACGCGCGAAGACAAAACGCTCGAAGACGTCGTCGTCGCCGGCATCGCATTCGACAAGGGCGAAGCGCGCGTTTCGCTCGTCAGCTACGAGGACCGAATCGGCGCAATGGCGGAGCTCTTCGCGCACATCGCCGACAAGAACATCTCCGTCGACATGATCGTGCAAACCGCAGACACGGAATCGCCCGGCCGCGCCGACGTCACCTTCACGCTTCCGCAGACCGATCTCGCGCGCGCCAAACCCGAGATCGATGCCATCGCCAAATCGCTTGGTGCTCGCGAGATTCGTTACGATTCGGACGTCGTCAAAGTTTCGATCGTCGGCCTCGGCATGCGTTCGCATGCGGGCATTGCCGCGAAGATGTTCAGCTTGCTCGGCAAAGAGAGCATTCCGATTCAGGCGATCTCCACGAGCGAGATCAAAGTATCCGTGCTCGTCCCCGCGAAGTACACCGAGCTCGCGGTGCGCGCGCTGCACGACGGCTTCGGCCTCGGCACGCCCACGACCTGACGCGTCTTGTCGGCGCGGCGACCGGATCGACGCGGATCGCGCTGCCGAATGCACGCGCAAGGCATACGGCCAAGGAGCGCGTGCAATCTACATCTATGGGAACGGCCACGACCATTTGCCCGATTACTTCCACAACCTCGACAAAATGGGCATTCGCGCGCCCCGCTAGCCTGGCGTTGGTCAGTCAGTGGCTTCGGACATGATGACGTCGTAGACGCGTGCGCGTGCCGTGCCTTTGGCGACGCGGTCTTTGGCTTTTTTGAGCTCGTCGTCGATGACCGTTTCGAAGGACGACTGCGGTTGCGCGCCGCTCAAGATGACGCCGTTGATGAAGAACGTGGGCGTGCCGACCGCGCCGACTTTCTTGGCGAGGGTGGCGTCGGCGTCGATCGCGGTTTGATATTTGTTCGTCAAGATCGCAACGCGCACTTTCGATTCGTTCACCGAGTGATCGTGCGCGATCTTCACGAGCGCCGGATCATCGAGCGTCGGCGATGCGGCGTAGATGTCGTCGTGCACGACCCAGAAGATCGAATCGCCGAGCTCGTCACGTGCTTCGAGCGCGAGCTCCGCGGCCGGGAGGGCGCGCGGATGAAAGGGAAGGGGTTCGTTCTTCCAAACGAGTCGCAAATCGGCGCCGTACTTCGCGAGCAGCGCGGCGACGGTCGTGTCTGCGCGTTTGCAGAACGGGCACTGAAAATCCGCGAACTCGACCAGCGTCACGTACGCGTCGCGATAGCCGCGGATCGGGCTCGAGCCCACGGGGACGTTGTGAATCACAGCTGCCGTCGAGGGTGGCGTGATCGTGGCCGTTGCCGTCGCCGTGGCCGTTGCCGTCGCCGTCGCTGTTGCCGTCGACATCAGCGAGGGTAGCGGCGACGTCCCGAAGTTGTCCTTCGAGCGCGTCACGTAAATATGGTCGCCTCGCGTACCCGAGGTCAGCGCAAGGTGCGCTTTCGGGAGCTCATCGTCGATGATGTGTTGGAGCACCGTCATGGGTTGCTCACCGGGGACCTGCATCCCGTTGATGAACGACATGGGCGTCGCGTAGACGCCGAGCGTGTGTGCGAGGCGTTCGTCGTCGTCGACCTTCGATTGCCACGAGCGATGCGAGGCGCCCTCGCGGAACTTTTTCATGTCGACGCCGGACTCCGACGCCCACGTTTCGTACGACGCGCTCGAGAGCGTCGCTTGGTTCGCAAACGCTTGCGACTCGAAATGCCAAAACGCCGTCGCGCCTTTGAGCTGATAGACGCCGGCCATCGCTTCCGCTGCGTCGCGCGCGTTCTTGTGAACGCCGATCGGCAGGCTCTTCCACACGATGCGAAGCTGCGCGGGCCCGTAGAGAGTTTTCAAGCTATCGAGCGTCGCGCCGAGCTTCGCGCTCGCTGGGTCCTCCAGATCGGCAAAGACGACGAGCGTCACTGGCGCAACGCGCGCACCCCACCATGGGTCGGCGCTCGTGACGGGAACGGGCGAATCCGAATCGGCCCACGACGGCCCCGACGCGCTCGCCGAACGGTGAAATACGTAATACGCGAGCCCACCAATGATGCTGAGCGCGAGAAATATGAGCCCAAGGCCCGCAAGAATTCCGAACCACGGAGTCTTGCGTGGCGGCTCTGGCGGCACGCCGACCGGCGCCGGCGCCCATGCTCCATGCGGATAGGGCTGCATCGAGAAGAGACCTTACTTCAAAAACCCCATACGTATTCCGCGCGCAGGAAGATCTGCGTGTACGAAGGATAGTTTTGGATGTCGGTGAACATGAAGTGTTGGCGCACGGCGAGGCCGAGCGCGAAATGTTTTGGCCCGCGCGTGAGCTGGTAGTCGAGGCCGGCGGCGATTGTGGCGCCGCCCGCGAATCGCACGTTGTCGACGGTGCCGCCGTGGAGCGCGAAGCTCGAAGCGAGAAGCCCGACGTACGGAACCCAACGAACGACGTCGAGCGTGTAGCCGATGCCGATGCCGGCGTTCTCGATCATGGTCACGCGGTTGTTGAGCACGCCCGGGTCACGTGACTCCTGAAGTGCGACGCCGCAAAACGCACCTTCGACGAGCAGGTTGAATGCGTCGCTCAAGCCGTAGGCGTAGTGAATGCCGCCGCCCGCGCCGACCGAGAGCGTGGGCTTCTGATCGATGACGATGAACGCAACGCCGCCATCAATGCCAATGTGATGTTGATGCTCGATCGCGTGCGCCACGCTCGGCGCAAGCAACACGGACGTCGCAACGGCAAGCGCTGCTTTCACGGATGCGCTCCGAGCGAGAGGTCGATGAGCTTTTTGAGCTTCGCGCCCGTCACCCCGCCAGCGAGCGTGTATGCCGTCCACGTGCCAGTGGCGTTGCCGGTGCCGATTAGGAATGCGGGTGTGCCGGTGATGGCGGCGTTCGAGGCGGCGCGTTTGTCGGCGTCGACGGGGCTCGCGTTCGCGCCGGTGTCGAGTGCGTTCTTGAATCGCGTCATGTCGAGGCCGAGCGTGCGCGCGTACGAGTCGATGTTCGCGCGCTCGAGCCCGTCTTGATCCGCCTGATGCGCCAAGAGGGCGTCGTGCATTTTCCAGAAGCCGTCGTTGCCCTTTTGTTTGAACGCCTCGACGCTCGCCTCTGCAGCGAGCTCGGCTTGGGCGTGAAAGGGGAGCGGCATGTGGCGCCAGACGACCTTCACCTTGTTTGGATATGCCTTCAAAACCTCGGTAAGGCTGTCTTCGGCCGCTTTGCAATGCGGGCACTGAAAATCGGCGATCTCCACGATGGTGACGGTGCCTGACCCTTTCACCGGCGCCGCGCCCGTGAACGTGATTGTCTTTTGCTCTGGCGGAGGCGGCATTTTGCCGGTTTTGGTGAGCTCGTCGTAAACCTTCTCCGGTTTCGTGCCCGCGGCAACGAGGGCACGCGCTTTGACGAGCTCTTCGTCGATGATCGATTTGAACTTGTCGAACGGTTGCGCGCCAACGAGTCGCCGGCCGTTGACGAAGAAATGCGGCGTGCCGCTCGCTTGGAAGTCTTCGGCGAGCGCCTGGTCTTGATCGATCGTGCGCGCGTATTTCTTCGTCGTGCGTGCGGCGGTCACTTTTGCGGCATCGAGCTTGAGGTCGGCGCCGATTTTGTCGAGGTCGGCGTCATCGAGGCTCGGTTGTGAATCGAAGAGCTTGTCGTGTGCGTCCCAAAAACCGGTGTCGCCCTTTTCGGCGCGCGCTTCGAGCGCGAGCTCGGCAGCCGGCTCCGCGCGCGGATGAAACGGAAGCGGTTCGTGCTTGAAGACGACCCGCACGTCGGCGCCGTAGGTCGATTTGACCTGCTTCAGCGCCGGCTGAACGCGTTTGCAATACGGGCACTGGAAATCCGAAAACTCGATGATGGTGACGAGCGCTGTCTTCGGGCCGAGCTCCGGGCTCGAGCCGACGGGGATTTTCCAGACCGTTTTCGTGTCAGCGTCGTCGTCGTCGTCGTCGCCCTTCGCGAAGTTTTCTTTCGACGCGACCGTGTAGAGGTCTTCGGCGGGCGTTCCTTTTGCGAGACGCGCGTTCGATGCGGCGATCTCTGCGTCGATGATCGTGTGGAACTTTTCTGCGGGTTGCGCGCCGCCGAGCGAAATGCCGTTGATGTAGAACGCAGGCGTGCCGTTGACGCCGAGCTGTTTGCCGAGCTCGAGATCGTCGTCCACCTTTTGCGCAAACCTGTGCGTCGCCATAGCGTCGCGAAACGCCGGCAGCGCCACGCCCGACACACGCGCCCACGTTTCGTAGCTTTGCGCGTTCAGGTTCTGCTGATCGTGAAACGCGAGGTCGTAAAACTTCCAGAAGGCGACGTTGCCACCGAGCTGATGCACGGTTTCTGCGGCGTCAGCGCAAGGGCGCGCCTCGGCGTGCATCGTGAGCGGCTCGTGCTTGAAGACCAACCGAAGCTTCTCGGGTCCGTAGTCGCGTTCGAGCTGCGAGACCGTCTCCGCCGAACGCGAGCAAAACGGGCACTGAAAATCCTCGAACTCGACAATGGTGACGAGCGCCGTGCGGCTCCCCCACGTGGGATCATCGCCGATGGGCACGGCCGCGCCGCGCTCGTCCTTGCCGGTGTGCTGCGTGAGGACGAGGTGCGAGTCCGTCGGCTGGCCCGATGCAATCGCGGGGAGCTGCACGGTCTCCGTGCGCGTCACGCTGCCACCGCCGCATGCCGCCGCAACGACGACAGACAAAACCGCGGCCATGCGACCCATTCCGTTCATGAAGGAGCGAAGAATGAGGTTCCTCGCGCTATCATGCAACATGGTTTCAGCTTCGGTGCTCGCTTGACGGTTGCGCGTCTCACCCCGGAGCAGGAAAGTCGCGTCTGGGACGCAGCCGCGCGTGCTACCAAGTTTTTCATGGGAACGGCAGATGTCCAGAAGGCGCTCGCGAAGCTCGTCGCGGCGCTCGAAGGCTACCCGGAGAGCGGTTGATCGAGCTCAAGCTGGCGTCCGGGATGAGCGCGCCCCATCGCATCAAAGACATCGCCGACGTGGTCGAGCTCATCCGGCACGCCAAGCTTTCGAAGGATTTGGGCGACGGGCTCGATGGATCTGTGCGCGCCAAATACTTCGAGCTTTGGGAATCGGCACAATTCGTCGACGAAGAGTGAGCCACTTGGACCGCTCGTGGCACCTACTGCCATGAAGCGTTTCGCGATATTTTTCTGCATCGTTGCGTGCAATGACGCGCAGGTCTTGACGCCCGAAGACTCGGGCACGACGCCAGACGTGACCACGCTCGAAGCGAGCCCCGCCGATGTGTCGACGCAGGACGTCGCGACCGAGGCCGCCGATGACGACGCGAGCGATGCCGCCGTTGCGGACGCAGCGGACGCAGCCGACGCAGCCGATGCGGGCTGCCTCACGGGCTACGAGTTTTGCGGAGGCACGTGCGTCGACATCACGACGTATCAAACCGATGGAAAAAACTGCGGCTTCTGCGCCCACGACTGCTTGGGCAACACATGCACGAAGGGGCTGTGCGCACCCGACACGATCGGCACTGGCCTTCCGAACCCGTACGGGCTCGCCGTCAATTCCAAGACCGTGTATTTCACGACGAGCGGCGACGGCTCATCGACCGGAGGCTCGGTCTATCAGTGCCCTGTCACGGGTTGCCCGAGCAAGCTCGGACCGATGACGACGAGCTTGAACAACCCCCTCGCGATCGCGATCGACGGCACGAGTGTCTATTGGAACAACGCCGCGGGCATCACCGGAACGAATGGCTCGGTGATGAGCTGCCCACTCAGCGATTGCGGCAAGAACAACGGAAGCCGCAAGACGCTCGCGAAGACTCTCACGTTCACGCAGGGCATCGCTCTCGACAGCACGAACGTCTACTTCGGCACGTGGGGCGCCTCGCCGTACTTCGGCAACGGCATCATCCATTCGTGTCCGCTCGCCGGTTGCTCGGGCACGCCGACGAGCGTGATGACGGGCCAATCGAAACCGATCTTCATCTCGCTCGACGGCAGCACGCTCTTCATGGCGCCGATCGCCGGCAGCAGCAGCATCCCGTACATCGAGAGCGGCCCCATCCCCGGTCCGTCGGTCGGAACGAGAGTCTTCACGTCGACCATCTCCGATTCGATCAACGGCATGGCGATCTACGCCAGCAACATCTACTTCGCTGACGGCTTAGGCGGCAGCATCGACCAATGCACCGAGACGAGCTGCTCGACCGCCGTCGTGCTCACGACGAGCACGAGCAATCCAACGTCGATGGCCGCCGACAGCGCGGGCATCTACTGGATCGACGACGCAGGCATCGAGACCTGCCCTGTCGCGGGCTGCCCCTCCGGCAAACCAATTCTCCTCGCGACGTCGTCGAACTACCCGCAAAACGTCGCCATCGACGGCAGCTTCGTCTACTGGGTCGAGCAAGACTCAGTCGGCACGGCCGGCGAAGTCCTCCGCGTCGCCCGCTGATCTCCGCACCGCGTAGGTAGCCGCAATCGACTACAATCATTGTCGTGGACGACACCGCACCTTCGATCGCCGCGATGGTGTCGTAGCCGACGTGCTCAGCCGCAATCCTTCCGCATCCGAAGCCACGATTCGCTCCGAGCTCGCGCGCCGCCTCTTACTGGCAGACCTCGCCGAGCGCGTGATTCGAGCTGATGACAGACGCGAGGTTCGAACCCACTCTCTTCTCGTCTGCTGGCGCCTTGGCGCCTTGGCGGCTGTCTTAGGATAACCCACGATGTTCAAGATCGAGGGGTCGCGTTAAACACGACGGCCCAGAGACCGCGAAAGTCTCCGGGCCGCGTGTGAGCGCTGCGAAAGCTTACTTGGCTTCTGCGAGCGCCTTCTCGATGAGCTTGCGGAACTTCGGTAGCGGCTGCGCTCCTGAGAGGAAGTAGCCGTTGATGAAGAACGCAGGCGTGCCCGAGACGCCGCCGGCTTTGCCCGCCGCGGTGTCCGCGTCGATTTCGGCCTTGTGCGTGCTGTTGTCGAGGGAGTTCTTGAATTTCGCCATGTCGAGATTCATCTCGCCGGCGAGCTTCTCGAGGCTCTCGCGTTTCAAACCATCCGGCGTGCCCTGCACTCCGTAAAGCTTGTCGTGCATCGTCCAGAACCCGGTCGGGCCCTTCTGCTTGAACGCTTCCATCGCGGCTTCCGACGCGAGAGGAGCATCTTGGTGGAACTCGAGCGGGAAGTTACGCCACACGAATTTCACTTTGTCGCCGTAGGCCTTCATGACCTCGTTGACCGTGTCTTCGACCTTCTTGCAGTACGGGCACTGGAAGTCGGAGAACTCTTGGATGACGACCTTCGCGTTCATGGCGCCCTTCGCGGGTGAGCCTGGCGCGAGCGGCATGTCTTTCTTCTCGATGCCCGCCGCGCCTTGGCCCTGCGCGATGCACGCTTCGTAGATGTCCGCGGGCTTCGTGCCCTTCGAGAGGAGGTCTTGCGCGTGCTTGATCTCTTCGTCGATGATCTTGTCGAACTTCTCTTGCGGCTGCGCGCCGACGAGACGACGACCATTGATGAAGAAGTGCGGCGTGCCGGACGCTTTGAAGTCTTCGCCGGTGTCGCTGTCGCTGTCGATGAGAGCCTTCCACTTGTGGTTCTTCATCGCGTCGCGAACCTTGTCCATGTTGAGGCCAAGATCCTTCGCTGCGTTTTCGAGGTCGGCGTCGTCGAGCTTCGGCTGAATGTCGAAGAGCTTGTCGTGCGCGGCCCAGAAGCCCGCGTCACCCTTTTCGGCTTTCGCTTCCATCGCGACTTCGGCCGCGGGTTCTGCGCGCGGGTGGAACGGGAGCGGCTCGTTCTTCCAGATGAGACGAACCTTGTCGCCGTACTTGTCCATCACGCCTTTGAGCGCCGGCTCGATCTTCTTGCAGTAGGGGCACTGGAAGTCCGAAAACTCGATGATCGTGACGAGCGCGTTCGGGTTGCCCTTGATCGGGCTCTTGTCGACCGGGACTTTGAAGACCGTTTTGGTGTCTTCTTTTTCCTCTTCTTCGGCCGGTGGGGCGTTCTTCTTGTTCTCTTCCGACATCGCGACGTAGATTTTGTCTTTCGCGGTGCCAGCAGCGAGCTTGGCTTCGGCCTTCTTGAGCTCCTGGTCGATGACGGCCTTGAACTTCTCGAAGGGCTGCGCGCCGCTGACGGCAACGCCGTTGATGAGCGAGTGAGGCGTGCCGCCGACACCGACTTTTTGGGCCAGTGCGTCGTCTTCCTCGACCTTTTTCATCCACGTGTGAGCAGCGAGACCGGCCTTGAACTTCGCCATGTCGACGCCTGCGTCTTTGGCCCACTTGTCGTAGCTGTCGGGCCCGAGCTCCTTCTGATTGTGGAAGGCAGCTGCGTGGAATTTCCAGAATGCATCGCTACCCTTGAGCGCGAACACACCCTGAGCCGCTTCGGCTGCGGGCTTTGCGTTCGGGTGCATCGGGAGCGGACGGTTCTTCCAGATGACGCGGACCTTCTCGGGGCCGTACGTCGTCTTGATCTGGTCGATGGAAGTCTCGACGCGCGAGCAGAACGGGCACTGAAAATCCGAGAAGTGAACGATGGTGACCGGCGCGGTGCGCGAGCCCCACATCGGGTCTTTGCTCGAAACGGGGATGGGGGAATCGTTGTCGTTCCACTCACCACCGGCGGCCATCGTGTCGGCGCCGATTTCTCCGTTGCGAATTCGCTTTTGGTCGTAGCCCCACATGAGCATGGCGCCGGCCAAGAAGCAGAGGATGAAACCAATGACTGCAACGCCGGTGTTGATACCTGCCGGCTCTGTGATGGCCGCCGACGATTTGTCGGCGCTCTTGTTCTCTTTGGACATGAAAATTCTCCTGAAATGAAAGACAAGCGAGTCGCGCCTCGAAAATCTCGAGGGCGGTCGCGGAGCTTGGGCACTCGGACGCGCTTATCTCGGCGGTCGGTCGACGCGATTGCGCGCGCCTTCGAGCGATGCGCCGATGATTGGCGCAGAGCAGACGACACCGGTGGGCGTCGCCGGCAAAATCATGAGAGCGTTCGTCAGCGAAGTGCGCGCTGCCTCGGTACCGATGTCGAACGTGCTCGGCGTGCGGCCGTGGCTGAGCGCATCCAAAGGAGTAGAGGTGGAGCAGTCATCAGCTTGACCGATGTCGACCGAGGCGTTGGGCTCTTCGAGCGTCGGGTTGGGCGCGAACGTGATCGCTCCACGCGAGTCGCACTGCGGCGCATCCGCGCGCGCCGAGCCCGCAACGAGCCACACGAGCATGGCCGCGAGAAAGGACACGAGAACGCGAAGGCAAACCCTCAAAGCGAGTGGAGTGTGGATCGACCGACGCGCAATGTGCAATGATTTTGGCGGTCAGGCCATGCACACCTTCGATCACGCCATCTTCCAGCACATCTACGGAGGACAAGGTGCGTGGTTGTGGCTCATGGCGGCGCTCACCGTGATTGGAAGCGGCTGGACGATGGTTCCGATCGTGATGCTGGCGGGTTTTCCGCGCACGCGTGACATCGCGCTCAAGCTTTTGGTCGTTCTCACGGGCGTCGCCATCGCAGTCTTTGCGCTGAAAGCCATCATCGGTCGCTCGCGACCCGACGTGCACGCGCTGGTGTTCTCCGCACCGACCGATCCGTCGTTTCCGAGCGGGCACGCAGCGGGTGCATTTGCGTTCGCCGCGTTCCTCGCATTCGAGGCTCGCGTGCATATTGCAGCCAAAATGGGGCTCTTCGTGATTGCCGGCGGCGTGGCGCTCTCGCGTGTCGTGCTCGGCGTTCACTTTCCGAGCGACGTGCTCGCGGGCGCGGCCCTTGGCGCGTTCGTCGCTTTGGGCATGCGTAAGACTTTCGTCAAAAAAATGTGGAAACGAAATCCCGAGACTCGCATCCTTTAAGGTTGATGGACTCGTCGGGCGATTTGACAGGACGAGTCGTCGCCGAGAAATACGCGGTGCTCTCGGTCATCGGAAGCGGCGCCATGGGTGTCGTCTACCGGGCTCGGCAGATAGCGCTCGACAAGATCGTGGCGCTGAAAGTCATCAGCGACGGAGCGCGCGGCGACGCCGAGTTCGTCACGCGCTTCCACACCGAAGCAAAATCCGCGTCGCGGCTCGATCACCCGAACTCGACACGCGTGCTCGACTTCGGCGACGACAACGGCCTCCTCTACATCGCGATGGAGCTGCTTCAAGGGCGCACGCTCGCCGAGCTTTTGAATCAGGAGTTCCCGCTCGCGCCGGCGCGCATCGCCGCCATCATGACGCAGACGCTCTCGGCCGTGGGCGCGGCGCACGCGATCAAGATCGTGCACCGCGATTTGAAACCCGAGAACATCGTCATCCTCGACGGGCGCGACGACGAAGACCGGCACGTCGACATCGTGAAGGTGTGCGATTTCGGAATCGCAAAAGTCGAAGGCGCCGTCGAGCCAACCGACAGCCAATCGCGCATTCCGATTTCCGCGAAGGCCACGCGCGCGGGCGTCGTCATCGGCACGCCGCAATACATGTCGCCCGAGCAAGCACGCGGCGAGTCGCTCGACTATCGGAGCGATCTCTATTCGCTCGGCGTCGTGCTCTACGAAATCCTCACGCGCCGCGCCCCGTTCGACGAAGGAACGCCAGCCGACGTCCTTTACAAACATTCGTACGCGATCCCCGACCCGCCCTCGAAGCTCTTTCCCGATGTCGATCCCGCGCTCGAAGCGATTTGCTTGCGCGCGCTCCAGAAGAAACCAGCCGATCGCTATGCGTCCGCGCGCGAGATGCGCCACGCGTTCCGCCCTCTCGCGGGCACGATTGCAATGGACGTCACCCCGGCGCCGCGCGAATCGGCCCCGCGCCCGATGGGCGAATCATCGGTCCCGACGATCACGGCGACCGCAAGCTCGAACCCGACACGCCGCAGCGCTGGCCGCGCCTTGTGGCTTGCCCCTCTGGTGATTGCCGCAACGATCGCGATCGCCTTCGGCGTGGTCCACAAACGAGCGACCCGCACCGCGTCAACGCAAACGCAAACGCAAACGCCAACGCTGACGCTGACGCCAACGCTCACGCAAACGCTCACGCAAACGCCGACGCCCACGCCCACGCAAACGCCCACGCGGACGGACCTCGCGATGGTCCCTGCACCCACGGCCACGAGCCGCGCACCGCTTGGGCGTCACCCGCTTGTCGCGGCCACGGCGACGGCGGCCGTTCTCGAAACGGCGACCGTCGAGCCCGTCACGACGATCGCACCAATCGCAACCGTCACCGCGACCGCAACGGCGACAGCGATCCCGACGCCTCCCATCGTGATCGCAACCGCGATCGCCACAGCGCGCACGGATCCCGCGACCGCGCACGTCGACATCGGTCACGTCGACGCGGATCGCGTGGGAGCCGCGAGCGTCGAGTCCGTTCTTCGGCACATCGATTTTACGACCTGCTACCGAACCGCCCTCGCGCAATCCGTGAGCGACGGAAACGCGACGCTCGTTCTCGAGATGGACGAAGACCGCATCACGCGCGCAGACATGGTCGGCGGAACGTTCACGCCCGCGCTTCGCCAGTGCATCTCGCATCGCGCGCTCGGGACGCGCATCCCGAATGTCGACACGGGCGCAGCCACCGCGAAGGTCACGTTGAGGTTTGCTCTGAAATGACGCGCTTCGTGATCCCCGACGGGGGAAGGGTTTTCGTCATCTCGACGCTGCTCTGTGCTTGCAGCGTGATCGAGCCCGAGGTCGGCGATTTCTCGCCGCCGATCGATGCGGGTCCGCCGGTCGATTTCGCGACCGACATTCGCCCGCTCATGAATCGCGGCGCCACCGATCCGACCGGCTCGGGCTGCAAGCCGTGCCACTACGCGTCGCAGGCTTCACACAAAGGTACCGACGAGAGCGGTATCGATCTCTCGACGCTCGGTGGGTTGCGACAAGGCGGCAACAACACGCACAGCAGCATCGTCGTGCCGTACGACCCGGAAGGCAGCGCAATCATCGCGAAGCTCCGTGGCACGTTCCAAATCGGCGAACGCATGCCGCGCGGCGGCCCTTACTGGTCGGAAGATCAAATCGAGCTCGTGGAACGATGGATTGCACAAGGTGCGAAAGGCGACGACGAGGAATGACGCTGCGAAGTCCGAAGTGGTTTCTGGCGCTCTTGCTCGTCACATGCGCTGGAGGCGCAGGCCTTAGCTGTAGTGGGGTGCACGGCTCCGATGAAGTCGACACGGTGAAAGTGCCGGACGAGCTCCGCGCCGACTACGCGCTCTTCGCGCAGCGCTGCTCGAAGTGCCACTCGCTCGCTCGCCCGCTCACGAGCGGCATCGACGACGACGATTACTGGAAGCGTTACGTCGAGCGAATGCGGCGCCAGCCTTCGAGCGGGATCTCGATCGAGGACGAGACGCCCATTCTCAGATTTTTGCATTACTTCTCCGAGGAGCAAAAAAAGAAAAAGGGAGATCGCCTTTGAGCTCGCGAGGGCGTGCGACGCTGTTTGCGCTCGCGTTCGCAATCGTCACGGCACTTCTCTTCGCGACGCGGCCGGCAGCCGCGATCGATCACACGTTCGCCGCGACCGCGCAGGCCGACTACGCGTTTGCACCGGAAAACCTGCGGCGAACGAGCACGCCTCCGTTCGACGGCGCAACGGTCGAGCTCTCGATGAAGCTCTCCGCCGACTTGAGCGATCACTTCTCGGCGAACGTGAAAGTTTGTTTTGGATGCCACGGCTTCGAAACCGACATGGCGTATCTCGACTACCGCTTCAACGACGAGCTCAACATCCGACTCGGTCGGTTCAGCCCGAGCTTCGGCGGTTTCAACTTGCGACACGATCCGGCAAACCACCGCCTCAGCGACAAGCCACTTCCGTACGACATGGGTCGAATGCTCCGCTTGCGCGACTGGAACAGCGGCGTCTTGCCGAGCCCATTCCCCGACAACGGCCTCGAGCTCAGCGGAACGCACTGGTTTGGGAGTCGCGCGCAGGTCGACTACGCGGCCTACGCCGTCGCCGGATTCAAAGGCGACTACTCGGGAATGGATCTCGACTTCGTGCAGTCGCGCTCGGGCAGCTACTTCTATCTCGACAACAATTCGGTGCCGACGGTCGGCGGTCGTCTCGCGCTCACGCTCAAGCTCGGCGAAAGAAGCGATCTCACGCTCGGCGCGAGCGGAATGGGCGGCTTTCTCGATCCGAATCGCGAGCTCATGTACGTCATCTTCGGCGCTGACGCAGCGCTTCGGATCGGTCGCACCACGCTCCGAATCGAGTACCTCGCGCGCCGTCAGCAATTCGACGCCGATCACCCCGGCCTCCGATACGTCGTCGACGACGCCAACGCATTCTTCGTGAAACACGGCGCATACGCCGAGCTCGAGGTTCCCGTCACCCGTCGCTTCGATTTGATCTTTCGTGCAGATGGAATGCTGCGCGTCGGCGACGTGCTGATCACCTCGCCGCTCGACAAGGTCAGCGCGGTCGGCCGCGCGACGCTTGGCGCGTCGATTCTCGTCGAACGTCATTTCCGGCTGAAGGCTTCGACCGAAGTGTGGCAGTTTACGGATCCTGATGTGAATGGCGTCAAGACGGAGCTCAGCTTCCATCTCGGCGCTGTCGGCACGTTCTGACCGATGACCAACACACTCGTCACAGCCGATCTCGGACCGTTCGCGCTCGGCCCCAAGATCGGCGGCGGCGGGATGGCGTCGGTGTATCTCGGCAAGTATGTCGCGTCACCTGGTGAAGAGACGCCGCCCGAGCAAGACGTCGTCGCGCTCAAAGTCATCAAGGGCGACTTCGTCAAGAACCCGACCTACGAGCAGATGTTCCTCGACGAGGCGCAGATCCTCACGCAGCTCTCGCACCCGAACGTGATCCGCACGCTCGGTTACGGCGCGCAGGCGGGCGCGTGGTTCATCGCAATGGAGCTCTTGATGGGCCGGTGTCTCCTCGACATCTGGGCCGCCGCGCACGAAAAGGAGATCGCGATCCCGCTCGACGCCGCAGCGTACATCGCACGCGAGGTCGCGCGTGGGCTCGGTCACGCGCACGCCCTCGTCGACGAGGAAGACGGCCGTCACCTCGGCATCGTTCACCGCGACGTGAACCCGAGCAACGTGTTCATCGGCTACGACGCCACCATCAAGCTGATCGATTTTGGATTGGCCAAAGCGCGAAAGCGCCAAACGCAGAGCACGCGCGGTTTGATCAAGGGGAAGATCCCGTATCTGTCGCCCGAGCAAATCAAAGAGGACAACCTCGACGGCCGCTCCGACGTGTACGCGCTCGGCACGACGCTCTGGGAAATGGTCACGATGCGCCGCCTCTTCAAGCGCGACAGCGACATCGACACGGTCCGCGCCATTCAAAAAGGCGACGTCCCCGACGTGCGCAACGTCGTCCACAATTTCCCCGAGCCGCTTTGGAAGATCATCGACCACTCGCTGAAACAAGATCGCAACGAGCGCTACGCGTCCGCCGACGACATGGCTCGTGATCTCGACACGTACCTAGGCGCGCGCGCGGCCGCGCAACCCGCGCGCATCGCCCGGTTCGTCGAAGAGCTTTTTCCGGGTGAGGCGCTCAAACAATCCGAGTGGCTCGACGACGCCGCGGGGCGCGATCGGAAGACATTCGTGCCACCCGTCGCACTCGCCGAAGTCCCCGAGGTCGAGCACAGCGTTCCCGCATTGGCGCCCACGGAGCGGGAAACGGAGACGGAGCCGGAACCGGAGACGGAGACGGAGGCGGAGACGGAGCCGCGGAAGGTCGCCGGGCACGTGAAGGAGATCGTCGTGTACGCGGTGGGCGGCGCGATCGCAGGTGCAGTCGTCATCGGAATTTGGCTCGCGCTTCGTTGACTGTCAGCATCCCGCGTCCGTGACGTCGAATAATGATGGGCACATTTCCGCGTCCGCTCACCGAGCGCGAGCGCGAGCTCGTGCGCTGGATGATCGAGCATGGCGAAGTGAGCGCCGACGAAAAAGCGGTGCTTCTCTCACAGCTGGCCGATGCGTCGGTCGTCGCGCGATGCGGTTGTGGATGCGCCAGTATCAATTTTGCAATTGGTGGGCGCACACCTCAAGGGCGAGGAATGAGAATCGTGAGCGACTTTGTTTTCGGCACCGAGAACGAGAAAACGCTCACCGGCATTTTCGTCTTTTCGCGCGAGCAGCTCGCCGGGATCGAAGTCTATTCATTGGCTGCCGACGACGTATGCGTCGAGCTGCCCACGCCATCCGAGCTCCGCTCGCAAAAGGAACACGGGTTGACCGATCGGTAGCAGCCAAAACATGGGCTATCGATCGGTTGACGACAGGCAGTGCTAGAAAGAGCGGTGTGTCGAAGGAGCAGGAGCCGCAGAAGGGCGAGCCGCGGGATTGGGGGCCTTACGTCCTTCTGATCGTGCTCGGGATCGCGCTCGTGGCCTTTGCGATCGATAGTTTCTTTCTCGCAACGCACCGGCCTTAAGGGCCGTTCGATAGCACCACGTACGCGACCGGGATCGCGATGCCGATGGCGACGAACACGGCGCCGCGGCCGATGAGGCCTTTTTTGCCCGGCAACATGAAGAGGCCGCTCGTCGCGAGGAGCAGCAAGCCGGCAGCGTACGCATCCGCGAAGTATTTCCACGCTTTCTTTCCACGATTGAGATGCAACCAGTTCGCGAAGCGGAGGAGGAAGCGTGGCTCTTGGCGCTCTTCGAGCACGTGGCCGGTGGCGAGCGTGACGTGGAGCGTGCGGCGGTCGTAGAGGATCTCGAGATCGTCGCCTTCGCGGTAAACCTCTTTTGGTTTTTCTTTGATGCCCGCGCTCGCTGCGATCACGGCGGCGACGTCATCGTCGGATTGAACGCCGCCGGGGAGCTGCACGGTGAATTCGCGCGTCGTGTTGTGGAAGTTCGGATCCCAATCGGCGATGTGATTCACCGCGAGGCCGCTCGCGGCGTACACGAACGTGAGACCCACGGCAGCGTAACCAAGGTCGCGATGAACCGCGCGCACCCACGGACGAACTTTCACGAAACCATCACGAGTAGCGTTCTTCCTTCCACGGGTCGGCGCGATTGCTGTAGCCGCGTGTCTCCCAATATCCCGGGCGATCGGTCTCCGTGAAGTAAATGCCCGTGAGCCACTTCGCGCTCTTCCAGAAATACGAATCGGGGACGAGCGCGCGAACCGGCGCGCCGTGAGCGCGCGCGAGCGGTAGGCCTTCGTGTTTGTGCGCGACGAGAACGTTCGGCTTGAGCGCGTCGTGCAGTGGAATGTTCGCGGTGTAACCGGAAGCAGCTTCGAAGACGACGTGATGCGCGGAAGCTTTTACTTTTGCGAGCTCTGCGAGATCGGCGACGCGCACGCCCGTCCAGTGGCTGTCGAGCATCGACCACTTGGTGACGCAGTGGACGTCGCAGGTTTGTTCGACTTGCGTCATCGCGAGGAGGGCGGCGAAATCGAGCTCGAAGGGATGGTCGACCGCGCCGTGAACCTTCAGCTTGAAAGCGCTCGGCGACGGATCGCCTTCTTGGCCGCCCATCGGGCGAAGGCGCGCGATCACCGATTGGCCTGGCGGAAGGCGCTGGCGGCCATCTGGAAGCTTCAACTTGCGGGCTTTGCGCGTGTCTGCGTCGCCGACGACGACGTACGTGCCGCCGAGAACCGTGAGAACGGTGCCCGCACCAAGGACGCGCAGGAACGTCCGGCGATCGCTAATCTTCGCAGTCATGCTTTCATGGAGTACGAGCCATAGGCCCGCCGGGTTTCACGACGACAATGTCCCACTTCGACGCCATCCGCGCCAAGCTCCTCGATCCGGGATTCACGCCCGGTCGTCGCGACGTCGCGCCGCTGCTCGAGCTGCTCGCGGATGCGCCGGAAGACGAAGCCGCGAAGGTCGTACGTGCGCTCGCGTCCGTACCTGCTGCAGTCGAGCACGCGGACAAATCGTGGGGAGAGGCGAAAGCGCCGCTGCGTCATCGATTGCTCGCGTTGCTCGGGCGCGCTCGAGGCGACGACGCACACGCTGCGCTAATCGCGGGCCTCGGCGACGGCGATCCACGAACGCGCAAGGTGGCAGCGCGCGGGCTCGGACGTTTGCAGAATACAAGCATTCGCGAAGAGGCCTCGCGACGCATGCGCGAGGCGCTCGCACACGAGAAGAAACCCGAAGTGACGCGGGCGATCGTCGAGGCTCTCGGAAAGATTGGCGGCACGAGCGAAGCGGCTGCGCTTCGGTTGCGACATCCCGATGCGTCGACGGATCGCATGCGTCGTGAAGCTCTCCGGCGAATCACTCGGAGCGAGGCGCGGCTCATGCCTTCGCGCATTGCGTCCGAGCGTGACGCGACGACGGCGTTCGAGGTGCAGCTCCGATGCCGTGAAGGGCTCGAATCGATTCTCGCGGGCGAAACGCGGGGTGCGCGTATCGAACGTGCGGGCCTCGTCGCGACGCGCGTCACCTCGCTGAAGGAAATCACGGTCGCGCGAACATGGATGACCGCGGCCATCGTTCTCCACCGCGGTGCGGATCCTGGCGATGCGCTCGCGGGAATCATCGCGGCCGCCGCGCCGCTGCTTGGCGCTCTCACGGATGGCGCGGTGCGATGGCGCGTCGAGTGGATTGGCGCGGGCCACAAACGCGCGGCGACACGCGAGCTCGCCGAACGCGTCGCGGCGATTGCTCCCGAGCTTGTCAACGATCCGATTGCCAGCGACTGGGAAATCGAGGTCTCGGCAAGCGGCGTGTTCGCGATCCCGAAGAGCTGGGACGATGCGCGCTTCACGTACCGATTGGCCGACGTACCCGCTGCATCGCACCCGACGATCGCTGCGGCGCTCGCGCGCGTCGCGAGTGGCGGCGAAGACGACATCGTGTGGGACCCATTCGTCGGCTCGGGTCTCGAGCTCGTCGAACGTGCGCGCATCGGTCCGTACAAAAGGATGATTGGCACCGACACCGACGACCGCGCTCTTGCGGCTGCGAAGAAAAATCTCGATGCCGCGCGTGTGCGTGATGTGCGACTCGAGCGCGCCGACGCGCGAACGTTCGCGCCGAAAGACGTCACGCTCATCATCACGAACCCGCCGATGGGTCGTCGATTGGTCCAAACCGGAAAGCTCGATGACTTGCTCGGCGCGGCGCTAGAAAATATCGTCGGCTCACTCACACGCGGCGGCAGGCTCGTGTGGGTCACGCCGCGTTCGCGCTCGACGAACAGAATCCTCGAGGGCCTCCACATGCGTCGCACGCTCGACCTCGTCATCGACATGCGCGGCTTCGCGGCGAACCTCCAGCGTTGGACGCGTTGACGTTCATTGCGTAGGCTCCGCCGAATGATGAAGGGCGCGCTCGAGAACATCACAGAGGCAGTGGGTCACACGCCGATCGTGCGTCTTCATCGTGTCTCGAAGGACGTTTCCGCCGAGATTTACGTGAAGTGCGAGTTCTTGAATCCGGGCGGCTCGCACAAAGATCGCCTCGCGCGCAACATGCTTCGCCGCGCCGAAGAGTCGGGGTTGAAACCGGGCGGGACGATCGTCGAAGCCACGAGCGGCAACACCGGCGCATCGCTCGCGCTCTTCGCGGCGGTGCGCGGATACAAATGCGTCTTCGTCATGCCCGACAAGATGAGTCAGGAGAAAATCTCGAACCTCCGCGCGTTCGGCGCGCGCGTCGTCGTCTGCCCGACGGCGGTCGAGCCGGATGATCCGCGCAGCTACTATCAAGTGGCGCAGCGCATCGCCGCCGAAACGCAGAACTGCTTCTATGCGAATCAGTACCACAACCCCGCGAACCCCGAGGCGCACTACACCTCCACGGGCCCCGAGATTTGGAATCAAACCGGCGGCGAGGTCGACGTGTTCGTCGCCGGCATGGGCACGGGCGGCACCATCAGCGGCACAGGGAAATATCTGAAAGAAAAGAAGCCCGACATCCGCCTCGTCGGCGTCGACCCTGTGGGCTCGCTCTATTACGACTTCGTCAAAACGGGGCGCGTGACGAAACCGTTCTCGTACAAAGTCGAAGGCATCGGTGAAGATTTTTTCCCGACGACGATGAACTTGAAAATCTTGGACGACATCGTCCGCGTCGACGACAAAGAATGCTTCCTGATGACGCGCGACCTCACACGCCTCGAAGGTTTGTTCGTCGGCGGCTCGGGCGGCGCGGCCGTCGCCGGTGCGGTGAAATGGGCCCGCGAGCACGGAAAACCCGGCATGCGCATTCTCGTGTTCTTGTGCGACGCCGGCCAAAAGTACGTCTCGAAAATCTTCAACGACGACTGGATGCGCGAAAACGGTTTTCTCGACGCAGAGCCGGGCCTCGGTACCGTCCGCGATCTCTTGGGCGCTCGCTACAAAAAGAAAATCTTCACGGCGTCCCCCGCATCGACGGTGCGCGAAGCGATCGATGCGCTCAAAACACAAAACATCAGCCAGCTCCCGGTCGTCGAATCCGGCAAGCTCCGCGGCATCGTGCAAGAGGTGGATTTGCTGCGCCACTTGGTGAGCGGCAAGAAAACGCTCGAGTCCCCGGTGGGCGATCTCGCCGAAGGCGACTACGCGACGGTGACGCCCGAGACCAAGATCGAGCTCCTGCAAAACGCTTTGTCAGACGCCAAGGTCGCCATGGTCATGGAAGACGAGGCCCTCGTGGGCATCGTGACGAAGATCGACGTGATCGATTTCCTGGCCCGCGTTGCGCAAGACCGCGACTCCGTCCCGCCGAGGGGTTGAGCCGCCAACGCTGACTTCTACCGCAACCGATCTCGCCGCGGCACTCGAGCCGATTCGCGCCAAGAGCAAATTACCCGCTTTGGCCGCCGCCGCATGGCGTGGAAACGAGCTGCTCGCGATCGGCGCGACGGGTCTTCGCGCGAAGGGTAGCGACGCTCGCGTGACGATTGACGATCGCTTTCACCTCGGCTCCGACACGAAGGCCATGACGGCCGTGCTCACCGCGATTTGGATTGACCGTGGCAAGCTGAGCTTCGACGACACACTCGGCACGATCTTCGGCGACGACATTCACGACGCGTATCGCCCTGTCACGATCGAACAACTGCTGCAGCATCGCGGTGGTCTTCCACATCAATTTCCCGCGCGCATGTGGGCCTCGATGTGGCGAGCTGGCTCGAAGGCTGACGCGCGCTCTGCGGCGATCCGCGCTGTGCTCGCGCGCTCACCATCGCAAGCGCCCGGCACGTTCCAATACTCGAACACCGGTTATGTGACGCTCGGCGCTGCGCTAGAGCGAGCCACTGGACGTCAATGGGAAGATCTCATGCGCGCGGATTTGTTTGCGCCGCTTGGAATGACGACCGCCGGTTTCGGGGCACCTGACGAACCTGCACCACGCGGACATCGTCGTGGCCTGTTCGGGTACGCGAGCGTCTCCGAGCGCACGGACAATCCACCGTCCAGCGCTCCCGCGGGTGGCGTCCATTGCGCGCTCGCGGACTGGGGGAAATTTCTTGCTCTCGTCCTTGCGGGCGCGCGTGGCGAGCAGGTCACGCTCGTGTCGGATGCTTCGATGAAGCGACTGCTCGAAGTGCCGAACGAATCACGTGACGGACAACGCTACGCCGGCGGCTGGTCGTTCACCCATCGCTCATGGGCAGGCGGCACTGCTCTCACGCACGCGGGCAGCAATACACTCTGGATGGCGCTCGCGTGGATCGCACCTGCGAAGAACTTGACGTTCGTTGCCGTCGCGAATGCGCCCGACTCGCGCGCCGTCGATGCAGCGTTCGCGACGACTATCCCGCGCTATGCATGAGCGCGGACCGCCTGAGCGAGCAAGGACATAGGTGACACTTTGTTCCAACGACATCGGTGACGGCTACCGCGAGTTATCCAGAGACATAGGTGACACTTCTCTTCTGCTGTTCTCCCTTCAGAAAATATTATTCGCTCCGCAGAGCCGCGCGG
>JBBSFE010000025.1:0-55412 GCA_038239005.1 Polyangiales bacterium
GGGGGGGGGGGGGTGGCCGGGCCAGGGTGGGCCGGGCGGGCCGGCCAGGTGGGCACTTGGGGCCGGCCGGTTTCGGCGAAGCGCGCCATGCGCGGAGCTCGCTTGCGAGCGCGACGGGGTGACGAAATTCTAGTCTTCGCTCAGTCTTGCACTTCGACGGAGTCGCCCTGGACTTTTTCGCCGAGGAAGCCGCCGAGAAGGCCACAGAGAAATGGCGGTGCGGTTCCGATCACGAGCGACAGGGGCTCTAGCGAGCTGCCGCGCGAGCGGACGAACACGATCATGATCGCCGCGCCCGAGGCGAGCGCGGCGGCCATGCCCGCTTCGATGATCGTTTGGCCCTCGGACTTCCAACCGATCATGAAGCCGCCAATCAAGAAGCTCGCGCATGCGGCGCCGGCGAGCACCCAAATCGACGTGACCTCGAGAACGGCAAGTGCGGTCCCGAGAAACAAGTTCGCGATGAACATCACGACCGCGCCGCCGATCATCCAGCCGGCGCTGAAGCTCTTGTCTTTTGCGTAGAGCGTCATCGGTTGCGCCTCACGGGCATGAGAACGAGCCCTTCATCACCGCGGTCGGTGCATCGTAGTAGCGGCCTGATGCGGTGAAGATGGGATTGCCGGAGCCGTCGGTCGAGATGCACCACACGGTGATGTCGCTGGGCGCTTCGTGCTTCGTGAGGTCGAAGTCGAGCGGGCCCGAGGCGCCGTCGATGTTGATCGCGTTGCCACTCTGGAGAACTTGGAACGCGTTCTTGATGTTGCCCGCACCGACGGCCGACTTTTGGCCGCCGACCATTTTCGACATCGATGAGGCGAGCGCCGCACCCGTGATCGGACTCGAGCCGATCGAGACGATGCCGTACGCGATCAAGTAGAGCGAGTCGTAGGCGCCGGCCATGCCGAAGACGTTCGCCGATGCGGCGTACTTGCCTTGGTACTGGATGTTGAACGCGCCGAAGAGCGGGTTCGTCGTGCCGGGCACGGTGCCGCGAATGCGCTGGCGAAGTGCCGCGTTGCCCGTGACGGCCGTGAGCAGCTCGGGCTTTTCGCCGGCATCCGAGAACAAATAGAGCGGGCGTGGCGTCGCGCCTGGCCAGTTCGTTTCGACGGGCGTGAGAAACTTCGTGATGATTTCCGTCGTGCCGATGCCGACGACGAGGTTGTCTTTGTCCGTGCCGACTTGCGCGGCCGCGGCGCTCGGGTCGAGCGCAGTCGCGTCGTATTGGAGCGGCGTGAAAAATCCGTTGTTCGACGAGTCGCTGACGAGTGCGCCGTTGAGCATGAGCCCGCTCGTCATCGCGCCGAAGAGCCCGGTGCCGTACGTGTTGTTTTGATAGACGATGGCGAGCTTGAGCTTCGGGATGCTCGGGTTGTCGATCTTGAATTGCGCCTCGATCGCACCGACTTGATCTTGCATCGCAACGGCTTGAACGACGTCCGATGGTGCGGTGCGCCACAAGAGCGAGCTCAGCCCGCTGAGCGACGTGCTCGTCGCCGACGGCGTGATCACGAAGACGCCTTTCGGAATGGTTGCATTCTGCACGACCGCAGTGACGATGCCGCTGCCGCCCGGCCCGATGATCGCCGGCACGCCGATGTCGATGAGATGGTTGGCGGCGGTCGTGGCTTGTGTGTTGTCGGAGGCGTCGTCGCATTCGACGAGCACGAGCGGGCGCGGTTTGCCGCCGCTGCCGCCGGGAAGACCCACGACTGTTTGTGTGAAGTCGTCGATGGCGAGCTCGATGCTGTTCATGCGCGCCGTGCCGCTCGACGTGTTGACGCCGGTGAGCGTGAAAAGCCCGCCAAGGATGATGGCGTCGTCGTTGGTCGGGTCGCCGTAGACTTTGATGCACTCGTTCGACAAAAGCGGCTGACACGTTTTCGTGTCTTGCCGGCAAATCGCCGGCTTCCCCGCGCTTCGCGTGATGCACTCGGAGTTGGTCGAGCACGGGCCTCCCGTGCCGGGGCCGACGCACACGGTGTTCACGCACACGATCGGGCCGGCTGCGTCGAAACCGCGCGCGACGCAGTCCTGATCGGTGGTGCACTGGATGGGGTCGTGCCCGACGAGCAGCGAGCACGCGCAAATCAGCGGCGCGACAGCGGCGATGGCGCGCATGCGCTTCATGGACATTTGTAGCTACCCACCATGAGCCCGCTCGACGAGTCGAACGAGCGCTTCGAATCGGCGAATTGTGGCTTGTTCGAGCCGTCGAGCGCGACGCACCAGACGTCGATGTCGCTGGGTGCTTCGTGCTGCTTGATGTCGAAGTCGAGCGGCCCGCTTGCGCCGTTGATGTCGATCGCGCTCCCGCCCGTGAGTGTCGTGAGCGCGGTTTGGAGCGCGCCGGTGCCGACGTCGATCGGAACGCCGCCGACCATCTTGTCGAGACCGTTCGCGATGCCGGTGCCGTCGATGGCGGTGCTGCCGAGCGACGCGATGGCGTACGCGAGCAAGTAGGCCGAGTCGTAGGAGCCGGCCATGCCGAACACGTCCGCGGGCGAGCCGTACTTGCCGAGGTACTTCAGGTTGAACGCTTGGAAGAGCGAGTTGTTCGTTCCCGGCACGGTGCCGCGCACGCGCGTGCGAATGCCAGGGTTCGATGTGATCTCGTCGAGCAGCTCTTGCACTTCGCCGCCGTCCGAAATCAAATATTGCGGGCGCGGGGGCGGCGATGATCCGCCGGGCCACTGCGCTTCGATGGCGTCGAGGCCGCTAGAGACGACCTCGTTGGTGCCGAAGAGCGCGATGATGTTCGGCGCGAACGACACCACCTGCGCCACGGCCGACGCGAGGTCGGAGCCATCGGCTGCATACTGCACGGGTTTGAAATTGCCTGAGTTCGATGCGTCGCCGACGGCGGCGCCGTTGATTTGCAGCGTGCTCGTCACCGCGGAAAAGAGACCGCTTCCGTACGAATCGTTTTTGTAGACGACGGCGAGCTTGACGGTAACGAGCGATGCGGCCGTCGCGATTTCACCGACCGAGAGCCGAAGCGGAATCGCTTGGATGTCGTCCGATGGGGAGGTGCGCCAGAAATATTGTGAGATGCCCGAGAGCGTCGCGCTCGTCGCGGCGGGCGAGATCATGAGGACCTTCGCGGGAATGGTGACGTTGTTGATGACAGCCGTGCAGAGCCCGCTCGAGTCCGGTCCGATGATCGCGGGGACGCCGATGTCTTTCGAGAGATGTGTCGCCGAACGCTGAGCGACCGTGTTGTCACCGGAGTCGTCGCATTCGACGAGCACGAGTGGGCGCGGTTTTCCGTTGCCGCCGCCGGGCAAGCCGACAACGGTATTGGTAAAGTCGTCGAAGGCGAGCTCGGCGCTTTGGAGCTCCGACATTCCGGAGCTCGCGTTCGATCCTTTGAGCGACAAGATGGAGCCGAGCACGATGGCGTCGTCGTTGTTGAAGTCGCCGTAGACCTTCGAGCAATCCGGCGAGAGGAGCGGCACGCACGTGTGGTTGTCTTGGCGGCAAATGGCGGGCTGCCCCGCGCTGCGCGTCACGCACTCGACGTTCGACGAGCATGGGCCGCCGATGCCCGGGCCGACACACACGTGATTGATGCAGACGATGGCCGCACCGCCTGCGTCGAACCCGCGGGCCGCGCAATCTTGATCGAGCGTGCACTGCACGTCGCTCGTGCGCACGAGGAGCGAGCAGGCCATGCCCGCGCACGCGAAGATGGCCGCCCAAGGCCGCAAGAAAGCCACGAAGTCAGTGTATCATCCTGGGCCGCCATGTCCGACGCCATCATCTCGCACCTCAAAGAAGACCGCAGATTTCAGCCCAGCGCGGAGTTCACCGCGCAAGCGCGGATCAAAACCAAAGCGGAGTACGACGCCCTCTACAAGCAGTCGATCGAGCAGCCGGAAGCGTTCTGGACCGAGCAGACGAAAGAGCTCGTGTGGCGAAAAGCGTTCGACAAATTCTCCGAGTGGACGCTCCCGCACGCGAAGTTTTTCGTCGGCGCCAAGCTCAACGTGAGCGAGAGCTGCCTCGATCGTCACCTCGCTGGCGACACCGCACAGCGGCGCGCGCTCGTTTGGGAAGGCGAGCCCGGCGACACGCGCACGCTCACGTACGCGGAGCTTCATCGCGAGGTCGTGCGGTTCACGGCCGCGCTCGCGGAGCTTGGCGTCGCGGCCGGCGATCGCGTCGCGATCTACATGGGCATGGTCCCCGAAACCGCCGTGGCGATGCTCGCGTGCGCGCGAATCGGCGCGACGCACTCCGTCGTGTTCGGTGGGTTCTCGTCGGAGGCGCTTCGCGATCGCATCAACGACTGCAAAGCCAAAGTGCTCATCACCCAAGACGGCGCCTGGCGTCGTGGAACCGTGGTGCCGCTCAAAGACATGGCCGACAAGGCCCTCGAGCAGACGCCCACGATCGAGAAGGCTGTAGTCTACATGCGAATCGGCGCGGAAAAGGCGCCGATCACGATGAAGGCCGGCCGCGACGTCGCCTGGGACGCCGCCATCGAGTCCGCGAGCGCTGCCTCGATTGCACGCGCCGAAAAACCGGAGGCGTTCGACGCCGAGCACCCGCTCTTCATCTTGTACACGTCAGGCTCGACGGGAAAACCGAAGGGCGTCCTCCACACGACCGCGGGCTACCTCGCGGGCGCGCACGTGAGCACGAAGTACATCTTCGATTTGCGGCCGACGGATTTGTATTGGTGCACTGCCGACGTCGGCTGGGTCACCGGTCACACGTACATCGTCTACGGGCCACTCTCGTGCGGCGCGTCGTGCTTGATGTACGAAGGCGCACCCAACGCTCCGGATTGGGGCCGCTTGTGGCAGATCATCGCGAAGCACAAGGTGTCGATTCTCTACACCGCGCCAACGGCGATCCGCGCGTTCATCCGAGCCGGTGACGAGTGGCCGAAGAAGCACGATCTGTCGAGCCTTCGATTGCTCGGAAGCGTCGGCGAGCCAATCAATCCGGAAGCGTGGGTTTGGTATCACGCGACCATCGGCGGCGGCCGCTGCCCCATCGTCGACACGTGGTGGCAGACGGAGACGGGGTGCATCATGCTGACGACGCTTCCGGGCGTGGTGTTCAGCAAACCCGGGTCCACGGGCCTCCCATTTTTCGGCTGCGCTCCGCTCATCGTCAAAGACGATCAAGGAACGCCCGCGGGCGCGAACGAGGGCGGCAAGCTCGCTCTCACGCGCCCGTGGCCTTCCATGGCGCGCACGCTCTACGGAGACGACGATCGCTTCAAGCAAGCGTACTGGTCACAGCTCCCCGGAATGTATTTCACCGGCGATGGCGCCCGGCGCGACGAGGACGGTTACTTCTGGGTCGTCGGCCGCATCGATGACGTTCTCAACGTTGCGGGTCATCGCATCGGCACCGCCGAAATCGAGAGCGCGCTCGTGAGCCACCACACCGTTGCCGAAGCAGCCGCGGTCGGCAAACCGGACGACCTCAAAGGCCAAGCGCTCGTGGTGTTCGTCACGCTCAAGAACGGGCACAGCGCGAGCAAAGATTTGAAAGACGCGCTGGCGAAGCACATCGACAAAGAAATCGGAAAGTTCGCGCGCCCGGATCAAATCCGCTTCACCGATTCGCTCCCGAAGACGCGCAGCGGGAAAATCATGCGGCGCCTCTTGAAAGAGGTCGCATCGGGCTCGCTCGAAACCACAGGCGACACATCGACGCTCGAAGACTTATCCGTGCTCGCGAAGCTCCGCGCACAAGACGAAGACTGATCGCTCGCACGGCGAAACGGAATTTCTCCCTGGCTGCTGGGAAATTCTCCCGGCCCGGCCTACCGAAGCGCACGTTTTCCAGCCACTTCCGCGTGGCTCGCTGCTTGCTCTGGCAAGGCGGCGATGAAGTGGCTCGTGCCGGCTCTGCTCCTCGCGTCGGCTCTGCTTCTCGCGTCCGGGGCGTACGCACAAGAGACCGCGCCGCGTAGCGTGACGCTCGACGAAGCGCGTACGTATGCGCGCCAGCATCAGCCCATCGTGCACGCCGCGCTCGCACGCATCGCCGCCGAGCAGGCTCGAGCTCGCGTTCCGCGCGCGCAATGGCTCCCGCAACTCGGCGTCACCGCGCAGATCTACGTCGGCAGCGCGAACAACACGACAGCGCAGACCATCGGTTCGCCGTATTTGGACATTCCGCGCATCGGAAGTGGAAGCGTCGTTGATGCATCGCACGCTTCGTTTCAACCGTACGGATCGACATTCGCGGCCATCGGTGTCGGCCAAGAAGTGTTCGACTTCGGTCGCATCGCCGCGCAATCCGCCGCTGCCGACGCGCTCGTCGACGTGTCCCGACACGCATCGGATTCGACGCGGCTCGACGTCGACTACGGCGTCGAAGAGGCGTTCTACGCGGTGCTCGCGGCGCGAGGCGTCCTCAAGGCGTCGCAAGATGCGTACGATCGCACGCGCGGTCACCGCGAGCTCGCTAGCGCAGGTGTGGCGTCGGGGATGCACTCGCCGATCGAGCTGACGCGCGCCGACGCCGATCTCGCGCGGTTCGACATCGGACGCATTCGCGCGCGCGGCGGCGTGATGGCAGCGCAAGCGGTTCTCGCCGCGGCGGTGGGCGCGCCGGACTTGATGCTCGATGCGAACGGCGATCTGTCGACCGCGTCGAGTGTTCCGACGCTCGGCAATGCGCTCAGCCAAGCTGCGTCGCGCGATCCGCACGTCGCCGAGGCGCTTGCGAAAGTGCGCGCGGAGGAAGCGAAGTCGCGTGCGATCTTCGCGGAGCTCAGGCCCGATTTCTCGGGCACGGCGACGTTCTCCGGCCGCGCAGGTGGCGCGCCACCGACATCGAGTGGAATCACGGCCGACTATAGTGGTTGGTTGCCGACGGTTCCGAACTGGGACGTCGGTCTCGTTTTTTCGTGGCCCATTTACGACGGCACGGTCGTCGCGCGCGGCCGTGCGTCGGCGGCGCAAGCTGATGCGCTTCGCGAAGATGCCGCCGCGTTCAAACAAGTCATCGCGACCAACGTTCAACGTGCGTACATCGGCATGGACGTCGCGCGCGATGCGCTCCCCGGCCTCGAGCGCGCAGTGACGGCCACGGTTGCCAACTACGCCCAAGCCGATGCGCGATTCAGAGCGGGCCTTGGAACCGCCGTCGAGCTTGCGGATGCCGAATCGCTTCGTGCCGACGCCGAGGTAGCGCTCGCGATGGGCAAGTTCGATATCGCGAAGGCGCGCGCGGCGCTCGGACGCGCGATTTCCGAAGGGCTCATCAAGTGAGGCGCAGCGTCGTTGTCGTGATCGTCGGGATCGTGCTCGTGGTGCTCGCGCTCGGCGGCATCATGGTGATCCGCGCCGAATCGAAGACGAACAAAGTCGCGCTGACGTCGAGCCCAAAGCCCGTCACGGTCGTCAAAGCCTCCGCAGGACAATATCAACCGACGCGAACCTACGTCGGCACGATCGAGCCGTGGGTCTCCGCTTCGGTCGGACCGCAGCTCGTGTCGGGTTACGTCGACACCGTTCTCGTGCGCCCGGGTGCGAGCGTGACCAAAGGCGCCGTACTGGCGACGCTCGACTGTCGCAACGCGAGCGCGCAGTCGCAAGCCGTCGCGATGGAAGCGCGCTCGCTCGACGAACGACAGAAAGCGCTGTCGCACGAAGCAACGCGCGTCGCGAGCTTGCTCGACGGCGGATTCGTTTCGACGAACGAAGCCGAGCAGAAGAGCGCTCAGAGCGCAGCCGAGGCATCGAGCGTGCTCGCGCAGAAAGCCAAGCTCCTCGGAACGTCGCTCGGCGTGAGCGACTGCATCCTTCGCGCACCATTCGACGGCGACATCGGCGCGCGCACCGTAGACCCCGGCGCGTTCATTCATCCAGGCGATGCAATCGTGACGGTCGTCGATCGAACGACGCTGCGCCTCGTTGCGTCGGTTCCTGAAAATGATTTCGACGTCGTTGCACCCGGGAATGCGGCTCACGTTCGGTTCTTCGCAAACGGCGCGACCGTCGATGGCGTCATCTCGCGACGCGCCCCAAGCGCCGACCCCGGCACGCGCACGATCCATCTCGAGATCGATATTCCCGATCCGCGTCACACCGTGCCGGTCTACACGACCGGAGAAATCACGATGAACGTGGGCACGCCCACGGTCGCGACGAAGCTGCCGCTCACCGTCGCGACGATCCGCGGAACGAAGGCGACGGTGTTCGTCGTCGAAAACGAAATCGCGCGGTCGAGGACGTTCAAGTACCTCGGCGAGTCCGGCGGTGACGTGTTCGTCGACACCTCGCTGGCGCCGGGCGCGCTCGTCGTCGCCGAAGGGCGCGCGCTCTTGGCGGACAAGGACCGCGTCGCCGCAAAAGAAGCGCCATGACCGGCCTCGCGCTCCGCAATCCCATCGCGATCTTGATGATCTGCATCGCGGTCGTCGTGTTCGCAGGGGTGACGACACCGCGCATGGCGGTCGATACGTTTCCGGATCTCACGCCGCCCGTGCTCGTCGTCGGCACGCTTGCGCCTGGGCTTGGCGCAAAAGACGTCGAGAAGACGCTCACGTGGCGAATCGAAAAATACGTGAGCGCGACAGCGGGTGTCGACCACGTGCAGAGCACGTCGCGCAACAACTTGAGCATCGTCTGGGTGTGGATGAAGTGGGGCGTCGACCTCAACGCCGCGCAGACGCTCGTGCAGCAGCAAACCGCGTTCGCGATGGCCGCGGTTCCGAAGTCGCTCGGTGTCTTGCCGCCGTTCGTTCTGCAATACGACCCATCGAATGCGCCGGTCGTGCAAGTCGTCGTGCGAGGCGGCGGGCTCAGCGGCCCGCAGCTCTACGACTATGCGCAAAACAGCATCGAGCCGCTCCTCGAAGGCATTCCCGGCGTCGCGAGCGCGGCGATCAACGGCGGGCGGCAGCGACAGATCAACATCGTCGTCGATCCCGCGAAGGCCGAGGCGCGTGGCGTGACGTCGGAGGACATCGCCGCAGCCGTGAAGCAAGCGAATGCGCTGCTCCCATCGGGCGAATTCATCACGCACAAGTTCGACGCCAACGTCTACACGAACGCAGTTCCAAACCGTGTCTCGCGCATCGGCGAAGCTCCCGTGAAAGTCGTCGGCGGCAAGGCCGTGCTCATTCAAGACGTCGCGCGTGTCGAAGATGGCGGCTCGCCGCCGACGCAATCGGTTTCGGTCGACGGGCAGAACGCGGTCTACTTGAACGTCCTGCGCATCCCCGGTGGCAACACGCTCGCGATCGTCGAGAGCGTGAAGAGCTCGATCGCGCATCTCTCGGATCTCCCGCAAGGTGTCGAGGTCATTCCCGTGTTCGACGCGTCCACGTTCGTGCGCGATGCGTACAGCGGGCTTCGGCGCGAGGTCGTGCAAGCGCTCGTGCTCATCGCGCTCGTCATACTTTTGTTTTTGCAGAGCACGCGCGGCACGATGATCGTGTCCATCGCGATCCCGCTTTCGTTCGCGATCACGCTCGTCGTTCTCTATGCCACGGGAAACACGCTGAATTCGTTCACGCTCGGCGGGCTCACGCTCGCGATGGGGAGACTCGTCGACGACGCCGTCGTGGTTCTCGAATCGATTCACCGACATCGACGCATGGGCCTCGGTCGCTACGAAGCTGCGCTCAAAGGTACGAATGCCGTCGCCCTTCCCGTCCTTGCTTCGACGCTCACGACGATGGCCGTGCTGCTTCCCGTGCTCATGCTCGCGGGGCTCGCGAAACGCCTCTTTGCGCCGCTCGCGCTCACCGTCGCGACGGCCATGACGGCCTCTTATTTCGTGAGCGTGTGCGTCACGCCCGTGGCGTGTCGATACTTCCTCGGGCACACCGAGCACGGTCGCGTCGGAAAGCGCGTCGAAGGGTTCATCGATCGCATCGCCGATGGATATGCGAGCACGCTTCGCCGCGTTCTTCCGTTTCGTCGAACCGTCGTCATCGCTTCGGCGGTGCTCGTGTGCGCGAGCGCCGTTGCGGCGCTTCGATTGCCCGCGACGTTCTTCCCCGAGATCGACGAGTCGATGGAGCGCGTCTACGTGCGCCTCGCACCCGGCACGTCGCTCGAAGACGCCACCGCGAAGATCAACGCGATGGGCGACAAGCTCGCGCACGAGCTACCACCGAACACGGTCAAGCTCGTGCTCACCAACATCGGCTCACCCAGCAACGCACGCAGCGCGATGACGAGCCCGAACTGGGGCCCGCACATGGGCTTCATTCGCCTCGAGCTCGTGGAGCCCGAGCATCGCAAATATTCGCAGCAGGATCTCGCCGTGATGTCGCGGAAGATCCTCACCGACAACTACCCGGGCGTCGATTTTCTCCAGTGGCCCGGCGGGCTCGTCGCGAGCGTCTTCGCGAATGGGTACTTCGCGCCGATCGTCGTGGAGGTCCGTGGTGAAAATCTCGAGGAGCTCTCCGAGCAAGCCAACGCCGTCGCCGAAGTCTCGCGCACGGTGCCCGGCGTGCGTGACGTCGAAAATATGCTCGAGCTCGACTATCCCGAGGTGCGCGTCGACACGGACCGAACGAAGGCCGGCCTCGTTGGGGTTTCCGCACGTGATGCGGCGCAATCGACGCTCGATGCGACGCTCGGCGATATCAACACGCCAAGCGTGTGGATCGATCCGAACAACGGCCAGTCCTATTACGTCGTCACCTATTATGACTCCGAAGCGATTCACGATTCGAACGCACTCGGTCAGCTTGCCGTGCGCCTCGATGCGCATGGTCGCAGCGTCAGGCTTGGAACGTACGCGGACGTGCATCGCAGCGTCGGACCGATCGCGATCGAGCGAAACCAACTCCAGCGCGCTGCTCACGTCCAAATGCAAGTCGAGGGGCGCGACATCGGAACGGTCGCGAGCGATCTCGAAACCGCATTCGCAAAAGACCCGCGCACGAGGAACGTGAAGGTCTCGTTCGTCGGCCAAGTCGATTTGATGCGCACCACGTTCAGCGGCCTCGGCGTCGCCCTCGGGCTCGCGGTGATGGTCGTGTTCATGATCATGGCGGCGCAGTTCAAGTCGCTGCGTTTGCCGTTCATCATGCTGTTCACGATTCCGGTGTCGCTCGTCGGCATCGTGCTCGCGCTCATGGCGGCGGGTCAGGGGTTTTCGATCACCGCGCTCATGGGCGTGCTCATGGTCATCGGCATCGCCGTATCGAACGGCATCTTGCTGGTCGACGACGCCAACGTTCGACTCAACGAGGGTGAGGACATGCTCGAGGCAATCATCGGCGGCGCGCGCTCGCGATTCGTGCCGATCATGATGACGAGCCTCGCGACTATCATCGGGCTCATCCCGACGGCCATGGCGCTCGAGTCGGGATCCGAGGCGAATCAGCCGCTTGCGCTCGCGGTCGTCGGTGGTCTCGCGTCGTCCACGATGCTGTCTTTGTTTCTCGTGCCCGTGATGTTTCTCTTCTTTGCCAAAGATCCGCAGCCAGCCGCATGAGCGCGTCGATTTCGGTAAGCTTGGAGCAGTCAGCCATGCGTCGCCGGGTTTTGCTGTTCGTCGCGATGATCGCCGCCGTCCTCGTCGTGGGCGTGACGGCCTATCTCGACGCGCGTCGTGAAGGCGCCGATGCGCTCGCCGATTTCACGCGTGAACAAGCCACGCTCGCCGATGCCGTCGCGGCTTCGGGCTCGGGGAGCGCGATCGAGCTTCCCGGAAGCCTCTTCGTCATCGAGCGCAGCGCCGACGGAGCGCTGCGCCGTCCGAACGGACAAGCGATCGACAGCGCTCCACTTGCGCAGGCGATGGCGCGCGGCGATCGCACGCTTTCGCTCGCTCGCCCGGAGGCAGCAGCGATCGGCCTACCCACACGCATGGCCGTCGCCGGGATCGCGCGCACGCCCGATGGGCGCTCGGTGGCCGTCGTGGCGACCGCACTCCGCATTCGCGATCGCGAGGCACGTGCGCAGCAGCGACTCGTGCTCGGCATGCTGCTCGCCGTGATCCTCGCGTTCGGGTTCGGCGGGATCGCGCTTCGTGTGCAGCGCAAAGAGCTCGAGCTCGAACGCGAGCTCGTCGTCAAACGCGCGGAGCACGCGAGCGAAGAGCGGCTCACGCGCGCAGACAAGCTCGCAACGATGGGCGCATTCGCAACAGGCATCGCTCACGAAATCGCGACGCCGCTCGGCGTGATCGCAGCGCGCACTGAAATGCTCGCGCCGCGCGTCTCCGCGGATGAACGCGCATCGGCCGCAGCGAAGAGCATCCTCGAGCAGACCGAGAAGATCCGCGGCATCATCACGAGCTTTCTCGCGCTCTCGCGTGGCGAGGCTCCGATGCAGTCGAAGCTCGATGCACGCGCGCTCGTCGAGTCGGCGCGCAAGATGGTCGAGCACCGCTTCGACGCGGCAGGCGTTGCGCTCGAGCTCGTCATCGACGACAGCGCCCACGTTTTCGGAGAGCCGCGTCTCCTCGAACAAGCGCTCGTGAACCTCCTCCTCAATGCATGCGATGCGAGCGAGCCCGGTCAACGCGTGCGCGCAATCGTGCGCGCCGCCGAAGGGAGCGTTTCGTTCGTCGTCGAGGATGAAGGAGCCGGCATTGCGCCGGACGTCGCCGCACGCGCAACAGAGCCGTTTTTCACGACCAAACCGCAAGGCGCGGGCACGGGCCTCGGCCTCGCGATCGCCAACGAGATCGCCAAGCACCATCAGGGCCGCTTCGTCATCGCGCCGCGCGTGAGCGGCCATGGCACCGAGGCACGCCTCGAGCTGCCCACCGCGGACACGCGCGGAAGTAGCGCGGAGCGTGCGGCGTGAAAAAGATTCTCGTCGTCGACGACGATCGCGACATGTGCGCCGTCGTGGTCGAAGGGCTCGTCGATCGCGGGTACGACGCGGTCGGGGTGTCGTCGAGTGGCGAAGCGCTCGCGAAGCTCGGCGAGCCATTCGATGCATTGCTCACCGATTTGCGCATGCCGGGAATCGGCGGCCTCGAGCTCGTCGCGCAATCGCGCAAGATCGCGCCCACGCGGCCGGTGATTGTCATGACCGCGTTCTCCGCAGTCGACACCGCGGTCGAATCGATCCGTCGCGGCGCCTATCACTACCTCACCAAACCGTTCAAGCTCGACGAGCTCGATCTGTTTCTCGCGCGCGCTCTCGACGAAGCGCGCCTTCGCACACGTGCAGCGAATCTCGAGATCGCGATGCGCGATCGCTTCTCTCTCGAAGGCATGGTCGGCGCGAGCGCATCACTGCAGCGCGTATTCGATCTCGCAACGCGCGTCGCAAGCGCGAACGCACCGGTGCTCATCACCGGCGAAACCGGCACCGGCAAAGGTTTGCTCGCGCGCGCACTTCACACCCGCCGCGCGCGCGGCCTTAGCGCCGAGACGCGCGAGGGCGCGTTCGTCATCGTCAACTGCGCGGCGCTCCCAGAGACACTCCTCGAGAGCGAGCTCTTCGGCCACAAGAAGGGCGCGTTCACCGGCGCGACGCAAAGTCGGGATGGGCTCCTCGCGCAAGCGAACGGCGGCACGGTCCTCCTCGACGAAATCGGCGAGATGGCGATGCCGCTTCAAGCCAAGCTCCTCGACGTGATCGAACGCGGCGTTGTGCGCCCGCTTGGGTCCGACACCGAACGCGTCGTCGATGCGCGCATCATCGCCGCGACCCACCGCGATCTCCGCGAACGCGTGACGGCGGGCTCTTTTCGGCAGGACCTCCTCTATAGGCTCGAGGTCGTTGTCATCGAGATTCCTGCATTGCGTCATCGCCGCGAGGACTTGCCTCTCCTCATCGGACGCTTCTTGGGCAACTCGCAGGCTCGCCATCCGAAGTCGCCGCTCAAGCGATTCTCCAAGGCCGCGCTCGATCGGATGATGGCCCACGACTGGCCAGGCAACGTGCGCGAGCTCGAAAACGCCATCGAACGCGTGGTGTTACTTGCGCGCACCGAGGAAGCGGACGTCGCCGATCTCCCGGCAACCGTCACGACACCGCAGGTGGACACTCCCACGTTCACCGGCCCCATCGTGGCGATGCGCGAGATGCAGCGCCGGTATGCGACATGGGCCTACGACAAGCTCGGTGCCACGAAATCGGAAACGGCAGAAGCGCTCGACGTCGACGTCAAAACGCTCGCTAAGCTGCTCGGTCGAGAATAAACTTTGTGAATGAAGCTCCGCTCTTTCTTCGTTGGTGCCGCCACGATGGTTTGCGTGACGGTCGGCACAGCCGCCGGGTGTAGTGGTGGTCCCACCAACTTCAACGGAGACGGCGGCGGCGTCGACAGCACCACTCCCGTCGACGACACAGGTGGTCCGGTGTTTCCGGATAGCGGAGGTGAGAGCGCGCCGTCGTGCGTGGGGCTCGAGTGTCAGGTCGTCAACTGCGGCGGCGGTGTTCACACGACGGTGAGCGGCATCGTTTACGATCCCGCGGGTCGCAACCCGCTCTACAACGTTTACGTCTACGTGCCGAACGCACCGGTGCTTCCGATCACATCGGGCGCCGTGTGCACTGCGTGTCAAGCGCCTGCATCGGGCTCGCCCCTTCCCGGCGCCGTTCAGACGGACGCGCTCGGCAAGTTCACCGTCACCGACGTTCCCGTCGGCAACAACATTCCTCTTGTCATGCAGGCCGGCAAATTCCGCCGGCAGATCACCATCTCCACGGTCACCCAGTGTGTAGACAACCCCATCGGCAAGAAAGACGGGCAAGGTCTCGAGACAACCACGCGCTTGCCGCGCAAACAAAACGAAAGCTCGACCGCCGACAACATTCCGCAGATGGCGATGGCCACTGGCGGATGCGACGTGCTCGAGTGCTTGATGCGCAAGATCGGAATCGCCGACACCGAGTTCAGCGCAACGGGGCGCGTCCACCTCTATCAAGGCAGCGGCGGCGTCACGGGGCCCGGCTCCTCCGACGCGTACGCGTTCTGGGCGAACAAGCCGAACTTGATGAAGCACGACATCATCATCAACTCGTGCGAGTGCAGCCCGGTCGATCGCGGCACGGCCTACACGTCGATGCACGATTACTTGAACTCGGGCGGCCGACTCTTCGGCACGCACTACCACTACAACTGGTTCGCAACGCCGACTGGGCCTGCCGATTTCCAAGCGACGGCAAAATGGCTCACGGGCGTGACCGGGTATGGGCCGCCTTTTTACATCAACACGACCATCCCGAAGGGCGTCGCATTCAACGCGTGGATCCAAAACGTGTGGAAGGCCGCGCCGCCGACCAACGGACAGATCACGCTGAGCTACGCAGCCGGCGACGTATCGCAGGTGCTTGGTCAGACGACGCCGTGGATTTACTACAGCAACCCCGCGCTCAGCTCGAACGCATACTCGACGGCATACTTGTCGTTCAACACGCCGACGAAGGTCACAGGCACCGACCCGCAGTGCGGGCGCGCGGTGTTCAGCGATCTCCACGTCTCGAGCGGCGGCGGTGGTGGCTCGTTCCCGGGTGAGTGTGGTGGGGGCGATCCACTGACGACGCCCATGACCGAGCAAGAGAGCGCGCTCGAGTTCCTCTTCTTCGATCTCTCGTCATGCGTCGGCGACGACACGAAGCCGCCGCCCCCTCCCCCGCCGAACTGAGCGTGCCGAAAGGCACGCGATGTGACTCTTGCTGGGAAGTGCGGCGCAAGCCGCACGTTACCAACTGATCAGAGCTTCGACAACGCGAGCCCCACGGCGCCTGCAAGGCCGAGGGGCACGAGTGGCGATAGCGTTCGCCTGACGACGAGCATCGCGAGCGCGCCGGCGGCCACGATGCCTGCAACAGGCGAATGCACCGTGGTGCGAAAGAGCGCAACCGCCGACGCTGCGACGATGCCGACGAGTGCCGGCGCGATCGAAGCGAGTGCGCCGCGAAGTGACGGACGCTCGCGAAAGATCTCTGCGGAGCGACCCGCGAGGACGGCGAGCACGAACGGCGGTCCGAACATGCCGAGTGTCGCGACCATGGAACCGAACAGCCCCGAGACGCGGTAACCGATGAACGTCGCTGCGACTGCGACAGGTCCGGGTGTGACCTGACCGAGGACCATCGCGTCGTTGAATGCGGAGACGCCGAGCCAGTGATGATCGTGAACGGTCTCTCGCTCGAGCGCGGGGATCATCGCGAACCCACCGCCGAACGTGACGAGACCGATCTTTGCAAACACCGTGAAGAGCGCGAGCCACGCGGGGAGCGTCGCGAGCGAGAGGAACGCGGGGACCGCGCCGAGCGACGAACCCACCGATGGCGTGGGGCCGTCGCCGCCGGTGCGCGGTCGAAGTGCGATTGCGCCGAATGCCGCAGCCATGAGGACGACGACGAACAGACTCACGACGTGAGTCGCGAGCAACCCGAGGGCGAGCGCGGCGAGCGCCCAATCCACTGGACGCTTCAGCGCCGTGCGCCCGAGATCGATTGCGGCCGCGGCGACGACGCCGACGGTGGCGAAGCACATCCCGTCGAGAAAAGCGCCGACGGAGGCCGTGCGACGCATGGGGTCGTACACGATTGCAAACGCGACCATGAGCGACACGCTCGGAACGAGAAAACACACGGCCGCTGCGAGCGCGCCGCGCAAACCCGAAAAGCGAAGCCCGAGGACCGTGAGGAGATTCGTGGCGACGGTGCCCGGGAGCGATGTGGCGACGGAGAGAGCGTCGAGGAATTCGGTCTCGCTCATCCAGGCGCGCTCGTCGACGACGACACGCCTCACGCGTTGCATCACGACGTACCCGCCACCGAAACCCGCAACGCCGAACCACAGCGCGACGAGCGCGATTTCGGACAGGGAGGCTCGCGGAGGCGCGGCGCTCAAGCGGGAGGAGCCTCCGCCGAACCGTGGATGATACGCAGGAAGCCTTCGCCATATTGCTCGATGCGGCTCGGACCGAAACCGTGAACGCCAGCGAGATCGCCGAGCGTGCGTGGGCGCTTTTTGACGAGCTCGACGAGCGTGCGATCGTGCGCGACCACGTAGGCGGGGACCTGCCGCGTGCGCGCGATCTCCGCGCGATGATCACGCAGGCGCACGAAGAGCTCGTCGCGCTTCACCGAGTCGGGCACGGACGACTCACGACGAGCGTGAGGCTTGCGCGTGGACGTAACGCGTGGCGGAAGGAGCAAGCGAATCGGCGTTGCGCCGCGCATCGCTTCCCACCCGACTTTGGTGACGAATGGAACGGGATGCTCGGTCGGTGTGAGGTCGACCCAGCCGGCGGCGAGGAGAGCGCGCAAGAGGGCCGTGACCCATTCGATGCGCTCGCTAGAGAGGAGCCCGAACGTGGAGAGACGCGTGAAGCCGAAGCGACGTGTGCGTTCGTCGTCCACGCCGACGAGCATGCTCGCAACAGCAGCGATGCCCGCGCGACGATTGGCGCGCGCAACACCGGAGAGCGCTTTTTGGACGGTGACTGCCGTGGCGACGCGCACGCTTTCGTCTTCGCTATCGAGGGAGGCTTCGCTCTCGCATACGTCGCAGTGGCCGCAGCCGCCGAGGAGCTCGTTCTCGTCGCCGAAGTAGCGCAAGACAAAGTCGTGGCGGCACGTACGCGCGTCGAGGAACGAGAGGAGCTCGCGAAAGAGACGCCAGCCGCGTGCGATTTGCTCGGGCGAGGCGCGCTCGCCGCCCGACCCCATCTCGACGAGGCGGCGGCGAAGAGCGATGTCGTTGCCGCTGCACATCAAAAGGCCGTGTGCCTCGCGCCCGTCGCGACCGGCGCGACCGACTTCTTGGTAGTACGCCTCGATCGACGATGGCGGCTGCGCATGGACGACGACGCGCACGTCATCTCGGTCGATGCCCATGCCAAACGCGTTGGTCGCGCACACGACGTCGAGCGACTTGTTTGCGAATGCGTTCGACACGCGCGTGCGATCTTCGGCGGAGAAGCCCGCGTGGTAGCAGCCGACGCGCCATTTCTTTTCCGCGCCCATCCGCTCCGCCAAATCTTCCGCGCTACGGCGTGTCGCGCAGTAGACGATCGCGGCGCCGCCATCTGCGAGCGCCGTGACGAGAGCGGTGCGCACGCGCTGGCGAACCTCCTTGGGCCCATCGACCGATGTGGCTTCGAGGTGGAGGTTCGGGCGAGCGAAGCCGCGCAGCACGACATCGTGCTCGACGCGATCGAAGCCGAGGTGCGCGAGGATTTCTCGGCGCACCTCCGGCGTGGCAGTGGCCGTGCACGCAAGCACGCGCTCGGGCTTGAGCGCCGCGAGGAGCTCGCCGACGCGCAAATAATCGGGACGAAAATCGTGGCCCCATTGCGAGATGCAATGCGCTTCGTCGACCGCGATGAGCGACGGCCGCACGCGCCGAAGGAGCTCCAGGAACGCCGAGTTTCCGAGGCGCTCGGGCGCGGCATAGACGATTTTGTATTTGCCCTGCAGAAACCCCTCTTCACGCGCGCGACGCTCGGGGTACGAAAGAGTCGACGCGATGTACGTGGCGGCGACGCCCTTTTGCTCGAGCGCGTGCACCTGATCTTCCATCAGCGCGACAAGCGGCGAAAGCACGAGCGTGACGTTCGGAAGCACGACCGCGGGGAGCTGATAGGTGAGCGATTTTCCGCCGCCCGTGGGCGCGACGACGAGCACACGACCCGACCCTTCGAGGAGCGCTCGCATTGCGTCGCGCTGCCACGGACGCAAAACGCCGTGGCCAAACGTGGGTGAGAGCTGCGACTCGGCTGCGTGGAGCAGCGTCGGCGGAGCTTCGATCCGATAGGTTTCCAAACGCAGTGCCATCATTGCCTCAAAACCTAGAGCAACGCACGTGCCGTCACGATTCGCCGTTAAATGGGGCTCGCGAGGTGGCCCGGCCAGGCGCGCTGGCGGCCGCGGGCCAGGCCGATATTGCGTGGATGAGCGCAATGAGGTACCGACCTTTGGGTGATATGAGTCTTCGCAAGCGCAGAACCGAAGCGACCGAGCGTTTTGCGGAGCGCCGTCGTCGTGAAGAAGCCGCGCCTCGTTTGCTCGAGCGCGTGCCCGAGCTCGCCACGCTCAAGCTCGAGGTGGAGGAGTCGCACGGCGCAACCGGCCTCTCGGGGTCGAAGCACATTCGGCACATCGTCGTCGACCGCGCGCCAGCGCTCTTCGCGATCCCGTGCGGCGATACGTCGTGCCAAAACGGCGGCTACGAAGTGACCGACGCGATCATGCGCGCGCTTCAAGCCCACAACGAGCACTTCGAGGCTGACGATCGCTGCCTCGGCTCGGTCGGCACTGCGCCATGCTCTCGCACGCTTCACGTCACCGCGATCGCCACATACGGCGCCGCCAAGCCTTAGTTTCTTCATCGCTCCTTCACGCGTCGAGGAGCGCGGTCGTGCACGGCATGACGACCTCGGCAACGACCGGCTGCGCACGCGTGCGTGCATCGAGGTCGCGCATCGCGTTTCGAACTGCGTCGCGCGCGTCTTTGCCGCCCGCGCGAACGGCCCACGCGAGCGTGCGGAAAGCGAGCTCCGCGTGGCGCTCTTCGTCGTCGGCGATCTTCGCGAGCTTCGTTGCGATCGAGGGGTCGTCTTCCTCGCGCATCATGTCGCGAATCTGGCTCGCGCCAAGCGTCTCGCCGACGCACGCATCGAGGAACGTCGCGACCGCGAACCCGGCGAACGTTGGCGCCGTGATGGGCGCGGCGGCGAGATTTCCAGGTCCGATGGGCGCGCAAGAGAATGCGGACGCAAGCTCGTAACAAACCCGCGCGTGCTCGATCTCGTCGAGTGCGGCGAGATGCGTATCGCGAACGAGCTCGGCCGGCGCCCCGAGCGCCATCAGCTCGAGCGACGTCCGCGCGAACGACGCACTCGACGCATGCTCGGCCGCCGCCATCCCCGCAAACCGCCTCGCTTTTTCATCGATCGTTCGGATCCGAACGATCGACCCTCGAGAGGCCCAATCCGTGCGGGTTACGGAGGGGGTGACCATGATGCGATCGCCGTCGCGAAGGGTGCGACCGCAAGCGGCGCAGCAGTTGTCGGGCACTTGGTAGCAGCAGGCTTGGGTGTGCTTGGCGGCGGTCTGCGATCGCGAGACCTGCGCGAGCAAGTCGCCGGTCGTGCGTGCGCCAGGGTCACGGCAAATCGCGCCGCCCATACACGCGTCGGGAACATCTTCCTGCGCCGGACACGCGGCGCCCGCGTGAGCTTGTTTTTGTAAGTCGCTCAGCAAGTAGCAGTGGGCCGAGGCCGTCATGCAGCCGCGCTGGTTCACGAATGGATACTCGGCAGAGAAATTCGGAACGTTCGAGAGCCCTCTTGCCGTCGCCGTTGGCGTGGGCGTCACGGATGCAGTGGCTGTCGGGATCGCAGTCGCTGTAGCGGAGGCGTTGGCGTCCGCGTTCGCGTTGGCGTTGGTCGCTTCGGTCGCAGTGGCCGTGGGCGTCACCGGATTCTGCTGCTGCACCGGCTCGTTCGCACACGAAAGCGGAAGGCCCATCGCAACCAGATAACGAGCTCGAAGGTGGGGGCGAATCACTTCGGCGTCGGAGGAATGACGACCGTGTTGATCGGCTGAACGCTCGCCCCCGCGGGATACGCGTAGCTCACGGTGGTGTCCCAGCCCCACACCGTCAAACCGAAGGCGGCGTCGGAGTGGACCTCGTGCAAACCGTTGTCGCATCCCGCGACGGGCTTGAGACCGCTCTGCAAATCGACGCGTGTATATTGCAACGATGTCCCCGTAATCGGCAGCCATCCCGGGACGGCGCTCGTGAGGCAATCGAGAATGACGTCTTTGTATGTTCCGTCGGTGGCCTTGTCGCGCACGAGCACGATGTTGGTGAAGCTCATCGTTGGGTCCGTGAAAAATATGTACTTCGCGAGGTACTGCGCCGGCGGGATCACGTTGACCCACTCGGGGTCGCCGGTGCCGAAGTTCTGACCGCCTTGGGAGAACTCTCCGGTCATGTGGCCGCCCATGTAAAACGGGTGGTCTTTGTCTTGGCTCTCGACGACGAACGGCCCGGCAGCGCTGAAGGTCTGCACCTCGCCCTTCTTGATGGTTGCGGGCGCGCCGGCAACGGCGGGCGTGTATGTGAGCGTCGTTCCGTCGACTGCGCCGACGATGCGCCACGGAGGAACCTCTTCGATCGACGTGCGGTTCTTGTGTCGCACGGCGGCGTATCGATACCCGAGCGCTTTCACCGGCGGCAGCTGTTGGTGCGCCGAGTCGCACGCGCCCTCTCCGCTCTTCAGCACCGTGCAGCTGTGACCGCCCCAAAGGCCAATGGGGTTGTTGCTCTGGATGACGGTTCCGATGAGCTCGTCGTCTTGCTTGATTTGAATCACGTCGCCTTCGTTGAGCGTGTACGTCTTGAGGACGCCTTGCGCCGCGGCAGCAACGCCACCACCACCGATGATGTTGGCGGTGGGGCTCATCGTGATGCTCGTGCCGTTGGTCGCGGCGGCGATCTCGATGAACGGTGACTGCGGTGACGTGCCGCCGGGGTTCTCGGTTTCAGGGCAATCGACGGCGATGTAGTTCGTGTCCCACGCGCTCGACGGAATGAGAAGCGTCGCACTCGAGATGTAGCTCTTGGCGCCGCCGTACGGAAAGATGTCGTATGCAACGACGGGCACCGAGCTCGTGATGTGGAAGGCGTGGATGATTCCCGTTTGCTCGCTCGACGCCTCCGCGGTCGTGAAGCCCGCGGTGATGCCAGGCGGGCAGCGCGTCGGCAGGCTCACCGCCATGTTGAAGTCGGCCAAAAATAGAATCGCCATCTGCCCCGGCGGAAGAACGCCGCCGGGCAGCGGCGCGTACGTGATGCTGTTGCCCGTGCCGCTCGGGATGCGTGCGAGCTGAGAGACGTTGAGACTCGCTCCGTTGTATTGGACCGTCAGCGTCGCGGGGGTGTCCCATGTGTTGGCGATGTATGCGGCGAAGCACGAGCCGTTCGCTTCGCCGTCCGTTCCTGGATCGACGGAGTAGTAATCGCAACCGACGGTGCTCTTGTTGTCCCTCGCGCTGTCGCATGCCGGCTCGCAGCCGCTCGGGCCGCAGCCCGTGCCGGATGCGCACACTTGGACGACTGCGTCGGTGGTGCAGTCGAGGACGTCGTGCAAATCGGCGGAGCACTTCGTGCAACCGCCTGCGCCGTCTTTACCGCCGTCGTTGAAGTTGAACGTTGGCGAGTCGCCTGTGGCGTCGGTCGTGCCCGAGTCGGTGTCGAATCCATTCTTATTCGTGCCGCAGGCAAACACGACAAGCGCCGCACAACCAAGAAAGCGGAATGAGCGCATGCCCAAAAGTTATCACGAGTTTCGCGCGCGAATGCGTGCAAGCGTCGTCGCGATCGCGAGTGTCACGTGTTCTTGCCCAATCGTCCGGAGGTATTCGCCGTAAGCGTCGAGTCTTTGGCGCAGCGCGTCGTCGGTCGTCGTGAGCTCGGCCTCGATGATCGCGACGCGTGACGCATCCGCTGGCGTGACGTCGAAGTTGATGAAGCCGCGGCAGTTGTCGGCGCCGCACGCGCACGGGTCGCGGCCCGCTTGGCTCTCGGTCACCCACCCGTAAAAGATGGTGACCTCGTCGCCGCGCGCGATGCGGCGCGTGCACTGGATGCGGCCCTCACCGCTCGAAAAGATCGCAGCGTTTGGGTTGCAGCTGTGATTGCAAAGCCAACCGCCCGGAACGCGCGTGTCGGGAACGAGAACGAATCCCTCGGAGAGGAGCGTGAGCTTGCTCTCCGCGGCCGCTCCTGCCGCGGGGTCGTCGACGCGGAGTCGCGTTTGCTTCGGCGCATACGCCACCACGATTTCACCGGGCTCGAACGCGCGCTTGGCGAATACGCCGCGGCCGGAGATTGCGCTCTGCCTGAACTCGACAGGCGACAAACTGAACATCGCTTTCGGTCTGCGCTTCGGAGGCACTCGCCGAGACTACCGCGATTCGATTTCAGCGCAGCGCCTCAGCCCATCGGCTCGTCGAGGCGATGTTTGAACGACGTGAACGCAACGCACAAATCGTCGACGGCCTCGCGAATGTCCTCGGGAAGCGCATCGGCGACGCGCAGCACGCGCCCTTCCTCGCCTTTCGCGCGCTCGTGGAGCCACGCGATCGCGCCGAGCCGTTCGCGGAACGCCGACCATTGCGGCTCGAGAACATTGAGCTGATGAGCGAGCTCGCGCATCGCGTCGATGACGTCGGTTGTCCACATGCGCACGCCCGAAAGATACGGGCCGAGCAATCCCGCTGGCGCGAGGAGCTCGCGGTGCTCGTCGCTCGCAACGTACGAGCGCACGTCGAAATATGCAGCGCAGAGCATGGCGCGCGAGCCGACCCGCTTGCGGAGCGCGACCTCGGCGGCATGCGCCGAGACGTCGACCGAGTCGAACGCCTCACACGCGCGCTCGAGCGCGGCGAGCGATGCAGTGAGCTCGCCATCCTCCGACCGGTCGGGGAGCGCGCCGACGAACGACCCGCCCGCGGCGTCCCACGGCGTGACGTCGAGATCGGTGGAGATGTCTTCCGGGTCGAGAACGAACATCACGACTTCGTCTGCATGCATGCCCCCCGAAATACGGCAGCCTTCGCGCGCGCGCCCCTAAATGGCCGTGAAATTCCCCGTCCGGACACCCCAACGTTCGGATCCGAACGGGAGCGTTTTCCTGTAAGAATTCCGGGGATGTGGGAGCCGATTGTTCGCGGCGAGATCGAGGGGGCGGGGCCGTTCGCGGCGAGCGCGGGCGGCATCGATTTGGTGCTGCTTCGCACGCCGGGTGGGCTCAAAGCGTATGAAGGGCGGTGCCCGCACCAGGGCGCGCTCCTTGGTGAGGGCGAGCTCGACGGCCCAACGCTCGTCTGCCGCAACCATCGCTGGCGCTTCGACGCCGAGACCGGCAAACGCCAAGGCGGCACGCAGTGCCTTCGCGCGTGTCCGCTGCGCGAGACGAACGGCGCGATCGAAGTCGACGTCTCGGCGCTCACCGCGAACGTTCACGAAAAGGCGAAGCGCACACTCGCCGATCTCCCCGGCCCGAGCGGGCTTCCGCTCGTCGGCGCGGCGTACAAGCTCGACCCGAGCCAGCTTCACTTGCAGCTCGAACGGTGGGGCAAGCAATTCGGTTATCCGTACACGTATCGCTTCGGCCTCAACGACGTCGCCGTGTTCGCGGACATCCCGTCGATGATGCCGGTCTTGCGCGAACGTCCGGAGACGTTCCGGCGCTCGTCCAACCTCGAGCCGATTTTCCGCGAGCTCGGTGTGGAGGGTGTCTTCTCCGCCGAGAGCGCCAAGTGGCGGCCGCAGCGTCGGCTCTCGATGGAGGCGCTCTCACATCGCCACCTCCGCGGTTTCTACCCGACGCTCGCGAACGTCGCCGAACGCCTGCGCAAACGATGGACGCGTTTGGCCGAGGCTGGCGATACGCTCGACCTCGCCGAGGAGCTGAAGCGCTTCACTGTCGACGTCACGACGCAGCTCGTCTTCGGCTACGACATCAACACGCTCGAACAAGACGGCGACGTCATCCAGCGCAAGCTCGAGCTCCTCTTCCCGACGTTCAATCGCCGCTTATTTTCCGTCATTCCGTGGTGGCGCATCCTGCGCATGCCCGCGGACCGGCGCGTCGACCGCGCTCTCGCCGAGCTTCGCGTGTGGATCGACGAGCTCGTCACGAAAGCGCGCGCTCGCCTCGAAGAAGATCCGGCGCGCGCAGCGGAGCCGGCGAACTTTCTCGAAGCGATGATTGCGGCGCGTGATGAAGAGGGCAAACCGTTCGAAGACGACGTCATCTTCGGCAACGCGATGACGATGCTCCTCGCCGGCGAAGACACCACGGCGTACACGCTTGCGTGGGCCGTGCATCACTTGGCCGACGCGCCATCGGATATCGAAACGCTACGAAAAGAGCTCGACCTCGCCATCGGTGATGCCAACGTCCCCGCGAAAATCGAAACCGCGATGGCGCTCGCGTTCGCCGGCGCCGTTGCCAACGAAGCGATGCGCTTGCGACCCGTCGCGCCGACGTTCTTCCTCGAAGCGATCGTCGACACCACCGTCGGCGACGTAGCGATCCCGAAAGGCACCGTCGTCCTCCTCCTGATTCGTCCGCCCGCGGTCGACGCCAAGCACTTTGGCGACCCAGAAATATTTCGGCCGGCGCGATGGGTCGACCCCGCGGCAACGGGCGGCGCACACGAACCAGCCGCGCATCAGCCATTCGGCTCGGGCCCGCGCATTTGCCCTGGGCGCACGCTCGCTCTCCTCGAGATGAAGCTCGTGCTCGCGACGCTCTACAAAAGCTTCGACGTCGAACGCGTAGGCCCCGCGAATCAAGTTCGCGAAGTCTTCTCCTTCACCATGATGCCGACCGGCTTGAACGTTCGCTTCCACAAGCGCGCGAGCTCTGGGTCACGTGTCGTCGAGGCGGCCGCTGTTTGATTCGTTCGTGGGCTCACCTTCGTACCACTCCGTCTTGCGACCGAACGACGCTGCGAGAATCACGGCCACGACCCACGCGATGAACGTCGCGAGCGTCGATGCGAAAAGCGCTTGCGGTTCGCTTCCGGGGAGCGAAGTTTGGACGGCACCGAACGACGCAATGCTCGGCACCGTGTCGCCGACCTTCATTTGGTTGAACGACTGAAGCGTGACTTGCCAATCGTCGATGGCCTCTTTGCCGCTCTCGCTGCGTATCTTCACGCTCAAGTGATAGGTCTCGTTGTCGTCGCTTTGGTGATTTTCCTTTCCGATCACCGTGGCAGTTGCGGACACGCCGTCGAGAACGAGCGCGTGATACTGCGTGTGCGAGACCACCATCACGGCGAAGAGCAGCGCGAAGAGCAACGCGAACAAGAACGCGCGCGCCGCGTTTTTCAGGAAGCCGGCTTCGGGTAGCGCCGTCGAGATGATCATCGGTTGCCGGCGCAGTGGTCGCATGACCCACGCGCGGCCTCCGCGGTAGCCACCGGCTTGCTCGGGATCGTGATCCTTCGCGAGGAGACCCGTCACCCAAACTTCTTCGTCCGCTGCGAGGCGTGCGATGCGATGACGCGTCGTGCGATTGACACGCTCTGTGGCGACGAGGTCGCTCGCGAGAATCGTGCTCGGGCCTGGCTCGACACGCGCGCGTTCGCTCGACGCATGAACGACGTAAAACGGGACGACCTCGGTCGTGCGCGCTCGCTCTTTCCACGTGACCGTCCACGAGCCGGAGCTCTCGGCTTCGCTGCCATCTTGGACGACCGTGGCCTTCGCCGCGAAATCTCGTCCACGTGCGTACTCGACGCGGCCGCGCAAAATCGTGTCGCCTTCGTCGAGTATCGCGGACTCTTCTTCAGCGGCGCGGCGCGCGTCGCGTGCGCGTTTGCGCTCCGTCATCATGCGCGCGACCTCGTAGATGAAGCCGAGACCCGCGGTGACGAGCGGCACGACATACGCCGCGAGCACCGATGCGAGCGCGCCGAAGTGCCACGTCGCGAGCTCGGGCATCGGAGGCATCATAGCTCCGCACACGCAGTGTGGCGCCTGTGTCTCTTCGCCACACGATGCACGCGAAATCTCGCGCACAATCGCGGCATCACAATTGCTCTTAAAGCGGGCATGAAGAAGAGCACCGCGAAAACCACCGCAGTCGAGGGCGAAGGCAGCTACACGGCCACGCACAACTACAGCGCCGGCGTCGCGAAGTCGGTTGCCCGCGGCGACACCGAGGAGCTAGCCCGCAAAGCTCAAGAGGCCTACGACGGCCCCGAAGGCGAAGCCCTCCGCCGCGCAGAAACGCTCGCTGCCCAAGCCCGCAAAACGAAGAAGCCTGCCCGCAAACGCTGAGTGTCCCTGATACGATGATGAGGTCGTGCTCAAGGTTCAACTTGCGATTGCAGTGATGCTCATCGGCTGTGGCGACGACTCGTCGCACGCCGGTCCACCCGATGGAGGTTCGGACGCCACAGGTGACGTTCACCAGGTGGGATGTATTGCGGACTTTCCGTGCTCCGAGCCGTGGAGCTGTGGAGACTCGACGCACTGGGTCGCGATGGAAACGCTGTCGTGTGATCACATCTGTTCAAAGCCCTGCTCTGGCCTAACGTGCGGCGAGAGCGATGCGGGATGGCAATCATGTCCCGCGGGCCTCGAGTGCATCGATCCCTACACGATACAAATAGCAGACTACGCTGGCCCCTTTTGCGCGTTCGGCGGCGTGGCCGGGTGTACGCCCGTCGATGAATCCGGCTTTACGCCGCAACCGATGACCGCAGCGCCGCCGAAACTGCCGGCTTGCACCGATGTCGGCGTGGAACAATTTTGGTCACGTTGTTTCGACCCCGCAACGCAAAGCGAAGCGAGCTGCGCGTATTGGCGAGCTCAATTCAAGTCGTGTGGAGACTGTCTCGCGCCAGTGCTCTCGCCCTACGAGGAGCAGAGCTCGCAGACGCTGACGCTCTTTCCCAACGTGAGCGGTTGCTATGCGGTCCTCGACGGCGCGACGTCGAAAGGAAGCTGTGCCGACTTGGCGAGCTCGAGCATGCAATGCGCGATCGCCGCGTGCTCGATGGGCTGCGACATGAATCCGGATGCATTCGTCGCTTGCGCCGCGAACGCACGCACGAGTCGATGTGGAACGTTTCCGACATGCTCGGCCGACGCGGGCTCCTCGTACGCGATTTGCGAAGCGCCGAAGCTCGGTGATTTCTACGTCGGATTTGGAAAGGCACTTTGCGTCGGGCCGTAGCGGCCTAGAATACTTTCGCGCGTGCCTTCGTGACGTGTAACTGGGTGTGTACTTTTTTCAAGCAGGACGGCGCGCGAGAAGCTTTCCGAGCGCAGCGCCGCCTGCGCCGAGATCGATCTCGAGACCAAGCTCGATCGCCGCGCTGACGCCGAGCGTGAGCACGAGCAAAATCTCCGCGAGCGTGCGCGGTTCGACGTCGCTGCGGACTTTCTTCGCGTGCTGCCCGGCCTCCGCGCTCGCGGTCAACCGATCGAGCGCGGTGTATTGAAGCGCGTTGTAGCGCTTGCGCAGATCGTCCGAGCCCGCGCATGCGGCGAGCGTGTGATGAAACTGCCAATGCGCGGTGCCGACTGCTTCGGGCACGCCCGTCACGACAGCGCCGACGAACTGCGCGATCGTGGCGCCCAAATCCGGCGCCTCCGGGCCCGGCGGAAAGAGCGCCTCCTGGAATTTCCCGAGCACCCGCTCGACGACGGCCGCGACCAAATCGTCGCGATCGCGAAAGTGCACGTAGAACGCGCCACGCGTGTAGCCCGCGCGATCGCAAATCGCGTTCAAGCTCGCGGCCTCGATGCCTTTCTCGGCGAGCTCCGCGGTCGCTGCGGCGATCAGCGCTTCACGTGTCTCCTGCTTTTGTTCTGCGCGGGCGCGTTTTTTCGTCATCCGCCACTTGACATACTGGGTTGTATGTGAAAATCAATGACGCATACCAGTTGGTATGTATTCGGAGGTCGCATGCAGCTCGTCGGCGGTTTGTTCGCGTTCTGTTTCGCTTGGGATCTCGGTCGCTACCTCGTCGCGGCGGGCGTCGCGTTCGGGCTCGTGTGGCTCGTGACGCGCAAGCGGTGGCAGAAGAAAGATCTCAGGCGTGAGATCCGCTACTCGCTGTCGACCGCGGTCGTCTTTGCGCTCGTCGGTACGTGCCTCAAGCTCGGCGCGCGCTTCGGCGTGTTTCGTCTCTACGAGGGCGTCGCCACGCGCGACTGGCTGTACTTCGCGTTTTCGGTCGTCGCGATGATCGTGGTCCAAGACACGTATTTTTATTGGACGCATCGCGCGATGCACCAGCCGCGCTTCTTCAAGCGCGTCCATCGCGTGCATCACATGTCGCACGATCCATCGCCGTGGGCGGCGTATGCGTTCGCGCCCGCCGAAGCGTTCGTGCAAGCGGCGTACGTGCCGCTCGTGACGCTCGTGTTGCCGATTCACGAGCTCGCACTCTTCGCGTTTCTCGGTTTCATGATCACACGCAACGTGTTCGGTCATCTCGGCATCGAGCTTTTGCCGAAGAAGTTCGCGACGAGCCCGCTCACGCAATGGAGCACGACGACGACGCACCACGCGATGCATCACCGCCGATCCGACGCGAATTACGGTCTCTACTTCACGTTTTGGGATCGCCTCATGGGCACGACCCATCCGGATTACGAGCCCACGTTCGAGAGCTCAGGGCTTCGCGAATTTCAAAACGAAGCGGTCGCTCGTCCCGCGGCGGTTGCCGGCGATACGCGGTGAGTCGTTCCAGTCGCGCGCGTCGCTCGGGTTGCGGAGGAACTGCGCTTCACTCACGAGCTTGAACCCGGCCTTCGTGACGTCGTCGATGAGCGACGACTCCTCGATGCGATGCGTGGTCTGCACTTCGTTGATGCCGGCGCCCGCGCGCGCTGAATGATCGATGATGGCGTACGTGCCGCCGGGTTTCAGCGCGGCGAAGATCGCGTGGTTCATCTTCTCGCGGTCGACCTTGAGCCAAACGAAGTCGTGATAGACGAGCACGATGAAGACGGCGTCGAGGTCTTTGGCTTCGGGCGGGAGCGGGTCGTCGAACTCGCGATCGACGCGCACGGTGTTCTTCATCGCGGGCGTCGCGAGGCGCTTTGACCAATCGCCTTCGGCGAACGAGAGGAAGAATTTGTTGTCGGTACCGAAGAGCTTGCCGCTCTCGCCGACGGCGCGCGCCAAGACCTCGGACGTGTAGCCCGTTCCCGCGCCGATTTCGGCGACCTTCATGCCTGGCGCGATACCGAAGAACGCGAGCATCTCGCCTGGATGACGCCCAGCGTCGAGCGCGCGATCATCGGCGCTGCGATCGGGCGCCTCGATGATCGCTTTGATGGCCGGCGAAACGGTGACGTCTTTGACGATTTCATGAGCCGGTGTTGACGGCGACGGTGTGGCCCCATGCACGACAAGTGTGGTTGTGGAGGCGCCACATGCAAACATCAGAGCAGCACCGACGAGAGCGATCGAGTGTCGAACCATGGTGCGGATATATCGTGATAACTTCTCGAGTACGATGATTCGAGCCGTCTTTACACTCAGCGCTGGTCTTTTACTCGCTTGCAGCACCGGACCGGGTCTCGGCGACGACGACAGCGGGGGCGACGCAGGCGACGAAGCATCGGACGACGCCGCGCCCCAAAACGACGCGCCAACGACAACCGATACCGGCACGCCCGACGTTGCCGTGCTCGATTCAGGCGATGGCTTCGGCGCTGCTCGCACCGCGTGCTTGAACGAGATCAACAAGCTCCGCGCGACGCAATCTCACGCCGCCTATGCGCTCTGGAGTGGCTCCGCGATCGACACGTGCGTCGACGAGCAAGCTTCGAACGACGAGAAAAACAAGACCGGGCACCAAGCGTGGCTCAACAACCTCTACCCGACGTGCAACGGCAACGGCCAAGACGAATGCCTCGGCTACGGTGTCACCGCGAGCGGGGTCGTGAAGTGTCTCGACTCGATGTGGGCCGAGAAAGATCAACCGAACTGCGCCGGGTGCCCCGCGTGCACGGCGAAGTTCACATCGAACTGCCCGAACTGCGATTTCTACGGCAAAAACGGACCGGAATGCGGGCACTACGTGAACATGAGCGCCGACTACTTCACGAAGGTCGCGTGCGGGTTCAGCTCGTACGGCGGCTGGGCCGTGCAGAACTTCTCTCAGTGACTCGTGTGATTTTTTTTTGCGAGAGCGACGGCGTTCTTGTCCAGCGCGAGCGGGTACGACGAGCCATAGCCTTGGCCGACCACGACGACCTTCATCGTGCGCGGGTCGATGATGAGCGTCAGCGGTAGGCCGACGGTGTTCGTGTTCGTCGGCATGAGAAAGAAATTTGGGTCTGCGTAGACGCCGATGCCGTCGAGCTTGTAGGTCGTGCGCCACGCGAGCGCCGTGTCGGTCGTTGCGGTGTTCTCGGCGGCGTCCATGATGACGAGCGTGACCGGCTTGATGTTGAGCGCGACGTACTGCGCGACGAGCTGACCTTCGTCGTTCGCTTGCGTTTCGCACGCAGCGCACCAACCGGCCGACGTGTCGATCATCAGCGCGTCGATTCCCTTGGAGCCATCGCAGTCCCACAAATCCGACATCGTGAGCGACGTGACCGTGGAGCTCTGCGGCGCATAGCCGGCCCACGAGAGATGTGGATTCAAGGTGTCGCCGAGATTCACGCCATACGGCCCCTTCGGGTAACTCACGCACGCCGGGTTCACGGCAGGTGCATCCGTTGGAGGCGAGGCGTCGCCGGGATCGACTGCGGCTTCATTGCCCGCATCGTCGGCGGGCGCAACGCCCCCATCGTCGCCCACATTGGCTGGGGCATCCGAGCACGCAACGAGCAAGAGTGTCGCGAAAAGACCTGTGGCGAGCTTCATGAGGTCGAGACAATCATCGAGAGTGCAAGTCGTGGTCTGAAGTGATCTAAACTCGCGCCGATGGCCAGTTGGGGGTTTGGGGTTGCGAAGGCGGCGGGCATCACAGCGCCCGACGTCATTCTCGCTGAGCTGTGTATTTATGCTTCGAAGGCGTCCGGCGAGAAGTTCGTGCCGCACATTGCGCCGAACTATCGCGATCTCGCGGAAGGGCTCGAGCGCGGAACGATCGGCATGGCGTGGCTGCCGCCGATTCTTGCCGTCGAGCTCGAAGACAAAGGACTCGCGGCGGTGATTGCCCTGCCCTCGCGCAAAGGCATGGCGAGCTATCACACCGCGTTCATCACGCGTCGCGGTGGGCCCACGAAGCTCGCCGATTGCGAGAAACGCAGCGTGGCGTGGGTCGATCGTGAGAGCGCATCGGGGTACACGATTCCGCGCCTGCATCTTTCGTCGCTCGGGTTCGACGTCAACACGTTCTTCTCGCGCGAGAGCTTCGTCGGTACGCATCCGGCCGTCGTCGACGCGGTGATCGCCGGGCGCGCCGATTTTGGCGTCACGTTTTGCAACCTCGACCCCATCTCGAAAAACATTCTCAACGCAGGCTGGACCGAAGCCGACGGGCATTCGCCGCGACCGGTGCAAGTGATCGAAACCGCGGGTCCCATCCCGAACGACGCCATCGTCGCGTCGACGAAGCTCTCACCCGGGATCCGCGCGAGCCTCACGCGATGGCTGCTCGACATCAACGTCGCCGAGAAAGAGCTCTTTCAACGACTCGTGCGCGCTTCCGAGTTCAAGGTGATTCCCCAAGCGCATTTCGAGCCACTCAAACACATGGTACGCATCGCGCGCGCTCGCGGCTTCTCGATGCCCCCACCCGCATGACCAACCACTACTACTTCGCCCTTTTTTCCGTCTTCTTCTCCGCCTGCGGGACTTCATGTGGTCCGTACAAACCTCTGCCGGACGCGGGCAGTGGCGTCGTCGACGCATCGAAGGATGTGACCGCACTAGACGTCACGTCGGGCGGTTGCATTCCGAACAGCCAAGTGTGCTCGCTCGGCACGACGTGCTGCACGACGGGCTTCACCTGCAACAGCTCCTCGAGCCGGTGCCAGGCGTGCCTCGTCATCGATGATTTTTGCAGCGACAACATCGACTGCTGCTCTGGCATTTGCAACGGCGGCGCCTGCCAATAGCCAAGCCCGCAAGTGCTAGCGCGAACCACGCGCCCTTCGAACCCGTGTGCGCGCTCGTGATGGAGCAACCATTGCTGGTCGGCGGTGGGGTGACGCCCGAATCGGCTCCCGCTTCCACGCCTCCCGCGGCGTCTTCGACCGCGCTCGCATCTCGAGCGACCGCGGCGTCCGATGCTGCGTCGACTGCGGCATCGACTCCCGCATCAGGCGGAGGCGGGTCGGCGCGCAAGAAGCAGCTCGCGCACGCCGTGTTCCACGTGACTTTGCCAGCAGGGTGTTGTTGGACGACATCGATTGTGCTCGCGTTGACCGTGTCGACGACAGCAACGTGCCCGGCGACGGAATCGGCGCCGCAGCTTCCAGCTCCGAAGACCATCAAGTCGCCGTGCGCGGGCGTCAGCACCACCGAAACGCCGGCTGGGTGCGTCGCGCACATTTCGTCGGCGTAGGAGATCCCTTTCCACACCGTCGTGATGCCGTCGCGGAAATGGAGGTAGCGAAGCGCGAGCTCGGCGCACTGATATCCGTAGTTCGTCTCGGTGCGAATCCATCCGGCGCCGCCGGAGGTGCTCTTGGTGTCGACGCCGTTGTTCGACCACACATCGAAGTTGCCGCAATACTCGTACGCGGGAATTCCATCGATCGTCGCGGACGCGGCCTCGCTGCAAATCATGTCGACGCGTTCGATCGACGCGCCCAGATTTTCCGTCGACGAGCACCCCAAACAAAGAAGAACCAAGAGCGCTTTGCGCATGTCTTCACGAAGTGCACGCGCCATGCCGAGCGCGCGCCTCGTGAAAGCCGCCATTTCGCTCGTGGGAGCCACGCAAAAAGTTGCGGCCTATCAACCGCGTTGCAGTATCACGCCACCATGAATCGCGCTCTTTTCGCCGCGGCGCTGCTCGTGGCCTGCAACAACCCGGACGCGCAAACGGCCGCACCCGATGCCGGCGCAACGACTCCGAAGGCGCCGCCACCACCCTTCACTGGAACGCTCACTGGTGAACGCGTGATGGGCGCGAAGGGGCTCGTGCATCCGCTCGAAGCGTGGACCGACGCGCTGCCCTCGCTCGAAGGGCAAATGGGAAAGGCCACGCTCGTCAAAGAAGACAAACGTTTTCTCTGGGGCGCTTCGCAGGGCGACGATTGTTTTTACATCGAGGTCGAGAAACAAGCTGACGGCAAAGTGGGCATGGTGATGGAGCCGATGAAAGTCTCCAAAGGCGGCGCCATCATGAGCTGGGATGATTGCCTCTCTGCGGCAGGCGTTCGGAAACAAGCCGTCGAGGATCCGAGTGCAACGCCGCCTCCCACGGACGGCAAGCCGATCACGGTGCTCGCGCTTCTCGACGGCGCGAAAAAAGCCCGCTCGAAATGGACGGGCGCCAAGGTCACGGTGAGCGGGCTCTACATGAACACCACGAACCTTCAATCGAATGGCGTGCCACTCGCGAACGTCGCGATCACCGCAGCGAAGGCCGACCTCGCGAACGTCATTCAGTGCAGCCTCACAGACGCACTCTCGGCTCCATCGACAATGCGGCAATATGCGCCCATCACTGTGACCGGAACGGTGAAGGTGAACGACATGATCACGGGCGGCGGCGAACGCGTGCTCGACGTCGATCTCGACGCGTGCTCGATCGGCAAAACGTCAAAGTAATCTGCGAGGATCCAAACCCGGCCTCGCCGGTTTCGTCACGCTGCCGCATGTTAATCGCCACGTTGGCACAATACGGTCAAGTCAGCCCGGCTTTGAAGTAGCGTGGCCCGGTGAAGAAAATCGAAAAGGGCGCGCGGTCGATCGTGACCGGCGCGGGAAGCGGCTTCGGTCGTGCCATCGCGAGCGAGCTCGCCAAACGCGGCGCGCGCGTCATCGCGAGTGACATCGATCTCGCGAGCGCAGAGGAAACAGCAAAGGCGATTCGCTCGGCGGGCGGCACGGCAGAAGCGATGCGCTCCGATGTTCGCGAAGCGAAGGATGTAGAAGCGCTCGTCGTCTCCGCAAAAGATCGCTGGGGCGGGCTCGACGTGATGGTGAACAACGCCGGCGTTGCCGTTGCAGGCGCGGTCGGTGAAGTGCCACTCGAAGATTGGCGTTTCGAGATCGACGTGAACCTTCTCGGCGTCATCCACGGCTGCCACTTCGCCGTGCCGGTGATGCAGGCGCAAAAGAGCGGCTTCGTGCTCAACGTCGCGTCGGCCGCGGGGCTTTTGTCGGCGCCGTTCATGGGTCCTTACAACGTGACGAAGGCGGGCGTCGTTGCGCTCTCCGAGACGATGCGCGCCGAGCTCGAGACCGACCACGTGTCGGTGTCCGTTTTGTGTCCGACATTTTTTCGCACCAACATCCACAAATCCCAGCGCAGCCCCGAGCGTTTGCGCGCGACGTCCGAGAAGCTCGTCACGCAAGCGAAGTGGTCGGCCGAGCAAATCGCCAAGGTCGCGCTTCGCGGGCTCGAGCGCGGCGAGCTCTACGTGATCCCCCAGATGGACGGCAAAATGCTCTGGCGGACGAAGCGCCTCATGGGCGGCGCGTTCTATTCGCTCGCGGGCAGGATCGCCCGACGCCGCATGGACACATGAAAGAAACGTCGGAGCGAACGCTCGCCTATTACGAACGAACGGCCCCCGGTTTTTGGGAAGGCACGCGCGACCACGACGTTTCGCAAAATATCGAAGCGCTCATCGCGTCGATCGACCGAACGCCACCCTTTCGAATTTTGGATTTCGGCTGCGGCCCCGGACGTGATCTCGCCGCGTGGAAAAAGCTCGGGCACGAGGTCGTTGGCCTCGATGGGTGCGCGAGCTTCGTCGAGATGGCGCGTGCGTACAGCGGGTGCGAGGTCTTGCACCAAGATTTCCAATCGCTCGAGCTCGCTCCTTCCGCGTTCGACGGTGTGTTCGCAAACGCCTCGCTGTTTCACGTTCCGAGCGCGGATCTTCCGCGCGTTCTCGGTGAGCTTCGCGCGGCGATTCGCTCGGGCGGCGCGCTCGTGTGCTCGAACCCGATCGGCAAGGACGAAGAAGGCTGGTCGAGCGATCGCTACGGATGCTTCTTCGATCTCGCACGCTGGCGGAAGCTCTTCATCGACGCCGGGTTCGTCGAGGTCGGTCACTACATTCGCGCCGAGCGCTGGCTCGTCATGAAAGAGCGCGTTCCGTGAAGCTGCGCGTGCTCGCTTTTTCGATCACGCTCCTCGCATCGATTGCGGCGCGCGCGGAAGACGTGCGACCGCCCGTTTCGAAGCACGACGTCACGCTCGACATGCGCTCGTACTACGGCGGCGAGCGAGCGTCCGCGTACATCATCATGGTGCTCGGCGCGCTCTCGGTCGGCGGTGGCGTCGCGCTCGTCACCCGCGACAGCGACTTCGCACGCGGCTTCGGTTGGCCGCTCATCGGCCTCGGCGCGCTCGAAGCGCTCGGAGCGATTTTCTACGCGTTCCAATGCGGCGCTGAAATTCGGCACTACCAAGAAGCGATCGATCGCGATGGCGTGGCATTCAAACACGAAGAGCTCGAGCACATGCACGGCACGAGCTCGCGATTCGTCTTCTATCGCCTGACGGAGCTCGGCCTCGTCCTCGGCGGCGCGGGCGTCGCGATCTTCGGATTCGCCAGCGACCAAGACGTTTGGAAGGGCATCGGCCTCGGCGTCGCGTCGATCGCGCTCCCGTTTCTCGTGATCGACAGCATCAACAACGCCCGCGCGACGCGCTACCAAGAGCACGTGCGCGACTTCGATCCGGCGATCGCCTCGACACGCCCGAGCTTGCCGCCGCTCGCTGGGTCGCCGTTGTTCTTGTCGTACGGCGGGCGTTTCTGATCGCGCACGTTACTCGCCGGGTTTTCGCGCGAGCGTCATGTGGACCCATTCGGTTGCCCAGATGAGCTCCTCGACGCGCTCGTCGAATGCGCGCCACACCTGCGGACTCTTCGCTGCGTGAAGCTCGTGCGCGACGTGGTTCGCGTGGCGCATCGCCACGATGAGCTCGTCGAACTTCGCATACGACTCGTTGACCGAGCGATGATGAAACACGATCGACGTCGGCTCCTTGCGACGAAGCGCAATCGCCATGCGCTCGAAGTCGTCGCCGATGCCTTCGCACCAGCCGTAGAGGCAACTCAAATAATTGGCGAGCGTGCCCTCGAGCGAAAAGAGCGGCTTGAGCGTCGCTTCAGCACGACACGCGTGCACTTTGCCGATCGCTTCGTGGAGCTCCGCCAGCGAACGCGCATAACTACGCATGCGCACGAGCGATGCAGCCGACGCGTCTTCCTTCGGCACCGCATCGAGCGCTTGCCCAAGCCACTCGACGCGCACGCTCAAATCGAGAAAAAGCCCTGCCCAAAAATCCGTCTCGGTCGACGGAATGCGCAGCCGCGCAGCAGACGACGGCGGCGGCGGCAAGATTCGTTCATCCCCCATGCGCCCTAGACTAGATCATTGGGTCGTGAAGTAGAGCTGATAGTCCATCTTGCTCATGCCGCCCCATGGGCCGTACACGGTTGGAAAACCCCCGTCGCCAAGATCGTAGTCGGCGTGACCGTCGGGGAAGACGAGCTTCGGATCGAAGCCGTAGTTCGTTCCTTTTTCGAGCGGATAAATCAGGTACGAGCTCGCGCCCGCCGGCGCGGTCAAAACGAGATTGTAAGGCTGGCCCGCGGTGAGCACGTGCGGCGACGCGAACTTGAACGTCGACCATTGTGCGATCGCCTTCGAGAACGTCGATGCGTCGAGCATGCCTTGCTCGACGAGCGTGCCGTCACCTTGTTCGAGACGAAGCACGAGGGGCTGCGGCGTGCCCGATGCTTGTAGGCGCACCGACACGGCGTTCACCGTGTGCGTCACGACGGGCGTGAACGTCTCGCGTGCGCGCGCGGCGCCAACGATGGGCGCGGGCACCGTCACGCGCGTGCCCATGTAGCCCTGCCCTTCGTTGTGCCCGTCTTGGTATTGCACCTGGAAGATGGGCGTCTCCTTGCGGATGATCCACGTCTTGCCGTCGTCGGAGAGGAGCGTCGCGAGATCGGTATCGCTCACACCCGGTTCGCGATTCACGTTGCTGAGCGAGTGATAGAGGCAATCGATCGAGATGTAGTTTTGCGTCGGGTCTGCGTCGAGGTTGGTGAAGAGCAAGTGATAGAGCTGACCGGCGACGAGCGCGGGCTTCGCGGAAAAATTCGTGAGCAGCCGGAAGTTCGCGTCGGTCACGCCGTAGATCGGCGGACCTGCTGTGATGTTCATCGGGTCGGTGATCGTGATCGTCGAGAGCACGTTCGTCGTGGGTGCGTGAACCGACGTGCCGTCATCGTCGACGAGGTCGACGCGAATCGTTCCGCCCGTGCCTGCCGCGTAGCAGTTGTTCGGGTTCGATGAGGTGAACGGCGGCTGGTTGCAATACGAGCGCTGGACGTATGTCGCGACGATGAAGAAAATCTTCGCGGCGACGAAAGTGCCGCCCTGGCTCCGAAAACGGATGTCCGCTTGGCGCTTCGGCTGATAACCGATCTGATCGTTCGAGAGCGCGTCGGCGTTCCACGGAACCCCGTAAAACCCGGGCAATGGTGCGGCCTCGGTCGCGGCGTCGCCGGCGTCGGGTGTGCTCGATTCGGTGATGCTTGCGTCGACCACCGTTGCGTCGTCACCGCCGTCGTTCGTGACGTCGGGGGGTGACGAGCACCCGAGGAGACATGCGGTGAAGAGAGCGAGCGCGCGCATCACGATTCCCTGACCTTCGACGTTACCGTAGGCTTGAAGCCTCCGATGAAGAAAGTCGAGCAAGGTCAGCGCGCGCTCGACGCAGCGGATTGGGAAACCGCACGCGCCGCATTCGCGAGCATGCTCGACGCCGACGCCGAGTCGGCCGAAGCGATGGATGGTCTGAGCCAAGCGCTCTGGTGGATCGGCGACTGGGCGCGTTCGCGCGAGCTTCGTGAGCAAGCCTTCGCGCGGCATCGCGCGCTCGGCCATCCCATCGACGCTGCACGTGCGGCCATTTGGATCGCGAACGAATACCTCGTTGCTCAAGGCAACCGCGCCGCGTGGAATGGCTGGCTCGAACGTGCAGCCGGTCTCCTCAAAGACGTCCCCGAGTGCGGCGATCACGGCTGGCTCGGCATCACGCGCGGTCGCCGCGCCGAAGACCCAAGCGAGTGCGAGCGCGCATGCGCGTCGGCGCTCGAGATCGCTCGCCGCCACGACGATGTCGATCTCGAAGTGTTCGCGCTCAGCCAACTCGGTCGCACGCTCGTCGCGCTTGGCCGTGTCGACGAAGGCTTCGCGCGACTCGACGAAGCCATGGTCGCCGTCACGCGGGCGAGCCGAAGAGCTTCTTCACCGTATGCGACACGTGCTGCAACATGCTCACGACATGCGAAGCCACCGTCGAAATCGAGCGCCTCACGCAGTGGTGCCGCGTCACCGATGAAGTCTCGCGCCGCCTCAAAGGGGTCACGCTCTTCGCGGTGTGTCGGTTTTCGTATGCGTCGGTGCTCATCGCAATGGGGCGCTGGGAAGAAGCGGAGAAGGAGCTCAACGCGGGCATGGAAGGCGGCGGCATGGCGTATCCGTCGCACGTGACGAATCACGTCATCACGAAGCTCGCGGAGCTCCGCGTGATGCAAGGCCGCCTCGCGGAAGCCGAAGAGCTCCTCGCGGGAAACGAAGCTGGCTCCGCCGTGCGTGCGTATGCCACGCTGCGGCTCGCGAAGGGTGAGCCCGAAGCCGCCGTGCGGCTCGTCGAGCGGCGCTTGCAACAGATCACGACCGACGTCGTTCAAACATCGGCGCTCTTGTCGCTTCACGTGGAAGGCAATCTCGCGCTCGGCAACGTCGACGCGGCTGAAGCTTCGGCGATGAAGCTCGATGCATTCGCTAGCGGCACGAAACGAAGCGCATCCATCGCCGCCGCCAAGCACGCACTCGGCCTCGTGGCGCTCGCGAAGAACGACGAAGAGGCATGGGCGCTCCTCGACGACGCACGCGAGCGATTCGCGGCGCTCGAGATGCCCTTTCACAGTGCCCGCGCGCGCCTCGCGATCGCACGCGCGCTCAAAGAGAGCGATCCCGACGCCGCACGCAACACGGCCCGCGGTGCACGCGCCGACTTCGAAGCGCTCGGTGCCACCCGCGAGGTCTCGAACGCAGCCGAGCTTTTGCGCGAGCTTGGGGTTGCGGGCGGCCCAGGCAAACGCACCGCGGGTTTGCTCAGCGCGCGTGAAGCCGAGGTGCTGGCGCTCCTCGCGCTCGGCCTCTCGAACGCCGAAATTGGCGGGCGCCTCTTCATCAGCCCGAAGACGGCCGAGCACCACGTAGGCAGCATCCTTTCGAAGCTCGGGCTGAAAAACCGGACGGCCGCGGCCGCTTACCTGACGCGCCAACGCGCCGAAGAATCCGGACCCAAATAGGGGATACCCCCGATGTAGGGGATGGCTCGGCTTGGCATGGTGCCACTGGAGGTCACCATGACAATCGATGAATCGAAGTTGAACGAGTTCGTGAACAAAGCCGTGATGGACGTGGGCTCGACCTTGAGCTCCATCCTCGTGGTGCTCGGCGATCGTCTGGGCCTTTGGAAAGCGATGGCGGCGAGCGGCCCGATTTCTCCGGCCGACCTCGCCAAGCGCACGGAGACGAACGAGCGCTACGTGAGCGAGTGGCTCAATGCGCAGGCTGCCGCGGGTTACGTGACGTACGATCCGAAGAGTGCAAAGTACACGCTTCCTCCCGAGCAGGCGGCGGCGCTGGCGGACGAAACGAGCCCCGCGTTCTTTCCCGGTCTCTTCGAGGTTGCGGCAGCTTGCTGGGCGGCGACCGACAAGATGACGGAGCGCTTCCGCACGGGCGGCGGCATCGAGTGGGGTCACCAACACCCGTGTCTCTTCCAAGGCACCGAGCGATTCTTTCGATCGAGCTACATCGGCAACTTGATTCAGTCGTGGCTTCCCGCGCTCGATGGCGTCACGGCAAAGCTCGAACGCGGCGCGCGCGTCGCCGACATCGGTTGCGGCGTTGGGGCTTCGACCATCTTGATGGCGAAGTCATTTCCGAAATCGAAGTTCTGGGGCTTCGACTACCACGCGGGATCGATCGAGCTCGCTCGCAAGCGCGCCGAGGCCGCGGGCGTCGCCGAGCGCGTCACGTTCGAAGTTGCGAAATCGACCGATTTTCCCGGCACGGGATACGACCTCGTCGCGTGCTTCGATTGCTTGCACGACATGGAAGATCCGGTCGGCTGCGCGCGCCACGTTCGCAAAGCGATCGCGGAAGACGGCACCTGGATGATCGTCGAGCCTTTCGCGAGCGACAAACCCGAGGAGAACCACAACCCGGTCGGCCGCGTCTTCTATTCGGCGAGCACGATGCTTTGCGTGCCGCACTCGCTCGCACTCGGCGGACCCGGGCTCGGCGCACAAGCGGGTGAAACGCGCCTTCGCGATGTCGTCACGAGTGGCGGCTTCGGAAAATTCCGTCGCGCGACCGCGACGCCGTTCAACTTCGTTTTGGAAGCGAAGGCCTAAGGCAGATCGACGTTGAGGGACTTGAGCTTTTTTTGGAGGTCGGCGTAGTCAGCGACGATGATGCCGGACGATGTTCCGTTCGGCAGATCGATGGCGCCGTACTTCTTGCTCGAGTCCCGCATCGTTGCCGACGAATAGAGGCTGACGCTCGCCAGGCGCGTGCCTGCGGCGTCTTGGAAGGTGAAGGAGAACGTCGTCATCATTCCTTGGCCGTGGCCTTGCGGAATTTGGTCGGCACCGAGCGCGGTGACGATGCCCTTGATGCCGGCGTCGGTTTTGATGTTCACCGTGAGGCCTTGGTTCGAGTCCATCTTCTCGCGCCACACGAGGACGATCGTCTTCGCTCCCGCGACGATCTCTTTGAGGGGCTTCGTGAACTGTGGCGCTTCGACGGTCGCACTTGCCGTGGCGGATGCGGTTGCGGTTGCGCTTGGGGTGGCGGTCGGCGCGCTTTGCGCAGCGCTCGCACTCGATGTTGGCGCCGTCGTGTGCTGGTCGGTGTTGCCGCAGGCCGCGGCTGCAAGAATCAGCAAGGCTTCGCAAAGCGAATGAGTGATCGAACGAGTCATGTTCCCTCCCCGGGTGTCTCTCCTCTTAACACGCTTGCGCGACGACCCCGCAGCCAAACGACCGCTGCTGCAGCCACGACGACGGCGCCCACGGAGACCCAGACGGTCGGTGGAGCGTGCTTCATCATGTCGAAGAGTTTTTGACCGAAGAAGCTCATGAGAAAAAGCGGGAGAAGATAGCCGCAAAACGACGCCCAGAAATGCGTCCAGAAACGCACTTTCGAGATGCCGAAAAAGGCGTGGAGCAGCGGCGGCATCCAAAACACGAGGCGTAGGAAGAACACCGTCGCGAATGCGCGGCGTGCGAGGGCTTCGTCGTATTTCTGAAAGCGAGCGGGGATGCGTGGCGTGAGCCAATCGCGCGCGATGAAACGCGCGAACGAAAAACCGACGCTGCTCGCGGCCATCGTGCCTGCCATCGAAAGCGCGAACGCGATCGGCCACGGCCAAATCAGCGCCGCGGCGACGACGAACACGGTGCCTGGAATGCCGAACGGTTGAAACGCTGCATACGCGACGATGAACGCGAAGTAGCCCCACCCACCGAGATCGACGAGGGTATGCGCGAGCTTCGGAGGGTCGGAGAGCTGGCTAAAAAGTCCGAGCCGCTGCGCGACGACGAGAAGCGCGACGACCGCGATCACGAGCGCGATCTTGCGGTTTCGCATCGGCAGCCCGGAAATTAGCAGAGAATGCGATTGCATCTGCCGGCAAACTGCGAGAAAAAAGCGCCTCCATGACTACCGTCCGCCTCGTTTCCCTCGCTTCGCTCCTCGGCGCCATCGTTGCTTGCTCGAACGGTCCGTCCAACACCGTCGACGCATCGACCGAAGGCGGCGGCAAAGACTCCGGAACGGACGCGAAGAAGGAAGCAGGTCCACTCCCGGACAGCGGTCCCGACGACGCAGGCGACGACGCACCGCCTATTCCTCCGCTCGATCCGCAGTGCACCACCCCGACGGATGGCGGCAGCGGCGGCGCGTGCATCACGCTCGGCGGGGCCATCGAGTGCAACCCGATCACGAACGCACCATGCAAGGCCGACGCAGGCGAGGCGTGCGACTTCAATCAAAACGGGGTCCAGTGCTACGCGCCGCCGCCACCCAACACCGCCGCGCTTTGCGAAACCTGCGATCCGTCGACGGACGCGGGACCGGCCTGCGTCGGCGGCGCCACGTGCGTCACCACCACGAGCGGCCAGAAGTGCGCGCGCTTCTGCTGCAACGACACGGACTGCACGCCCGGCCACTGCGACACCACAACGCTCGGAACCGCCCCGCTCGGCGTCTGCGTGAAGTGAACACTACGCGATGGTGATCCCGCGCGCAGAAAAGCGCGGGCGCCACTCGCGATCTTTCGTGCGCGCGAGAATGTCGGCGTAGTCGCGCGGCGGAGCGAGACCCCACGCACGCTCGATGGGCTCGAGCGCTCCATCGTCTCCGGCGACCGTAGCGTTGCCGAGACCGTACGTCGCTTCGAGCGTTGAAAACATTTCGGGCAGCGCGCGCGCGGCAAGCGCGGGCACTTCCGAGCCCAACGGCGCGACGAGAAGCCAATCGAGCACGTCCCAGCCGAAGTCGCGGTGACGAACTTCATCGAGCAAGATGCGGTCAAGCGCGGCGCGCGCGACGGGCTCGGTGCAACATCCGCGAAGATGTTTGAAGAGCGGCACGGCGACCGTCTCGCCAAGACAGAAGATGCGCAGCGCCGCGTCGAGCAAGTCTTCGTGGATGCGCTCGTGTCGCCGAGAGAGGCCGAGCTGCGATTGATCGATCGCTGGAGGCTCGCTTCCGCCCGCAGCCACATAGACATCGTGGCTCAGGCGCGAGTGAGCCATTTCGTCGGACACGATCACGAGGCCTGCCTCGATCAAATCCGGCGGCGCGCCCGCTTGAATCAGCCAGAGCACGTAATTCTGCGTCACCGCCGCAGACGCATATTCGGCTGCGATGCGCGCGCGCCACTCGCCGAGAACGCGCGGGCTCACTTCGGGCAGGGCACGCTCACGGAAATCATTTTCGGTGGCGGCGGATTGCAGTGCATGTTGGGCGGGCACCCCGCGTTGCTGAACGGCTGCTGATACTCCGCCGTGCAATTGGGCGCGTCGATGATGTGCGTGATGCTGATGGGCATCGCATTCGCCGGAACGTTCGTCGGGCACGGGTAAGCCTTCGGCGGCGGCGGATTGCATGTCTCACCGGGCGGGCACGCCATGTTGTTGGACGACGCTTCACACTTTCCGCTGTTCATCGTGACGTACCAACCGCGATCAGCGACCGGCCCCAGTTGCGGTGGCACGCTCGCGATCGCCGACGCGCTCGGAGTCGCGCTCGGATGAGTGACGTCCGTGGCCGGTGGCGGCGGGTTGTACGTTGGCGGGTCGTCGTGATGACACGCGGGGATTGCCGCGAGCGTGATGACGAACGAGCGAGCGAAAACGCGACGCGGTACGTGTGCCGGCATCGCCGCACGATATCACGCCGATTTTTTGCGCAGAACGCTGTGCCGAAACCCGTACGAGAAATAAACGACGAGCCCAATCGCGAGCCATACGACGAGCCTGAGCCAATTCGAAATCTCGAGCCCAGCAATGAGCGCGAGACACGCGACCGCCGAAATGATCGGCGTTACCGGATAGAGCGGCACCTTGAACGGACGCGGTTTGTTCGGATGTCGCACGCGGAGCACGATCACGCCGAGCGACACCAAGATGAACGCAAAGAGCGTCCCGATGTTGGTGAGCCCGATCGCCTGATCGGGCGTGAGGATGGAGCACCCGATCGCGACGACGAGCCCCGTGAGCCACGTCGAAATGTGCGGCGTGCGAAAGCGCGGATGAATGCGACTGAAGATGCCGGGCAAGAGCCCATCACGCGCCATGACCATGAAGATGCGCGTTTGCCCGAGCTGGAACACGAGAAGCACGGCGGTCATCGCGATGACGGCGCCGAAGCCGAACACCGTCGCGAAATTTCGATAGCCCATGTACTCCATCGCCTTCGCGAGTGGATCGTTCGTCGTCATCTCGGAGACGGGCACGACGCCCGTGAGCGTCGCCGCCGTCAAGATGTAGAGAACGGTGCAGATGACGAGCGACCAGATGAGCCCACGCGGCAAATCACGTTGTGGGTTTTTGCATTCCTCGCCCGCGGTCGAGACGGCGTCGAACCCGATGTAGCTGAAGAAGCCGAGCGCCGCGCCCTGCCAAATTCCTTTGAAGCCGTTGGGCGCAAACGGGTGCCAGTGATTTTCGCCCTTCGAAATCATCGCGCGCACGCCGAGCGCAATGAACACCGTCACGAGCGCGAGCTTCAGCACGACCATGAGCGCGTTCACGCGCGCGCTCTCCTTGATTCCGATGAAAAGAAGGAGCGTGAGCAGCATCGTGATGCCGAACGCGGGCAGGCTGATCGAGACGACGTGCCCGAAGAGGTGCGGAAAATACTCCGTGTTCTTCGGATCGGCCGCGAGCGCCGTCGCCGTTTGCACGTCTTTCGTGAGCCACGTCGGCAGCTGCCACCCGGTGAGGCCATGCAAGAACGTTTGGAAGTAATCGCCCCAGCTCTGCGCGACGTACACGTTTCCGATCGCGTACTCGATGATCAAATCCCAACCGATGATCCACGCGACGAGCTCGCCGAACGCAGCGTACGAATACGAGTACGCGCTGCCCGACATCGGAACCATCGCCGCAATCTCCGCGTAACAAAGTGCCGCGAACCCGCACGCGATCGCCGTGAGCACGTACGAGAGAATCACCGCCGGCCCCGCGCCGTGCATCATCAGGTGGCCTTGCGCGTCGAAGCGACCGACGATCATCTCTTTGATGCTCGAGAAAAGCCCCGCGCCGATGATCGCGCCAATACCGAGCAACGTGAGGTCCACCGCAGTCAGCGACCGCGTGAGCGTGTGCTCTCCTTCTGCCGCTTCGTGCTGCTCCTCTTTGCGCAGAAAGAGCGTCCTCAAGTTCACGATCTCGAGGGTACTGGCCGCACGTGACGAATCCAGGGTATAATTTTGCCGTGAGGTTGTTCATGTCCAAGCTTGCCTTCGTGTTCGCCAGCGTCGCGCTCATTGCGTGTGGTGGTCGCGGCAACACCTTCGGTGAAGACGGCGGCTCTGGCGCCGACGGCGGTCAGGATCTCGACAGCACCATCCCGATCTTCACGGGAGGCGACGCAGGTGACGGCGGTGGGCTCGTCACGCATTGCTCGGGGGATCTCCACGACATCCTCGACGACAAGAACAACGTCATCCAAACGTGCCCACCCGACCAAGGCTGCGGCGCAACGGGGTGCGTGCCCGCGTGTCAGAGCGCATCGGACAACAAGAGCACCGTCGGCTGCGACTATTACGCCGTCGCGCCCGACGCCATCTCCGAGGCGCAAGGCGGCTGCTTCGCCGCGTACATCGCAAACACGTGGGGCGTCCCGATCACGCTCACTGCCGACTACAACGGCAAAGCGATCAACATCGCGCAGTCGGCTCGCATCACGTCGGGGTCGGGCTCGTCGCTCACGTTCAACGCGCTACCCGGCGGGCAGCTGCCGGCGAACCAAGTTGCAATCATCTTCCTTTCTCAAAGCTCCACACCCGACATCGCGTGCCCTTCGGGCATCACGCCCGGTGTCGCCGCAGACGGCGCCGCGCACGGAACCGTCATCGGCAAAGCCTTCCACATGACGAGCTCCGCGCCCGTCGTCGCCTATGACATCTATCCGTTCGGCGGCTCGCTCAGCTACGCGGCGAGCGCAACGCTGCTCTTGCCCTCGACGTCATGGGGCACCAACTACATCGCCGTCGCGCCCTTCGAAAAAGATTTGGCCGTGAGCTACGCGCAGCCGTCGCTCGAAATCGCCGCGCAACAAAACGGTACGACGGTGACCATCAGCCCGACTGCGGCCATCGTCGCGGGCACCGGTGTCGCTGCTACCGCGAAGAACGTGCCGAAGACCTACAACTTGAACAAAGGCGACGTCCTTCAGTTCACGCAAGACGAAGAGCTCGCGGGCAGCCCGATTCAAAGCAACTACCCGATCGGCGTGTGGGCCGCCGCGACGTGCATGAACATCGACGTCAGCGACACCGCATGCGACGTCGCTCACCAGCAGATCCCGCCGGTGCAAGCGCTTGGTCACGAGTACGTCGCCGTGCGATATCGCAATCGCGTTGCCGGGCCCGATGAATCGGTTCCGTGGCGTGTCATTGGTGCAGTCAACGGCACGACGCTCTCCTACTTCCCGAAGAAGCCGACCACCGCGCCCACGTCGACCGGGTTCGGAACGCTCAGCCAATTCTGGGACACCGGGCCGTTCGTCATTCAGAGCCAAGACGATCTGCATCCGTTCTACATGTCAGCGCACATGTCCGGCGAAGACCACGCGCCCGCCGCGGGCACGGGTGATCCCGAGTTCGTGAACGTCATTCCTCCCGCGGAATTTCTCACGAGCTACATCTTCTTCACCGACGTCACCTACGCGAACACCAACCTCGTCGTCGTTCGCCAAGACCAAGGCTCCGGCTACGCCGACGTCACCCTCGACTGCGCTGGCGTGCTCAAAGGCTGGCAGTCGATCGCCGGAACGAAATACCAATACACACGCCAAGACATCACCATCGCCGCCGCGAAAGTCGGCACATGTGACAACGGCCTCCACTCGATCAAGAGCACGGTGCCGTTCGGCCTCACCGTGTGGGGCTGGGACCAATACGTGAGCTACGCGTATCCCGCGGGCGCAAGCGTGCAACCGATCAACACGGTCATCGTCCCTGCCGTCCCGCACTGAGCTCGAGCCTGGCGGCGAGCGTGACTAGTTCGGGACGCGCCAAGCGACGGTGCCCGTCGAGTCGCTCAAGGTGAGCGTCACTTTGTGTTTGCCGTCGGCCATGACGACGTCGCACGTGAACGACTCGCCGACCTTCAAGATGACGGCTTTCTCGGGGCATTGAACGTCAGCGGTTGCGCCGACCTTCTTCTCGATGTCGTCGCCGACTTTTCGCTGGTTGATGATCATGCCGTCGAGCTTCCAGCTGATGCTGCCCTTGTCGTCGGTTTGATCGACGTGGAACACGAGCTTCTGACCGTCGGTGTCGACGCCATCGCAGTCGAATGTGTCGCCCTTTTTGATGGGCCGAGAAGGACACGTGACGCTGGTGAGATCGACGCCCTTGGCTTTGACCTCGGCTTGAATCGATTTTTCGATCTTGCCGTGATCGAGCTTGAAGAGACCACAACCCGAGGCGACCACAGCGGCAATGACGAGACCCTTCTTCATCATGGGCCGGAAGATACCTCAGTTGGTGCGCTCGTACGTCCGGCGTTGCGGGATAAGGAGCGCGGTGTCCGTGGCGTTAATGTCCGCGCCGCTTGATCACTTCACAACACACATGTTCGTGTCACACGTTGCCGTCTTGCCGACGCAAGGATCCTTGAAGCAGTTGACCATGCCGGCATCGCAGACGGGCGTGGGGTCCGAAATCGAGAGGCTCAAGCACGTGCACGGCGTGATCCCGGTCCCCTTGCACGCGTACGAGAAGAGGACACAACCGCCATCGCAGTCGCCGGCATCGCTCGCGTCCGTGGCTGCGTCGCCGGCAGCGTCGGTGGCGGCGTCGGTCGTACCGCCATCGCTCGCGTCGTTCGCGACGACGTCCGCGCCCGCGTCGCCGGGTTTCGCGTCGCCCGATGCATCGACGGGCGAATCGACTGGCGCGTCTTTCGGAATGGTGGTGTCGAGCGTGGCGTCCTCGCCGCCGTCGCCGCTGCCGTTGTCATCGCCGCCGCACGCGAGCGACAAAGCCATCATGCCCAGAAACGCGACGCGCAAGGTCTTCATCTTGACAGCGTCAAGTTAGCACAACTTCACCTTAGAGCGTTTCGAGCTTCGACCGAATCGGGCACGAATGGTCGCCGGTGCGCTCGCTGTACTGCTGGTGGAACGGCTCGGCCATGTAGAATGCATGCATCGGCTCGATCGCGGTCGTGACGGGCTTCGAGAGCTGGCGCTGCTCGCGATCCTTCGCGGTGCGCGCGATCACGCCTTGTGCGTCGTCGAAGGTGAAGATGACGCTGCGGTAGTTGTCGCCGACGTCGGGGCCTTGGCGATTTCCTTGCGTCGGATCATGAATCGCAAAAAACGCGGTGACGAGCTTGTCGTAGGTCGTTTTCGACGGGTCGTATTCGACGAGCACCGTCTCGGCGTGGCCCGTTGTGTGCGAAGACACGTCTTCGTATGTGGGGTTCGTGGTGCGTCCGCCCGCGTAGCCCGGCGCCGTCGCGACGACGCCCGGCACGTGACGAAACGCGTCTTCGACGCCCCAAAAACAGCCGGCTGCGAATGCCGCAAGCTTGTCGCCGGCCCTCGGCGTGAGCGCGCCGCCTTGCGCGGTGGCGTGGCCGGGATCGTTTCCGACCGCACCCACTGCCGCAGCATGCGTGGTCACCGGTGCGTCGTTCATGGCAGTTTCCTGCGTCGTTGCGCCGTGGCACGCGAGGCTCGCGGTGAGGATTGCCGTCAAACCGATGGGGAAAAGCGCCTTCATGGCTGATCTACGCGCAACGAGGCTGACCCGTTTCACACACATTTTTTCTGAAACTTTCGGATGGGCTGCACGTGGTTCTCCATGAGAGGGAGGACACGTCGATGAAAGCATGGGGGATAGCAGCGGTTTTGGTCGCGATGATGGCGGGTTGCGTGCGTGAGCCTGATCACGGCCAAGTCGTGGCCCGAGTGGACGGCGACCGGCATGTCACGATTCGCGCGGAGGCCGGCAAGCTCTGGTGGTCGCATTGGCCGTGGTCGGAGCCGCATCCGCTCTGGCAGCTGCCCGCGGCGGGGAACGTCGAGAACGTCGCGGTGACGCCCAACCTTTCGAGCGACGACGGCTTCATCGTCACGTTCGAGCAAGGCGGCGTGCGGTGGCGCGGCGAAATCGGAGACGACCGTGTCGTCGCTACGGATCTTTCGCGGCTCACGGAGAGCGTGAAGCTCAACGAGAGCGCGCGCGCGGCAAATTGAAATAGCGACGGCGAAACTCGGCGAGTACTTTCTCGCGCGCACGCGCAAACGGGAGGCCCCCATGAATGGCGTCGTCGATCACGTCCTCGGCGCCAACGCCGGTTGCGGGCGGGTCGGATGTGGGCGCGAGATCGCCGAGCGCAATTTGGCGGGCGATCGCATTGCGGAGCTCGCGCACATTTCCGGGCCACGGCTCGCGTTCCCATTTGCGCACCATCTCGGGGAGCGGGCCGCTTGCATCGCCGCCGAGCGTGGTCCACGAGTGGCGTGCGAGAAGCGCGATGTCGGCACGCGGTGTCTTGAGCCCGAGGAACGCTCTGATGCGTGCTTTGGAAGGGACCAGGCCGCGTGTTTCCGCGCACTTGGCCCCAATTCGGGAACGCCCAGATCCCGCTTCGCCCAGGTCGGAGATCGCAAGGATCCTTGCGATCCGGCACCTCCCGTTCGGATCCGAACGGGAGGCCGCCCAACCTGTTGTCCGCCCGGAAAATAGTGTAAGTACCAGTGCCCTTCGTTTTAGAAGAACCTGTTTCATTCGAGGAGAACTTCATGTCGCGTTACCGTTTTACGTCCGAATCCGTCACCGAAGGCCACCCCGACAAGCTCTGTGACGCCGTCAGCGATTCGATCCTCGATGCGATTCTCCATCAGGACCGCACCGCGCGCGTCGCGTGCGAGACCCTCGCAAAGACAGGCATGATCGTCGTCGCCGGCGAGATCACGACGCACGCGATCATCGATTACCCGACGATCGTTCGTAACGCGGTCCGCGAGATTGGCTACGTGAGCTCGGACATGGGCTTCGACGCATCGACGTGCGCGGTCCTCACGGCGGTCGAGAAGCAGAGCCCGGACATCTCGCAAGGTGTGACCGAAGGCGAAGGCCTCTACAAAGAGCAGGGCGCCGGCGACCAAGGGCTGATGTTCGGCTTCGCGTGCAGCGAGACCGACAACCTGATGCCCGCGCCGATCGACTACGCGCACCAGCTCGCGCGCCAGCTCACGACGATCCGCAAGAACGGCAAAGCCGATTTCCTCCGGCCCGACGGCAAGACGCAAGTCACGCTCGAGTACGACGGACACACGCCGGTTCGCGTCGACGCCATCGTCGTGTCGTCGCAACACTCGGAAGACGTTAAACAGAAGACGCTCCGCGACGCGATCATCTCGCTCGTGATCGAGCGCGTCATCCCGAAGAAGCTCATCGACAAGAACACCAAGTTCCACGTCAACCCGACGGGGCGCTTCGTCGTTGGCGGGCCGCAAGGCGACTGCGGGCTCACCGGCCGCAAGATCATCGTCGACACCTACGGCGGCATGGGCCGTCACGGCGGCGGCGCGTTCAGCGGCAAAGATCCGAGCAAGGTCGATCGCTCGGCTTGCTACTACGCACGCTACGTGGCGAAGAACGTCGTCGCGTCCAAGCTCGCGTCGCGCTGCGAAGTCCAGGTCGCGTACGCCATCGGCGTTGCGCAGCCCGTCGGCGTTCGCGTCGACACGTTTGGCACCGGCAAAATCTCGGACGAGAAACTCGAGAAGTACATCATCGAGCACTTCGACATGCGTCCGAAGGCTCTCATCGACGAGCTCGATCTCCTCCGCCCGATCTACAAGCCGACCGCCGCCTACGGTCACTTCGGCCGCTCCGAGTTCTCGTGGGAGAAAACCGATCGCGCCGCCGAAATGGCCGACGATCTCCTCAAGTCATCCGGGTCGAAGAAGTCGAACGGCAAGACGAACGGCGCGAAAAACGGCGCGAAAAACGGCGCGAAGAAAAAGTCGCGCGACGTCTACGCTGACTGATTCATTTCGGCGCGCATGGGTCGCTCGGCGGCGTAACGCCGATGCTGGATGCGTCCGCGCCGGTTTGTTCGCTCTCGCCGGAGTCTTTCCCGGCGTCACGCGGGGCACCTGCGTCCGCGGGGGGCGGCGGCGGCGGGTTCGCCCATGCTTTGAGATCAGCGAGTGTGCCGTTGAACTCGTCGTGGTCGACGCCGCCGCTGATGCCGCTCACCGACCCGGTGTCGGCGTATTGCCAGAACTGCCAGCCCTTGTACCCGTTCGGCATCGTCGGGCATGTCGCGCCCCAGCTCGCGACCCAAAGTGGATAGCTCCCGAACTTTCCGCCGAAGTGCGATGACGTATTGAGGTTCGTGTAGATGATGGGTTTGCGGCCGATCGCTTTTTGGATCGTGTCGAGCCAGGTTTGCATGTTCGCCTGAATGGTCGCGTCGGATGCGCCGCCGGTCGTTTCCATGTCCATGACGGGCGGCAAATCGCCAGCGATGAAACCGCCCGCGGCTTTGACCTCGCTGATGACGAGGTCGGCTTGCTTCACCGGGTCTTCGCCGGGCTCGAAGAATTGGTAGACGCCGCGTACGAGGCCCGCGCTCTTCATGCCCTTCCAGTTCGGCGAGAACGTGGAGTCGAGTGTGCCGGTGCCGTCGCTGACGCGCGCGATCGCGAACACCATGCCGGCAGCTTTGACGCTCGTCCAGTTGACGCTGCCTTGGTAAATCGAAACGTCGACGCCTTTGACCACCGCGCCCGACGCGCAAACGCTGAGCGCCTCGCCACTGCCCGAGCAAGCGTTCTCGCTTCCGGAGCTGCAACCCACGGCGGCAAACGACAAAAGAACCAGCGGGACGGCGCGTAGGAACATCGTGCCGGACGCACTGCGAAAGCCGTGCCGGCCGTTTCTTGCGGGAAACTGCATGGACAATGCACGCACCATCGCGGCGCCAAGCGGCGCGATCGCGGCGAGTCGCGAGTGTATAGTGCGCGCCGTGCGAGAAGCTCGGGCCAAGATTCTCCTTGGGGTGGTCACTGTCGTCGCCATCGGGCGCGCAGTGACGGCTCCGCCCCCGGATCCCGGAAACCACATCACACCGGACATGGCTCACAGCGCCTGGCACGACATCAGCGGGCGCGAGCGATCGATGCGACGCGAAGCAGCGGTGAAATTCCCCGGTGATCTCTGGTCGCAAGACGACGACATGCACGAGCGCGAAAACGAAGCCGTGCGTTCGTACGCTTCGAAGAACAACGTCCGCCTCACCGAGGTCGTCCGCGCGATGGACGACGGCATGCACGCACACTGGCAAACGGGCGGCACGGTCCAAGCGACAGTGCCGCCGTGTCGACCGAGGCTCTCCTATTGAGCGTCGCGGCGACTTCTCGCTGGCGTAGGCCCGTTGCGTTTGCGCGTTCGATCGCGCCGCGGACGTGGGCGCGCATCGCGCTCTTTACGACGTTCGCGATTGTCGCCAAATGGTTCTGGCTCTCGCACGCCGGCGCGATGGTCGATTACCGCGACGCTCAATATAACTCGCTCTTCGAGAACGCCGCGCGCATCTGCGTCACCCACTTTCACGAGCTGCCGCTTTGGAATCCTTATTATTGCGGCGGCGTCTATGCGCTCGGCACGCCGTCGGCGCGGTTTTCGTCGCCGCTGTTTTTGATCACGCTGATCTTCGGCGTGCTCCGTGCGAGCCCGCTCATTGCCGTGATGATGTGCGTCATCGGGCTCGAGGGAACGTATCGCTACGCGCGCTCTCACGGCGCTGGCGCTCTCGGCGCGATGCTCGCTGCACCCGTGTTTGCGCTTTGCGGATTTTTTCCGCGTTCGGGCGCCTTCGAGTGGATCAACTTTCTCGGCTTCCAACTTTTGCCGTGGGCCGCGCTCGGGTTGCGGCGCGCATTCGCGGGCGAGATCAAAGGCGCGGTAATGGCCGGCGGAGCCGTCGGCTGGATGACGTGCTTTGGTGGAACGTACGCCGCGCCGTACACGCTCCTCGTCGGCGTGCTCGAGCTCGCGGCCGCGCTCGTGCGATTTCGTCGCGATCGAAAGCGCCTCGCGTCGGCGCTCATGCTCGGTGCAGTCGCCGCGCTGCTCGGCGTTGGTCTCGCGCTCGTGCGGCTGTGGCCCATCGCCGAGACGCTCGCGTCGTCACCACGCGTGCTCGGCGCGATCGATTCGAACCCGCCGCTCGCGATCGCGAAGATGCTCTTCGGCGCGAAGATCCCATTCCGTGGAGACTTTCTCGTTGGCGTGCTCGTGCTCCCGCTCGCGCTGCTGGCCGCGCTCGAGCGTCGCAACGTTTGGATTCTCGGCATCGCGTGTTTCTTTTTGTGGCTCGCGTCGGGCTTCAGTGCGCATCCGTCGGGTTACGCACTCCTTCGCACGATTCCGCCGTACACGATGCTCCGCTCGCCGGAGCGGTTCCTCGTTCCGTTTGCTCTCGCGTACGCGGTGCTCGTTGCGCTCGGGTTTGGGCGCCTGCAGCGCATCGCTCGCAAACGAAAATGGAAACCATGGGTCGTCACCGCCGCGCTCGCGCTCGCATGCATCGACGACGGCGTGCTCGCCGACAACGAATGGGCATGGCAACGCGGCCGCTCGCTGATGGCCGCCCCAGAAAGCTCCGAGCCACGAGAGTTCACGAACGCACGCGGTGATCGCTGGCTCGCCGCGTATTACCCGGGCATCGCGCGCGGCACGCTCTCGTGCTTCGACGACTATCAAGTGCCGCAATCAGCGGCGCTCCGCGGGGACCTGCCGCATGAAGAGCTCCTCGCCGACGCGAGCGCGGGAAAGCTCGAACGCACATCGTGGTCGCCGAATTCGATCGCGCTCCACGCCGAGCTCACGAAACCGGCGCGCGCGATCATCAATCAGAACTGGCATCCGGGTTGGCGCGTCAGCGAAGGCACGCTCGCCGACGACGAAGGGCGTCTCGCCGTCGATCTCCCTTCCGGCACGCACGATGTCGTCCTGCGTTTTCGCCCGCGCTCGGGCATCTACGGGCTCATCACGTCGCTCTTTGCGATCGCCGCGTGCGTCGTGCTTTGGCGCGTGCGCCGATTGGGCCGCTTCGGGCAGCTCGGCGTCGCGGTCGCTCCACTTTTGGTGGCGCTCGGTGCGCTCGCGTTCGTTCACGAACCGCCACGACCGATTCAACGCCTCACACTTCCGAACGGCGAGCCCATCGTTCAAACCGACCCACCCGCGGGGGCACAAACCATCGACGCCGAGTTCGAAGAAGGCATCACACTCGAAGCGGCGCGCGCCATCACACAACGCGGCAGCGACGGCCCCACGCTCGACTTCGAGCTCGACTGGCGCCTCTCGGGCCCCGCGCCGACCGGCCTCGGCATCTTCGTGCACTTCGAGCCGGACAAGGGCGACTCGGTGAACGTCGACCACGTGGCCCTCGCCACGGTCGCCCCATTCGAAGCGTTCCCGCCCAACATGACGCTCCGCGATGCGCTCCCGGGCATCGCCATCGAGTCGGGCAAAACGTACAAGATCTACGTCGGCGTCTGGCGCGCCCGCCGCGGCGGCGAGCGCCTCAAGGTTGTGAAACCGGGGAGCGCCACCATCGACGCTGACCGGGTTCTCGTGGCCACGATCCACGCGCCGTAACCGGCTCCGTTTCCGTTTCCGTTTCCGGCTCCGGCTCCGGCTCCGGCTCCGGCTCCGGCTCCGGCTCCGTTTCCGGCTCCGTTTCCGGCTCCGCTTCCGTTTCCGGCTCCGGCTCCGCTTCCGGCTCCGCTTCCGGCTCCGATCCGTGGGGAAGAATCGCTCGCTCGGATTCTTGATTTTATCACGGTGCTCGGACCGGTAAAGGACGACGCCAGGAGGCGTCGCCGCTTCGCTGCGCTTCGCGGTGCCTTCGGCATCCTTGACCGGTCCTCCGCGCCGTGATGCCGGGGTTTTGTTCCTCACGAGAGGGGCAAAGGAGAATCCATGCTTCGTATCTATTCTTTCATCATCCAAACTCTGAAGTTGCTCGTTGGTCTCTTTCAGAAA
>JBBSFE010000026.1:0-54298 GCA_038239005.1 Polyangiales bacterium
AACGTTTTTCACAAACGTCGCACTACACCAACGTGAGTGAGTGAGGCATCGCGGTGGGAGCAGGACCTCGCGCCTGAAAACGGTTACCGCGCTACAAATTTGCTCGCATCACGCGAGGGCTATCTGTCCACGTTCAAAATCAGTCAAGCGCCCGGCGGGCGTTTGCGTCCAGTTGCGAATTCGCTCCGGGCGCCGACTGCGACGCGGAGGGGTATCTTTTTTGGGAGGGCGCGGGGCGTGAGCAAGTGGGGTGGGCGGCGCGGGTTACGGGCGTTTTGCGATGATCTCGGCCGTCGCGGTGTCGTAGCGAGCGGTGCGGAACTCTTCCGATGCGAGCACCTTCCGCAAGAACGAAACATTCGTGGTGCACGGCGCGATGTGCGTCTTCGCGAGCGCACCATCGAGCGTGTCGATCGCCGCCGCGCGCGTCTCGCCCCACGCGACGAGCTTCGCAATCATCGGATCGTAGTAAGGCGTGACGACGTTGCCAGCGCGCACGCCCGCTTCGACGCGCACGTCAGGGCCTTCGTCGGGCCACGTGAGCTCGTTGATCGGCCCGGGCTTCGGAATAAAGCCTTTCGCTGGGTCCTCCGCGTAGATGCGCGTCTCGATCGCGTGGCCGCGACGCTCGACCGCCGACAAATCCGGCAGCGCTTGCCCATCGGCGACGCGAAGTTGGAGCTCGACCAAGTCGAGCCGCGTCACCATCTCCGTCACGGGGTGCTCCACCTGAAGGCGCGCGTTCACTTCCAAAAAAAATAAATTCCCCTGAGCATCCGCGATGAACTCGCACGTACCAGCACCGACATACTTTGCCTGCCGCACCACGCGAAGCGCAGCTTCGTGGATCTCGCGCCGGCGGCGCACGCCGTCTTCGCCTGAGAAGAACGCCGCGGCCGAAGGCGACTCTTCGATGATCTTCTGGTGGCGCCGCTGCACGCTGCACTCGCGCTCGCCGAGCGCGTAGAACGCGCCGTGCGTGTCCGAGAAAATCTGCACCTCGATGTGGCGCGGCTCGCTCGCGTAGCGCTCCATGAAAACGCGCGCGTCCGCGAACGATGCCTTGCCGCGATCGGCGCAGCTCTTCAATGCACGCTCGAGCTGAGCGACGTCGCGAACGATCTGCATGCCGATGCCGCCACCGCCGCTCACGGCTTTGACGATGATCGGAAGCCCAATGCGCAGGGCCTCGCTCTTGGCTGCTTCGAGATGCTCGGGCGTGTCGATCGCGATGGGCTCATCCGTGCCCGGGACGGGCGACGTGCCTGCAGCAAGAGCGACGTGACGCGCTTTCATCTTGTCGCCGAACGATTCGAGAACTTCCGGCGGCGGCCCGACAAACGTCGCGCCCGCCTCTGCAACGGCGCGCGCAAACGCGGGTTTCTCGCTCAAAAATCCGTAACCGGGATGAACCACATCCGCGCCCGTCTTCTTGATCGCATCGATGACGGCCGCGACGTTCAAATACGAATCCTTCGCGGGCGCCGGCCCGACGAGCACGACTTCATCGGCGTCGCTGACATGCGGGCTCTCGCGATCGGCTTCGGAGTAAATTGCAACGGTCGCGAGCCCGAGCTTCTTGCATGTGCGCATCACGCGACGCGCGATCTCTCCGCGGTTCGCGACAAGGACTTTGCGAAACTTCATCGGAGGATTCTTTACCAGAATTTGATAGAGTCGCGCCGCATGAGGGACTTCCTAACGTTTGGAGTGGTGGGATTGGTTTGCGCGTGCGGCGGCGGGAGTACGACAGCAACGACTCCAACGACCAGCGCAACGGGAGCGGCAACGAGCGCACCTTCGGTCACGCCGAGCGCGACCGCGAGCGCCGAGGAAAAATACGACGACCCGAACGAATCGGCCGAGGTCATCACTATGCAACCGCTCGTGACCAAGACCACGCCGAAATCCGCGTACCCGAAGGCCAAGACGACCGACGGCGAATGCTGGAAATCTGTTTCGTTCAGCGGCCAGAACGACAAAGACTTCCCCGCGCTCATCGAGAAATGCGGCACTCCCACCGGCATGCTCGAGTACGTCAAACCGCAATCGGGCAAGCTCCATCACATCAAAGACGCGGTCGATAGCTTCACCGTCGCGATGAGCAAAGGCTCGTGCTTCCGCATCTTCGCCGTCGCCGACGCGACCATCCACGACATCGACATCGTCATCCTGCGCAACGGCGCCATCCTCGGCACCGACGACATGGCGCAGCCAGTCGCGATCATTCAAGGCAAAGATCCGTTTTGCCCGGCCGATGACGGCAACTACGGCTTCGACGTGAAGGTCAAAGGCGAGGGCAAAGGCGCCTACATGTTCGGCATCTGGACGCGCCCCAAATGAGAGTCCCGGTCAGCCCGTTTCGTCGACGGGCACCGGCGCGATGGGCGGCGGCATGATCGAGCTCGGCGCGGCCTTGCCGTAGCGGTCAAACCAGCGGTGCAGGAGCACGATCAGCGCGGGCTGACGAATGCGCGACGTCAGCGCGAGAATCATCGAGCCGCCAATGACGACGAGCGCCAGTGGCTTTTGCGTTTGCGCGCCGATGCCGTTGGAGAGCGCCGCGGGCAAAAGACCGAGCGTCGCGACGAGCGTCGTCATGAGCGCGGGGCGGAAACGTTGCTCGCCCGCACGCGCCGCAGCTTCTTCGAGCGATAAACCTTCGACCGTGCGAAGGCGCTGGAAATAGGTCACGACCAAGATCGCATCCTGAATGGCGACGCCGAAAATCGAAATGAAACCCATCGCAGCGGACACGGAGAAGTGCACGCCCGTGAGAAGGAGTGCGATGGCTCCGCCGGTGCACGACACGGGGATCGAAATCACGGCGATGAACGTGTCGATCCAGTTGCGGGTCGCGCCGTAGACGAGAAAGACAATCAGCAAGAGAGTGAACGGCACGATGATGACGAGGCGCCCGAGCGCGTCGCCGAGCTCGTTCATCTCACCGCCCCACTCGAGGTGCGAGTCATACGGCAAATGCACTTTCTCGTTCACGCGCTGCCGCGACTCGGCAACCGTCGAAGAAAGATCGCGCCCGCGCACGGAGAATTTCACGGGGACGTAGCGCTTGCCGTCCTCGCGGAAAATCACCGCCGGGCCTTCTTCGAGATTGATCTTCGCGATCTGCCCGAGCGGTACGACTTGTCCGGTGGGCGTCGGGACGGTGATCTCGCGTATCGCCTCGAGTGACTCGCGATACGGCTTGAGCCATCGCACGGTTAAATCGAAGTGCTTTTCGCCTTCGTAGACTTGCGTGAGCGCGGTTCCACCGATCGCGCCTTCCACGACTTGATCGACATCGCCGGTGTTCAAACCGTAGCGAGCGCAGGCCGAGCGATCCGGTGTGATCTTGACGCTCGGTTGCCCGAGAGAGCGGAAAACGCCGAGGTCTTTGACGCCTTTCACGTCGCCCATGACCTCTGCGATCGTGAGCGCGTTCTTCTCGTTCGCGTAGATGTCCGAGCCAACGACTTTCACCGAGTTCTCGCCTTTGACGCCGCTCATCGCTTCTTCGACGTTGTCGCCGATCATCTGCGAAAAGTTGAACACGACGCCGGGGAATGCCGCGCCGAGCTCGGCCGAGAGCTCGTCGGTGAGCTTCTCTTTCGTGAGCCCGTGCTTCCATTGGTCGAAGGGCCTGAGCGGCGCGAAGAGCTCGATGTTGTGGAAGCCCGAGACGTCGGTGCCGTCGTCGGGTCGCCCGATTTGCGAGAGCACCGTGACGACTTCGGTGTGTTTGCGATTGCCGTCGTTGCACTCGCCTTCGGTTTGCTGGCACCCGCGCAAGATGTCGCGCATGCGCTGGACGTACTTGCTCGATTGGTCGAGCGAGACCGACGTCGGGAGCGTTGCGCGGATCCAGAAGTTGCCTTCCTCGAGCTTCGGCATGAACTCGCCGCCGAGGAAGGGAAACACCACGGCCAATCCAATGGCCATCACTGCCGTCATCAAACCGGCCAAAATAGGCCGCTTCATGAGCGCGTCGGAGGGCGGCCGGTAGATGCGGTGGAGAGCCCGCATCACCATGTTCTCTTTTTCTTCGGTGTCGGGCGAGATGAGCTTGCTCGCCAAAACGGGCGTGAGCGTGAGCGCCATCACGACGGCACCCGTGAGCGCGAACGCATACGTGTAGGCCATCGGGGAGAAAATCACGCCGGACACGCCCGTCATGGTGAAGAGCGGGATGAACGCCACCGCCAAAATAATCTTCGAGAACGCCATCGGCCCGACGACCTCACGCGCGCCCGACAAAATGCGATCTTTCATCTGGCCGCGGCCATGCGTGCCGAGGTGACGGAAAATATTTTCAATCACGATCACAGTACTGTCGACGACGATTCCAAAATCGACGGCACCGATGGAAATCAGGTTCGTCGATATGCCCGTTGTGACGAGACCGATGAACGCCACGAGCAGCGCGATCGGAATGTTGATCGCCGTGATGAGCGCCGCGCGCCAGTGCCCTAGGAACACGAAGAGCACGACCGACACGAGCCCCATCCCGAGAAGCAAATTCTCGAGCACGGTGTGCGTCGTGAGCTTCACGAGATTTCCGCGGTCGTAGATCGTGATGATCTTCATCCCGGGCGGAAGGAGATGGTCGTCCTCGATTTGTTTGAGCTTCGCGTGGATGCCTTTGAGCGTTTCTGGCGTCTCGGCGCCGTAGCGCATCAAGACGATGCCCTCGACGATGTCGGGTTGGTCGTCGTGCCCTATTTTCCCGAGGCGCGGCGCGCCCCCGACCTCGACACTTGCCACGTCTTTCACGCGGACGGGAACGCCCGCTTTGCTCTCGATGACGACGTCTTCTATATCGTGCGTGTTTCGCAAGAGGCCGATGCCGCGAACGTTGTAGCTCTGCTCGCCGATGACGAGCCGCTGCCCTCCGACGTTTTGATTCGCCTTGCCGATGGCGTCCATCAGCTGCGTCAGCGAGACGCTGTGACCACGCAATCGATAGGGGTCAACGCTGACTTGGTATTGCTGCGTCTCGCCGCCGAAGCTCGTGACGTCGATGACGCCGGGCACTTGCCGGAATTGCCGCTCGAGCACCCACTCTTGCGCGGTCTTGAGCTCGCGTAGGCGGTAACCCTCACCGACGAGCTGATAGCGAAACACTTCGCCGATGGCGTTCCACGGTGAGAGCGTCGGTTGAACTCCCTTCGGGAGCTGCACGAACTGGATGCGGTTGATGACTTCTTGGCGAGCCGCTTCGTATTTCGTTCCCCACTTGAAGTAGCACTTGATGTCGGAGAGCCCGAAGAGCGATTGCGATCGAATGTGATCGAGCCCGGGCATGCCCGAGAGACCGACCTCGAGCGGCACGGTGACGTAGCGCTCGACTTCTTCGGCGCTCCAGCCGTCGGGCTGGGTGATCACCTCGACGAGCGGCGGCACCGGGTTCGGATACGCCTCGATGTCGAGATCGCTGTACGCGAAGAGGCCCGCTGCGATGACCACCGCAGTGCACACGAGCACCACGATGGGCATCCTGAGCGCCATCGCGACGAGCTTCTGAATCATCGCTTACATCATTCCCGAGAGGAGAATCCCGCCCGAAACGACGACGCGTGCGCCCTTCTCGACGCCGTGCTCCACGGGGACCCACTTGCTCCCCTCGCCTTCGTCGACCGATACCGGGTGGCGTTCGAACTTGATGCGACCATCGGGCGTTTTGCCGTTTTCGACGAAGACGACGGTTTGGTCGCCCATGCGCACGATGGCGTCGTGCGGGAGCGCGATCGTCTTTTTCTCGTCGACTGAGATCGACACGGTGGCGTACATGCCGGGCTTCAGCAGGCGCTCGCCGTTGAGGAACGTGCAGCGCACTTGAATCGTGCGCGTGGATTCGTCGAGCTTGCCGGCGACCCAGTCGAGCTTGCTCTCGAAGACGCGGTCTTTGTAGGCGACGATCTTCACCTTCACGGGTGAGCCGACGCGAACGCGCGCGAGATCCATTTCGTAGACATCGGCGATGACCCACACGCGATCGAGCTCGCCGATCGTGAAGAGCTCGACTGCGGTGCCGCCGCCGTATTGGCCTTGCACTTCGATGCCGGGCGAGACGTTGCGCGCGATGACTTCGCCGTCGATCGGTGCCGTGAGCGCGAAGCCTTGCGTGACTTGCCCGCCGCCACCGCCGTGGAGCGTGCGGAGCTTCTGGCGTGCGCGATCGAGCTCGGCCTTCGCTTTGGCGTAGTTGTCTTGCGCTTGCTCGTAGTCGGCTTGCGACACGGCGTGCTGATCGAAGAGGTCTTTCTTGCGGTGGTAGTCGTGCTCGGCTGCGGTGAGATCAGCGGTGGCTTTGCCGACGTCGCTCGATGCGATGCCGATGTCGGGTGAGTCGATCACCGCGAGCGGCGCGCCTGTCTTCACGCGTTCGCCGAGGGCGGCGTCGATGCGGGTCACGCGGCCGTTGACCGGTGACACGACGTGGGCCACACGCGTGTCGTCGAAGACGACTTTGCCGCTCGTGAGGATGGTGTCGTCGGTGTCTTGCTCGTCGACGGTTTCGACGATGATCTTGGCGTCACGGATCTGAGCTTGCGTGAGCCACGCTTGCCCAGCGGGGGCGTCGGCGTTGAGCTCCGCAGACGCCTCATGATGACACCCAGCAAGACAGGCGATGAGCCCTAAAAATCGGAGAGAACGCATCCGGCGCGCAAATTAGCACGCGCCGCGCCAACCCAATAAAAATAATGATTCCGCGTGCTTTGGGTAGTTTGCACCGGGGCGCGCTGCGACGTTTGTACACGTCGCGCGGGTCACCGTGCCTCGGCGAGGCTCAGTTCGGCGGCTGCGTGGTGACCGTGGTGGTCGTCGCTTGCCACTGCCAGTTGTCGATGAGGACGCTCGAGTCGAATGCCTCGTCGCCGGTGTTCCAAACCATGAACTGAATCGTGATGACCTCGCCCGGCGTGACGGGTGCGGTGGTCGTGAGCCAGCCCGTTGCGCCGCCGCCCGAATCGGTCGACCCGCATTGGTTGTCGCCCGAGATGAAGAACCCGGTGCCTTGAAGCTCCGCGTTGCCGAGCGTGCACGTCGCCGGCTTCGGCATGTTCGGGCAACTGAGGTTTTTCGGCGAGCACGCTTGGAAGAAGGAGTTATTGACGCTGATGGGGTTGTTCGAAGGGTCGTACGAGATGTTGAAGTCGCCGGCCTTGCCCTTGAACGCCGTGGATGTGAGCCACGCGACGAACGAATCGTTGAACGTGGTGCACACCCACTCGGGCCACTCGCCCGAGTAAAAGTTGAAGTCGAACGCGAGGCCTTTGGCATTCGCGGGGACTTGCACTTTGAGGACGACGTTGACGATGTCGTTTGCGATCGCGCTGATTGGGCACGTTCCTGCGGCTTTCGGATATCCGGGAGGCGGCGCGCCTTTGCCCGAGTTCGAGCAGACGTTTCCTTTGAACTCGCCCGTGCCGCAATCTTGCGCGGCCGCTACGCCCGACGAAAGAATTCCGAGCACGCTTCCTTGTCGCGCGCTGACGCCCGTGCCGAACTTCGCTGCCGTTCCGTATTGCTGCGCGAGCGGTACCTTCACGCTGCCGACGCCTTGCGTGTACGTCGCGGAGGTCACGCCCCAGGTGTCGCCTTTCGCTGGGCAGATGCCGATCGCTTTCGCGAACTGAGCGGCCGTGGGCGAAGCCGCGGGCAAGCCGGTGTCGCATGCGCCTGACGGGTTGTCGACGATGCCGTCGCCGTCGTCGTCGCAGCCGTTGCCGGGGACGTCGAAGTTTGCCGGGTTCGGGTTGCACGCGGGCGCGCCGTCGCCGGAGGCGTCCACGCCGCAGAAAGCGCAGCCGCTGTCGTCGTCGATGGCGCTATCGCCGCCGCTGGCGAGACCGTCCGCGCCGCTATCGCCGCCGAAGCCTTCTTTGAAATTGTTGCCGCAACCGACGACCACCAAAAGGGTAAGCCAATGACGCGAGAGCATGGTCCACCTCTAACCGCCCCATGGCCGGGCCGGCAGAAATCCGTCGTTTCGCTCAGTTAACTGGCGTGGTGCCGACGGTCGTATCGGTAGCTGCCCACTGCCAATTGTCGAGAATCACACTGGAATCGTAGACGCCGTCGCCGGTGTCCCAGACGATGAATTGGACCGTGATGGTCTCGCCGGGGGCTGCTGGTGCCTGCGTCGTGAGCCAGCTTGTGGCGCCACCGCCCGAGTCGCTTGCGCCGCAGTTGGAGCCTGGGTCGTAAAATCCGGTGCCCATGAGCTCGGCGTTGCCGTTGGTGCATGTGTCGTTGGGGGGCGCGTTCAAGCCAGCGCAACCGACCGTCGCGTTCTTCGGGGAGCATGCTTGGAAGAACTCGTTGTTGACGTTGATCGGGTTGCCTTTGCCGTCGAACGAAATGTTGAAGTCGCCGGTTTTGCCCTTCCACGCTGTCGAGCCGAGCCACGCGACGAACGAGTCGTTGTACGTCGTGCACACGAACTCGGGCCACTCGCCGGACCAGAAGTCGAAGTCGTAGGAGAAGCCCTTCGCGTTTGCGGGAACTTTGATTTTGAGCGTGATGCCCGAAGCGTCGTAGATCTCGCTCGACGGATCGCACGAGCCGACGGCCTTCGGATAACCGGGAGGCGCGACGTCGGTGGAGAAGCTCGAGTCCATTTCGCAACCGCCCTTGAAGGGGTCGGTGGGCGTGTTGCACTGATCGTATTCGCGAGCCCAGCCAGACGAGAGGATGCCGAACGCACTGCCTTGGCGCGGCTTAATCTTAGAGCCGAACTTCGTCATGATGCCGTGCTGGTTCGGATCGGCGGGCCCAGTCGTGCCGTTGTACCCGTTGGTGTACGTCGCGGAGACGAGCCCCCAACCGCCGCCGCTCGCCACTTTGCAGAGACCGATCGCTTTCGCAAAGTCGCCGGCGGGGCCAGCGAGCGCGAGTGAGCTGTCGCATGCGCCTTGCGGATCATCGACGACGCCGTTGCCGTCGTCGTCGCAGTTGTTGCCGGGGACGTCGAAGTTCGCGGGGTTCGGATTGCAGCCGCCGCTTGCTCCGTCACCACCGAAACCGGCGTCGTAGTCTCCACAGCCGAAGCCGCATGCGGCGTCGCCGTTGTTGCCGCCGCCATCGCCGCCGTCACCGCCAAAGCCGCTACCGCCGCGGCCCGAGCAAGCTGCAAACGCGAGCGCCATACCAGCGAAAGAAAGGATCGGGGTGAGCTTCATGAGGCGTGGAATCTACATCCAAACACCAGGCCGTGCTCGGACAAAGATCTGAAATACGCTTGGATCTGGCCGGATCCAGCGGATCAGGCGCGATCGATCGCGCGCCTCACTGGAACTCTTTCACGCTGCTGAAAATGATCAGGTGAGCCAGTCGCGATCGCGAAGCTTCTTCGGGAGGTACTCCTCCGTGATGAAGCTCACGCCTTTGGTGATGAAGCTATCGACCTCCATCTTGAAACCGTTCGCGAGCGTGGCGTCGATCTCGCGTTGCCACTTGGCCTCGGCGAACCATGGATACGCTTTCATCTCTTTGGCGCGCGAGATGTCGTTGTCGCTGAGCTTGATTTCGACGGCAGGCGGCAGCTTGAACTTCTTGTGATCGAGCGCGCTCATTCCGAGAAAGCGAACGCCAGGAACCGCGAGACGCATCGACTCGTACGCGAGTGAGATCGAGCCTTGCTTGAGCACGGAGTAAATGTAGAGCCCCCACGGATCGTTATCGACGACGACGAAGACGGGCAGCTTGAGCTCGTTCGCGAGACGCTGGAGCAAACGGCGTGTGCCGCGTGTGGCCTGACCGCCGCTCGTCATCAAGATGCAGTTGTGGTCTTTCCAGAATTTGTCTTCGTTGAAGCGATTGAAGATGGCTTCCTTCTCGACGTAGAGGACGTACTCCGCCTTGTTGCGCAAGAACTTGATCACGCTCGGCTCGCAGATGCTCGGGATGGACCAGCCGCCAGAGCCGAGACGCGAGAGGTCGATGTCGTCACCGGAGTCGTTGATGGTGAGGTAGCCGACCATCGAGCCTTTGCGCGCCGCAAAGAGGTGAAGCTCTTCGCGAAGCGCGTCGGATGCGACCTCGAGGTCTTCGATGATCGGATCGCTTTCCTTCTGGTCGTCGAAGGTGTTCTCGGTCGAGCCTTTGATCGTGTGTTTTTGCAGGTAATACATCTGGCGGATGCTGATCGTTTTACCCGCGTCGATCAGCGTCTTGCAGCCGTTCGCAACGAGCATCGTCTGCATGAATTTGCGCGCCATCGACGTATTGAAAAACTCGCGTTCTTGAGTCTTGTCGCCGAGCTCGATGATGCGGCGCTTTTCGTTGAACGAGACGTTCGATAGCGCGCGCACGCGGATCTCGACCGAGGGGTTCTCCCCTTTTTGAACCTCGCGAAGCACCTCTTGAACGAGCTTCTGAAGCTTGCTGAGTGTTTTCGCATCCGTCTCGCGGGTGGTGCCGCGGCCGGTCGTTTGTGAGGTGGATTTTTTCTTGGCTGCCATCGTCTGAGCTTCAGTGAAGGAGCGTGAGCTGCTCGCCGCGTTTCTTCTTCTTCGCGGGAGGAGGTGGCGCTTTCTTCTTGGACGGTTTCGTTTCTGCCGCAGCCGCCGGAGGGGCGCCGCCGCCAGGGCTGCTGTCGTCTTCTTCGGCGACGTTCACGAAGTTCGGGAGTGCTTTGTAGAAGCTCTTCTCGATCTTCTCTTTGTCGCCGCCGAGGATTTCGGCCATCGCGCTCGCGACCTCGGGGATGTAGCGCTGGAAGAGCGTAAGGCGGCGCTGCTCGCCGAGCTCGCGATCGCGCGCGCGGAGGTGGGAGCCGAGCTTGCGACCGCACTCTTGAAGCGCGAGCTTCATCTCGCGCAACAAATCGTCGTAGTGGGCGACGGCTTCTTTGGCTTCGCTCGTGAACGGGACCCACACGCTGGCGAGGTGAACGGCAATCGCGAGCGGGCCGACCGGGAGCGAGCCCTTCGGTTGCGGCAGGTTGTACGATTTCCAATTGGTGTCGTAGACCGACTCCGAAATCGCGCACGCCTTCGGCTGGTATTGGAGCGGAACGCGATTCGCGAAGCGCATGATCTCCGCGGGCTCGTCGCCGGGGAGCTCGCCGCCGTACGCGAGACCGACTTCGACGACGAACGGATTGCCGCGATACACCGAAGGGGGGCGCGTCGTCGAAATGTAGAACTCGGCCGCGGGAAAGCGGCGCTTCAAACCTTCGATCAAGAGCTCTTCGCCGATGGGCACGACGCTCGTTGCGGGAGGCGCCATCACTTTGACCTGACCGAGCGCGCGATGGAGGCGATCGATGGAGTCGCCGATGACGTCCGTCGCCTTGGTGCGTGATGGAACTTTCGCGAGCTTGCAGATCTCTTCGGCGATGGCGGGGCTCACGCGCGAAAAATCGCTCGTGAGAACTTGCTTCACGGTTTTGCCGGGCGAGTCTTGGAGCATCGAGAGGAGCATGCCGAGCTCGACGCCATGCGGGTGCGGTTTGATCTCTTGGGGCTCACGTGGAAGATCGTCCGAAACACGTGGATAGAGAAGTGGCTCGCCCTTGGGTGGACGAAACTCGAGACCGAGGTGCGGATTCGCAACGGCCGTTTGCTCGAGGTACTCCTGCACGCCCGTGCGACCGCCGCGATACGCCGCGACGAGCTCCATCTCGACGCGCGTGCCGTGATCGCGTTCCCACTCGACGGTCTCTTCTTTGACGACGTCGGGTTGATTGCGTTTGGTGTCGATGCGGATGTCCATCCGAAACGCGGGGCGACCTTTGCCGGTCTTCGATGTGATGATGACCGGCTTGCCCGTGGTGAGCTGCGCGTAGAGGCCCGCGGCGCTGATGCCGATGCCTTGCTGACCGCGGCTTTGTCGCAAACGGTGAAACTTCGAGCCGTACAAAAGCTTCGCGAAGATTTTCGGGATCTGTGCCTTGACGATGCCGGGCCCGTTGTCTTCGATGATCACGCGGAAGCGCGACTCTGTTGGCTTCTTCGTTTCGTCGGCTTGTGCTGGTGCGCCGCTGCCGATCTCGATGATCTCGATCATGAGCTCCGGAAGGATGCCCGCCTCCTCGCAAGCGTCGAGTGAGTTGTCGACGGCTTCCTTCACTGTCGTAAGGAGCGCCTTCGCTGGGTTGTCGAAACCAAGGAGATGGCGGTTCTTCGTGAAGAACTCGGAGACGGATATCTCGCGCTGCTTCGCGCCCATCGCCTCCGCCGATTGCCGACGTTCGGGTTTTCCCGCCATTACCCTAACGCCTAGCTCGTTCAGTGAACAGATGTCAAGGCGGGGAATTCTGATAGGTTGTCGCGCGGCTCATGATTCGCCGGCCGTCGTTCATTCTCGCGATCCTCACGGGGCTCAACCTCCTCAACTACATGGACCGCACCGTGCTCGCTGCGGTGTTGCCGAGCGTCCAAAGCAAGGGCGAGCTCAATCTCACCGACCTCGAGAGCGGCGCTCTCGCGACGGCGTTTCTCGTCGGATATTTTTTGACGAGCCCGCTCTTCGGAGCGATCGCCGATCGCGCACAGCACCTTCGTACGAAGCTCATGACGATCGGCGTGCTCGTCTGGAGCGTCGCAACGTTTCTCTCGGGGCACGCTCACGGCTTCGTCTCGATGATGCTCGCGCGTGCGCTCGTCGGCGTGGGTGAGGCGAGCTACGCCTCCGTCGCGCCGACGCTCATCGACGACATGACGCCGCACGCGCGCAAAGGCGAAAAGCTCGCGATCTTCTATCTCGCGATCCCGGTGGGCTCCGCGATCGGATACTTGCTCGGCGGGTTTCTCGAGAAGCACTTCGGCTGGCGCGGCGCTTTTTATGCTGCAGGCGGGCCCGGAGCCATCCTCGCGCTCTCGTGTTTGCTCATCGTCGATCCGGGCGTGAAGCAGCGCGACAAGCCCCCGCCTCTCAGCAAAATGCTCGCACCACTTTTCCGCGAGAAGCTCTACGCGCGATCGGTCTTCGGTTACTGCGCGCAGACATTCGCGCTCGGTGGGTTTTCGTATTGGGCGCCGAAGTACATCCACGCGACCTTTTCGATGCCGCTCGACAAGGCGAACTATCTCTTCGGCATCACGCTCATCGTGGCCGGCGTCATCGGCACGGGCGTGGGCGGCTTTTGGGCCGATCGCGCAACGCGCGGGCGCGATCCGCCCGGCGCCGTGCGCGGTTATCTCCGCGTGTGCGGCATCTCGGGGCTCATCGCAGCACCCTTTGCGCTTGGGTGCGTCCTCTCGACGACGCCCACCATGTTTTTCGGGCTCATCCTGATTTGCGAGTCGTTTCTGTTCCTTTCGGCCTCCCCGATCAACGCGGCGCTGCTGCAATCGGTCCCGCCGGCGCTCCGCGCGAGCGCGATGGCGATGAGCATTTTCGCAATTCACCTGCTCGGTGACTTGTGGAGCCCGCCACTCGTCGGTGTGATCGCCGATCACAGCACGATTCAGGCCGGGATGCTGCTATTGCCCTTCGCCATCCTCTTGAGCGGCATCGTCTGGATTCGAAACGGGGAACAAACGCCTGGCGGCCGAGGTTTGGGCATGCCGGCGAAAGGATCCGAACGTTGACCGTGGGCCAATTTCGCTTTGTCCCGCTCTCCGCGAGGCTCTTTCGCGTGCTTGGCGTGCTTGGCCTCCTCGCGGTGCTCCTCGTTTGTAGGGCGGCCTCCGCACAGATCCGAGACGGTGGAGCCGCCGACGCGAGACCCCTGCCAGTCGTGACCGACGCCGGCACGGCAACAGCCGCGACGGGTGACGCAGGTGACGCAGGCGGGCAGCCCGTGCAGCAAGAGCCCCAGGGCATCGCGCTGCCACAAACCCCGGCGCAAAAAGCCGAAGGGCAACCGATTGTCGGCATCGAGGTCGAGGACAACAGGCGCCTCTCGTCGGACGAAGTGCTTTCGTACGTACACGAGAAAGTCGGCGAGACCTTCAAAGTCGAGACGCTCGCCGCCGACGTTCGTTCGGTCTGGAACTCGGGAAACTTCGAGGACGTTCAAGTCGACATGGCCGAAGTGTCGCGCGGCATTCGCCTGCGCTTCAAAGTCACCGAGCGGCCTTACATCAAGTCGATCGAGTTCGAGGGCAACGAGGAAATCGACACCGACAAGCTCACCGAGACCGTCGAGATCAAACCGAACCAGATCTTGAACGCGCCCGCCGTGCGCCGCAGCGTGCAGAAGATCAAAGATGCTTACGGCGAGAAGGGCTACTTCCTCGCCGAGGTCGATAAAAGCCTCGATCCGCAAAAGGACAACGAGGTCATCGTCAAATTCAAGATCATCGAGCACAAGGAAGTCACCGTTCGTCGTGTGACGTTCATCGGCAACGAGCACGTCACCGACAGCGAGCTCCGCGAGATCATCCAAACCGGCAACGGAAGCTTCTTCGATTTCGGCGGCGGCGGCTCCTACAAGCAGGACGTCCTCGAGCGCGACATCCTCCTCATCACCGCCCTCTATTACGACAAGGGCTACATGACCGTGCAGGTCGGCACGCCACGCGTGATGCTGACGACCGATCGCGAAGGCATCGAGGTCACGATCATCATCCACGAGGGGCCGCGTTTCAAGATTCGCCAGCTCAAGATTTCCGAGAAAGACAACGACGGCAAAGAGATCGATCCACTCGGCGGGCATAAAAGGCTCCGCGAGATGGTGCGCGCGCAGACCAATGATTGGTTCAACCGCGCCGAGGTCGTCAAAGATCTCGAAGCCGTGCGCACGCTCTACAAAGACGCGGGCTATTACACGGTCGAGGCCGAGCCCGACACCGAGATCGACGCCGCCAACGCGCAGGTCGACATCATCATCCCAATCCGGCGCGGACCACCCGTGCGCATCGAGCGCATCGAGGTCAAAGGCAACACCAAAACGCGCGACCGCGTCATTCGACGCGAGCTAGAGATTCAAGAAGGCCAGCTCTATTCGGAGACCGGCGTCGAGCTCTCGCGCAAACGCGTGATGGCGCTTGGTTACTTCGAGCGCGTCGACGTCACGAAAGAAGTCGGCTCGTCGCCCGACAAGGTGAACGTCTACTTCGAGATCGCCGAGCGCCCCACGGGCACGTTCCAAATCGGCGCGGGCTTCAGCTCGATCGAAAGCTTCATCGCGACCGCGCAGATTCAACAAGCGAACTTGTTCGGCAACGGGCAATCGCTGGCGCTTCAAGCGCAGGTCAGCGGGCTCCGGCAGATCGTTTCGCTGCGTTTCTTCGAGCCGTACTTCTTCGACACCGATTGGTCGTTCAGCGCGGAAGCCTACGACCAGCTCTACATCTACACGGACTTCGCGCGGCGCAGCCTCGGCGGGTCGCTCACGTTCGGCTACGCGCTCGTGCAGCCGTGGCTTCGCTTGAGCATGACGGGCACCGTCGAGCAGGACACCGTCGACACCTCATCGACGACCTTCTTCGGGCTCCAGCAAGCGAGCTCGATCAGCTTGTTTCAGCGATTGCCGCTCGCGAATTTGTTCAACGCAGGTTTGACGGTTTCGCTTCGACCGACGCTCGTCGTCGACACCCGCGACAACCGCCTCTTTCCGACGTCCGGCGTCTATCTCCAAGCATCGACCGAGCTCGCGAGCGCGGCGTTCGGGAGCCAAGTCGAATACTGGCGTCATCGGTTCATCGGGCGATTTTATTATCCGCTCGGCGGGTCAACGCCCGGGCAACCAGGAAGCGGGTTCGTGCTCAAGCTGAACACCGAGCTCGGTTACATCTCGAGCCCGAGCCCGTTCGGCGTTCCGATTTATCAGCGCTTCTTCCTCGGCGGCATTCTCGACATCCGCGGGTTCTTGCTCCGCAGCATTGGTCCGCGCTTGCCACTCAATCAATCGCTCGATCCGAACTCGCCGCCCATTGCGAACGGCGCAAATATCGGCGGTAACCTCGAAGGCTTCATGAACCTCGAGCTCGAGTTCCCGATCTTGGACAAGGTCGGCATCCGCGGCGTCGTGTTCTTCGACGCCGGCAACTCGTGGAACACGGAAGACCAATTCTGCCGCACGACCCCCGCGCCGCAGCTCGACCCGCTCATCCAACCGTGCTTCACGGCCTCGAGCCTGGCTCTCCTTCGCACGAGCGCCGGCGTCGGCATCCGCTGGTTCTCGCCGCTCGGCCCGCTCCGATTCGAGTGGGGCTTCCCGCTCTACCGCCTCGGCTACGAGCAGCCGTACGACTTCGAATTCACGATCGGCAACTTCTTCTAGAAGCACGAGGCACGGACCCATGATCGGTGATGCTACGTTCGTCACATGCGGTTCGCGGTGCTCGCAGCGATGGGTGCGTGCGCGCTCGTGGGTGCGTGCATCTTCCCATCACTCGATGGGCTGAGTGGGGACGGCGGCGTGGACGTTGCGGACGTCGTCGCACTGATCGATGCCGCAATCACGGATACAACGACCGACGCCGAGGCTGCGCCGGGCCCGTACTGTCCCCAAGATGGTGCCATCGTCTGCTCGGATTTCGACAACGCGGGCGACGCCGGATTCGTCGGTGATTGGGACTTCTCGTACGCCCCCGGCACGTCGACGCTCCAGCTCTCGACAGCGTTCTCGGTGAGCGCTCCCGACTCGCTTCTTGCTGCAACGACTCCCGCCGACATGAGCGTGGGTCTCTCGAAGAACATCACGGCGGCGCAAGGCATCACGTTGGCGTTCGATACGTACATCGTCTCGCTCGGCGGAAATCCGAGCATTTGTTCGTTCCGCATCGGCAACGGCGGACTTTCATTGCAGCCACACACGACTACGTCGCAAATCCTCGAGTCGACGACGCTCGCCGATGGCGGCACCAACTACTCGGCCTCGAGCAGTACGGTCATCGTGCCGCTCGCGACGTGGGTGCGCATCACGCTCGACTTCGACCGGCCGACCACGACGGCTGTCGCGACCGTCGACGGCACCATTGCCGCCACCCGAAAAATAACGAACCCCACGTGGGCGACCACGACCAACGTCACGATCGGCCTCGGCATCGGTAGCTCCGCGAACGAAACGCTCTATTACGACAACGTCACAATCCGCGTCCGGTGAGCCCGCAAAACACCCAGACCCGCCAAGGCGCAAGATTTTGGGGGTGCGTTGGCGCCGACGTTCCGGTTTGCGTTTGCGTCTGCGTTTTGCGTCTATGATTCCGGGATGCGGTGGCTCGTTGTTGCCATGGTTGTCGGATGCGGTGGGGCTACGACGACGGACGACGGCGGCGTGGACGCGGTTGCTGATGTTCACGCGAAAGACGCGCTCGTTGTCGACGACGGAGTGGCCGATGTCGTCGACGCGAGCTCGAATGGGTGCGTTCCTGACTTACCTGACGCCTATGTGTCGGCTTGGGTACCTCCGAGCGCGCACCAATCCGTGTGCACTTCGACACAGCTCACCGACCTCTACGATGACTGCGTGTCACCGACGCACACGTCGGCGATGTGCAATGCGTTCCAGAGCATACCCGCGAACGTGACTTGCTTCGCGTGTGTCGAGACGCCGCTCGGCTCGAGCACCTACGGGCCCATGATCGAGTGGCACAGCGGCAGCTCGCTCGAAGCCAACGTCGGCGGTTGCATGGCTCTCGTCGATGGCGACGCGACGTCGACGGGTTGCGGCGCGAAGTACGAAGCGTGGGATGGATGCCGGCTCGCAGCGTGCTCTTACTGCCCGGGAGGCACATGGGATAGTTGCGCCAACCCGGCCGGAAGCGACCCATCGATCTGCGGCAAGTATGAGTCGGCTGCGCAGACGTGCCTGAATGACCCGAAGTACGCGCCGTGCAGTCAAACGACATTCGAGTCCTATTTGGTCACGTACGGCACCATGTTCTGCAGCGCGGACTAACCGCTGGCGTGCGCGTTTGCGTTTGCGTTGGCGCGTGCGTATCTCGCAGCGCGGCCAGCTACACCCGATGTGCCCTGGTAGGCTCTCCTGATGAGCACCGCGCGAGCCGCAAAGAAACAGACCGCCTCAAGCGCCCCGGCGCACGCGGTGCATCTTTCTGTTTGCCGGCGAATTCTTCGTGCGTTTCTACTGGGGCGACGGCGCGCAGTTGATTCACGTTGGAAATGTCTGGCGCGCCAACCTCATCCCGCCGCTTCACCTCGTTGACGACGACGACGATGAGCCACCCGACGTCGCGTAGTCGTCCTTCGATCTCGTCGGCGCTGAACGCACACAGGTGCATGGCGTGCCGCGCGCTCTACGCGTATCATCATGCGATGCGCTGGTTCGTTGCGGGTCTCCTGGCGGTGGCCGCTTGTTTGCCGACGCACGAGCTCATTTCGCTCGACGAAGCCGGGCTCTCGGACTCGAGCTTGAACGGCGACGACGCGGGCAAGCTCGACGTAGATCTCGGAGACCCGTTTGCCATCCTCGGTCTCTCGCCTTCGCATGGGCCCTTCACGGGTGGAACGCGAACCCTCATCGCGGGGCGCGGGTTCACTTCGTCGCTGCGCGTCTTCGTCGGCGGCACCGAGATCGCGGCGAGCGATATTTTTGCGAGTGATCCTACGCGCGCAGCGATCACGACGCCGCCGGGTGCGCCCGGCCCGGCTGACGTGAAAGTCCGCAACGACATCACCGCGCTCGAGCGAACTCTTCCTCAAGGGTTCTTGTACGACGCCATTGCGCTCACGCCGACCACCGGCGCAACGACCGGCGGCACGCGCCTCGCCATCCAAGGTAGCGGGACAACTTGGGCGCTTGGTACCACGGTAACTGTGGATGGCGCAGCGTGCACGAACGTGCAAGTCGTCGACACCACCCACCTCTTTTGCACCACGCCAGCCGACACACACGGCGCGAAGGATGTCGTCGTCACGGCGCAAGATGCGAGCAGCGTGCAAGCGCGTGAAGCATTCACATACGACGACTCGCCCGATGGGTATCGCGGCGGGCTCACCGGCGGCGCGCTCAATGGGCATCTCAAAGTGCTCGTGCTCGATGCATGGACGGGGTTTGCCGTTCCGGGCGCGAAGGCCATCGTCGGCAATAGCGCAGCAACGGCGCTCGTCGGTGTCACCGATGGCTCGGGCGCCGCAACGTTCGACGACGTCTCGCTCACAGGCGCGGTCACGGTGACGGCCGCGGAGAAGTGCCATCAACCGCTCACTTTCGTGGACGATCCCGTCGACACCGTGACGGCTTATCTATCGCCCATCCTCGATGTGTCGTGTGCGTCGGGTGATCCGCAAACGATCAGCGGGACGCCGCAAGACGTCGGCGAGATTTCTGGCGAGCTCATCTTCCCGACCGGCATCGAGTTCCAAACCAAAGGCGACTGGACAGGCGTTCCAAAACCGATCGGCTCACACGAGCGTCGCGCGGCGTACGTGTTCGTTTCGACGTCGAACCCACTGCAGACGTATCAACAGCCCGACTCCACGAACGCAACGACCGAAGCCTCGCCCGGGCAAAACGGTTACGCGTATTCGCTGACGACCTTGCCCGGCAACGTGACGCTCTATGCGCTCGCGGGCATCGAAGACACCATCAACAACCCCGCTCACTTCATGCCGTACGTGATGGGCGTGCAGCGCGGTGTGCCCGTCGTGCCGAACACGCAAACCGTGCAAGTCGACATCAAGATGAATCTCTTGCTCGACCACGCCGTGCAGATGATTCCGAAGCCGCCGACGACGACCTATCGCGGTCCCGACCGCCTCCAAGCGCAAGTCGCGGTGAGCGTGGCTCAAGGGCTTTACGCTCCGATCCCGAGCGGTGATCAGCTCGTGCTCTTGCCGACGTCGGCAACACTCTCTTTCGTCGGGTTGCCCGCGCTTGCGGGCGCGCTCACGGGCGAGTCGTATTCGATGTCCGCAACGGCGGCGACGGGCACCTACTTGCAAGCGCCGGGCTCCGTGATTTCGCGCGTGCTGACGAACAACGCAAATGTGCCGGTGACGCTCAGCGGGTTCTTGCCGATCCCCGCGCTCTCTACGCCGGGCCTCGGCGCATGGGACGGGAAAACCGTGAGCTTCACCGAGAGCGCCCCGATCGATCTCGTCGTGATGAGCGTGAGCACTGGCGGCGGTCTCGTGACGTGGTCGGTCGTGAGCCCGGGCGAGACGTCGTTCCTCTTGCCGGATCTCGCCGCGATCGACCCGAAGCTCGCGCTCAAGAAAGGCTCCATCGTGACCGAAACGTTCGTCGCACGCATCGCGGGCTTTTCGTATGCGTCGCTGCGATCGGGCCAGCTGTCGACCTCCGCGTGGGATTCGTACGCGTTCGATTCTCTCAGCGGCGCTTACTAGTGAGAGTGCGGGTCGCGCTCGGCGTCGTGCTCGCGCTCTCGGCGTGCCGATTCGATTCGGCGTATCGCGACACGGCCGCGCAACCACCGCCACCGACGTGCACTGCCGGAACGATTCAATGCCGCAGCGATGTGCTGTCGAAATGCAACGACGCGCAAACCGAATGGGACCCGCTCGACGACTGCGGCGCGAAAGGCCTCGTATGCGCCTCGACGTTGCTCGCGTGCGCGCCATGCAACCCCGGCAATGGTGCCTGCAAAGGTCAGCTCACCGAAGTCTGCAAGAGCGATGGCAGCGGCTACGACACCGGCGCCACGTGTGATCCGACGCAAGGCTACGCATGCCGCGGCGGCGCGTGCATCGAGCTGTGTCAGGAAGCCGATCAACTTCACTCGAACGTGGGTTGCGAATATTGGGCTGCCGATCTGGACAACGCCGTCGTGAGCGCGGCGCTCAACGCAGCGTCGCAACAATTTGCGATTGTCGTGTCGAACGCCGAGCCAGACGTCGTCACCAACGTCACCATCGACGAAGACGACGCCGATGTCGGAGAAGTCGCGAATTTGCGCGTCGTCGCGACGGCCACGATTCCCGCGGGGAGCCTCGAGGTCTTCAAGCTCGGCCCACGCGAGGTCGATGGGTCACCGCCCGGGCAGTTCAACACCGGAACGGGCACTGCGCTTTCGCGACATGCTTATCGCGTGCGCGCGTCGATGCCGATCGTGGCGTATCAGTTCAACCCGCTCGAGAACGTGAACGTGTTCTCGAACGATGCGTCGCAGCTCCTGCCCGTGTCGGCCATCGCGACGAGCTCGGGCGCAACGACGTATCTCGTCAACACGTGGCCGCAGACCATCGCCACGAGCGAAGTGCCCTCGCAGAATTTTGGCCTCGATTTGCGTTCGTTCGTTGCCATCGTTGCGACACGCGCCGACACGCACGTTCACGTCGTGCCGAGCACGCGCGTGATTCCGGGCGGCCCATTTTCAGGCGGGATTGACCCCGGCGCCGGCACGGACATGACGTTGCAACCGTTCGAGGTGCTCAACCTCGAGTCGGGCGAGTTCAACGGCGACTTCACCGGAACATCGATCGCTTCCGATCAACCCGTTGCGGTGTTTCCGGGCAGCGAGGCCTCTGACGCGCCGTTTTACACGACGATCGCCGATCGATTTTGCTGCGCCGACCACCTCGAAGATCAGTTGCCGCCGATTCACACCGTCGGCAAACGTTACGCGCTCGCGCGCATGCCGAGCCGCACGAAGATGGTCGTGGCTGCGGGCGCGGACATCGGCGCAGTCGACGAGCCCGAGCTTTATCGCGTGCTCGCCGTTGCCGCGGGCAAGACGCACATCTCGACGACGCTCCCACCCCCAAACGACGTCTTCGATCTCGACACGGGCAAAGACGTCGTGCTCGTCGCACACCAAGACTTCGTGCTCACCGCATCGCAACCCGCGATCGTGATGGACGTTCAAGTGAGCCAGCAAGCCGCGGGCGTCCCCAACGGGTTACCTGGCGGCGATCCGAGCATCACGTACGTTTCACCGATCGAGCAGTGGCGCGCGGACTACGTGCTGCTCACGCCGGACAAATACAATTTCGATTTTCTCGTCATCAGCGCGCCGAGCGATGCGCACGTCTATCTCGACAGCCTCTTGCTCGACGCAACCACTTGCGAAATCGCGCCCGGGGACGGATTGAGCGCAGCCGAGCGCGGCTCGAGCACGCCGGCGTATTTGGCTTACCGGTGTCAGCTGTCGTTTCCGATCATCGACGCAACGAAGAATCCACCCGTGATTACGGCGGGCCGGCAGAACGACGGCGCGCATCACGTTCAGGCGGACGAGCCCGTTGGGATCGTCGTGTACGGGTTTGATGGGTTTGTCAGCTACGCATATGCGGGCGGGACGGACTTGAAGACGATTTACGTTCCGTAGCGCCTGCGCGTTGCGTTTGCGTTTGCGTTTGCGTTTGCGTTTGCGTTTGCGTGAGCGTTTGCGTTTGCGTTTGCGTTTGCGTGCGCGTTTGCGTTTGCGTGAGCGTTTGCGGGAGAGGAGAGCCTTAGGGGGCTGCTAGGTGGGGCTCTCTGGGTCGTTTTATTTTCGCGCGGTGCTCGGGCGCGTCAAGGACGACGCCAGGAGGCGTCGCCGCTTCGCTGCGCTCCGCGGTGCCTTCGGCATCCTTGACGCGCCCTCCGCTCCGCGCGCTGGGGGCTTGCGATCGATTGCCGATTGCGAAGGAGTTGTTGAACATGTTGAGAATTTATTTCGTGGCTTTGGAAATGTGTCGCGATGTTGCTCGGGTGGCCAAAGAAATTGAACGGCACGACAAGAACCTTGCTGATCAAATTCGACGCGCTGGGCCTAGCGTCGCCTTGAACATCGCCGAAGGGAGTGGGGCGTACGGCGGGAATCGAAGGCAGCGGTATCACACCGCGATGGGGAGCGCGGGGGAGGTCAGCGCTTGTTACGATTGTGCGGAATACATGGGTTACATCGCGCCGCTCGCGAAGGTCGTTCGCGAGCGGCCGATGATCATTCGCAACACGTTGGTGAACGTGCTGGGCCTCAGACGATGAGGTTAACGCGTACGCCAACGCGTGGGCGCGCGCGTGTGCGGGGCGTTAACGGAACGTGATCGGGCCGATGGGCCATGGAGACAACAGCGGCGTGCGCGACGCGGGTCCCGATTGGCGGATCACGCGGGCGCATTCGGCGACCGTCAACCGGCGCGGCCCGAACGGCGACGCATCCGAGGCGTCGGAGTCCATCAGCAAGGTCGGCGTGTCGACGGCGTAGTCGTCCGGGTGGCCAGGCGCCTCCAAGAGAACGTGCCCGAGCTCGTGGGCCAGCGTGAAGCTCGAGCGCCGCGCGCGGATCCCGCCGCGGTCGAGGAGGACGACGTTGCGCATGCTCGGCGAGTCGCCGGTAATGAACGATTCGCCGATGCGGCCCGTGCCCGCGAAATACGGGACCACGATGAGGTCGATCGTCGTCGGGTCGCCGTCGTCGAGGGCTTTGATCAAGGTGCGTTCTTCGAGCGTGCCGGCCATCGAGTCCATGTCGCCAAAGTGCTCGATGCCATCGGCGGGGTCGACCGCGCCGATGCGCACGCTCAGCGTTGCGTCGGTGGTGGCTTTGCCGTGGGGTGAGTCGAGCGATGCGAGCGTGCCGCTCAAGCGTTTCACCGAGAGGTCGACGCTGTTCATCGCGCCGGGGAGAATGCGCGCGTTCGACGACACGGTGACGACGAAGCCAGCGTGCGTGATCGCTGCGGCCACTTCATGCGCGACGCGATCGGGCGTGGCGCCGCGCGCGATGGTGACGTCGATGGCTTTGCCGTCGACGCGGAGATCGATTTTGCCGCCACTCGCGGGCAGGCCCAGATCGTCGCCAATCGAAAGGAGATGGCGCGGCGGCGGGTCGACGACGCTCACTTCGACTTTGCTTGCCTCACCGAAGCTGAGACCGCATTGGCCCCACGTCGCAGATGCGAGCGCGAGCTCGGCACGAAGCATGGCGATGGCGCCTGCGTCGTTGCCGCCGATTGCGGGCGCGCCACCCATCGTCGCGCGGAGCACGAACGTGCGGATGCGGATGCGATAGCGGCCAATCGAGCCGACGTCGCTCACGCGTGGGCCAAGAACGCGAATGGCTTGCTTGCGCCCGCCCGAACGAACGACAATCGCGCCGCCGACCTCCGAACGAAGCGAACGATCGACCACGAGCGGGTGAGCGCGGTCGACGTCGTCGACGACGAAACGAAGCGGAGACGTTTCGACGCAGTGCACGCCCGGGATCACGTCAGGGCATGTGGTTGGCGCGAGCGCGACATGTGCGAGCGCGTCGAGCTTCACGCCGCTCGCGCTGTACGATTCGATGGTGGCGTCGAGATCGGTTTCGCCGTCCGGAATTTGGATGACGGCGCGCAATGCGTCCGTGTCGAGTGATGACTCGCGCGAGCCAAGCGCGGCGGGCGGCGTCCGATCGAGCGACGCGTGACTTTTCGCGAGGTCGACCTTCTTTCCGTCGATGTCGCGCATGACGACGCCGCGAACGTCGAGCGTGATGGGTTTCTCGCGTCCATTTTTCAGCTGCGCCACGACCGTGACGCGACCCGGGGCGAGACCTTGCCACGCCGCGCCTGCGACAACACGCGCGCCCGGTTGAAGCGCGTGCGCACCCGACCACACGCGCGCCTTGCCCGTGCCGCCGGTGAAGTGCAGCGTCGAGCCTTCGAGCGAGGCGTCGAGCGCGACGAGATCGGCGCGGCCGTCGTTGGAGAGTGCGTCCGCTTCGCCGTCGGGTTTGCCGTCGACGTCGTCGTCGTCGGTGTCGGCCATCAACGTGACGGCAAGCGGCGCGGTGTGATCAGCCGCGGCATGGCTGACGTGCGTGAGGCTCGCGGAGAGCGTGAGGCTCGCGGAGAGCGTGAGGCTCGTGAGCACGACCACGCGCGCGAGCGGAGCTACTCGAGCCAGCCGAGGTGAATCCATCGCACGTGGGCTTCTGTGCAAACTTGGCTGCTGCCGTTCTTGCTGGCGGCTGCGCGCAAGAGCGAAGCCCACACGACGTTCGCGATGGAGCGGGACGTCACGAGCTCGTCGGCGAGATCGCGCGCTTGGTCGTGCTCGCCGACATCCCAGAGTGCGGCCGCCGCGAGACCACGCAAATCTTCGCGACGCTGACCGCGCGCGACCGTGGCGAGCTCGCGGCGCAAGTCATCGCGACCGTAGTCGCGTGCGAGATGCATTGCGGCGCGCACGGCGGTTTCGTCTGCGAGTGGAAGCGGCTTCGCAAGCGCTTCGAGCATCGACTTCGCGGCGGTGGCCTTTGCTTGTGCGAGACGAAATAAAAACGTGGTGTCGCGATCGGCGCTCGGGCGATCGGAGAGGCGCGCGACGAGCTCGACCGTCGGTCGTGTGGGCGGTGGTAGTGGGAGTGCGCCGTTCTTCGAGCGCGCCCATGTCTCTTCGAGCGCCCACGTGACGAGCGACCACGCGGCGCGCGAGCTTGCGGGACCCTCATCGGCGCGATCGTGCGCTTCATCGAGCGCGCCGCGGTCACCGGCTTTCGTTGCGACTTCGCCGAGCACGAGCCAGCGCCCGAGATGGCGCTCGGCTTCACCGAGGACGTAGAGCGCGCGCGCAATCGACGGCGACACGGCAGCGCGACGCGCGAGCGGAACGAAAATTTCGACGCATAGCGAAATGCGATGACTCTCTTTGATCATCGGTGCGAGCGACAAGAGATGCGCGCCGTTCGACTCGCCGCGCGCAACACGCGCGACTTCGGCGCCGAACGCGAGATGCGACTGCCGGCTCGCGGCGATCTTCGACAAAATAGGGCCAATTTCTGGGTCGCTGCACGAGGCGGCGGCGCTCAGCGTGGCGGTGCCACCGGCGTCATCGGCCGAGAGTGCCTGGCGCAAGACGCCCGGCGCGGCCTTGTCGTTGCATTCTGCAAGTGATCGCACCGCGGCAACGTAGAGCTCGCGATCGAGCGTGCGGCGGCGCAAGAGAACGCGCAGCGCTTCGGCGAGCGACGCACGAATCTGCGGGCTCAGCGGGGCGACTGCGCGAAGAGCACCGGCAAGCTTCGCTTCGTTCGTGGGCCGGCGCTTGAGAGCTGCATCGATCTCCTCATCGAAACGCTCACGCGCAACTTTGCCAACGAGATCCGTTCGCGCAACGCTCGGCGCTTCCTCGCGCGCCTGCCGACCGGAGACAGGCGAGGGAGAGCGTGAGGTGTGCGGCGACACGACCCGAGCTTTGGATACGCCGGGAGCCGGTGAGGTCGTTACGACGCGCGCTGTCTTTGCCACCGACTCTCCCCGTCTCTCGTTTCGAGCAGCATAACAAGATCGCACGCCGACGCGATCCGTTTCTCTCTCCAACTTTCAATGATGCAGGTGAAGCACAAAGCGCTTGACGTTGGGAGATTGCGAAAGACTCACGACGAGCGCACCCGCGGTGATTGTGTCGCCCTTCGTCTTCAACGTGACCGAAAGCGTGCGCGATGCTGCGTCGTCGAGAAAACATGCGTCACAAGTTGCGAGATCCGAGGGCTGCGCCGCAACAGCGAGTGTCGCATTCTGCGCCGTCGGCGCTGTGGCGATGTCGTACGCGGTGGTCGGTGCGGATTGCGAAAGCTTCGTTGCGTCGTCGAGCGTGATGTCGGTCGAGCCGCCCGTGAACATTTCGACGTAGAGAACGTCCGCGCGGTCGGCGAGCGACACGACGCCGCTTCCGTCGGTTGCGGGCATGAGCGTCTCGACGTCGGGCGAAAGCATCGGCACGATCGCGCCGACTCGTGCGAAGACAATGGTCTGACCGAGCGTTGCGTTCGCCGTAATCGTTCCGCCCGCGACGCGCGCCCCGCTGAAAAAATCGTAGTACTCGGGCTCTGGCAGGTACACCGAGCGAGACGTGGCGTTGCGCGAGACGATCGGCGCGGCGAGAAGCGAGTCGCCGAGCATGTACTCGTCGCTCAGGCTCCAAACGTGCGGATCGCGCGGAAAATAGAGGTAAAGGTGCCGCATCACGGGCAGCCCCGTAGCGCGCGCCTGGTTCACCGCGAGGCGGAGATACGGCGTGAGCTGCGTGTGGAGCCCGGCCATCGCGCGATAGACATCCTGCGACTCTTGGTCGTTCCAGATTTGCCAGCGCGCGCTCGTCGGAAGATTTCCTGCGCCTTCGTTTTCGTCGTGCATGTCGGCCGAGAGTGCGCCGACTTCGGTCCATCGCAGGTACAAGTCTTTGTCGGGCGGCGCGTTGTACAAATAGTGGTAACCGGAAATATCGGAGCCCCAGAGCGGGATGCCGCTCATGCCCGCGTTGAGTGCCGCGGTGAGCGATGCGGGCAAACCTTTTCCGATCGAGTAGTCGGTGTCGGCGTCGCCGCCCCACACCATCGAAACATTTCCGCCGGTGCCTGCGAAGCCAGAGCGAACGAAAAACAAATAGTCTTTCGGCTTGAGCTGCTCGAGGAGATCGTGCGCAGCTTTTTGATAGAGCACCGGATAGAGATCGTGCGCCTCGAAGCCGCTCATGCCGTTCGACATCACGGCGTCTTGCGGGACGTACTCGGCGAAGTCGTACATCCAACCGTCCCACCCGTCGTCGAGCGCTTGCTTGAGAAGGCCTTGGTACCAAGTGACCGCGGCGGGATTCGTGAAGTCGACGATGCCTTCGTAGCGCGGAATGTTGAAGACGACATACGGGGTGCCGTCTTGTTTCTTCACGAGGTAACCGCTCGCGACCGCGTCGTCGAAGAGCGGGTGATAGTCCTGGCTGATGAACGAGCAGAAGTAGGCGATCGCTTTGAGGCCGTGGGAGTGAATGCCCGCCGTGACGCTCTTCGCGTCGGTGGTGCCGATGCCGTCGGGTAAGTAGTGGAGCGCGGTGTCGATTTGTGTCGTCGGAATGTGCGCGGCGCGAAGGCGAGCGACCTCGGCATCGACGGGGATGTCGGCGCGTCGGCGCGGCGCGAGAATCCAATCGGGCACGTCGGGCGGCCGGCCAGTGACGCTCGTGAGATCAGCGATGAGGTTCTTCGGGTCCGCGTCCGCGAACACCGTAAAATCGAGCGTTTTGTCCCACGATTCGATTCGGTACGCGTTCGGGTCGTCGTCGCCGAGGTGATAGACCGTGCGAAACGTTCCGTGCTCGAGAATGCCGAACCCGCGTGGGTCCATCATCCACGGGATCGGAATGTATGTTTCCTCGGCTTGTCTGTCCGAGGCTGGGCTCGTCTCGCTGAGCGCGGAGTCTTCGCTGCCGAAGCGATCTTCGACCCACATGTAGCGGTACTGCCCGCGCTGATCCGCACCGACGAAGCGCTCGCCGAGCCCGAAGAAATGATCGTCATCATGAAGCACGAATGACATCGCAACGCGGTTCACGTTCGGATCAGTCGCGGCCGTGGCCACGCGCACGCCGCTCGCGTCCGATGTGATCGTCACGACGGCGCCATCGAGCGTGACGACGGTCGATTGCCCATCGCTCGTGACGGCGATCACCTTCGTGACTTGCGTCCACGGATCGTAGTCGCCTTTGTAATAGTCCCAGCCCGTGACGAGCGCCGTCGTGCTGTCGTCGTTTTCGTGCGTCACGGCGAGCGCGGCCGGCGCGCTTTCGAGGAGGACATCGTTTTGTGCGTTGCGAATCACGATCGAAAACGGGCTCGTGTTCACGTCGACTTTGACCGCGCCAGACGCCCCATAAAAGGTGGTCGGAAGCGGCGTCGACCCACCGTCGATCGTGCAACGCGCGATGGCGAGGACGGCCAGTGCGAGGGTGAGGTGCGTTCTCGCCATGCCAAACCGAGTATGGCATAGCTTCGGCCATGACCGAGCCTGCTGACCGCGATTGGGCGGAGTTCGTCACGCTCTCGCAATCGAGCGCCCTCGAAAACACGAGCACGCAAGATTGCGCGGCAGCGTGCAAAGCGCTCGAGTCGCTCGCGAGCGCCGCGCGTCACATCTGCGAAATTTCGGCGGACCATTGCGAAGAGGCCAAAGCGCGCCTCCGCACCGCCACCGACCGCGTCCATGCTGCGTGTCCTCAGTGCGAGGTGCGCGCTCAGCAAGCGCAAGAAGCGCAAGGGACGACGATGACATCGGACACCCTCGTCGTCCACACGGCCCAAAGCAGCCGCGGCGGGTGTGGCGGCTGCGCGACTGCGAGCGGCGCGCCCGATTTCGGAACTGCCATCTTCGTGATCGCGACGCTCAGTGCGCGCATCCGGTGGGCGGCGCGGCGACGCTCGAAGAAATCGTCGTCGGATTCGCAACGCGCTTCGCCGTGAATCCGATGCCGAACGAAATTCCGCCGCACGATGTGCCCGACGCGTTCGTTCCGTCGAGCGCGATGTCGCCGGCTTGTCGTATTTGCCCTTCGAAGCCGACGTAGTCACCGGCGTTCGAGCAAAGTCCACCGAAGAGCGTCTGCGCGAATGGAAGCGCCGCGGCGAGGAGCTCGACCGGATCGATGACGCCCGCGATGGTGCCATGCACGGCATCCGCACTGTCGCGATCGAACGTGATGAGGGGCGCGTGAATGCGGAGCTCGATCACCGTCGTGATGTCGAGGACCGTGATTGGAAGATCGAGGATGACCGGTGACGACGTCGCGCCACTCACGAACGTTCCTCGATTCACGTAGCTGTCTCCGAGCTCCGCTGCCGGCGCGGGCGTCACGGGCCAAGCCGTGAGGGCGTCGAACTGCGCGCGCGATTGCTTCGCTCCCACGAGCGTGCGCGCCGATAGTCCCACGGCGCTCGCGTTCGTCTCCGTGGGGAGGCCCGTCACGACGAGCTCGAGCGTCGTCAGGCCGCTCGCGATCGCGCTCGTTGCGTCGGCGGACGGCGAGTGACGCGACGTCAGACTCTCGAGGATGGGCAAGGCAATGCGAGACCATGAGTTGTCGATGCCGTCGGGCCCGTCGACTTGGTTCGTGCGCGGCGAGCCATCGAGCAGCGCGCACACGTCGGATGAGTCTTTCGTCGTGGTCAGCCCGTCGAGGTTGTAACCGTAGTTACCCACATCACCCATCATGATGGCGTCGATGGCATAGGTGATCGTCTCGTTCGACGCCGGCACGACATCTGTGGGCTTTGGCGGCGGCTCTCCGGGAACGGGCAAGACTTCAGCGCCGCCGCATGCGAAGGCGAGCAATAGGAACGGGATCGTTTTCTTCATGGCACCGCTCGAAAGAGCAATGCGCGTGCCTGGATGAGATGACTATGACCTCAGAGGCACGGATCGGCAGGCGCGGCCCGCGGAAAGCGGCTCACGCGCCCAGCTTACACGCGCACGATGGAGACGCGAACGGCTTCACCATCGACGTCGACGTCGCGCGCGTCGGCGGACGCGGTGCCCACGGTCGTTGCGAGAACTTCGCGGGCAAGCGTGTCCTTGTATTTTGCAAGTACCTGGTCGAGGCGCGCGCCGCCGGAGAGACCGAGCGTGATGCGGTCGGCGAAGTCGAGGCCCGCGTCTTTGCGCATCGCTTGAACTTTGCTCTGGAGCTCGCGCAAAAACCCTAGCTCGCGTAGCTCGTCGTCGAGGACGGTCTCGAGCGCGACGACGCCGATGCGATCACCCGCGGCGGCGAAGCCCTCTTTGGTCGTGAAGGAGACTTCGACGTCCTCCATGATCACGGAGACCGAGTCGGAGGCGGAGTCCGAGACGGAGACGGAGGCGGACACGGAAAGGGCGGCGTAGTTTTCGGCGGCCACCTCGGGCGACCATTTCGACATGATCGCCTTCAGGGCTTGCGCTTCTTTGCCGCGGCCTTTCTGGCCTAGCGTTCGGAAATTGGGTTTCAGCTGGTACTCGACGAACTCGCGGGCGCGCGCGGGGGGCACGAAATGGATCGAGAGGACGTTGAGCTCCTCCTTCATCGTGTCGATCACACCCGCCAAATCTTTCTCGAGCGCAGGCTTGCTCAAGATCACGTGCGCGGCTCGAAGCGGCTGGCGAACTTTGAGCTTGTTCTGCGTGCGCACCTGAAGCCCGAGCGAAACGAGCTCACGCACCGCACGCATCTTCGTCGAAAGCGCTTCGTCGATGGCGTCCGTCTTTGCGGCGGGCCACGCGCACAAGTGAACGCTCTCCTTCGCAGACGGGTTCGCCTTACGAACGAGATTTTGGTGCATGCGCTCCGCGGTGAACGGGATGAACGGCGCGAGGATGAGCGTGAGCGTCGTCAGCGCTTCGTAGAGCGTCTCGAATGCGGCGCGTTTGTCGTCGTCCATGCCGCTCCGCCAAACCCGCTCGCGCGAGCGACGGATGTACCAATTCGAAAGGCCATCGACGAAATCGATCAGCTTTTGCGTGGCGGCGTACACGTCGTAGGCGTCCATACACGCGGTGACGGACTTCACGGTCTCGGCGAGCTCGCTCGAAATCCATCGATCGAGCTCGCTCGGTTTTGCAGTGCTGGTGGCGGTTGGCGTCCAGTCGTCGATGCTCGCGTAGATGACGAAGAACGAATACGTGTTGCGGAGCTTCACCAAAAATTCTTTTTGAAGCGCGCGCACATTCGAAAGCGAGTGCCGCGTGTTCGACCATGGGGGGCTCGCCGCGTAGAAGAACCAACGAAACGCATCCGCGCCGGGTGCCGGCGTCGATGGATCGCGCACGATGACGCGCTCCTTCGCGGGGAGCCGCGAAACCTCGGCCACCTTCACGTCGGGTTTCGTCGTTTGCGTTTTTCCGAGCGTCGCGATGTCGGCCGCAGCGAGCGCGATCACGCGGCGCGACAGGCCCTTACCGGGTTGGAGCACCATGGCGCGACCGCCAACGGTCACCCGCGCGCCGGGTTGGAGGTCAAGCCCTTCGAGATCTTCCTGCGCAACGTACGCCGTGCCCTCGCCCTTCGAAGCGATCTTCGTCGTGGCGACGTCGGTGATGGCGAACTCGAGCTTCACTTCGTCGTAGACGATGTCGGGCGGCGTGTAGTTGCCCTTCGATTTGGATTCCTTCTTCCCCTCTTTGTCGCCGACGTGCCCGAGCACGATGCACGTCTCGTAAGGGTGCGGCAGTTTCCTGTCCGGAAAGACGAGTGTGGAGATCATGAGCAGCGAGTAGAACCAGCCGCGCGTCTGATCGATCGCCTCGCTGATGAAGTTCGCCGGAAAATTCTTCTCGAACATCTCGACCGAGCCCGGCACGTGCGGGTAGCCCCACTGTGCGAACGGCATCGCGCCCGAGTCGAACCAGCAATCGATCACTTCGGTGACACGGCGCATCGTCCCCGCGCAGGTGGTCGCGTCGACGTTGCCTCCACGAACGGCCATGCATTTGAACGTTGCGCCATCGATCCAAGGTTTGTGGACGATGAGATGCTCGTTGAGCGCCGGGTCTTTCATCTTCGCTTCGCGGAAGTGATCGAACGCATTCGGGTTTAGCTTCTCGATCTCGGCGACGCTCGTCGGCACGTGCTGCTCGCCGCACCGGTTGCACTTCCACACGTTGAGCGGCGTGCCCCAGTAACGCTCGCGTGAGAGGGCCCAGTCGACGTTGTTGCGCAAGAAGTCGCCCATGCGGCCTTCGCGGATGTGCTCCGGAATCCAGTGCACCGCTTCGTTGTCGGCGATGGCGCGCGTGATTTCGCGCGTCGTCTTGATGTACCAAGCGGGCCGCGCGAATTGGATGAGCGGATCGTTCTCGGCGCGCGGGCAAAACGGATAATCGTGGCGGTACGTTTCGGCGTGAAGGAGGAGGCCGCGTTCTTTGAGCTCGGCGGAGAGCTCCTTGTCGCAATCCTTCACCCAGCGGCCGGCGTACTTGCCCATCGCCGCGATGAATGAGCCATCGGGATTCACGGCACACAAGAGAGTCTTGCCACCAACCTCACCATGCACCCGATAGTCGTCCTCGCCGAAAGCAGGCGCGATATGGACGATGCCCGTCCCGCTATCGAGCGTGACGAAGTCGGCTGCGATGATGGTCCACACGAGCGGGTCTTCGTCTTTGAAGACCGAAAAGGGCGGCGTGTACTTTTTTCCGACGAGCTCTTGGCCTTTGAACGTGCGCGTGACGGTGAGCTCGCGCTTCAGCTTTTTCGCGAGCGTGTCGACCAATGCCGCCGCGACGATGAAGCGTTCATCGCCAGAAGAGACCTCGACGTAATCGAAATCCGCTTTGACGGCTGCGTACATGTTGGAAGGAAGCGTCCATGGAGTCGTCGTCCAGGCGATGAGCGACACCTTCGGATCATCCACGAGCGGAAACCGAACGTAGACGCTCGGATCGTCGACTTGCCGATACCCCTGCCCGACTTCGGCTGCGCTGAGCGCCGTGCCGCCTTGCGCCCACCACCAAACGACCTTGTGACCTTGATAGAGGAGGCCTTGCTCGTGAAGACGCCCGAGCGCCCACCACACGCTCTCGATGTAGCTGCGGTGGTAGGTGACGTATGCGTCGAGGTCGACCCAGAAGCCGATGCGCTCGGTGAGGTCTTCCCATTCGCGTGTGTAGCGAAAAACGGAATCGATGCATTTTGCAATGAACGGCTCGATGCCATACGCCTCGATCGCCGCCTTGCCGTGGATGCGTAGCTCTTTCTCGACCTCGACTTCGACCGGCAAGCCGTGGGTGTCCCAACCGGCTTTGCGCCCCACGAAGAAGCCGCGCATCGTTTTGTAACGCGGGAAAAGATCTTTGATGACGCGCGTGAGAACGTGGCCGTTGTGCGGGAGGCCGTTGGCCGTGGGCGGGCCTTCGTAGAAAACGAACGCCGGGCGGCCGCGTGACTCTTCGATCGACTTCTGGAAGATGCGGCGCTCACGCCAGAATGCGAGGACCTCTTTCTCCTCGGCGGGAAAGTTCATCTCGGACGGGACTTTGTCGAACACGCTCGGTTATTACCATCTCATGAAGCCCCAGAGCGATTCGATCACGCAAATGACCGAGTACGTGCTGCCTCAGCACGCCAACGCGCTCGGCAATGTGTTCGGCGGGCAAATCATGGCGTGGGTCGATCTCTGCGCCGCCATCTGCGGGCAACGTCACTCGGGACGGATTGCAGTCACTACGTTCGTGGACGATTTGAAATTCCAGCAGCCCGTCAAAGTCGGCGAAGTGGTGCGTTTGTGCGCGCGCATCACCGCGACATTTCGAACGTCGATGGAAATCGAGGTCGACGTCGAAGGCGAAGACTCACGGACCGGCAAACGGTGGCCATGTGTGAGCGCACTCTTGACCTTCGTCGCGATCGACGACGACGGCAAGCCAACGCCTGTGCCCCCGCTCGCGCTCGACTCGGATGAGACGCGCGCGACGCAGGCCGCAGGTCAGCGCCGCCGCGAAGCGCGCCTCGCTCGCTGAACCTCGCGAACGAATCAGGGGAAACGATCCGAAGCTGCGCCATTCGTGCCGCCTGCAGCGCCGCCCGTTCCGCCGTCGCCATGGGCAAGCGTCGGGCTTCCGTTGAGCGTCACGCCGCCGTCGCCGCCTTGGACGATGTCGATCGACACGCCCCCGCTGCCGCCGCCGCCTTGACCGCCTTGTCCGCCGACACCGCCGCTGCCACCGGCCGTGCCGCCGGTGAGGTTGTAGCTTGCGTTGAGGAAACCCGTGCAGAAGCCCCCTGAGCACGTGGGGCCAGAAAGCGACGTGGGGCACAGGCCGGGCGTTCCCATAATGCCGGTCGTATCGGCACCGCCGTCTGCGCCGCTTCCGCCAACTCCGCCGTTGCCGCCGTTGCTGGTCGTGAAGGTTCCACCGAAGACCGTTAGGTGTGCGTCCCACACGAAGACCGCGATGCTCGAGCCGCCGCCGGTTCCGGCGCTTCCGCCGCCACCGCCGCCGCCGCCGCATCCGGCCTTGCCGTCGGATGCGCAGTCCACCTTCGAACCGAAGCCGCAGGAACCTGGGCAGCTGCCGACGAAAGCCGAGCACGTCGCGCACGCTCCAGCGCCGCCGGAAGTCCCTGCTTGCCCTGTGCCACCAGCACCTGCATCGCCGCCGCTCGTCGCAGCGTAACCGGTCGTCGAGAACGACCCAGCGGGTCCGCCTGCGCCTGCTGTGCCGCTCGTTCCTGGCGCGCCGTTGTTCGCAGTACATCCCGCATCGGTCGCGTCGACTGCGGAGCCGCCCGCGACGCCGTTGTCACCCACACCACCCGCTGCAATGTCGACGACGACTTGATCGAGCGTGAGGTTCGTCGTCGATCCTACGACGAAAATTCCGTAGAGCGTCTCGCCAGGATCGGCTGCCGCTTTGCTCGTCACTTTCACGTTGCGCAGTGTTGCCGCGCCCGTAAATAAGACGTGGACGGTCGTGTTCGTCACGCCTTGAATCGTCACGACCGTGCTGGTGTTCGAACCACATACGGGTGTCCACGATCCGCCGCTGTCGGCCCAGCCGCCTTCGATGGTCAGTGCGGCGTCGAGCGTCACTGATTCGGCGTACGTTCCTCCGGCGACGTAAATCGTCGTCTTGGCGCTCGCCGCTTTTGCGGTGGCGATGGCGTACGTAAGTGTTTTGCATGCGTTGGTGCGCGTGCCGCAACTGTTGACGTCGCTACCCGATGGCGCAACGAAAACGCCGGCGGTGTCGTCGGCCGTTCGCGCGGCACAACCGGTTGGCCCATCCGTCGTGGCGACATCGTTGCCCGAGCCACCATCACTATTGGTGGTGCCATCGGTGGTGGCGTCGGTCACGACGCTCGAGTCACCGACGCATCCGGACATTGCCTCAGCAAAACCGAAAAGAGCGACAAGACCCCCAAGAAGCAAACGCGTACGCAAATGCATGGGCGGGAGTTTACGCCAAAAACCGTCTCCCGTTGAGGGGGACCGTGCTACTCGAAAACCCATGGAAGTCGTGGTTTCGGGGCTCGCCAAGCACGTCGGACAAGAAATTACCCTGCGCGGCTGGCTCCATAACAAGCGGTCGAGCGGCAAGCTTCACTTTCTCGAAGTGCGCGATGGCACGGGCGTCGCTCAGTGTGTCGTCTTCAAAGGCGACGTCGACGAAGACACGTTCGCGCGCGCCGATCACATCCAGCTCGAGTCGAGCGTCGAGATCACGGGGCTCGTCAAAGAGCATGGCAAGATCAAAGGCCAATACGAAATCGGCGTGAAGGCGCTCCGCGTTTTGTCGGCCGCATCGAGCGAATACCCGCTCAACGCGAAGAAGCTCGCGGGCGATGTGTTCACCACCGATTTCTTGATGGACCATCGCCATCTCTGGCTGCGCGCTCCGCGCCAAGCCGCAATCTTGCGCGTGCGCCACGCCATCATCGATGCCGTGCGCGAGTTCTTCGACTCGCGCGGGTTCACGCTCGTCGACGCCCCCATCTTCACGCCCAACGCATGCGAAGGCACGACCTCGCTCTTCGAAACGGACTACCACGGCGACCCCGCGTACCTCACGCAATCCGGTCAGCTCTACATGGAGGCCGCTGCTGCCGCGGTCGGCAAAGCGTATTGCTTCGGTCCGACGTTCCGCGCAGAGAAATCGAAGACGCGCCGCCACCTCGCGGAATTTTGGATGGTCGAGCCCGAGGTCGCGTTCATGGATCTCGAAGGCGACATGCAGCTCGCCGAAGCATTCCTCGAGCACGTCGTCGGTCGCGCGCTCGAAAAACGCGCCGACGACTTGAAGCTCCTCGAGCGCGACACATCGAAGCTCGAAAAAGTGAAGGCGCCCTTCCCGCGCATCACGTACGCCGAAGCCATCGCGATCCTCCAGAAGAACGGGCATCCCGAAGCCAAAAGCGGCGACGACTTCGGCGCGGACGAAGAGACCGTGATCTCGAACCAGTTCGATCGCCCGGTGATCGTTCACCGCTACCCGATGTCGCTCAAAGCGTTCTACTTCAAGCGCGACGCCGCCGATGGCGCGCTCGCGCTCAACATGGACGTGCTCGCACCCGAGGGTTACGGCGAAATCATCGGCGGCGGCCAGCGCGAAGACGATCTCGATACGCTCGTGAAAGCGATCGAGCACCACAAGCTCCCGATGGAAGCGTTCGAGTGGTACCTCGATCTACGCCGCTACGGCAGCTTCCCGCACGCCGGCTTCGGGCTCGGCATCGAGCGAACCGTCGCGTGGATTTGCGGGCTCCAACACGTTCGCGAAACGATTCCGTTCCCGCGCATGCTCAACCGCCTCTCGCCCTAGCTTCGGTGGGAGCGTCGAGCACCTCGCGGACTTTTCGCGCGAGCGCGTTCGGCGTGATCGGCTTTTGGATGAACGCGACGCCGACTGCGAGCACGTCGAAATGGAAGATGGCGTCGTCCGTGTAGCCGGACATGTAAAGTACACGCATTTTCGGACGAATCGGTCGCAGTTTGTCGGCGAGCTCGCGGCCATTCATCTTCGGCATGACGACGTCGGTCAGCATGAGATCGATGGTGGGCGTCCGGGCGACGATTTCGAGCGCTTCGGTGGGCCCGTCGGCGGCGAGCACGTTGTAGCCTTGGCGCTCGAGCACTGTGCGCGCGAGCTCACGAACGTGCGCTTCGTCCTCGACGAGCAAGATCGTTTCGCTACCATGCGGCGGGGTCGATACGGCGATGCTTCCCGAGCGCTTCGGAACGTGCTGCGCACGCGGGAAGTAGATCTTGAACGTCGTGCCTTTGCCGATCTCGCTGTAGACGAAAATATGGCCGCCGCTTTGTTTGACGATGCCAAACACGGTCGATAGTCCAAGGCCCGTGCCTTTGCCGGTTTCTTTGGTCGTGAAGAACGGCTCGAAGATGCGTGCGCGCGTGGCGTTGTCCATGCCTTCGCCGGTGTCGGTCACGGCGATCATCACGTGCTGGCCCGGCGAGACGCCTTCGTGCGTGTCGGCGTAGGCCTGATCGAACTCGACGTTTGCGGTTTCGAGAACGAGCGCGCCGCCCTTCGGCATGGCATCGCGCGCGTTGACGACGAGGTTCATGATGATTTGTTCGATCTGATTCGGGTCGACCAAGATCATCGAGATGTCCGCCGTCGGGATGGTGCGCACTTCGATGTGCTCGCCGATGAGGCGCGCGAGCATGCCATCCATGCCGACGAGGATTTGATTGAGATCGGTGACCTTCGGCGCAAGCACTTGCTGCCGGCTGAACGCGAGGAGCTGCCGCGTGAGATCAGCGGCGCGTTGAGCGGCGCGACGAATTTCGGCGAGCTCGGTGTAGAGCTCGTCGGTCTCGGGAATTTCGGCGGCCATGAGCTCGCCGTAGCTCAAGATGACTGAGAGCAGATTGTTGAAGTCGTGCGCGATGCCGCCCGCGAGCCGGCCGACGGCGTCCATCTTCTGCGATTGGCGAAGCTCGGCGGTGCGCTCGGCGACGCGCGTCTCGAGCTCCGCGTTGAGATCGCGGACGCGATCCATCATGGCCTTACGCTCGGTGATGTCTTCAGAGATGCCGAGGAGCCACTTAGGATTCCCGTCGTCGTCGAGGATGGGGATTTTTTTCGTGTGGAGCCAGCGCTGCCCGAGCTTCGTTTCGATCGGCTCTTCGGCGATGTCTACGAGCGATCGCTCCGCGAGGACTTGACGATCTTTCCGTTGAAAAAACTCGGCCTGATCGGGCGGGAAGAAATCGTAGTCGTTCTTGCCGAGCAAATCGCTCCGCGGCACGCCGAGCAAGTGCTCGCCCGCTTTGTTGAAGCGCTCGAAGCGGAGCTCGCGTGCGTCCTTGACGAAGATCATGTCGGGCAGATTCTCGACGATGGAATCGAGGAACGCGTTTGCATCGCGCAAGCGTTCGTCGACCGACGCGGCCGTATAGCTTTCGGTCATGATGGCGACGCCGAGGCCCATCACATCGACCATTGCGGCGAGTGCCCGTGACAATCGCTCGGGTTCCGTCTTGTATGCGGCGACGAGCGGGGCGACGAGCCCGCGTTGTTCGTCGCGGACGATCGCCGCCCACTTTGCGAGGGGAACGTGTGCGTGCGCGTATTCGGCGCCGCGACTCCGCAAGCTCTCGACGTACTCGTTGGCGTCGCGTGACGCAATCGCACGCCCGAGTCGCGCATCGGCGACGGAGCTACACGCGGCCCAGAAGTCGCCGAGCGCATCCGCTTCTCTCGCGAGAAGCTCCGAAAGCGAAGCAATCGTCACGAACGCCAAACGTACCACACGCCGCGACGCATCTGATAAAGGCTAGGCGCGATGCGGCCGAGCACCATCTTCCTCCTGTTGGGAATCGTCAGCGCAGCAGGCTTCGCGCTCATCTACGGCACGCACGCGTCGCCTGCGCCCACGCTCTCCGCGAGCCTCCCACCGCCGCCAACGAATCAAGCAGTCGACGAGACGATGGGCGCGGGAATGGAAACATCGGAGCTACCTCCGAATCATCCACCGATCAACGGCACGTCGCAAAACGATCCAGGTGTTGCGCCGGACGAAGAACCCGAGGCGCTGACGTGGAAAGCGCCGCCAACGTGGCCGCTCGTCCCGAACCCGAACAAGATGCGTCTCGCGACGTACAAAGTTTCGGATGCCGAGCTCGTCGTCTCACGCGCGGGCGGCGACATCGCCGCGAACATCCAACGCTGGACGGGCCAATTCGGCGCATCCTTCACGCTCAAGCAATCGAGCAAAACCATCCACGACCTCAAAGTCACGCAGGTGATGATCGACGGCACCTACGAAGGCGGCATGACCGGCGGAGCGGGCTCTCACGACAACTGGTCGATGCTCGCCGCGATCGTCGAGACCAAGGGGCAACCGTATTTTTTCAAGCTGCTCGGCCCTGCCGCAACGGTGCGTGCGTCGCAGAAGGCGTTCGAAGCCATGTTGGATGGAGTGACTGCGAGCTAGCTTCGTTCGGAATTCGGGCCACGTCCGGGCTAGTCACTTGTATCTTGCACGTATTTTATTGGGTTCATCGCGGTCTATGGCGGCACGGGGAAAGGTTGCGTCAGATCGCCGATGTGAGATCCTCATCAGCGTGCGTGCTCGTGAAATATTCATCGGTCTCGCGGCGCTCGGCTTTGCGCTCCCCGGCACGATTGGGCGAAATAGTCACCCCCCGACGAAAGCCGCTACGCGTTCCATTCGGGGCCAGTGAGGGCGCCGGTTTTACGAAACCGGCTGAAAAATAGTCGGGGCGAGTGGATTCGAACCACCGACCCCCAGACCCCCAGTCTGGTGCGCTAACCAGGCTGCGCTACGCCCCGATGGAAGCGGGAACCTAGTCGAGAAGACGCGCGGCGCAAGCATTTCTGACAGGGGCGCGCTTGGGAGGTGACGCGCCAACGCGAAGCGCCCACGTTTTTGGCCGTGGCAGCGCGATGCCGGCGTTCGAGGATTCGTACTCGTCCACGCACGTGCGTGACAAAGCGCGGCCTACTTGGGCCATGTGCGAGCGGTGATTGTTGCGCACGTACGCGACGGCGCGGCGCACCTCCGTGGGCGAGCGAAGCGGATGCGCGTGGTAGCGGTCGGCGAGTACGCGGCCCGCGCGCTTCATCATCCCGTTCAAGCCCTTCGCGACGCGGATCGAGAAGCCCTGCATCGCACGTGAGAGCGCCTCGGTCGCTTCGGCTTCGACAATGAGGTGCATGTGGTTGCCCTGCACGGAGAACTGAACGATTCGCACGCCGAAACGCTCTGCCGCGCGTGAGATTGCGCGCCCCACGACGGCGAACGCGCGGCGGCTGCGCAAATTGTAGACGTGCCGCGCCATCCGCAACGTGACGTGCACTGGCAAGAGGCGCGCGAACGCCGGACGCTGAAGATGCGACACGCCGGCTTTTGGGCCCACGGGCTTGCGGCCCGCACCGCGACGCTTGCCACCGCGACGGTGAAAGACGAGCTCGAGTTGTTTTGCGCCGCGCCGCATTGATTTAGCATATATTGTTCTTTTGACTGTTTTCGTCAAGGTAGCGCGCGAATTTCGTTCGTTCATGTTTGCGCGTACGGTCCGGGGACATCCCTGACGGCGTGCGCGTTGGCGTTGGCGTGCGCGTTGGCGTTAGCGCGCGAGGGACTTGCCGTCGGCGTCGGCGTCGATCCAGATCGCGCCTGCGAGCGCGTACGGGCGGATGTCGGCGGCATCGCCTGCGAGGACAGGCTCGAGCGTTTTGTCGCCGGCGGCTGTCACGATGAAGGCGTCATCCGTTTTCACGGCCAGGTCGAACTGCGCGGTCGCGACGAGGGCGCCGCTCGTGCTTGGTTGTTGGGTCACGAGCTTTTCGAGCTTCTCGCCCGATGCGCGCAAGAGCGTGATGCGTTTAACGTCGATCCACGGGGCGCTGCGGACGGTCACGTTGACCACGAGCTTGCCCGACGTCGCGCGCGCGATGCCGCCGATGGTCGCGCCGCCGGCTTTGACGTCGATGAATGGGCCGTTGGTCACCATGACCTCGCGCGTCTCGCGGAGGGCATGCGTGATTTCCGCGGTGCGAGATGCGCTCCACGTTGCGAGATCGCGGTCGTTTTTTACTTTCACGTACGTGCGCGGGTAACCGGCTTCCTGGCCCACGGTCACGTGCGTGTCCGAGTTGCCCGTGATCGTCACCGGGTGGCTCGTGCGAAGGAGCGCGAGGACGTCTTCCGTGACCGCGGTGCGTTGCGCGATGTTGCGGCCGTTCCAGAGCTCGATGGCGTCGAAGCGCGGGTCGTACGACGCGTTCGTCGACGTGCCGGTCGTGCGATCGAAGTCGAGCAAATCGAAGTAGCCGTTGTTGCCCGAGCGAGGGTGATTGATCAGAATCACCGCATCGGCGTGCTGCGTGCGCACCTCGGCGAGAATGTCTTTGGCGGCGCGATCACGGACGACGATAGCGCCGCCTCGTGCGGCGTCGGCGCGCGGCACGAGCGGAAACACGTTCGCGTGACCCCATGGAACCTTGCTTGCGTCACTCGTGAGCTCCTGGCCAACGATCTCGACGACGCGATCGGCAAGCCCGAGCTCGCGCACGACAGCACTGTGATCGACGAGCATGTTGTGCTCGCTCGCGAGCGCAATCTCGACGCCCTCGGCTGCGTTGCTCGTGATGCGATCACGCGCGCCCACGGGCGCGTCCATCCCGATGCTCGTGTGCTGATGAAAATCGCATGCGAGCCACCCGGTCGTATCCACGACGCGTTTGAGCAGGCATCGCTCGGCGATGTCGCACGCGTCGACGTGGGAGCCGGGCCGGACGTCGACCTCGAATGACGAGAGCGCGTACTCCGGTCCACGCGAAAGCGTGACGCGGTACTTGGCAGGCGCAATCCACGTTTTGACCCGGCCATCTCCGGATGCGATTTGGTTTTTCGCGCTCGCCGAATCGGCCGGGCCAAAATCGGGGTTCGGCGCCCCGACTCCCTCGAACGTCACCTTGCATGGGCTTCCAAGCGCCAAGGCCGCGCCACTCGGACGCTCTTTGCACCCGATCGTGATCTCGCTCTGGCCGGTGCCTCGAGCGTGATCTGCGCTTCCTGATTCGCCTGTACGACGACCGGCTGCGCGACGCCACGCGGCCCGCGCCCCGCGCCGCGCAAGTAGCGCAGTCGATAGTTTCCTGGCGGGAGCTCGCCGCTCAGCTTTCCGGAGCGTGCATCCATCGCAAGGTCCATGATCGGATGCCCAGCGTCATCATCGACTTCGACGGTAGCGTCGGGCGAGCTGACGCCCTGCCCTGCTTCGTCTTTCAACGCGACCGTGATGACACCCACCGCGCCGCCCGAGCTCTTCGTCAGCTCGGCGACGAGACCCGAAATGTCCGGCCGCGGCCCAACGACGAATACGCGTGTATATTGCACCGTTTTTCCGGCGGGAATCTCGGTGCGGCGCATCTGAATGGTGTCGCTCCACGAGGTGCCGCTTTGCGCTTCCATCGTGCCGTCGGTCGATGTGATGGCGTAGCTCCCCGCGCGCCCGATGCCCGCAAGGAACGCGCCCTTCGATGCGCCTTTGAAGCCGCGACCGCGATCGGGAGAGAACTTCGTCGTGGCGCCCCACTGAATCGCATCGCCGACGCCCGGCAACGTGATCAACCCTTTGCCTTTGTTCTCGATCGACGTCTCGATGAGTAGCGCGCGATCGCTCGCGTGAAGCGAGTAGCGCGTTCGTATCGTGAGATCTTTCTCGTAGAGCTCGCGGCCGCGCGCCTCGATGAACGCGGTGCCATCGGCGAGGACGCCGCTCGTCATGGTTTCGTAAACGCCTTGGCGCGGGAACGCGCCGAAGTACGTGAAGACTTGGCCGAGCTCGTCGCGACGAATTTTGGCGTCTGCGGCGTCGACGATGTTGCCGCCTGATTCCGCGAAGCCCGAGCTCGAGCCGAGCTGATCGATCACGAACGTCACTTCGTCGTTCTCGATGATCATGTCGCCGGCGCGACCGCTCGCGTTTGGCCCGCCAAGCTCCTCGCCTGCTTTCATCGCGTGCACGCGCGCAGGATTCGTCGGCACAGCGGGCGTGCGTTTGGACGCGAACATGTCGATGCGGCGCGCCGCGTTCGGGTCGACGTGAATCAGCGGCGTGTAATCTTCGTGCGGCCCACAAGCTGCTAAGAGCGCAACCGTGCCGACGCGAAACGCACGCTTCATCGCCATTGGACGAGAAACCGCGCCAGCGCTTGGGCCTTCAGTACGAGCGTCGCGATTTCGATTTGCTCGTCGTGGGTGTGAAAGCCAATGCCGCGCGGCCCGAGGCCGTCGATCGAGGCGATGCCCATCGCGAACGACGTGCTTGCGTCCGACCCGCCGCCGATGAGGCCCGCTTCGCTGCCGCCGAGCCCAATTTCTTTCGCGCTCGCTGCGTATGCTGCCATGAGCGCCGCGCTCGCATCCGTGCGTTCGAGAGGCTGCCGCGCCACGCCGCCGGTGAGCTCGAGTGTGACCCCGTCGACGCCGAGATCGCTCGCAGCGGCGCGCAAATCGGAAGCGAGCTTGTCGCCGTCCGCGATGGTCTCGAATCGCAAATCGAGCTGCGCCTCGGCGCTCGCGGGCACGGTGTTCTTGCTCGTGCCGCCGCGGATGACGCCGACGTTCACAGTCACGCCGCGATCGTAATTCGTGAGAGCTTGCGCGCGATCGACGAAGCGCGCGAGCGCCCAAATCGCGTTCTTCCCTTCGCGATGTGCGTTGCCTGCATGAGCGGCGCGACCGGTCGCGACGACGCCCATCGATCCGGTGCCTTTGCGGCGCGTGATGATGGCATCGCCTTTGCGCCCGGCTTCGAACACGAGCGCGCCTTTGGCGTCGGCGATGGCGGCGCGAATCACGCCTTGTCCTTCGGGCGATCCGACTTCTTCGTCTGCGACGATCGCGAGCCTTATTGGCGCAATCGCGTCGAGCCCTACGGTCTCGGCGAGCGCACGAAGCGCATACGCGACGACGACGAGCCCGCCCTTCATGTCGAGCACACCAGGCCCGCGTGCGAGATCGCCGTCGCGACGAAACCCCTCGAACGTGCCGGGCGGAAACACCGTGTCGAGGTGACCGATCAGCGCAATCGCGCGGCGCGATGAGTGACCCGCGGTCGAGTAGACGAGGTGATCGGCGAAGCGCGTGCTCGCGACGATTTTTTCCCCGAGCCCATCGATCGCAAACGTGCTCGCGAGACGCGCGGCGACTTTGCGTCCACCGTCGATATTTTCGGTGAACGAATTTTCTTGGACGAGCTCGGCGAGCTCGGTCTCCATCGCCTTGCCGCGTTCGGCGAGCCAAGCGATCGCGTCCATGCGGCGGAGTGTTACTCGTCGCGCGTGGGTGCGTCGCCGAAATCCGACCCATTCGCGGAGCGATCGCCCACGTACCTACATGTAGGATTGCTGTCAACGAAGGAGTTCGGTAAGCGTGCTCGCCATGGGCAAGGTGCGCGCGGCGGTCATCGGCGGCAGCGGTTACGGCGGCGGCGAGATGATTCGTCGTCTCATCCACCACCCGAACGTCGAGCTCGTGCGCGTGGCGTCGATCGATTTCGTAGGCGCGCCGATTTCGACGGTGCATCCAAATCTCGAAGGCCTCACCGATCTCACGTTCGATGGAGCGCCGCCCGCGGAAGCGGCCAAGGGCATGGACATCGTGCTGCTCGGGCTGCCGCACAAAGTCAGCGCGACGGTCATGCGCGATCTCATGGCGACGGGCGCGCGCATCGTCGACATGTCCGGAGATTTTCGGCTGCGCGATCCCGCAGCGTACGAAAAATATTACGGCGCGAAGCACCCGTGTCCCGAAGAGCTCGTCAAAGGCACATTCGTTTACGGATTGCCGGAGCTCAATCGCGAAGCCATCAAGAAAGCAAAGTACGTCGCTTCGCCAGGTTGCTTCGCGACCACGATCGAGCTCGCACTCTTGCCGCTCGCGAAAGCTGGGCTCCTCGCAGGCGCGGTGGAGATCGTCGCGATCACCGGCTCGTCCGGCAGTGGCGTCGCGCCGAGCGCGGGAACGCATCACCCGGTGCGTGCGTCGAATTTGCGAACGTACAAACCGCTCGAGCACCAGCACGTGCCGGAAATCTCGGAGACGCTTGCCGCAGCCGGCGCGAAAGACGTCACGCTTCGATTCGTGCCCGTGAGCGCGCCGCTCCCGCGCGGGATTTTTGCGACGTGCTTCGTGCACGTTTCGGGCGTCACCGGTGATCGCGTGAAATCGATGTACGCCGAGGCCTACGCGAAAGAAGCGTTCGTGCGCGTTCCGAAAGGTCGCTTGCCCGAAGTCGTCGCCGTGAGCGGGTCGAACTGGGCCGAGGTTGGCGTCGTCAAAGGCGACGGCGATCTCGTCACCGTGTTCGCGGCGACCGACAATTTGATCAAAGGCGGCGCCGGTCAGGCCATTCAGAACATGAACTTGATGCTCGGGTTCGACGAGCGCGCTTCGCTCGAAGATCCTGGAGGGTATCCGTAGTGCTCGTCATCAAAGTCGGCGGCGAGCTCGTCAAGAGTGGCGCCATCGACGTCATCGCTCCCGACATCGCGGAGCTCGCGCGCGGCGGCGAGCGGATCGTGATCGTGCATGGCGGTGGTCCACAAGCGACCGAGCTGCAGAAGAATCTCGGTCAGACACCCAACATCGTTGCCGGGCGACGCGTGACCGACGCCGCAACGCTCGACGTCATGAAGATGGTCGTCGCCGGCCTCGTGAACGTCGACCTGTGCGCTGCGCTCCATCGCGCAGGATGCGCACCCGTGGGTCTGCATGGTGCGAGCTCGGGCGCAATCGCCGCGAAAAAGCGGCCGCCGAAAGTCATGGCCGGCGGAGGCCCAGAGCCGGTGGATTTCGGGCTCGTGGGCGACGTGGTGTCCGTGAATCGTGACTTGCTCGGCCTCTTGATCGGTGCGGGTTTCTTGCCCGTTTTGGCGTGCCTCGGGTGCGACGAAAACGGGCAGACGTACAACATCAACGCCGACACCGTCGCCAACCAAGTCGCGTGCGCACTCGATGCTTCAGCGCTCGTCGTCCTGAGCGATGTACCGGGTGTGTTGCGATCACTCGACGATCCATCGTCGCGCATTGCGAAGATGAACAAACGCGACGCCGACGACGCCATCGCAACCGGCGTCGTCACCAAGGGCATGATTCCGAAATTGGAGGAATCGTTCGCCGCGATCGCGTCGGGCGTGCGCTCGGTGCTCATCGTCGGCCGACTCGGCCCGGGCGAGCTCGCGCGCGCAATCCGCGAGCCCGGCAGTGTCGGAACGGTGCTCGTCGCGTCATGATGCATGTCGTCGTCGTCGACACCGGGCTCGGCAACGTTCGTAGCGTCGTACGCGCACTCGAACGCGCAGGTGCGCGAGCGGAGATCACACGCGATGTCGAGCTCGTCGCGCGCGCGGATGCGCTCGTCGTTCCAGGTCAGGGCGCGTTTCGCGATTGTGCTCGCGCGCTCGAGGGTGGCCTCGGCGAAGCCATCCGCGCTGCGATCGCGCGAGGCACGCGTTATCTCGGGATTTGTCTTGGCATGCAAGCTCTCTTCGACACCAGCAACGAAGCCCCTGGCTGCGCCGGCCTCGGTGTCTTTCGCGGCAACGTTGCACGCCTACCGGCTTCTCCCGGCGTGAAAATCCCCCACACCGGCTGGAACGAAGCGATCTGGCGGGGCCGCGCGCCCGAGTACTTCTACTTCACGCACAGCTACGCCGTCGTCCCGGAAGACGAGACCATCGTGACCGCAACCACCGAGCATGGTCGCGCGTTCGTCTCGGCGATCTCGAAAGACAACATCACCGCCGTTCAGTTTCACCCCGAGAAGAGCCAGCGCGCGGGCCATGCGCTGCTCGAAAGGTTTCTCTCGTGATCGTCATCCCCGCCATCGACTTGCTCGGTGGAAAAGTCGTGCGCCTCCATCGCGGCAGCTACGACGAAGTCACCGTCTTCGACAACGACGCCATCGGCCGCGCGCGCCGTTTTCGCGCGGAAGGCGCAACGCGCCTCCACGTGGTCGATCTCGATGGCGCACGCGAAGGCCGGTGCGTCCAAGAGGCGACGATTCGCGCGATCGTGTCGGCGTTCGGCGCAGGCGTCCAAGTCGGCGGCGGGGTGCGCTCGCGCGACGCATTCGAGAGCTACGTGAAGTGCGGCGCCGAGCGCGTCGTGCTCGGAACGGCGGCGATTCGAGAGGGCGCGATGGTGCGTGCACTCTGCACGGATTTCCCCGGCCGCGTGATTGTGGCCGTCGACGCGAAAAACGGCATGGTCGCGACCGACGGTTGGACGACCGCCACCGAAACGCGCGCCGTCGATCTCGCGCGCGCCTTCGCCGATGTTCCCGTGGGCGCCATCCTCTACACGGACGTCGCACGCGATGGCACACGCGGCGGACCCGACGTCGCCTACACCGCATCGCTCGCACGCGAAACGGGCCTCTCCGTGATCGCATCCGGCGGCATCGGCTCACTCGACGACTTACGCGTCCTCGCAACGCACTTGGGCGTCGACGCAGCCATCGTCGGGCGCGCGATCTACGACCGCGTCTTCACGCTCGCCGAAGGCATCGACGCCGCAAGCGCAACGCCCGTGTAGCTCCCCTTCGTGCGTGCGACTTGTTCGGGCGTGCCCTCCGCGATCACGCGGCCGCCGGCGTCGCCTCCGTCGGGGCCGAGATCGATGACCCAATCGGCCGACTTGATGACGTCGAGGTGATGCTCGATGACCAGCACGGTGTTGCCCTGATCGACGAGCCGCTGAAGCACGCCGAGAAGGCGCGCGACGTCTCCGAAGTGGAGACCCGTGGTGGGCTCGTCGAGAATGTAGAGCGTGCGGCCCGTCGCGTTGCGGCGAAGCTCGCGCGAGAGCTTGATGCGTTGCGCCTCGCCACCCGAGAGCGTCGGCGATGATTGCCCGAGCTTGATGTAACCGAGGCCGACGTCGTCGAGCGTCTGCAAGGCGCGCGCGATCTCTTTGTGGACGGCGAAGTGCTCGAGCCCTTCACGCACGCTCATCTCGAGAACGTCGGCGATGCTCTTGTCCTTGTATTTTACACGCAACGTGGCTTCATTGAATCGGCGGCCGCGGCACGATTCGCACGTCACGTAGACGTCGGGAAGAAAATGCATCTCGACGCAACGAAGCCCATCGCCGCCGCACGCTTCGCAGCGCCCGCCTTTGACGTTGAACGAGAAACGGCCCTGATCGTAGCCATATTTGCGCGCCTCGTGCGTTTTTGCAAAGACGGCGCGCACGTGATCGAAGAGCTTCGTATACGTCGCCGGATTCGATCGAGGCGTGCGCCCGATAGGCTGCTGATCGATGAGCACGACTTTGTCGACCAAGGGAATGCCGACGATGCGGTCGTGCGCGCCCGGTTGGACGTGTGCATCATGCAAGCTTCTCGCGAGCGCCGGATAGAGGATGCGATGCACGAGCGTCGACTTCCCCGCGCCCGACACACCCGTGATCGCAACGAACGCGCCGAGCGGGATGCGCACGTCGACGTTCTTCAAGTTGTGCTCACGCGCGCCGTGGATGGTGATGGCCTGGCCGCTGCCCGCACGACGCGTCGTGGGCATCGCGATCTTGTCACGACCCGACAAGTAGCGGCCCGTCGGCGATTTCGGGTTCTTCATGATCGCAGCGGGCTTGCCCTGCGCGACGATCGCCCCGCCGAGCTCACCGGCGCCGGGTCCGAAGTCGAGGAGCCAGTCTGCGGAGCGCATCGTCTCTTCGTCGTGCTCGACCACGACCACCGTGTTGCCGAGATCGCGCAAGCGCCGCAGCGTGCGTAGGAGCCGGCCGTTGTCGCGTGGGTGAAGACCGATCGATGGCTCGTCGAGAACGTAAAGAACGCCCGAGAGCTCGCTCCCGAGCTGCGCGGCGAGACGAATGCGTTGGCTCTCGCCGCCCGATAGCGTGCCCGACGCGCGCGCGAGCGTCAGATATTCGAGACCGACATCGAGCAAGAACCCGAGGCGCGCGAGAATTTCTTTTCGCAGTTCCTCAGTGATGGTTCGATCGGTTGCGGAGAGCTCGACCTCGCGAAAGAACTTGGCGGTCTCGGCGACGGTTTGCTCGCTCAGAACGTCGAGGCTCGCGCCCGCGAAAAGCACGGCGCGGCTCTCGCGGCGGAGGCGCTTGCCCTTGCACGTAACGCAGGGCTTTTCAGAGAGATATTTCATGTAATACGCACGCATCTCGTCGCTCGTCGCGGATTTGAAGCGGCGCATGAGCATCGGCAAGAGGCCCTCCCAGACTTCCTCTTTGCCTTTCTTGCCCCACAGAACGGCGTCGCGTTCGGCGCGCAAGAGCTCCTTCCACGGTTTCGTGGTCGAGACGCGCATCGAGCGCAAGAGCGAGACGACCCAATCGGCCTTCCACCCTTCGCCGCGCTGCATCGAAGCGGCCCACACGCTGATGGCGCCGTCCTTGATCGATTTCTCGGGTGCCGTGACGACGAGATCTTCGTCCATCTCGGGTCGCGAGCCGAGGCCGTTGCAATCGGGGCACGCGCCGATGGGCGAGTTGAACGAGAACGATTGAGGCGAGAGCTCCTCGTACGAAATGCCGCAAGGCTCGCACGCGTTTCGTTGCGAGAAGACGCGATCTTTGTTGTCGGTTTGAGCAATGAGCGCGCCCTCGCCTTCGCGAAGTGCCGTCTCGACCGAATCCGTCAAACGCGCGCGCTCGGATTTCTTGATGACGATGCGGTCGATGACGATGTCGATGTCGTGCTTCGACTTTTTGTCGAGACGCGGCATGCTCTCGGCGAGCTCGAACATTTTTCCGTCGATGCGCATGCGCGCGTATCCGCGGCGCTGGGCGTCTTCCATCACGTCGATGTGCTCGCCCTTTCGCGCACGAGCGCGCGGCGCCATCAAGACGAGCTTGGTTCCTTCGGCGAGCTCGAGCAGTGAGTCGACGACTTGCTCGGGCGTTTGCCCGCCGACACGCCGACCACACGAGTAGCAATGCTGCGCGCCGGCGCGCGCGAAGAGCACGCGCATGAAGTCGAACACCTCGGTGACGGTGCCCACAGTAGAGCGCGGATTGTTCGATGCGCTCTTCTGCTCGATCGCGATCGTCGGCGAAAGGCCGCGAATGGTGTCGTACTTGGGCTTGTCCATTTGCCCGAGGAACTGCCGCGCATACGACGACAAGCTCTCGACATAACGCCGCTGCCCCTCGGCGTAGAGCGTGTCGAACGCGAGCGATGATTTGCCGCTACCACTCGGCCCCGTGAACACGACGAGCGCGTTCTTCGGGATCTCGGTCGTGACGTTCTTGAGATTGTGCTCGCGGGCCCCCTTGATGGAGATCGCGTTGATCACAGCGTCTTTTCGATCGCCTGCCGCACTTCGGCGCTCGTGGGTTCCACTTTCGGATCAAAGCGCGCGGCGATCTTGCCGTCTTTGTCGATGAGGAACTTTGCGAAGTTCCAGCTGATGTCGCCCGACGGCGTGGACGTCTTCGTGAGGAAATCGAAGAGCGGGTGAATCCCCTCGCCCTTCACGACGACTTTGCCGAACATGTCGAACTTCACGCCGAAGTTCGTCGTGCAGAACTCTTTGATCTCGTCGTCCGTGCCGGGCTCTTGCTTGCCGAACTCGTTCGCGGGAAAGCCGAGCACACGAAGGCCGCGCGCGCCGTACTCTTCGTGGAGCTTCTCGAGCCCTTCGTATTGCGGCGTGAGACCGCACTTCGAAGCGACGTTCACGATGAGGAGGGGGTGCCCCTTGTATTCTGCGAGCGATTTGTCCTGCCCGGTGATGGTCTTCGCGGAGAACTCGTACACGTTCGACATGGCGTCACTCATAAGCCAAGCGATGCCCGGACGAAAGGGGCGTGCAACTCATCCGTTTGCATTCACTTCACTAGCGGCGGCGTTAGTGAAGTTCCGCTCGAGGCGAGATTCGCCGGCCGACTGCGCGAGTGCAGAATTGGATCGGCGGTCCGGACGAGACACCGCGTGGTGCGGAGAGCTCTTCGCGACGTGCGCCAAAATCGCGTCGAACGAATCGCTCGTCGCCGTGCGCGATCTCGTCGCTCTCCCCGAGCGCTGGCGAGCCGACGTGACGGCGCGCCTGATGTTTTTCAGATCGTCGACGACCTCGAGCGGCGCATCGGGCGGCGCAAGCGCGGCCTCACACGCCGACGGGATGCCAGACCGTCTTCGTTTCGAGGAAACGCTCGATGAAGCTCATGCCTTCGCCCGCACGGCCGAGCCACTCGTGATCGACGTCGTGCGTTTTCACGCGCTTCACGTTGTCGGCGCCGTCCTGCTCGAGTGAGGTGCGCAATTTTTGGTCTGCGACCCATGCGTCGAGGGCCATCACTTCGCGGTGGCGCGCCAAGATGGGCGCGATTTCTTTCGCGTGGCCGGTGAGGACGTTCACGACGCCGCCGGGCATGTCGCTCGTCGCGACGCACTCCGTCCACACGAGGGGCGTGCGCGGATCGGTTTCGCTCGCAAGCGCGACGCACGTGTTGCCGCCGCAAATCACGGGGAGCACCGTCGAGACGAGCCCGAGCAAGGATGGCGTTGGAGGCGCAATCACACCCACGACACCCATGGGCTCCGGAACGCTGAAGCCGAAGTGTGGCCCCGCAACGGGGTTCGAGGACGCGACGAGAGCGTGGAACTTGTCGGCGAAGCCTGCATAATACACGCATCGGTCGATGCTGGCAGAGACCTCGTGGGCGGCGTCTTTCTCGCTGGCGCCTGCACGAGCGAGCGAAGTCTCGAGCTCGCCGCGGCGGGACTCCATCATCTCGGCGAGGCGATACATGATTTGCCCGCGGTTGAACGCGGTGCGACCCGACCAGCCGCCGACGGCACCATGCGCGACGAGCACGGCATCGCGGACGTCTTTGCGCGAGCCGCGCGGCATGTTGAGCACATCAGGGTCTGCCCCTTTGACGATCGCCCCGGTCTTCACTTGGAAATACCTCCCCGACTCGGAGCGAACGAACGCGCCGCCGACGTACATCTTGTATGCGCGATTGACCGTTACGCGCCCGTTGGAAGGCGTTTTCACTCGAGCTCCACGTAAGCGGACAATCCCTGACGGCCGCCTTCGCGCCCGAAGCCGCTCTCTTTGTAACCGCCAAAGGGCGAGCTCGGATCGAACTTGTTGTACGTGTTGCCCCAGATCACGCCGGCTTTGAGCTTTTGCGCGAGCCAGAAGATTTTCGCGCCCTTGTCCGTCCAGATGCCGGCGGAGAGGCCGTACATGGTGTTGTTCGCCTTTTCGACGGCTTCGTCCGGTGTGCGGAACGTGAGAATCGACAAGACGGGGCCGAACACTTCCTCGCGCGCGATGCGGCTCGATTGCGCGACGCCCGTGAAGAACGTGGGCGCGAACCAATAGCCCTTGCTCGGAAGCGGGCACGGCGCGGAGTAGCGCTCGCCGCCTTCGGCTTCGCCGGCTTTGACGAGCTCTTTGATCTTCTGCAATTGCATCTTCGAGTTGATGGCGCCGACGTCGGTGTTCTTGTCGAGGGGGTCGCCGAGGCGGAGCGTGGCCATGCGATCGCGAAGCTTGCGAACCACGATGTCGTGCACGCTCTCTTCGACGAGCAAACGCGAGCCCGCGCAACACACGTGGCCTTGATTGAAATAGATGCCTTTGATGATGCCTTCGACTGCTTGATCGATCGGCGCATCGGCAAAGATGATGTTGGCTGCTTTGCCGCCGAGCTCGAGAGTGATTCTTTTGCCCGACCCGGCGATGGCGCGCTGAATGCGTTTTCCGATTTCGGTCGAGCCGGTGAATGCGACTTTGTTCACGTCGCGGTGTGACGCCAGCGCGGCGCCCGTTGCGCCGGCCCCAGTGAGGATGTTCACGACACCGGGCGGAAGCTCGGCCTCTTCGATGATGTGCGCGAGCATGAGCGCCGTGAGGGGCGTCGTCTCGGCGGGCTTGAGCACAACGGTGTTGCCGCACGCGAGCGCCGGCGCGATTTTCCACGCGGCCATGAGGAGCGGGAAATTCCACGGAATGATTTGCCCGGCAACACCGAGCGGGCGCGCGCGGCGGCCGTGGAAGGCGTAGTCGAGCTTGTCCGCCCAGCCTGCGTGGTAGAAAAAATGCGCCGCAGCGAGCGGGATGTCGACGTCGCGTGATTCTTTGATGGGCTTGCCGCCGTCCATCGATTCGACGATGGCTAGCTCACGGGCCTTCTCCTGCATCGCGCGCGCGATTCGAAACATGTATTTTGCACGTTCCGAGCCGGGCATCTTCGACCAGTATTTTTCGTACCCGCGGCGCGCCGCGCTGACGGCTGCGTTGACGTCAGCCTCGTTGCCCTCGGCGACTTCGGCGAGCTTCTTCTCGGTCGAAGGCGAGTGCGTATCGAAGTATTTTTTCGACAATGGCTTTTGCCATTTGCCGCCGATGAAGAGGTCGTATCGCGATTCAATCTTGACGTGATCGGGCGACTCGGGCGCGGGTGCGTAGTCCCATGCTTTGCCAAAATCGAGCGCGTGGGTCGCGGCTGCCGTCGTCGTTCGCTTCGCGAGTTTCGCCATCTCTCTAGTCCTTCGAGAAATCTTCGGATGCTTGGTAGAAGCCCGTTCGCTCTTTTTCGAGCTGCATCAAGACGTCGTTCAAAAGCGTGCTCGCGCCGAAGCGGAACAAATCGGGCGTGAGCCAGGCGTCGCCGAGCGTCTCTTTGACGATGACGAGGTAGTGGAGCGCTTGCTTGGCCGTGCGAATCCCGCCGGCGGGCTTCATGCCGATTTTGCGGCCCGTTGCGTAGAAGTGATCGCGAATCGCCTCGAGCATCACGAGCGTGACTTGGGGCGTTGCTGCGGGAACGATTTTGCCGGTGGACGTCTTGATGAAATCGCCACCGGCCGCAATTCCGATCTCACTGGCTTTGCGCACGACATCGAGGGAGCCAAGCTCGCCTGTTTCCAAAATAACTTTGAGGTGCGCGCGGCCACATGCATCTTTCGTAGCGGCGATTTCGTCGAACACTTTTTGGTAATCACCCGCGAGCATGGCGCCGCGGTCGATCACCATGTCGATTTCGTCTGCACCGAAGTCGACTGCGCGGCGGACGTCGTCGAGCTTGATATCGAGCGGCGATTGCCCGCTCGGAAATGCCGTCGCCACGCTCGCGACTTTCACGTGCGAGCCCGCGAGCGCCTTCTTCGCCGTTTGAACCAAGTTTGGATAAACGCACACGGCCGCGACGGGCCCGATCGATGGATCGGTGTCGAGCGGGAGAAGCGCCTTCTGGCACATCTGACGAACTTTGCCG
>JBBSFE010000027.1:0-51138 GCA_038239005.1 Polyangiales bacterium
GCAGCAGGCCATCGATCTCGTTGGCTCACGTCGCCTCGATCGAAAGCTTGCGCGTGCTTTTTTCGGCGATGAAAAGCGGCTTCAGCGCGACGTCCTCGGCGACGCCGCGAAAGCGGAGCTCGACGCTCTTTTTTGAGGCGTTCCTGCCTCGGTGTGGCAATCGCAGCTTTGCCGCCCGCACGAGGTGCCGCATTTTTGCGGGAACCACGCATCGAGCGCTGGCGCGCAAGTTGCTCAGGCACCCACCACCATGAGCACGAACACTCACTCCCGTAAGAACCACAAGAACACCTCCCACCTCAATGGCGTCATCGATGGAGCCGAAGCGCTCGTCGCTGCGACAGCAGACCTCGGCGAGGACAAGCTCGTTGGCTTGCGCAAGCAGCTGCAGGGCGACCTCGAGATGGCGCGCGATCACCTCGAGCGCATCGAATCGGAGCTCAAGACGCGCGCAACGGGCATCGACGACTACGTCCATGAGAACCCGTGGCAAGCGATCGGAATCGCCGCAGCAGCAGGCGTCATCGTCGGCGCTGTTGCCTTCCGCAAGTAGGCCATGTCGAGCGACCGCTCTCCACGCACGCAAGCGATCATCGATCTGTTCGCGGCTCATCGAGAGCTGACGTCACTCGAGTGGCTCGAGTTTCGTCAATCGATGAACGATGCCGCGGCGTGGGGGGCCGTCGCGTTCGTCGCGGCCATCGCAGCGTGGCTCGGGTTCGACGCAACGCTGTTCGTTCTCTTGCGCCCAGACCCCTTGCTCGCGCTCGGCGTGATAACGACGGTGAATGCACTGGCTGCCATCCTCGCGGCGTTCCAAGTGCGTCGGAAGCTCAAGCGACCCTTCTTCTCGCTCACCAAACGCGAAACGGCGCATGATTTGCAAATGGTCCTTCGAGGCCTCTCGTGAGAGCAAGCGAGCTCGCGCTTCGCAAGGAGCTCGCCGTCACGCATTTACGCATCGCGCGTGGCGAGCTGGCTCTCGCGCAAACGCGCAAGCCCGATGCGATGACAACGACGGCCACCTCCGCCATCGACCTCGCATCGTCGCTTCTCGAGCGATATCCAGGCGGCAAATGGGGCCGCTACTTGCGTGTTGCGATGCATGTTGCACGCCTCGTCCTCGGTTTCCGAGCCTCGGCATGAGGTACCGAACGACCGCGCGTGGCATGTCGTATGCAAAACGATGATCATGTCGGACGAGATAGACTTCGAAGACGACGAGCCGCCCACGTTCGGACGGCGCCCGTGCGTTCTCGTCGCTGACGATGACGACGAGATTCGCGCTGTCGTAGTCGCGGCGATGAAGTGCGACGGCTACAACGTGCTCGAGGCACGTGACGGTAGCGAAGTGCTCCACGTCATGGCGACGAGCACGCGACCGCCCGATGTGATCATCACCGACGTGCGGATGCCACACGTCAGTGGGCTCACGCTCATCGGTGGCCTTCGCGGCGAGGGATGCATGACGCCGATCATCGTGATCACCGCGTTCGCCGCAGACCAAGTGGGCCCGATCGCCGACCGTCTCGGTGCCGACTCGACCTTCGGCAAGCCATTCGACATCGCAAAGCTTCGTACGGCCGTGATGAATGTTCTCCGCCCCAACTACGGCCCGCGCGCATTCGCCAATACACTGCCCGACCGAGACTAGTCACGGGCACTTGTTGAGATCATTTTCGCAGCTAACACCATCGTACGGTTTCTTCGGATCGCCTTGCACGCAGCAAAGCTCGTCCGAGTTGCAGCTTTGCTGCAGGCAATCGCCGCAGTGTGCACAAGCCTGACCGATGCATGGGGTCGCTGATTGCCCGCAGCAGCCGCCGTCGTGGCCCGCGGGCACGGTGCACTGCGCGATTTGGGCGTCCCCGGAATCGGACGCTGCTGCGGCGTCGTTGCCACCGTCTTGTACGACGCGATCATCGACGCCCACGACGAGCGTACAGCCGGTCATCGACCCGCAGAAAATCACGCACGTCCACGTCTTCATCGAAACCGGTTAAGCAAGAACCATGCATTCGGCTTCGAGCCATTTACGCGCAGCGCTCCATGCAGCACCGCCACAATGAGGTGCTACGGCGCGACCGTCAGGTTGTCGTAGTCCACGACCTCGTCAACCGGAGCCACGATTTTCAACCCGATCGTGAGAGTCGTGGATGCGCCCACGCTCGGTACGGCGAAGCTGCCGACGTTCACGGGCGCGCTCGGTGGTCCGTAGTAAACGCTGATGGTGTTTGGGCTGTCGATCGATACACCCACGCCATGCCAATACGGATCGACATTGCCCAGCGTGAAGCTTGCGGTCGCTGAACCGATGGCCGTGAACATGAGACTCGTGCCGCTGGCGTTCACGCCGAACGTCATCGTGAGCGCACCGATTTTGATCGTGATCGCTTCTGCCGGTGATCCCGCGACGATTCGAAGGCCCGCCTGAAATGTTTTCCACGGCACGGAGATGTTCTTCTGCAACGAGCCGAGCGTGGCTGACGCCGCCACCGTCTTTGCTTCGAAAGCGTAGGGATGCGAAAGCGGATTCGAGATCGTCGTGCCGAGCCCCGCTCCCGCGCTGCTGTTCCACTTCGTTGCAGGAGCCGTATTTTCGCCGACCGAATCCCAATCGTCGCAAAACACCGACGTCGGTGATTGGCTTTCGCAAAATGTGCCGGTCGGGGCATCGGAGGCGATCACATCCGAGAGCTGCGCGTCCGGGCTCCCGACGTCGATGCCGGTATCGCCGCCGTCACCTCCAGCAAACGTGTCGGTCTGGCAGGCGAGGCTCGCGGAGAGCGGGAGAATCAGAATCGTAGCGGCTGCCAACGACCTCACGCGTCAACGCTAACACGCTGCGAAGCCGCGCGCGGACGACGTCAGCGGCGAGCGAGACGCGCGACTTCGTCGACGAGGTGTGCGGGGTCGATCGGTTTTGCGACGTGCTCCTGGAATCCGGACGCGAGCGCCTTGTCGCGATCCTCGGTGCGTGCATACGCGGTCAGCGCGAGCGCCGGGACACCGCGGGCTCGTGGCGAGCCGCTCGCGCGAATGCGCTGGAGCAAAGCGTATCCGTCCTCACCTGGCATTCCGATGTCCGACACGATGACGGATATCGAATCGGTCGCGAGGCACTTCATCGCCGACGAAACGGAATCTGCCTGCGTCACCGTCGCGCCAGCGATCTCGAGCACGGTCGCCACGAGATCGCGTGCGTCTTCCTGATCGTCGACGACGAGGACATGAACGCCGCGCAGGCGGCCGGGCACTTCCGTGGCCGCCTGCGACTCGGGCGCGTCGAGCTCGAGCGGAGGGCTCGAAACACGCGCTTCGACGGCGCGTATCGGAAGGTGAACGTCGAACGACGAGCCCTTCCCTTCGCCGTCGCTTCGAGCCGAGACCGTGCCGCCATGAAGCTCCACAAGATGCCGCACGATCGCGAGCCCGAGCCCGAGGCCCGCGTGTTGCTTTGTCGTGGAGCTGTCGTCTTGGCGAAAGCGGTCGAACACGTTCGGAAGAAACGATGGCGCGATGCCCTTGCCGGTGTCGCTGACCGTGATCATCACGCGCGAATCTTCGCGCGTGGCGCGAAGACTGACCTCGCCGCCGTTCGGCGTGAACTTCACCGCGTTCGAGAGGAGATTCCAAATCACCTGCTGTAGGCGATCTTCGTCGGCGGTGATGTCGCCGAGACTCGGGTCGAGAATGACATTCAACCGAACGCCGCGAGCGATCGCCGATGGCTGCGTTGTCTCGACGGCGGCGTTCACCACCGCGGCAAGCTCGACGCGCTTCATGCTCATACGAATCTTGCCGGAAATGATTCGGGAAACGTCGAGGAGATCGTCGATGAGCTGCGCCTGCGCCTTGGCGTTTCGATCGATGACCGCCAAACCTTTTTGAATGTACGCCGGCTCGGAGCCGTCGCCGAGGATGCGCGACCAGCCCAAAATCGCCGTCAGCGGCGTGCGTAGCTCGTGCGAAACGGTGGCGAGAAATTCGTCCTTGGCGATGCTCGCGCTCTCGAGCTGACGAAGGAGCTCCTTGCGCTCGTGGATGTTCGTGTTGACGCCGAACCAGCGAACGATTTTTCCAGTGCCGTCGCGGAGAGGGCGGATGCGCGTGAGAAACCAGCGAAACTTTCCGTCTGCGCCGCGAAGCGGAAACTCCATTTCGAATGGCTCGCCCGTTTCGAGCGATTTCTGCCAGCGTTCACTGACCGCCTCGACCATCGTCGGGTCGTGAACGCTTTGCCAACCCCAACCCTGCATCTGTTCGAAGGTCGTGCCCGTGTACTCGTACCAACGGCGGTTGTAGAAATCGAGGTGGCCATCTGCGCGCGCCGACCACGCGAGCTCCGGCAAGTTGTCAACGAGGCTTCGCAGAATCTCTTCGGCCTGCACACGTGCGAATGCCGAGTCGAGGTCTTCGCGGAAGTGCGACATCAGCTCGCGATACGTTGCGTCGAAAGGAAGCCGAGGGCTCAAGCCGAGCACGAGCGTCAGCCCGCGCTTCAGCGGAAGAACGAATGCTTGCGACGCTGCCTCGGGCCATGGGCCGCCTGGAAACGCGAGCGATGGCAGCGACAAGAGAGTGGGCTCGCTCGGTGCGCTCTGCATGAGCGCGTCGATGGATTCCAGCAGTGTCGATTCCATTTCGGTCGAGCGCTCACGACGCAAGGTGCGCGTCGCCTCGTCGAGGCGGTAGCTGATGGCGAATGGAATTTCTTCCTTGGCCGTCGCGATGACGGCGTACGCGGCGTCCATGACGGACGCGACGTCGCGACAGTCTGCGGTTTTCCCGACGAGCGCGCGCAGAATGCCAAGACGACGCTGCGCAACGACGCGCGCGGTGGTCTCGTTGCACACGATGAGCGTGCCGGCGATGCGGCCGGTGTCGTCGATGACGGGCGAGTACCCGTACGTCCAGTGAACTTCTTCGATGCGGCCATTGCGCATGATCGGAACGAGTGCGTCCTCGCTCCAAATCGATTCCCCATGGCTCATGACGCGTTCGATTTGCGCACCGACAATCGGCCACACTTCGGCCCAGCTCTCGCGGCCGCGTTGTCCGAGCGCCGAGGGATGCTTGCCGACACCGAGGCTCGGGCGAAACGAATCGTTGTAGAACTGGACGAGCTCGGGGCCCCACCAGAGGAGCATGGGATGCCGCGCGCGAAGCATCGTCGCGAGGAGCGTCTTCAGGTTGCTGGGCCACGTGGAGATCGGCCCGAGCAAGTTCGTGGACCAATCGTTCGATGCGATGAGCTCGGCCATCGCGCCGCCGCCCTCTAGAAACGCGGGCGGTCTCTCTGTCATCGGGATGCGCACCTTACAGCCGCGCACGAGGATGCGCTCGTTGACGTCGAGTGTGGCGATCTTGCCAGGCGAATCGTCTCGAAATCAATTGTTCAGCGCACGCAAAAATATACATTTATGTGCGTGGAGCAAAGCGTTTCCGACGAGCGATTCCGCATACTCGTCGAGAGTATCAAGGACTACGCCATCTACCTCCTCGACGAGACGGGCCACGTCGTGTCGTGGAACGCGGGCGCGCGAAACATCAAAGGCTACGAATCCGGCGAGATCATCGGGAAGCACTTCTCGACGTTCTATCCGAAGGAAGTCGACCCGAACGTTGTCGATCGCCAACTCGAGATCGCCGCGCGCGAGGGTCGCTTCGCAGCGGATGGTTGGCGCGTGCGCAAAGACGGCTCGCGGTTTTGGGCGAGCGTCGTCATCACGCCGCTGAGAGATGCGAGCGGTGCTCTCACCGGCTTCGCCAAGATCACGCTCGACCAAACGGACCGCGCATACAAGGCGTTCATCGAAGCGACCCACGCCATCGTGTGGACGACGGACTCGAACGGTCACCCCAACGCCGACTCGCCAAGTTGGCGCGCCTTCACGGGCCAAACCGAGGAAGACTGGCGCGAGCGCCGCGGCTGGAACCCCGTTCACCCGGACGACAAGGAGGCCGTCGGCGCTGCATGGGCGACCGCCAAAGCCGAGCGACGCATTTTCGAGCACGAGTTTCGAATGATGCGCGCCGATGGCGAGTACCGTTGGATGGCCGCGCGCGCTCTCCCCCTTCTCGACGCGAACGGAAACCTGCGCGAGTGGTTCGGTGTGACGTTCGACATCCACGCGCGCAAACGCGCCGAGGCCGAGCGCGAAGAAGCCATCGCCCGCTGGACCACGACGCTTCACAGCATCGGTGACGCCGTCATCGCAACCGACGTCGAAGGGCGCGTCACGTTCATGAACGAGGTCGCCGAAAAGCTCACGGGCTGGACGATGGCCGAAAGCCTCAGCCGCCCGCTTCGCGAGGTATTTCGAATCGTCAACGAAGAGACACGGCATCCAGTCGAGGATCCCGTCTCGAAGGTGTTGCGACACGGAGGCATCGTCGGGCTCGCCAATCACACCGTTCTCGTTCGTCGCGACGGCACCGACATTCCCATCGACGACAGCGCATCGCCGATTCGCTCGGCGAGCTCCGAGCTTTTCGGTGTCGTCATGGTCTTTCGCGACGTCACCATCGAAAAGCGGGACGCAGCGAAGCGCGCGTTTCTCGTTCGCGCAGGCGAAGAGCTCATGACTTCCGCGGATTACCGCGCATCACTCAAGACGATCGTGGAGCTCGCCGTGCCGCGTCTTGCCGATTGGTGCTCGGTGGAGATTGTGGAGCCGGGCGAAACGCATACGCAGCAGCTCGCTGTGGCGCACGTCGATCCTGCGAAAGTCAGCATGGCGCGGGAGCTCGCCAAGAAGTATCCACCCGATCCCAACGCGCTAACCGGAGTGCCCAACGTCCTTCGCACGGGTCGCTCCGAGCTCTATCCGACGATTCCCGCGGCGCTTCTCGAAGCGGCGGCAGTCAATGACGAGCATCGTCAAATGATCCGGAGTCTGCAGCTTCACTCGGCGATGATTGTTCCGCTGCGCGGGCGCGACAGCGTGCTCGGTGCCATCACGTTCGTGTACGCCGAATCGCGCCGCGAATACTCGGAGGACGATCTCGTGTTCGCGGAAGAGCTGGCGCGGCGCGCCGGCGTCGTGATCGAACGCCGCAAGCTCGAAGATGAACGCATGGTCCTGCTCGCTGCAGAACGCGCGGCGCGCGAACAAGCCGACATGGCCAACCGCTCGAAGGACAATTTTCTCGCGACGGTTTCCCACGAGCTACGAAACCCACTCACGGCGATTCTCGGGTGGGCCAAATTGCTTTTGGCGCGCGAGCTTCCGCCGGGCATTCTCGAGCCGATTCGCACGATCGAGCGAAACGCGCGTTCGCAAGCGCGAATGATCGAGGACATGCTCGACGTCGCACGAATCATGAGCGGCAAGCTGCGGCTCGAGCTCGGCGACGCAAGCGCACGACAAGCCGTGATGGATGCGCTCGAGGCCGCAAAGCGCGCCGCCGAGACCAAAGACATCACGATCGTCAGCAACATCATCGGCGAGCTCGAGCTCCGCGCCGACCAAGTGCGGCTCCAGCAAATCGTCACCAACCTGGTGCTGAATGCGGTCAAGTTCACGCCGAGTGGCGGCAGCGTCACGGTCACGGCGGAGGGTGTGCGCTCGACGCTTCGAATCATCGTGAGCGACACGGGTGAAGGCATCGAGCGGCACATGCTGAAGGCGATCTTCGAGCCGTTTCGACAAGAGGACGACACCGCCACTACGCGCCGTCACGGCGGACTCGGGCTCGGCCTCGCAATTGTTCGCCAGCTCGTGCTCGCGCACGGCGGGTCGGTTCACGCAGAGAGCGCAGGCAAAGGAAAGGGCTCGACGTTCATCGTCGAGCTTCCGCTGGATCGATCCACGGGGTTGTCGGAAGCGCCGCTTCACTCCACGTCGACCGCGCTACCGGACCTCACTGGCGTGCGCGTTCTGATCGTCGACGACGACGATGATCTCCTCACGCTCACCACTGCGATGCTGACGAGCGCAAAGGCGATCGTCCAGGTTGCAAGCTCGGCAGAGGACGCGCTCGGAAAGCTCGCGAAAGCACGACCCAACGTCATCGTTAGCGATCTCGGAATGCCCGACATAGACGGCTACGAGCTGATGCGTCGAGTGCGCGCGCTCCCAGCGAGCGAAGGCGGCCGAACGCCGGCGATCGCGCTCTCCGCATACGCGAGACACGAGGACGCAGAAAACGCGTACGCCGTTGGCTTTCAGCGATACATCACGAAACCGCTCGACCCAGCCGAGATCGTCATCGCCGTTTACAATCTAGCGCGCCTTGTCACGTGATTTCATTGCGTCGACTTGCTAAGTTCGCGCGCAATGGGCTTCAAGTCGCTCGACGCAGACCTCACTGCACGCGCTTCCGTGCTCGTCTGCGACACCTGCGACAAAGTGCTGGCGCGCAACGGAACGAACACCAAAAAAACATTTGCCGAAAGTGATCCGAGCGATCTTGCGCCACACTACGAGAACCAGAGCGTGCTCCACCAGTTCGCGGTCTCGCGACACTGGGCGCGTGAGGGCGAACGCTGGTCGTGTCCGAGCTGCGTGAAGAAGGCCTAGTCGCTCAATCAATCGATGGTGCCCTCGGCCAGAACGCCATCGTACGGGCTTCCGCCGCCACCACCAGCCGGTGCGCCGCTCGAGAACCACGAGCTCACGTTGGTGAGTTGGATGCCGAGGTGGTCGCCCTTTTTGTCGATGCCTACCGCGAGAACGCCGAACTCGATCGCCGTGCGCCACGTGTTCGGTATGTCGACGCCGTCGTAACTCGCGCGCACACGCGTGTGCGGGCGCGTCGGGAAACGCCTGGCGGTCGCGCGCGCATCGACGATGTCGACCTTCGTATCTTTGCCGAACGAGCCGACGGCGTCGACGTTGTACGGCCCGATGCCGAGCAGCTTGTTGACCCACTCCGGCACGCCGTGGAGTTTGCTGATCGCCGTGATGACCGGATCGATGTCGCGGAACTCCGCGTGGATATTTCCGACGTACTTGGGCGAGCCCTTGAACGAAACGTAGCCCTTGGGCAGCTCGGCGTGGCCCCACCACTCGCGTGTATGAGACGTGCCGTTGTCGAGCGCCGTCTCCTTCGCGCGTATCGCCGTTCCCGAGAGCACGAAGTCGCTGGTGCTGTCAGCGCGCGTGAACGGTAGCTTGCCCGTGAGCGTGCTTTGTACGGTGATGCCGTCCGCCGAGAGCCGAAGCGGATCATTCGTCACGAAGGCGACGTTGCCCGACACGAAGCCTTTCGGAAACTCGCCCTTCACGTCGACGCTGCTCGTAACCGCGCCTTTGAGGACTTTGACGCTCGGGCTCGCAATGAGATCGTTCATCGCATCTGCGTTGGGGCCGACGGCACGAGGCGCGTGCGCGTCGAACGTGAAGCGCATGTTCTTGGTGTCCGCGAGATCGAGATGCGACGTCGTGGCTTGCGAAGTCGTGATGGGGACGGTGAACATCGTGGCGCCCTTCGCGTTGGTGACCGCTCCATGCGACACGACTGCACCCATTCTCACGATCGGATCGCCCGCAGCTTCTTCGATGACGGCTTCCGCTTGCACTCCTCCGCGCACGCCGATGCCCGCAAACCCTGCCCAGATCCCGTCGGTCGCGACTCTGACGAATCCCGGCGCCATCAAGTGGCCGTGCTCGAGGCGAATCTCCATTGCGAAGTCGCCACCGTTTCCACCGAACTTCACGGGCACGGGCCGAATGTCTTGGACGAAGCTCATGTCGGCCGCGCTTCCCTCGAGCGTGGTCTTCACAGTCAATCGACTGAACGCACCAAGGTCGACGGCGCGCGGGTCGACCGGATCGAGCTTCACATCAATACGCCCCGCGAGGCGCGGTAGCGCTGACTTCGCGCCCACGACCACGGTGCCCCCTTTGATCTCGACGAGAAAGTCCTTCACCGCGAAAGAACGGTTCGGTGTCGTCGTCATCGAACCATGTGCTTCGATCGGGCCCGCGTAGCGCACGGCGTCGACCCAGACTTCGCGTCCGCCCGCGACCTCGAGCTCCACTTCGATCAGCCACTTGGCGAGCCCTTCGTCGACGACGGGCACGGGCGGAGCCGCGACAGGATGCAGCGCAACGGGCGCATCGATGACCGGCGCGGCCGGGTTGGTCGACGTCGGCGGCTTTCCATGGAGTGCCAGACCCTTCGCGTGAATCGTGATCACGAAGTGGTGCCGCAGGAGCGCGAGCATCCCGATGTTGATCCGAAGGTGATCGATTTCGCCTTTGTATTGAAGCCCGGTGAACTGACCGAACCCCGTCACCTTCGACATGTGCACGATCCCCGGGATGAGCGTCCACGCGGACGCGTATTCGACCTGGAGCGTTTGCGGATCGGCGTTGGCTTTGTTCCTTGCCCACTGCGATCGAAGCGCAGCGTTGGCCGCGACGATGTAGAGCAACCACAAACCACCCACGATGCCAAACGACCACTTGGCGATGCGAATCGCCACACGTGGGGCCTTCTTTGCATTGGCATTTTTCCACACACGTCGTGCGCGGGCCGAAAGCGCTGAGATCATGCGCGATCGAGAGCAATCCACGCGCCAACCATGGGCGACGAATGCCTAGGCTGCTCGAGCAGCCTCACGCTCTCCGCGAGCCGCCTCCGCGAACGCAAGCCCCTGACCCGTTCCGCGGCCGATTTCTTTCGTCGTGAAGAAGGGGTCGAAAATCTTCGGCTGCACGTCGAGCGGGATGCCCGGGCCGTCGTCGGCGATGGAGAGCAAGACCGAGCCGCTCTCGCGTGTGGTGCGAATCGTGATCGTTCCCTTGCCTCCCGCATCGGCGACAGCGTGTGCCGCGTTGATGATGAGATTGAGGAGCACCTGCTGAATCTGCCCGATGTGACACTTCACGGGAGGAATGTTGCCGAGCTCAACGGCCTCGAGCTTCTGCGCTTGCCTGAGCTCGACCTCGGCGTGTTTGCGCCCTTCGATTTCTTTTTCGAGCGTGCGTCGTTGCTCGTCGGCGGAGATCAGCATGTCGCGAATCAGCGAGAATCGAACGTGTGACGACGTCGAGCAGAACACCGCGAGCGCGGTGAACGCGAGCGGCATCATCCACGGCACGCCGTCGTAGAGCGCGACGCCGTCTTGCACGGCGCACCACGCGATCACCATCCACCGGGCAACCGTTGGGCCGAGGTGGTCGTTCACGAGAGCGACGTATGGAAGGAAGAGCCACGCCGCGATGGGCCAGCCCGCGACGTGATCGACGACCATACCTGTCCCGATGTTCACGATGGCACGCGCGACCCCACGTCGCGACGAGAATCAGTACGGTCAGAAGCGCAGTGAATGGCGCTGGCGTCGTTGGCCGGCGGAGACGCCATCCCTGAGGTACGGCATGTTTGACCGCGCGCCTAAGTCGTCTTGGGGCTCTGGCCGTTGGCTTTTTGCGTGAGCGGCGCAAGCCGGCGCATCCAGTCGGCAATCTCGTCCGCGTGCTCCTCTTCTTTCGCGAGGATGCCTTCCATCATGCGGCGCGTCGTGGGATCGCGGTCGCCGAGAAACCGGATGATTTCGGAGTAGGTCTCGATCGCGATTCGCTCTGCGATGAGATCTTCGGTGAGCATCTCTTCGAGTGAGGTCCCCGCCACATACGGCGCGTGTGCGCGCTGCGCAATGCTTTTCGGATCGTAGTCGGGCTCGCCTCCGAGCTGCATGATGCGCTCGGCAATGATGTCAGCGTGGCCGAGCTCTTCGGCAGCGTGCGTGCGGAGCTCGCCCTGAATGGCTTCGCCCGCGATCCCGCCGAGATGCGCGGCCATCGCAGCGTGGCGCGTGTAGCGCAGCCAGCAGACGAGCTCCGACGCGAGAGCGTCATTCAGGATGTCGCACACGGCGCTTGCGTCGCCTTGGTATGCGTCGGTGACCGCACCTTTGTCGATGTGCTTGCGTGCAGAGTCACGGATGCGTTCCATGTCGAGCTTGAATTCCATGCACACCAAGTAGCACCAAGCGTGCCGAAACGGATGAGGACTTTCCCTAGGCGGACGGCGTAGACGCAGCAGGCGTGACGGGCGTGTCGCGCGCTGGCGTTATCCGTGGCAGCGTGATCGTGAACGTCGTGCCGTCGGCGGCGGTGGACGTTACCGAGATGGTGCCGACGTGCGCCAACACGATTTGGCGAACGATGAAGAGCCCAAGCCCGAGCCCACGACGCGAACGCTCGCGACCCGCACGAAACGGGTCGAAGATGTTCGGAAGAACCTCGGCGGGGATGGCTCCCTTGTTGTGCACGACGACAACGACGTCCTTGTCGCCCCCGCGAATCGCGAGCTCCACGCCGCCGCTGCCGTGTGTGAGAGCGTTGCTCAAGAGGTTCGAGAGCGTGCGCCCGAGGCGACTCGGGTCCCACGTGCCGTGAAGATCGCCTTCGATGGTGAACTTGATTTTTTCCTTCGTTGGGTCGAGCTCGCCCGTCACGCGCGCCGCGACGGTGGCGAGATCCATCGGGAAGACGCTGAGGTCGAGCCCGGTACCGAGACGTGAGCCGGCCATCTCGAAGAGATCATCGATGATGCCTCCCATACGCTGCCCGCTCGCCTTGATGCGTTGCGCGAGCGACACGATGGTCGGGTCTTGTGATTTGCTGGCGATGAGCGTCGAGGCCATGAGCATGGACGTGAGCGGGTTGCGCAAATCGTGCCCGACGGCCGCCATGAGCGTCTCGGCGACGCGCAATGTCTCTTCGATTTGTTGCCGCTGACGATAGAGCTCGAAAAACACGTTCGCCTTGTGCTGCAAGATGCGCGGGTCGATCGGCTTGAAGAGAAAGTCGACCGCGCCTGCGTCATACCCTTCGAAGATTCGCCGCTCTGGTTGAATCGCCGCTGTCACGAAGATGATCGGAATCGTGCGCGAGCGCTCCTTGCCTCGCATCAGCTCGGCGAGCTCGAAGCCGTCCATCTCCGGCATGTTCACGTCGAGGAATGCGAGCGCGATGTCATGCACGAGAACGAGCTCGAGCGCCTCCACAGCGGACCGCGCCGTCAGGACTTCGACGCCGTCGCGTTGCAAGAGCGCTTCGAGCGACATCACGTTGTCGGCGCGATCGTCGACAACGAGAAACTTCACAGGCGAAACCATCTGTGCTCCGCAGATAAAGAATGAAAAGCTTTCTTCTGTGTGTGTCCTCGAACCGTCTCTGTCGAGCCTAGGCCCAAAAAACCTCCATCATCCAGCGCATCATGGAAGAGGTCGAGTGCGCGGGCCTGGAGCGTTGCGTCGAAGTAGATGAGGACGTTGCGGCAAATCACGACATCGACCGCCGCGAACACGGCGTCCGTTGCGAGACTGTGATCGCAAAAGAGGATTCGATCGCGAAGCTTCGAATCGAAGACCGCGGCGTCGTGCACGACAGAGTAGTGCTCGGAGAGCGCGCAGCGTGCTCCCGTCTCGCGGTGATTGCGACTGAACCCGGCGACACGCTCCGTAGGGTAAACTCCGGCCTGCGCGATCGCGAGGGCAGTCTCGCTGATGTCGGTCGCGTAGATGCGCGTGCGCTCGAGCAGCCCTGACTCGGCGAGGATGATCGCAACCGAATAGGCCTCCTCGCCCGTCGCGCAGCCCGCAACCCACACGCGCGCGGACGGGTGTCGCGCGAGCTCGGGTACGACTTGATTGCGAAACACAGCGAAAAACGGCGGGTCGCGGAACATGTCGCTGACGACGACCGTCATCGCGGCGAGCACGGTCGGGAACGTCGTTGGGTCACGCAGCAAGCGGTCCTGCAAGCTCGAGAACGTCGCGCACCCGACCTTGCTCATCGCCGCGCGAACGCGACGCTCGAGCGAGGGCATCGCGTAGTTTCGGAAGTCGTAGTGGAAGCGCGCGTGGATGGCGTCGAGCAAGAGGCGCAGCTCGATGGAGTCGATCGCTTCCGCGGCGGCTGCGGCCACCTGCATCATTTGGGCATCCACACGCGCATGAGCGACAACAGCACATCCGGATCGATCGGTTTGGCGATGTAGTCGTTCGCGCCTGCGTCGAGGCAGCGCTCGCGGTCGTCGCGCATGGCCTTTGCGGTGAGCGCGATGATGGGCGCGCTCTTCCAGCGAGGCTTTTGGCGAAGCGATCGAATCGCGGTGAGGCCGTCCATCTCCGGCATCATGATGTCCATCAAGACCATCTCGATGCCAGGGTCGCGTTCGATCATGTCGAGGGCTTCACGCCCGTTGCGCGCAACCGAGAGCTTGATGCCACGCGGCTCGAGGATGCGACTGAGAGCGAAGATGTTTCGGACGTCATCCTCGGCAAGGAGCACTTTTCGCCCGTCGAAAACGGAGTCACGACTGCGCGCTTGCTCGAGCATCTTGCGACGCTCGGGGGGTAGCTTCGCTTCGACCTGATGGAGGAAGAGCGTGGCCTCGTCGAGCAAGCGCTCGCGCGATCGCACGCCTTTGACGACGAGCGACGATGTCGCGTCGCGGACGGTTTTCTCTTCGGCCGCAGTGAGAGCGCGCTCGCTGTATACGATCACGGGAGGAATCGATTTTCGGTCCGACGTCAAAAGCTCCATGCCGGGCGCATCGGGTCGCGTGAGATCCAGCACGACGCTCTCGAAGACCGAACCATCGAGCGCCGCGAATGCGGCTTTCACATTGTCGACGACGACGACCTCGACACCCTCGCCGCCAAGAAGTTGTTGCAGGTCGGCACCTGCGCCGCTGTCCACGATGAGAAGGCGCCGAACGCGCTGCGCGAGACTCGCTTCGATGGCTTTGAACGCCGACGTGAGCTTCGTGCGATCGACGGGCTTTTGCAGATACCCGGCCGCGCCGAGCGAGAGCACCGTCTGCTGGTGGTCGGCGATCGAGATCACGTGAACCGGAACGTGACGAAGCTGCGGTGTGCGTTTGAGTTGGTCGAGCACCCACAGACCCGAGCGATCGGGCAGCTTCATGTCGAGCAAGATCGCATGCGGCGTGTGGAGCTTCGCAAGCGCAAGCCCGTGTGCGGCCTCGTGCGCTGCGATGCATTGGAACCCGAGCTCGTGCGCGAGGTCGACGAGGATCTTCGCAAAGTGGACGTCATCCTCGATCACGAGGACCGCGCGGCGCGTCGGGTCGAGCGAATCTCGATCGTCGGCGACGAGCGATGGCGGAACCGTGCCCTCGGCTTTGGGCGGCGTCTCCGGAGCAAGCTCTTCTTGGCGTGGCGGCACGGTCGGAAGCGCAACCGTGAATGCACTTCCGTGCTCGAGCGTGCTCGCGACCGAGATTTTTCCGCCGAGCATGCGTGTGAGGTCGCGCGAGATCGAAAGCCCGAGGCCCGTGCCGCCGAATTTTCGGTTCGTGGTCCCGTCGGCCTGACGAAACGCTTCGAAGATGGTGCCGTGATGTTCCGGTGCGATCCCAATGCCCGTATCGCGCACGGTGAAGTGAACATCCGTACCGACGCCGCTAATCGTCAAGTCGACGGAGCCCTTGAGCGTGAACTTGAAAGCGTTCGCGAGAAGGTTACGAAGCACCTGGTTCAAGCGTGAACCATCCGTCTCGACGAAGTCGGGCACGCTCGAGAGCACGTTGACGCGAAAGTCGAGGCCCTTCTGCTTCGCAATCGGATCGAACTGGCGCTCGAGCCCAACCGCAAGCTCGCGCAGCGCCACCTTCGCGTACTCGATGTCGACCTTGCCCGCTTCGACCTTGGAGAGATCGAGCACGTCGTTGATGAGCGTGAGGAGCTCGTGACCCGACGAGTGAATCGTGCGCGCGTATTCGACCTGCTCGGCTGTGAGGTTGCCGCTCTTGTTGTCGATCAAGAGCTTCGCCAGAATGAGCGTGCTGTTGAGCGGCGTCCGCAGCTCGTGCGACATGTTCGCGAGAAACTCGGATTTGTAACGGCTCGCGCGCTCGAGCTCGACGGATTTGTCGCGCGTTGCGATGTCGGCGCGTTCGAGCTGAACGGTGCGCTCTTCGAGCTGCGCGTTAATCGCTTCGAGCTCGGCCTGGCGCTCCTCGAGCCCCGATTGTGCGTCGCGAAGGACCTGGCTCTGGTGATCGAGCTCTTCGTTCGTCGTGCGAAGCTCTTCTTGTTGCGCTTGGAGCTCCTCGGCGTTGGTTCGCGATTCCTCGAGCAGCCCTTGGAGCCGGCGACGATACGCCGCTGCGCGCGTGACGAGCCCGATGCCGTCGCGCACGCGCCGAATCAGGTCGAGCGCGCGCTCGGGTGGCTTGCCCAAAAACGCGAGCTCGATGACCGCCTCGGGGTGCATCTCTGCGCGTGCCGACGCAATGACGAGCGTTACAGGCTCGCTCGCGCCCGTGGCCGAGCGAATCGTCATGTGTCCGGCAGGGACGTCGCGCACGACGACGATGTCATCGTTTTCTGCCGAGCGTCCGATGAGCGATTCGCCTGCTTCGAAGGTGGCCGGTGCCGACTCGGGCAATGCGAGGCCTGCCTCACGGTGCCACGACTTTTCTCGTCGTACGAACAGCGCTCCAGCATCGGCGCCCGTGTGGTGCGCGAGCTCGCGTAGGACCGCCTCTGCGATCTGACCTACATCGAGATCGCCTTGCGCCGCTGTGAGCACCGAGCTTTGCGCACTACGAACCCACGCTTCGTCTTCGGTCGAACGCCGAAGGTCACGCTCCTTTTCGAGCGCCTCGCCGAATCTACCGGCGATCACAGCAAGGTGTCGTCGCGAGAAAAACGCGAGCGCAAGCGCAGAGCCTCCGAAGAGACTTATCGTGAGCCAGCGTGTGGCCGACGCGCTCGCTGCGCTCTCTTGCGCGCGCACCTTGCGGAGGCCGTCCTCAATATCGAGAAACGCCGCGACGGATTTGCGCATCCCGTCCATCGCGACCTTGCGGAGCGTGAACGCCGTCAGCGTGCGCATGCTGTCGGGGCTCGTGAGCGACGAGTCAACTTCGCGTGCCCACCCATCGTACGCCGCGCGCAGCTCCACGACGCGCGCGACTTGTGGCGGGTTATCGCTGACGAGATTCTTCAGCTCGTCGAGGCGTTCGCGCGGGTGCGCATTGCGATAGGCCGCGAGATTGCTGGCGTCGTCGGTGAGGAGATATCCACGCACGGCCGTCTCTTGATCGGCGATGGAGCTCTCGAGCTCGTGAGCCTTGGCGATGACCTCGTCGGTGTGGTCGACCCACGCTGCGGTCTCGCGCATACGAACCGTTTGGTTCAAGAGCACGACGCCGAGCACGATGAGCACGATCATCGGCGTGACTACCGCGAGGATGAGTCGTCGCGAGAGATCTCTCGCGTCCGCGATGTCGCTCATCTCATGCCGTGCCGTTCACACGCTCCTCGACTCGCGGCTTGTCGTCGTCTTGGTTCATGCGATCGAGCTTACGATAGAGCGTGCGCCGATCGAACCCGAGGATCTGCGCCGCGATGGTCTTGTTGTCACCCGTTGCGGAGAGAACCTGCCGGATGTAACGGCGTTCGATTTCGTCCATCGAAGGCATTGCCGTAGGCGATGCCGTCATGTCGATGCCCATGAGATCGACCTTCGACGGTTGGTATTCGCGCACGTCGTCCGGAAGATCTTCGACCGCGATCTCGCCACCAAGCGACACCGCCACCGCGCGCTCGATGCAGTTCTCCAGCTGACGAACGTTGCCCGGCCAGGGAAACGCGAGCAGCTTCTTCGCAACCGCCGCGGACATCCCGCGAACCGGTTTCTGGTTGTGCCCTTGGCCGGCTTTTCGTTCGAGAAATGCTTGGGCCAGGAGGAGCACGTCGTTGCCGCGTGCACGCAGCGGCGGCACCGGAATACGCACGACGTTGATGCGATAAAAGAGGTCCTCGCGGAAGTGCTTCTCGGCGACTTCGAGGTCGAGATCGCGATGCGTCGCGGCGACGATGCGTGCGTCAAACTCGATTTCCTGATCGGTTCCGACCGGGCGAATCTTTCGCTCTTGCAGAGCGCGCAGGAGCTTGGCCTGCATGCCGAGGGGCATCTCGCCGATTTCGTCGAGGAAGAGCGTGCCGCCGCTCGCGCGAATGAAGAGACCCGTGCGCGCGACCTTCGCATCGGTGAATGCGCCGCGCGCGTGACCGAAGAGCTCGCTCTCGAGCAATTGCTCGGGCATCGCCGCGCAGTTGATCGCTACGAATGCGCCACTGCGCCGGCGGCCGTTGTCGTGGAGGGCGCGAGCCACGAGCTCTTTGCCTGTTCCGCTTTCGCCCGCGATGAGCACCGTTGCGTCACCGTCGGCGACTCGGCTGATGAGATCGCGAACGCGTTCGAGCGACGGGCTTTTTCCGACGAAGTCCGAGGCAAGCGTTGCCCGCGATGATAGTCGGAGCTGCTTTACCTCACGGCGGAGCTGGTGCAAGCCGAGCGCGCGATCGACGACGAGCGCGAGATGCTCGAGCTCGAACGGCTTGGTGACGAAGTCATAGGCGCCTGCGCGAATCGCGTCGACGGCCGCTTGAAGCGTGCCATACGCGGTCATCACGATGACGGGAAGGTCTTCGTAGCGCTCGCGAACATGCCGGCAGAGGTCGAGACCCGACGAGCCGCCCATGTTGAGGTCGGTCACGACGATGTCGAATGACTCGTGCTCCAAGAGCCGAATGCCTTCTTCGACGGACGACGCAAGCCGTGCTTGGTGCCCACGCTCTTTCAGGTAGTCGCCAATCAATTCGCAAAGGCCGGGGTCGTCATCGAGTAGGAGGATCTTTCCTTGCATGGTCAGGTTCTCGTTGGGTTTCGTTCATTGACTGAGGTGCATCGACCGTGCCAGGAATGTCTTCACGTGGCGGATTTGAGGAAGAGTGGGCCGAGATTGTGCGCGCCGTCGACGCAGCGATGCATGCGGCAGCGGACCCGATTGAACGCCGGCGCATCACGCGCGTGCACAGGGCCCTCACCGACAGCGACGTGATCGGCGCGCTCGCCCACGACGTGAAAGATCCGCTCGCGTCGCTCATGATGGGCATCGCTCAGCTCCAGCGTATGGACGACGCGCATTCTCGCTCTGCGCTCGCGAACATTTCTTCGGCCGCGAAGCGCCTCGACCGCATTGTCGAGAACACGAGGCAGCTTGAGGCCGTTCGTCGCGGGGAGCACAGCTATCAAGTTCGCGCGTTTCCGCTCGCATCGACAGTCGCCCAACTGCTCGAAAAACTCCGCGGAAACTCGCGAGGCATTCGCATCGAGGCCCGCATGGACGCGCCCAGCGCGCGCGCGTTTGGCGATCCGTATGCGACGACGCGGTTGCTCGAAGAGGTGCTCGACAACGCCATCGGATTCTCGCCCGACAACGGCATGGTGCTCGTGGTCGTCGAGACCGCGCCGCCGTACGTTGTCGTTCGCGTGCTCGATGAAGGGCCGGGAATCGACCCAGCGCATCTCGAACATGTCTTCGACGAAGCCATGAACCGTGAGCACAAACCGCGGCGCGGACCGGGCCGAGGTCTGCCGCTCGCAGCCGCGCTTGCCGAAGCACAGACCGGAAGCCTGCGCCTCGAGCGGAGGGAGCCGACCGGGGCCGCTGCTTTTCTGGAGCTTCGAGCGGCTTAATCATTCGACGATAATGCCACAGTGTGGCAATTTGTTACGCACATTTAAGAAATGGGCTAGCGGCACCTCGTTTGCACTGGGTCCCCGTACGTGACTGCCCGTCGTCTTCCTCTTTTTCATCGCTTTGCCAGAGCCGCTTCCAACATGGTCGGGCGCCCCTGGGCGTTTTGTTTGGCGCTGACGGCCGTCGTCGCTTGGGCGGCGACGGGTCGCATTTTTCACTTTTCGGATACGTGGCAGCTCGTGATCAACACGAGCACCACGATCGTGACGTTCTTGATCGTCTTTTTGATCCAAGAGACTCAGAACCACGACACGGCCGCGCTTCACGCAAAGCTCGACGAAGTCATCCGCGCAATCCAAGAGGCGAACAACGACTACATCGGTGTCGAAGCCTTGGATGAGGAAGACCTCATGCACCTGCGCGAGCTCACGAGAAAAGGCCGCGTACAAGTGCGCCGCGGGGAATGAGTCGTGCGACGCATCGCTCAATGGGTGATGAGGGCCGTGCTGGTCACGATCAACATCTACATTGCGTACCTCGTGCTCGTGAACGTTGCGCTCGAGAGTGGCCTCGCAAAGAAGATCGCCAATCGCTCGCCTGACAAGTTCCTGTTCGAGTACACCTCGGCGTATTCGCTGTGGCCGGGCTCGATGCACGCGAAGAACTTCGTTTTTCGGGGCCACGACAGCGTCGTCGAGTGGCGATTCGCATTCGACGAAGCGTCTGTGCATTTCGCACTGACCGAATTGCCATCGAAGCGCGCGCATCTCACCCATGGCTGGGCGAAGGGCGTCGACATTCGTGTGAGGCGCAAGCTCGATCCGATCGAGGCCGGCGCGCCGAGCGCTGCGTGGCTCCCGCCGATTGATGGCTTCGCGGATCCGCCGATCAAAGGTGCTTCGGTTCCGGATCCGCCCGACTCTGCGTACCCCTACGTGACAATGGACATGGAGAACATCGTCGGCGAGGACGTGCGACAGGTGTGGATCGACACGATTCGCGCGCAGGACGTCGGAAGTCTTCGTGGCGGCTTCTACTTCAAGCCGATGCGGCGTGTGCTCGTCAAGCCGACGCAAGTCACGTTGCGAAGCGCCACGGTCACCGAGGGCGGTGTCGAAATCGTCCGCGATTTGCAGGGCGACGCAACGCTCGCTGTCGACGGACTCGACCCGCGGACGATCGAGCTCGCCGCCCTCCTCGAGTCCATTCATGCGAAGACGAACATCGACGGGCTCTTGCCGAGCCTGGCCTTCCTGAGCTCGCACATGGCACCCACGGCGTTCTCGGGCGGACACGGTCCGTTTCACATCGAGGTCGCGCTCGAGAACGGAAACCTCCAAGCTGCGAGCCGCATCAACGCGCACGTCGACGACTGGCACGTGACAGCCGGAAAGACCTCGGCGAACGGCAGCTCGCACGTCGTGTTGAATGTCGATGAGGCGCAGATACTCCACGTCGACGCGGAGACCACGAACGCCCGGTTCGATTCGATCCACGCCAAGTACGTGGGCGCCATCGTCAAGACGACGAACACGCTTGCACGTTCGGCGGACGAAGCCGCCGTTTCGATCGAGATACCTGATGCACACGCGGACCTCTCGAAGCTCGCAGATGACTTCGAACGCGGACACGCGGACCTGTCGGTCCACGTCGACTATCAAAAATCCATCGCAAACGTGCGCTCACGCATCACCGCAACCGATGCGCTCGTGCGGGTGCAAGAGAAACCTTTCGCGTTCGATGCCATCGTCAATCTCAACCTCGTCGGCTATCGAACTTCATCGGGCACCGGCGATTTGTCGGGCACGTCGTTCGAGCTTCACGAGCCAAAGACGGACTGGTGGGGCCGCGGCACGATTGGGCCCGGAAAGCTCGAGCGAAACGGCGCCGACGTCACACTCACGGCGAAGGCGCGGAACGCGGACCCCGTGTGGACCATCATCGGCGTGCCCGGTTGGGTGCGCGGACTGCTTGGCGGAAGCGATCTCACGATCGTCGGCCACGCGAAAGCAGGACCGAGCGGGGTCGCGCTTTCGGATCTTCACGCTGTCGGCAACGGATTCGAAGTGCTCGCGGCTTACGATTCGGGAAGCAAAAGCGGGCGCGCCTGGCTCGAGCGTGGGCCGATCACTGCAGGCGTCCTCGTGACGAAAGGCGCGGTGTCGGTGACGCCGCTCGCGAGTCGAGCTTGGTACCGCGACCAGGTTGGCACGTCGCTCGCACCCACGGCGCGCAAGAACGGAGCGCCACGATGAAGACCGAACAAATGATCGAGCTTGGAACCGAGATGCTGAAACTCGTCAACTCGATGATGTATGGAAGCCCCAGCACCACAGGAATGGACAGCGCTCTCGGACACATCGGGCTCAAACGGAAGTCGCTCATGGGTCCGCTCGGCTTGCTCGCCGCGGGCGTCGCGCTCGGCGCTGCCGCGGGTGCAGCAGCTAGCGTGGTCTTCGCGCCGCAAACGAAGAAACTTCGCCAGCAAATCGCGAAGGCCTTCTGGACGGAAGAAGCCGAAGTGAAGAAGGTCGTGCAGCACGTTCAAGCGTCGACGAAGAACGGCGCGAAGCACTCGCACGCCTGATGCGTCGTGGCTGAATGGTCCGCACGCGCGCCCGCGCCACATTCGTCGTCGCAAATCGTCAGCGAATCGTCGGCACGAACGATGCAATGAGTCGGGCACTCGCATGATGAGCTCAGCACGTTCGACTCGGATTGATCTCGCACGCCACAGCGCGCCCATCGATCACGACTGGGACGGCGTGTCCGAAACGAGCCCGTGTCCCGTTTGCGGCGCGGGCGCTGGGTGCTTGCTTCATGCGGCACACGCGTTCGTTTGCTGCACGCACGAGCCCTCCGAGTGGCCGCTGACGAACGGCGGTTGGCTTCATCGCCGCGCATCTGGAGAGTGATGCCGGCTCAAGCCGCGTGTCTCGGTCTCGTAGAGAGCGCGACGTGGGACGACCCGCCTGCGCTGCGCGGTGAAATCTACGCAGCGGATCAGCTCGCCGATCACGCCGTAATCGTTGCGCGGTCGCACGGTACGCCCACACTCGGCGTGCGACCCGGGCCGCTGCGAAAACGTTTCGCTGATGCGCGTACGCGCCTTTCGCGCGCGTATGAGGTGCTTTCGCGATCGCTTTCGTCCAAGCAAGACCGTTCGCCCGCGGAAGAGTGGCTGCTCGACAACTCGCACGTGATCGAAGAACAGATCCGCGAGATCGACGAAGATCTTCCGTGGGGATATCTCGTCGAGCTGCCGCGGCTTGCGAATGGAACGATGCGCGGGTTTCCGCGCGTCTATGGGCTGTGTCTCGACTACCTGCGACACACCGATGGGCGCGTCGATCTGCACACGCTCGCGAGCTACGTCACCGCGTACCAAACGGCGGACGCGCTGACGATCGGCGAGCTCTGGGCGATCCCGATCATGTTGCGCCTTGGGCTCGTGCTCGCCGTGAGCGCGCTTGCGTCGTCGGAGGCGAGCGCGCGCGACCGAGAGCGCGGCGACGTTTGGGCGGGGGAGATCATCGCCCACGGTCAGACTTCGAAGATCATCACCAAGGCGCTGGCCGAGCTCGAGCGCGAGGACGCGCCCGTCACGCCCGCGCTCATCGTCGAGATCGCGCGCCGCATTCGCGACAATGAAGCGCCGCTCGTCGCGGCTGTCGATTGGGTCACCGCGCAGGCCGCAAAACTCGACACCACGCCCGATGAGCTCGTGCGCAAGGAGCATCTTCAAGAAGCCGCCAATCAAGTTTCTGTCGGCAACGCGATCACGAGCATGCGCGCCATCAACGCGCTCGATTGGAATGCGTTCTTCGAAGAGACGAGCGGCGTCGAGGCCGAGCTTCGTCGCGATCCTGCCGAGGCTTACGCGGCGATGGACATCGCCACGCGTGATCGATATCGCCACGCTGTCGAGCGACTCGCACGGCGATCGACATCAACGGAGCGCAACGTTGCGCGCGTCGCGCTCTCGCTCGCCTCCGCAAGCTCGGAGGATCCCGCGCGGAAGCACGTTGGCTATTGGCTCGTCGGCGATGGCCGCCCCGAGCTCGCACGGAAGCTCGCGTATCAACCACGCATCGACGAGCGACTTCGCTCGCTCGCGCTCGCGCATCCGGCGTTCTTCTATCTCGGCGCGATCTCGTTCATCACCGCTGCGGAGTGCGCCGCGGTTGCGCTCGCTCTTGCGGGCTTCATGTCGCCGGGCTGGCTCGCCGTCATGGTCGTGCTCTTCGCACCCCCGGCGACCGAGATCGCCATCGCGATAACGAACGCGCTCGTCGTTGCCACGATGCCACCACGCATATTGCCGAAAATGAGCTTCGAAAAGGGCATCCCCGATGGGCATCGAACGCTCGTCGTGGTGCCTGCGCTGCTCGAGCGAGCGCAAACGGTTCACGCGCTGCTCGAGTCGCTCGAGATCCGTTCGCTATCGAACCTCGACGAGAACCTTCACTTCGCGCTGCTCACCGACTTTTGCGATCACGACGGCGAGTGCCACCCGGACGACGATGCGCTTCTCGCGCTTGCCCGCGATGGAATCGCGGAGCTCAACGCGCGCATCGGACCCGGCGCGAATCGGTACATGCTCTTTCATCGCAAGAGGCTCCACAACCCTACGCAGGGAACGTGGATGGGTTGGGAGCGCAAACGCGGCAAGCTCGAGGAGCTCAATCGGCTCTTGCGCGGCGACGCCGAAACCACGTTCTCGGTCGTGACGGCGCCACCTGCGCTGCTCGCCGACATTCGTTACGTCATCACGCTCGACGCCGACACTGATTTACCGCGCGACGTCGCGCAAAAGCTCGTCGGTACGATCGCGCATCCGCTCAATCGGCCGCGACTCGGAGCGAATGGGCGGGTCGTGTCGGGGCACGCAGTCGTCCAGCCACGTGTGGGCACGCTGCCCGTGAGCTCGCGACGTACGCGCTACGCGCGCTTCGCGTCGACGGCGCTCGGCATCGATCCGTACACGACCGCGGTGTCGGACGTTTACCAAGATTTGTTCGGCGAGGGCTCGTACGTCGGCAAGGGCATCTACGACGTCGACGCGTTCAAAGCTGCCCTCGACGGGCGCGTGCCCGACAACACGCTTCTCAGTCACGATTTGTTCGAGGGCATCTTCGCGCGGTCGGCGCTCGCAAGCGACATCGAGGTGCTCGACGAACAGCCAACGTCCTACGAGGTCGCAGCGAAGCGCCAACACCGCTGGATTCGGGGCGATTGGCAAATGTTGCCTTGGCTCGTTTCGGGCGGGCTTCGCATGCTCGATCGCTGGAAGATCGCGGACAACCTCCGGCGAAGCCTGCTCGCGCCCGGGATCATCGCGGCGCTCGCCGTTGCGTGGCTCGCCAATCAGACCGCGACCGCAGCCTGGGCGACGGCCACGCTACTCGCGATTTTTCTCGTGCCCGTTCTCGCGCGCGCCGTGATTAGCGCGACGCGCACACACGATGGCCGCGCGTTTGTTCTCTCGCTCGCTCAATCGGCGCTGCGTTTGCTCTTCTTGCTCGACGAGGCCGTGGTCGCCGTCGATGCGATCGTGCGCACGCTTCACCGCGTGCTCGTATCGCGCAAGAGGCTCCTCGAATGGACGCCCATGGCGCGAGCCGAACGGCAAAAGGGCGAGCATTCTCGGCGACGCCTCGTTGTCGAAGCGGGCATCGCGGCGGCCGCGCTCGTCGCCGCGGCGGTGTGGGCCCGAAACGCGCTTCCGTTCGCGGCGCCGATGCTGCTCGCGTGGGCAGCGGCGCCCGCGGTGGCTTCGTATTTGCGCCAGCCCGAGCCGCGGAAGAAGGTCGACCTCAAGCCTTCGGAACGCGAGATGCTGCGCCTTGTCGCGCAACGCACGTGGCACTTCTTCGAGACGTTCGTCACCGAAAGCGAACACCATCTTCCGCCCGACAACTTCCAGGAAGACCCACAAGGTGTCGTCGCCCATCGCACGTCGCCGACGAACATCGGGCTCTATCTCCTCTCCGTCGTCGCCGCGTGGGATTTCGGGTTCATCTCGTTACAAGAGGTCGTCACCCGACTCGATGCGACGCTCTCCACGATCGAAAAGCTAGAGCGTCGCAACGGCCATCTTCTCAATTGGTACGAAACGACGACACTGAAACCTCTCGAGCCGCAATACGTATCGACGGTCGACAGCGGCAACCTCGCCGCATTCCTGTGGACGCTGCGCGAGGCGTGCGCCGAGCTTGCGAACACGCCCGATGCGCCGTCTCTCGAGCTTCGCGCGATAGGTCAGCGAGCCGGCGCGCTCGCCGATGCGATGAGCTTCGGTTTTCTTTTCGACACCGAGCGCAAGCTCTTCTCGATCGGTTGCAACATGACCAACGCGAGGCTCGATGGCTCGCACTACGATTTGCTCGCGTCGGAAGCGCGCGTCGCAAGCCTCGTCGCGATCGCAAAAGGCGAAGCGCCTCAGGAGCACTGGTTTCGCATGGGTCGGCCGCACGCGGCCACGACGGGCTCGCGACGCGTTCTCCTCTCGTGGAGCGGCTCGATGTTCGAATACTTGATGCCGCTGCTCGTGACGAAGACGTTCGAGCACACGCTGCTCGACGAAACCTACGCGTCAGCGGTGCGCCGGCAGATCGCGTACGGCGCGGAGAACGGCGTGCCTTGGGGCGTGTCCGAGTCCGCGTACAACGTGATGGACCTCGGGATGACGTATCAGTACCGCGCGTTCGGCGTGCCCGGCCTCGGGCTCAAGGCGGGCCTCGGTGAAGATCTCGTCATCGCGCCTTACGCGAGCGCGCTCGCCGCGATGCTCGTGCCGCACGAGGCCGCCGCAAATCTTCGCGCGCTCGAGCGACTCGGTGCGCTCGGGACCTACGGATTTTACGATGCGGTCGATTGCACGCCGGGGCACTTGCCGCCAGGCCGCAAGAGCGCCGTCGTGAAGACGTTCATGGCGCACCACGAGGGCATGACGCTCGTCGCGCTCGACAACGTGCTCAACGATTCGCCCATGCAGCGACGCTTTCACGCCGACCTCCGCGTGAAGTCGGTCGAGCTGCTCCTCGAAGAACGCATTCCAACGCGCACGCCGCTGACGGAGCTTCGGCAGACGGCATTGCGTGTTCCCGTGCTTGCCGAGCCAGAGCTCGATGTGGTCGAGCACATCGGGCTCGGCGCGCGGCCGCCTCGCCTGCATTTACTCGGGCACGGCGAGCTTTCGACCGCGGTGACCGTGCGTGGGGAGGGCTTCACGACGTGGAAGGACATCGACGTCTATCGTTTTCGCGAAGACGACGCGCTCGAAGCCGGCGGGATTTTCGTCTACCTGCGCGACAAGAAATCCGGGGCAGTGTGGTCCGCCGGATACGCGCCTACGAAGGTCGAGCCGAGCTTCTACGATGCGGCACTCGCGATCGATCGCATCGAGATCACGCGACGCGACGGAGACATCGAGACCGTCACGGAAATCGTGGTGTCGCCGGAGCGACCTGCGGACGTGCGCCGCATCACGCTCACGAACCACGGAAGGGAAGCGCGCGAGATTGAGCTCACGACATACACCGAGGTCGTGCTCGCCCCGCGCGACGCCGATCTCGCGCATCGCGCGTTCGTGAGCATGTTCATCGAGACCGAAGCGCTCACGGATAAATCGGCGGTGCTCGCTCACAGACGACCCAAGTCAGGCGAGCCGGAGCGATGGGTCGCACAAGTTTTGTGGCCGGAGGGTGACGCTTGGCTCCCGAGCATAGAGCTCGACACGTCGCGCGCGAGCTTCCTTGGTCGAGGGCGCACGACGGAAGATCCCGTGGGTGTGCATGGGCCGCTCGCCGGCAACACCGGCGCGGTGCTCGACCCTGCGCTCGCGATTCGCCGCACCGTACGACTCGCGCCCGGCGCACACGCACGCATCACGCTCGCGACGGCGCTAGCGACCACACGCGGAGAAGCCGTCGAGCTCGTCGATCGCTACGCGACGCCGCATATCATCCCGCGTGCCTTCGAGCTCGCGTGGACCGACGCACGCGTCGAGCTGAAGCACCTCGGCGTGACCGCAGCACAATCGCACCGCTTCCAGCGCTTGCTATCGGCGGTGATGTTTCCACAGGCCGCTCTTCGCGAATCACCCGATCGCACCACATTTCAGGGGCGCGGGCGCAGCGGGCTCTGGGCGCAGGGGCTCACGAACGACGTGCCCATCGTGCTCGTGCGACTCGACTCACCCGATTTCTCCGACCTCGTCGGCGAAGTCCTTCTCGCGCACGAGTTTTGGCGTTTGAACGGCGTGACGGTCGATCTCGTTGCGCTCAACGAAGAGGCATCGGGCTACCTGCAACCGCAACAAGAGGCGCTCATGTCGCTCGTGCGCTCCGGGCTCGCCGCGGGTCACGTCGATCAGCGCGGCGGCGTCTTCATTCGGCGCGCGCGCGACATGAGCGACGAGGACCGCGCCCTGCTATTCGCGAACGCGCGCGTCGTTCTCAGAGCATCGCGAGGCTCGCTCGCGCGTCAGCTCCATGAAGCGGCCAACGACGCAACGGTCTTGCCAGAGAAGCAGTCGCACAGTCGCGCAGTGGCGCACGTCGACCCCCCTCATGAGCGCGCCGAGGCTCGCGGAGAGCGTGAGGTTGCGTTCGACAACGGCATCGGCGGCTTCGAGAAGGATGGCGGCGTCTACGCGCTCACGATCACGCCCGGCCAGCTGCCGCCCAAGCCTTGGTCGAACGTGATCGCGAACGCAAACTTTGGAACGCTCATCACCGAGAGCGGCGCGAGCTTCACGTGGTCGGGCAATAGTCAGCGCCATCGCATCACGCCCTGGAGCAACGATCCGGTGTGCGATCCATCGGGCGAGCTTTTCTTCATTCGCGACGACGACGACGGCACAAGCTATTCGCTCACTCCCCTTCCCGCCGGCGGCGACGCGACGTTCACGGTGAGGCACGCTCCCGGTTGGTCGTCGTTCGAGCACGCGCGCGGGCAGCTCGAGCACGAGGTCACCGTATTCGTCAGCCCGACCGACGCCGTGAAGACCACGCGCATTCGCATCACCAATCGCGGCAAGGCAGCGCGACATCTCTCGGTCTTCGGAATCGTCGAGTGGGTTCTCGGCGCCACGCGCGATCGGTCGCGTCTCGCGGTCATCACGGATTGGAACGGCGACATCCCCGCGCTCATCGCGCAGAACCCGCTCTCGCTCCGGCCCGAGCGACACGCGTTCTTTACCGCGTCACGCGCCATTGCGAGCTACACGGGCGATCGTCGCGAGATCTTCGGCATCTGCGGCTCACGCGCCCGACCATGCGCGCTCGAGCGCGTCGCGCTTTCGAATCGCGTCGCGCACGGTCTCGATCCATGTGGCGCGTTGCAAGTCGCGGTGACGATCGCGGCTGGTGAGACGACGACGATATCGTTCGTCCTCGGCGAAGGCGACGACGCGAACGACGCAGAAGCGCTCGCCCGCAAGCATCGCACGGCCGAGCAAGTCACCACGGAGCTCACGCGCGCAACGGACGTCTGGGATGGCATTCTCGGCGCCATCGTCGTGAAGACCCCCGACCCTGCGATCGACGCTCTCGTGAACCACTGGCTGCTCTACCAAGTCGCGAGCTGCCGGGTTTGGGGGCGATCGGCGTTCTATCAATCAGGCGGCGCGTATGGGTTTCGCGATCAAATCCAGGACGTGCTCGCGCTCGTTCACGCGCGCCCCGATCTCACGCGCGAGCATTTGCTTCGTGCCGCGGCGCGCCAGTTCGTCGAAGGCGACGTGCAACATTGGTGGCACGCGGACACGGGCGAAGGCGTTCGAACGCGTTGCTCCGACGACATGCTCTGGCTTCCCTACGCCGTGAGCGAATACGTAGGCGTGACGGGCGACACCGCGATCCTCGATTGCGAGGTTCCGTTTCTCTCCGATCGCAAGCTGACCGACACGGACGACGACCTCTTCGGCACACCCTCGACCACGAAAGAGACGAGCTCGCTCTACGAACACTGCACACGCGCACTCGACATCGGCGCGACGAGCGGACGCCATGGGCTTCCCAAGATGGGCGGCGGCGACTGGAACGACGGCATGAGTCGCGTCGGCCGCGGCGGCGAAGGCGAGAGCGTTTGGCTCGCGTGGTTCCTCGCACGCACGGCTCTCGATTTCATTTCGCTCGCGACCCATCGCAGAGATGATTCGCGCGTCGTGTGGTGTCGTGACCTCGCCGCGCGCCTGGGTCGCGCCGCAGACGAGCACGCATGGGATGGCGATTGGTATCGGCGCGGTTTCTTCGACGACGGCACACCGCTTGGCTCGCACGTGAACGCCGAATGTCAGATCGATGCCATCGCTCAGTCATGGGCCGTCATCGCGGGCGTAGGAGATCCCGAGCGCGCGGCGCGTGCGCTTCGTTCGTCGGAGGATCGCCTCGTACGCACGAGCGACGCCCTCATGCGCCTTTTGTGGCCTCCGTTCGTCGCGAGCACGCCCGATCCGGGTTACATTCGCGCGTATCCAGCGGGCATTCGTGAGAACGGCGGGCAGTACACACACGGCGTCATGTGGACCGTGTGTGCGCTCGCGACGCTCGGCCAAGGTGATCGCGCCATCTCGCTCTTGTCGCTGCTCAATCCCATTCATCACGCGTCGTCGCGCGAAGGGGTCGCGCGCTACGAGGTTGAGCCTTATGTGGTGTCAGCAGACGTGTACGACGCTGTTGATCACGTCGGCCGCGGCGGATGGAGCTGGTACACGGGCTCGGCCTCGTGGATGTATCGCGTCATCGTCGAGAACATCCTCGGCGTCCATCGCGAAGGTCAGCGCGTCATCATCGATCCGCGCATCGCAAAGGCTTGGCCGCGATTCGAGATCACGCTTCGCGATGGCGAGGGCCACGTACACATCGTCGTCGAGAACCCACGCGGCCTCGAGCGCGGGGCGCCCACGGACATCACGCTCACGGGCGCGCCTGGCACCCGCGAGATCGTCATTGACTTAGGACACGAGGTCGCTGAATCCGATCGCAGCGACGCTCAAGATCGCGATTCGTAGATCGTCGATGTCGAACGGTTTGCGAACGACAGCCGACGCGCCAAGCCGTATCGCTTCGTGAACGATGGCGTCGTCTTGGCGTGCGGTGATCAGAATCACCGGGACTTTCCATTCGCATCGGTGGAGCGCTGCGAGCACGCCCATGCCCGAGTAACCCGGCATGAGCACGTCACTCACGATGACATCCGGCCGTCTCATCGGTGTCGTCGCGGCCGTAGCGAGGAGCTCGAGCAGCTCGGAACCGTCCTTCGCTTGCGTGACGTCGTATCCGTCGGCCGTCAGCGCGAGAGCGATGAGCGAGCGCATGTCCTCGTCATCCTCCGCGAGATAGATCGTGTTCGGCATGCGCATAACTGGCTCCACGGGGCAAAAGGGTCAGGGCGGAGGCTTCGATGTGCGGAGACGAGACGCATTCGCAACGGCGGTGCGCAGGTCTTCCACATCGAACGGTTTGTGAAACACGGCCGCAGCGCCCCAATGCGCGGCATCACTCGTCACCGCGGCACTCGGGTCGACTGTGATCAAGATCACCGGCATGTCCCAATTCGCTTGGCGAAGTGTACGAAGCACGCCAAGCCCCGAGAAATGGGGCATACGCACGTCCGTCACGATGACATCGGGTTGCGCCGATGGACACTCCACCGTGAGACCCAGGAGATCGATCAGCTCCGCCCCATCGCGCGCTTCTGTCACCTCGCACCCATCGCGCTCGAGCGCGAGACGTATGAGCGCACGCATGTCCGCGTCGTCGTCAGCCAGAAAGACTTTCTGCGGCGGACGGTATGCAGTGCTCATGTGCCTCCCTGCTGCAAGGTGCGTGCACAAGCGGCAGGGCACATCGCTTGCTTTTGCAGGTCTGCGAGAAGATTTGCGTCCCGAAATCGAGGCAGCGAGCTGGTAGCTGGTCCGAAACGTGCTTAACGCGAGGTGTGGGCTCGCATCTTCTCGTCGTCGACGACGATCGCATTCTCGTCGAGGCATTGCGCGAGCTTCTGATCAGGCGCTTCCCTGCGTCCGATATCGAGACGTGCACATCGGCCGAGCAATCCACGGAGCTCATCGCCCGCAAAGACTACGACGTCATCATCACCGACGTTCGCATGCCCGGCACGAGCGGACTCGAGCTTCTCCAGCGCGCGCACGAGCTGCGGCCGCAGACGCCCATCGTTCTCATCACTGGCGTCGTAGATCACGATCTCGCGGTGAAAGCACTGCGTGGCGGCGCATTCGATTTCATCACGAAACCCGTCGACACCGACTACCTCTCAGCGTGCATCGCGCGAGCTCTCCACGTGCGTGAGGTCGCGCGCGATCTCGATGCACAACGCCAAGTGCTTGCCGAGCATGCCGCAGCGCTCGCAAGCATCGTCGAGGATCAAACGCGCGAGCTCCGCGACGCGAACCGCACGAAAGACCAATTCATCGCAACGCTGTCGCACGAGCTACGCACGCCTCTCACCGCCATCGTCGGTTGGGCATCGCTGCTGCTGCACGCCGAGCTCGAGCCACCGGTGCGACGCCAGGCCGTCGAAGCCATCGAGCGCAACGCCGCGCATCAAGCTCGGCTCGTCGACGATTTGCTCGATGTGTCGCGCATCATGACGGGCAAGCTCCCTATTTCGCCGCACACCGTAGAGCTCGGGAACGTCGCCACCGCTGCGCTCGAAGCCGCCACACACACGCTGAGAGGCCGGCAAATAGCCTTCGAAAGCAACATCGACCTCGTCAACGCACGTGTCTACGGGGACGCCGCTCGGCTGCAGCAAGTCATCGCGAATCTCTTGTCGAACGCCGTCAAATTCACACCCGACGGCGGCCGCGTGCTCCTCGGCGTGCGCCGCGAGGGCGAGCAAGTGACCGTGACGGTGACCGATACCGGCGTCGGCATCGCCGCGGATTTCTTGCCGCGCGTCTTCGAACGTTTTCGTCAGGCCGATGCATCGCTCGCACGATCACGCGGCGGGCTCGGCGTTGGGCTTGCGATCGTGAAGCACATCGTCGAGCTCCACGGCGGCATCGTCGAGGCCAGGAGCGACGGGCCCGGGCGCGGCTCCACGTTCACCGTGAGACTCCCCGCCGTCGATGGCTCGCGCGACTTCGTTCCGACCCGAGCGCGCGCGTCCGAAGATCTGCGCGGGATGCGTGTCCTCGTCGTCGAGGATGACGAAGACGCACGCATGCTTCTCCGCTTCACGCTCGAGCGCTGCGGTGCCCGCGTGACCGACGTCGCCTCGGCGTCGGGAGCGCTTGCCGAAATGGATCGGACCTCGTTCGACGTTGTCCTCTGCGACATCAGCATGCCCGAAGAAGATGGCTACGCGTTCATTCGCCGCGTGCGATCACGCGCGCGTTCTGCGGGCGGGCAGATCCCCGCAGCGGCGGTGACGGCATACGCGCGCCCCGAGGACGTTCGTCACGCGCTCGCCGAAGGGTTCGACATTCACATTGCCAAACCGCTCGATCCGGAAGACGTCGTGGCGACGGTCGTTCGTCTTTCGAGCGAGAGGCAAATCTCCACAGTGTAGCGAAATGGCCGTGGCAAAACCCCTTCCCAAGATTCTCATCGTGGACGACGAGCCCGACATCCTCGAGCTCGTGACGTTCATCCTCGAAGAGACCGCCGAGTGGCACGTCGTGAGCGCAACCAACGGCGACGAGGCCATCACCGTCGCACGTCGCGAGCAGCCGGATGTGATTTTGCTCGATGGCCACATGCCCGGTCGCGATGGGGTCTCGACGCTCGCAGGCTTGCGCAGCGATCCGGTGACGCACGCAACTCCGGTGATTCTCATCACTGCGTCCCTCCGCCGCGCGGACCGCACGATACCGCCGGGGTTTTCTGGGGTCATCGCAAAGCCGTTCGATCCTGTGGCACTCCCGCAGCAAATCCGCGGCTTTTTGACATCGCCCGCGCAAGCACCGCGCGAATCGGCGAGCTATCACACCCCATCGAGCGTGACTGGGAGCTCGACGAAGCTCGCGTAGCGTCTTGCGGCGCCACGTGCCGGCGATGCGGCCGTCGATCGTGACGACGGGCGAGAAGATCCCGTTCCTCGTTCGTTCGGCGAGTGAAGCGTCGAGGAACGCGCTGCGATCGCGATACGCAACCGTGTACTCGTCGTATGCGGGCAGCAACATCGCGCCGCGAACGTTTCGCGCTGGTGCGTGCTCCGTGGGTCCGGCGATGTCGACACCGCGACGCGCGAGTCCCAAAGGAAGGCCCGTCCACCATGCGAAATCGGCGATCGTCGCCGGACCGTGGCTCTCGAAATATCGCCGTGCGAGCTCGCCGAGCGCTTCGTCGCCCTCGAGCTTGCGGGATTTCGGAATCCATTGGTCGATCAATACGAACGTCTGCTGCTTGCCGGTTCGTGGCCCGAAACAAATCACGCCGCGCATCGCGAGCACGCCGAGAATGTGGATGCCACGTTGGCCGGTCGGCGCGACGCCGCCGCGTGCGAGCGCGCGATACGTGTCCGGCCGTGTGACTGCGCCACGAGCGAGCGGACGCTCGAGAATGTTGCGGCTTTTGGTGAACGCTGCTTCGTCGAGCTCGAGCGCGCGATGCCGAGCGCCAGCACGCGATATCACGCGTGGGGCGAGCGCCTCGGTCATCCAACGAATGTCTTCTGGCGCGACGAAGTGGAGTGTTCCTCGCATCGGCCACGTGCGAACGATCGCGCGCTCGGCGATGGCGCGCTCGACGTCTCGCTCGGTCGAGCTCGTGGTGCGTTGCCCGATGCCCCACAGCGAGCCGGCGAAGTCCTGAGCTTGAACGGCGCACGACCATCGCACGACGTCGGCGGGCGTCGCGTGGCGCGGACCGACCAGACGCTGGCTCTTCAGCCGCCGCGAGATGATGTCTAGTTGGCGCACGTCGCGGCGAGCTCGAAGAGCAACGTTCGTTGGCGCGCGTTTCTCCTGAGCGACGCGACCCGCTCGAACTCGGCGCTTCGGCGAGGCGCCCAAGCTCGCGCGCTGTCGTCCGCCCTCGACACTGCGCTCAGCTTTTTTGGAGGCCCTTCGCCACCGCGTCGTGGGACGCCTGCGCTGCGGGCGACATTTCGAAGTCACCCATCTCGAAGAACTGTCGCACTGGCCCGTCGATCACCGTTCGCTTCGTGCCCGAAAATCGGACGCGTGCTCCCTTCGAGCTTGGTTGAAGCCCTGCGGCGTCGAGCATGACGCCCGCCTTGACGAGCTCCTCGTTGAACTTGCCCATCGCTTCGAGCAATTTCGCGTCGGGCGGAACGCCGTTTTCGCTGTCTTTCGTGGCCTTGACCATCACCATGAATCGCATGTCTCTGCCTGCCATACCCGTACGTGGAACGGGGAGACTCGAAATCGACAAGGTGCTCAATTTATTTTGCGAAGGGCCGCCATCACCTTTGCGTTGGTGGCGCAGTGCTGCATGCCGGGGTCCATTCGGGCGATGGCTGCCTCGATGCGGGCCTTGTATTTGGTTTCGAGCGCCTTCTTTTGCTCGGCCGAGAGGCGGTCGGCCATGGTTTTGGCGTCGTGAATGAGGGCGGCGTTGTCGTCGATGAGCTTGCCGAGCTTGTCACCCATGGCGTCGCAGCTGTTGCGATTCGATTCGACGATCGTGACACCTTGGTCGAGAAGACGGAGGAGCCTTTCGGCAACGTCCGATGTTGCGTCAGCGCGCGCGGAGCCCGGCACGATCGCGGATATGATGATGATGGCGACCGCAACGGCGCGCTGGATCATCCCCCGAGCTTAGCGGACGCCTGCGCCCCGTCGAGCCGCACGGTCACGGCGCCAACGACACGGCCGAGGTCGCCCGAGCCAACGTTCGGACCCACCACGCGAAGCTTGTCCGCGAGGCCCGCGAGCACACCGCGATACGCGAGCGGCTCGCGCTGCGCGACGTTGGTGGCCGTCGTCGGCACGGCATGACCCGCGGCGCCCGCGGCAACGGACAAATACGAGAGCCACGTGCCGCTCGGGATCGGAGCTGCGTCATCACGAGGCAGCGCGGGCGCAGCGACTCCGAACACTTCACGAAGCGGACGCTCGAGCACTTCGATCTTCAAATGCTTCGGGAGGCCCCGCGCGATTTCGACGCGATCGATCGCGAGAAGCAAACCAATCGCGCGCGCATCGGCGGCATATTTTCCAGTTTGATGAAGCAGCGTCACGAGCGCATCGGCACGGCGAAGCTCGGGCGCGGCGAAGAGCTTGTCGTTGCGGCGTTCGTCGGAGGTCGTGGTGTCGTCGGCGTAGTCGGTCTTCACGCGGTCGGCGACGTGACGCGCGTTGCGGTTTTCACGCGCTGCATCGGCGACGGCATGCAAGAGCACGCGAGCGTCGGCGTCGTCGATTTTTCGCGCGATGGTGTCGACACTGCGCGGCTCGATCGTGCGCATGCCGGGCGTGTCGAGCACGTCCTTGCAGCGGTGCTCGATGCCCGGTGTGCGTGTGTCCGTCCACGCGGACTTTTTCTCGCCAAGCGCGTCACTCCAAATGCCACCGAGCCAACAGCTCGCCGACGCAACCACGATCGCTTCGCCGCGACTCGCCGACGTCGGCGCGTGCGCACGCGACGCAGCAGAGTGATTCGCACAACCACCGAGCGGAACGGCCAAAGTGAGCGCGACCCAAGCGAGCTTGTTGATCATGCACACCCCCTAAGCACCGCACGTGCCACGGGTATTTTCAGCCCGATCCACGATCGCACCGCTTGGGCGCTGGGACGCGGTGACGCGCTTTGAAAGCCACGCAGCGCAGAAATGATCAGCGCGTGGTGCCCAGGATCCCGAAGACGTCGCTCCGCGAGAGCTTCGCGCCTGCGCCTGACTCTTCGATGCGATCGAGCGACGCCTTGGCGAGGTTCATGCACAAACCCGTGAACGCGATGTAGCCGCGTGGGGCGCGGCCTCGGCGGAGCGCTTCGACGTAGCGCTCGGCGGCTTGGAGATCGGTGCGCGCGAGCGCGAGCACATCGGCGCGGGGCACGTCGTGGGGGACGTAGCTGCGGCCGTCGCCGGCGTCGGTGCGTTCGTCTTTCAAGATGTTCACGAGCTGGAGGCCTTCGCCGAAGAGTCGCATCGTCGCTTCGAGTGTTTCGCGTTCCGACTCGAGGCGAGGCGTGTCGTTCAAGAACAAATCGGTGAGTAGCTCGCCCACGATGCCAGCGACGACATAGCAATACTCGCGGAGCTCGGTGATGCTCGCGAGAGCGAGCTCACCGCGATCGCTCGCGGACGAAACGATGCGCGCCATGCCTTCGGTCGTGCGGACGGCGTGCTTCACGACGATGTCGCGCCCGCGCGGATCGAGCGCGGCGATTTCGCGAAGCACATCGGGCGATTTCTCGAGGAGCTCGAGATACCCGGCGTGGCTCGTAGGCGGGCGCTTCATCCACGCGTCACGCAGCGCGCACAATCGATCGACGTCGAGTGCACCGAGCGCCGTTGCGAGATCGCCGAGGGCCGTGACGCGATCAGCACGCTCCCACTCGGTGGCGTCTTCGAGGGTGTCGGCGATCCGGAAAACCAGGTAAGCGAGCGACACCGCGCGCTGCGTGGGCTCGGGCAAGAGCGGGATGGCGAGCGCGAACGTTCGGCTCGTTTTCCGCAGCAGATCGCCCAGGTCGATCATCGTGAAACCGTAGCCCACTAAACTAGGCGCAATCACGATGCACACGGCAAACACACGTGTGCATCGTGCAAAGGCCGCGAGGGTCTTACGACTTGGAGAACACCATCGTCGTGTTGCCGCTGGCGTGCTTCTCGGTGCACGTGAGCTTCTTGCCGCTCTTGGTGCACTTCGTATCTTTGCCGTCGGCCGTCACGGTGACGTCGTCGCCTTCTTTTTTCCAGGTCCCGGTCGTCTCTTGCGACTTACCGGACATCGTGACTTTCATGCTGGCTGCGCCACCCGACTTGAGGTCGAGCGTTGCGTCCATTTGATCCATCATCGCGATGCCGAGCTTCGCGAATTCTTGTTCAGCGGCCGGGAGCTTGGCGATGTCCGCTTCGCTCGCCTTCTTGGTCTCCGCCTTGTCGAGCGCGTACGTCCCCTCGACCCCGCAACCCGCAAGCGCCAACGCCGCGATCACGACCAGCTTGTTCATCTTCATCTGTGGTTCTCCGTCCTCTGGTTTACAGCGAGGCGCCAACATAGCCTGACGCCGCCCCGGACGGCAATGCGCTCAATCGAGGCTGCAAAGCAGCCGAAATGACTCTTGCTGGGAAGCGCGCCGAAGCCGCACGTTCCCAACTCTACTTAGGGTGGACGCACTGAAAGCCCGAATTGCACATGGGCGCGGCCGTTCCGCAGTCGTCGTTGGTAAGGCAGCCGACGCACGTACCGTCGCGCACGAGGCACCTCGGCGAGGCCGTTGGGCAGTCGCTGTTTTGCGTGCACACGGCGCAAAGGGAGAGCGCGGTGTTGCAAACGGGAGCGTTCTTTCCGCAGTCCTTGTTCGTGAGGCACTCGACGCATGCGCCCTCGCCGGTGCACGTCATGCCGTTCGGGCAGGTGCCGGTCGCGCATTTTCCGTGGCAGTGATTGTCCGACCAGCAGGCGGGCAACGATGCGGGGCAATCACCGTTCGATGCGCAGTCGACGCACGAGCCCACCACGCAGTGCGGCGCGCTCGCGGGGCAATCGGAGCTGGTCTCGCAATCGACGCAACCGAGCGTGGAGTCGCATAGGCGACCTTGGTCGCAGGTGTTCGATCCGTTGGGCCCGCAAAGCGCGCTACCGCCGCCGGGACCGCCGTTCGCGCCACCGCAGGCGAGCGCGATGCCCACCCCGATGACCGACGATATGCGAGACCACGCCCGATTCATTCACCGGAGAATATCTCAAGTTCGCAGTGGCGCGAGCGCCCGAAGGCGAGTCTCACGCAAATAGAGGCCAACCCACACGAGAATGCCGAGCACGAGCGGCACGACGAACACGTCACCGACGCGCACGTGCGTTGCGACGGCGCCGCCGAGATAGCCCGTCAGCAAAATCGCTCCGAGCACCGAGGTGCGCGGCACGACGTAGATCGCGGCGCATGCGAGCTCGAGCAGCGCGAGGCCGAAGAGCGCGCCGGCCGGATATCCGAGCTTGGTCGTGAACATCGCGACGACCTCTGGCCGCTGCGAGAGCTTCATCGACGCACTGAGTACGAGCGCGAGGACGGGAATCGCGCTGATGACGCGACCGACCCACACGCTCCATCCGCGACGCGGCGGCGCATGTGCCACCGCGTCGGAAGTCACTGCCGTCACGGCGACACCGCTTGCGCCGAATCGGCTGCGGTGAATGCGGTCGTCGCTTCGATGTCGATCGTGATGGCGACCTTGTCACCGAGCGCGAACCCGCCGTGATCGAGCACCTGATTGTAGAGAACGCCGAACTCCTTTCGGTCGATCGTGGTCGTCGCGGTGAAGCCTGCGCGGCGCTTGCCCCATGGATCCTTCGCGACGATGCCGCCGCGCTCGACGTCGAGCACGACCTCGCGCTTGGTTCCGCGAATCGTGAGGTTGCCCGTCACCGAGAGGTTCTCGCCCTTCGGCTCGACGCGCGTGCTCTCGAACACGATGTGCGGGTGTTTCTCGGCGTCGAAAAAATCCGCCGAACGAAGATGCGTGTCGCGTTGTGCCTCGTGGGTGTCGACGCTTGCGACGTCGATCGTGACGGCGACGCGTGACTTCGATAGATCTTTTTCGTCAATCTCGAGAACGCCCGTCCACTTCGTGAAACGCCCGCGCACTTTGCTGACGAGCATGTGGCGAACGGTGAAGTCGATGGCGCTGTGTGCGTGATCCAATTCCCAGGTCGTGAGTGCCATGTGATTTTTTCTTTCTATTGATGGATTGAAATATTTAGATGCATCGATGTGTTGCGCGCAAAAAAGCTCAGGCGCGCTTCTTTTTGGGAACGAGCCGCTCGGGAAGCGTGGCGATGAGGGCCGTTAGAAGCTGGCGGTCGACCGATGTGTAGTGGTGCTTGCCTTCGGTGCGCTGCACCAAGAGGCCTGCGTCCATGAGGATTTTCAGGTGATGCGAAACAGTCGGTTGCGAGACGTCGAATCGCTCGGCAACCTGGCCGCACGAGAGCTCGCCGGCCGCGGCGATTTCCTGAACCATGCGAAAACGTGTGGGATCGGCGAGCGCCTTCAGCGCTTTGACGATGTCCTTGTCCGTCTCCACTCCCATAGACATACTTCTATGCATCGATAGGTCGTCCGTCAAGCGTGGGCGATGAGCTCGCGCACGGTTACGGCGTCCCGGCGTTCGAGCGCGTCGTGGAGCGCCGACGAGTCCGGGCCGCCCAAGGCGAGGATCCGGCGCCCGCGCGCGAGCGTCGGGTTGTCGAGAAGCGACATCGGCTCGATCATGGCGACGCGATCGAGCTTCGACATGCACGCAAGCGCGCCGGCTTCGTCGCTCGAGCGGACGGCGCGATGGAGCGCGGCGCGTGTTTCGTTCTCGGCGGGTAGCAGCGAGCCTTCGAACGACATTTGATCGACGCGCGCGAGCATCGCGGCGGCGCGACCGAGCGGATGCGCTGCGGCTTCGTCTCGCGCGCGTAGTGCTTCGGCGATCGCTTCGGGTTTGAGCGCGCCCATCAGCTTCGTCTGCGGATCGACGTAGTGCATGCTCGTGCCGATGCCGACGCCATCGACGCCGGCGAGCACGGCGTTCTGCATGTGACGCGCGGCCATGCCCGCCGAGATGTACGTCTCGAGGCCGTTCTCGTGCGCGAAGTGAACGAGATCGACAAGCTCGGCGTGCGTGAGCTGGTCGGTGATCGGCTTGCTCGGGACTTCGTTCGATGCGCCGTCCCATGCGATTTTGTCGAAGCCGCCAGCGCGTGCGAGCTGCACGCCCGCGTAGCCGATTTCGTAGCGGCCCGAGACGACATGAACGCCATCCGCGCTTTCGACCTGGAACGGCGTGTTGACATTGAACGCCGCAGAGATGGTTTGCCTGTCGCGATCGCGGAGGACGTTTCCCGAAACGGCGCGCATGAATCGGACGGCTTGTGGGCTCGACATGCGCTCGATCGCGATTTTGCAATCGGTGATGCCGTTGACGAACATCGCGGTGCACGCCGATGCGTGGAGGTGCGCGGTCTTGAGGATGTCCATGTCGAACCCGCTGGGGGTGATCGCCGCGGGGCCTGCATGGTTTTCGAAGACCGGGCGACCGATGAAGGCGCTACACGGCACCGCGGAGCCCACGCGCAATCGCGCGCGCGCCGCATGCCACGCAGCAGGCAATCGGTATGGCTCGATTTTTTCTTTGTCGGCGATCATGTCGCGGTCGATGTGCTCGACGTGCACGATGAGGCCGCGCAAGAGATTGCCATCCCATGCCGTGATGCGCACGTGGTCGGGCCCGGGGTCGGCGAGCGAGAGCCACGTTTGGATTTCGCGAAACCCGGATGTGCCGAGACACGCGAACGGCGTGCGGAGCGGAACACCGGAGCGCATGCGCCAATCGGCGACGTCGAGCGCGGCGTGCTCGCTCGCGGTCATCTTGCGGCGTTCGGTGCGCGCTTGGCCGAAGAGCGTCGAGATCGCCGCGAGATATCCATCGCCCGCGCTTTCGATCGCGACGTGCACGCGAAGGCGATCCGCCGAGAAGCGAACGTGCTCGTGCTCGCCGGCCGCATCGGGAAGATCGATGAGCTCGTGGTAGATGCGAAGTGCATCGAGCGCCGTGCGTGCGTGTGCGAGCTCGCGTGCGAGCGCTGCGATACGACCAATGTCGGCGACGCGCGATGCATGACCGCTCTTCGACGACTCGGCGACTGCGGTGATCTCGTCGGCGAGCTCGCGTGGGCCCGCGCTCGTAAGGAGCGGTGATGGCTCGCGCTTTTCGAACGTGACGCCGCCCGACGCAATTTCCGGCGCACGCGCGATCGCACGCAACCCTCGGAGCGCACGCGTCAGCGCGATCGCTTGAAACTCCCCGAGCGTGAGCGTGACTGAGGCGCCCACTAGCGCGGGCCCGAAACGCCGACGGTGCCGTAGAGCGCGTCCGACATGAACACGACACCTCCACGCATCGCCCATTGGACCTTCATGAGGTCCTCGATGTGCGCGAGCGGGTCGCCATCGACGACGAACAAATCGGCCGCTTTTCCCAAGGCGATCGAGCCCGTTTTCTTCTCGAGCTTCATGGCGCGCGCCGCGTCGATGGTGTCGTTCTTGATGGCTTCGGCCGGCGTGAGGCCCGCGCGAACGAAGAGCGCGAGCTCGTGGTGGACCATCAATCCCGGAAGCGAATCGGTGCCTACGACGAGCGTGACGCCTTTGTCGTGAAGGAGCTTCACCATCACGAGGAGCTTCTCGTAAGACGCGCGATACGTCGTGAGCTTGTCGCCGTCGAGTGGCAAACCTCCCGTCAAGAATTGCCGCTGCGTCTGCACGGGCAAACGCGAAACGACATTCTCGAGGCCCGGAATGATTTTGCCTTGCTCGCCGGTGAGGAGATCTTCGAACGCATCGAGCGTCGGATCGATGACGGTATGATGCTCTTTGAGGAGGGCGATGAAATCGGTCACCGCTTTGCTCTTCAAGTCGAACGTCGCCGCTTTTTCGCCCACCAGCGTGAAGCGCTTCGTCGTTCGCGTGTCGGTGTCGTGGTCGGCGAAGAAATTCAAGAAGAGCATATTGATGTGCTCGATGCCGTCGTAGCCCGCGCGCACCGCTTCATTCGCGAGCATGTGCACCGGGATGTGACCGGTCACCATCATCCCGCGTGCGTGCGCCTCTTTCGCGAGGAGCGGCACGAGCTCGGGCTTCATCGAGTTGTAGATCTTGATGCCTTCGTAGCCGCGCTTCTGAAAGAGCTCGACGGCTGCTTTTGCTTCCGCTTCGTTCTCGGCGGTGACCTTCGACGATGCGGCCTTCTCCCCTCGCCCTTCGATGAAACCAAAACGAATCACGTGCGGGCCGATGGCGCTGCCGTCGTCGAAGCGTTTCTTCCAGTCGTCGAGCTTGTCGGGATCGTGGCCGACGTCGCGCGCGGTCGTCACGCCGGATGCGATGTCCATGACGCCGGCGTCGTCACCGAGGTGCGAGTGCATGTCCCAGAGGCCGGGAACGATGGCTTTTCCGGCGAGGTCTCTCACCTCTGCGCCCGCGGGTATTTTCGCGGTCGCGCTCGGGCCGACGGATTTGATCGTGTCGCCAACGACCACGACGGTTTGATCCGTGTCCCACCGCCCGTGCTCGACATCGAGAACGCGCGCGTGCGTGAGTGCGATGCCCGCGGCCACGGGACGACGTGCAAGGCGGTCGGCGACGGCCTTGTCGCGCGCGCGATCGATCGCGGTTTGTTTTTCGACGATGCCGTCGACGATGTTCTCGAACCCATCCGGAACGACAGACCACCACGAGGAGATGCTGCCGAACCAGGTGCCGTCGGTGTTCATCCACACGTGCGTGGGGATGAGCTCGAGACCGGTGATCGCGTAGCCGACGATGTGCCGCTTCTCGCCAGCCTTGCTGGTGATGTCCGTCTCGATCGTTTTTTCGATCGCCGCGCTTCCGCTCGGCAAGAGCGCGAGCTTCCCGCCGTTCTTGAGGAGCGCGCTCGCGAGCATGCCGACGGCATCGGGGAAATCGCACACGGGCATGAAGAACGCAGGTTTGTCGATGTCTTGGTCGCCGTGCTCTTCATGGCTCTTCCACGTCGCGTGGTTGCTGGTGCGGCCGAACGTTTCGTCGACGGGCGTTCCCATCTCGTGGTGGCCCGTCGCGTGAAACGCAGCGAGCGTTCCATCCGGCGCGAGACGAAGCGTGGCGTCGGTGTGCGGCCCGCGTCCGTTTTCGAGAACGTCGAGCGAGACCGTGATCTCACCGTCGGGGCCGATCGTCGTGACGCTCGTTCCGGATTTTCGCGAGAGCGAGACGACGACCCGCTTGATCACGGTCGGCGCGCGCGGTGGCGTCGCTACCGTCGTCGAGGGTTGCGCGCTCGCAACCGGATGTTCCGGCGTCACGGCGTCGCCGCCGCACGCCACCACGCCAACCAATCCAACCACTCCAACCATCGCAAGGGTCAATCGCATCGGGCGCAAATGATACGCTGATGCTCATGAAGCGGCAGCTACGTAGGATTCTGCCTGTTTTGGTGCTCGCCCTGACGGGTTGGTTGCTGTTCGACAACGTCTTCTCCGACGACGCCCCCATTCGCGCGCTCGCCGAGAAAGCCGCCTGCACGAAGAAGAAGTGCGAGGACCAGCACGGGCTCGTCAAGATGCAACGCATGCCTTGGGGTCAGACCATCGACTACCAATGGCGTGACGGCACGATCGCGGTGAGCTGTCGCCGCGCGTACATCGTGTTCGGCGAGCGCCAGTGCACGATCGAGTGATAGGCTTTCTCGCGGAGGCTTCGTCATGCGCAGCGCAGTAATCTTTCTTGCTTCGTCGACCATTGTGCTCGCATGCGGCGGCGTCGACGGCGGCATCATCGGGGGCGATGACGACAGCGGCGGTGGCAATAGCGACGGCGGCGGCGGCGGTAACGACGCACGACCCATCGAGGGCGGGCCCAACTGCGACATCTCGAAGTGCGCCGCCGCGCCCGATGGTTTTCACGCCGTGCGCCCCGCGGGCGCGAAAGCTACCTGCCCCGATGGCTGGGCGTCGGCCGTCGTCGTGTCGAATCCGATCGTCGGCGACGGCGCATGCACGTGCGGCTGCAACGTCACGACGCCTCCGACGTGCAATACCGGCGACATCACTCGCTACCTCGACGGCACCGGCACCGCGACGTGCGGCACGCAGGGCTACACGTTTCCCGCCGCGAGCGCCTGCACCGCCATGGGCGTGGCGCTCTATTTGAACCAGTACCACTACTCCGTGACGGGTCCCGCCGCGGTGGGCGGCGTTTGCGCGTTCGACGCCACGCCCGACACGTCGAAGGTCACATCGACTGCGTCGCAACTGTGCGCGCCGCCCACGAGCTGCCCGGGCGCGATCTGCAACGACAACGGCCCCGTGTGCGTCGCACAAGACGGCGACGTCGCGTGTCCGCCCGCGTTCCCGACGAAGACGGTCGTCGGAGCTTCCGCCACCGCCGATTGCTCGGCATGCAGCGGAGCGTGCGCGGTATCGGCAACGTGCTCGGGCAAATTCAGCACCTTCACGGACGGCGCATGCTCGATGAACGAAGTCGATTTCACCGCCGACGGGACGTGCGTCGCGAACCCGACATCGAACGTCGGGCCGTACTACTATTACGAGTACGCTGGCAGCGTGGCGTCGGCGGCGTGCAAAGGCAGCGCGACATCGACGGGGACGGGCAAGCTCGACGGCACATCGACGGTTTGTTGTAAGCAATAATTCGGGAGGTCTCATGCGCGATTTTGTCGTTCCGGGTCTCGTGCTCCTCGTCGTCGCTGCGTGCGGCGGCAGTGACGACAACTTCAATCCCAAAGACTCCGGTGTCGATTCGACATCGACCGACGACTCATCGATATGCACCTTCGGCTGCGTCGATGCGCCCGCGGGCGACTCGGCGGCGTGTGTCGGTCTCGAGTGTCAGCAGGTCAACTGTGGCGGCAGTATCACGACGACCGTGAGCGGCACGGTCGTCACTGCAACGCCGTCGAAGTACGGCTCGCCTGACCCGATCTACAACGCCATCGTTTACGTGCCGAACGCTCCCATTACGCCGTTCACGGCGGGCGTCGCGTGCGACAAATGCGGCGCGCCGGTGTCGGGCAATCCGATCACCGTTGCGCTCAGCGACACGTTCGGAAAGTTCACGCTGCAAAACGTGCCCGTCGGCGCCGACATCCCCATCGTTTTCCAAATTGGTCGCTGGCGTTGGCAAACGAAGATCCCGACGGTCACGAAGTGCGTCGACAATCCGATCGACACTTCGTACACGCACATCCCGCACAACCACACCGAAGGCGACATCCCGCACATCGCCATCGCGACGAGCACCTACGACTCCGAAGAATGCATCCTGCTCAAGATGGGCATCGACGTGAACGAGTTCACGCCCTCGTCCGGCACGGGTCGCATTCACCTCTATCACGGCAACGGCACCACGCTCACCGGCGCAAGCGACATGACCGCGCTCTGGGCCAACGACAAAGCGATGGAAGCGTACGACGTCGCACTCTTTCCGTGCTCGTCGGCGCCGACGATCGGAAGCAGCGTCGGCGCTCCCGGCGTCGTGCTGCTCGACTTCTTGAACGCCGGTGGCCGCGCGTTCGTCACCGACCTCAGCTACTCCTGGTACAAAGACGGCGCAGGCCAGCTCCCCGGCACGGCGAAATGGACGACGTGGGGTGGCATCGGCGTCGACCCGCTTCCGACGACCATCGACCAAACGTTCCCGAAGGGCAAAGCCCTCGCCGACTGGCTGAAGAACATCGGCGCAACGCCGACGCAAGGCAGCATCGATCTTCACGAGACTTACCACGTCGTCGATGGCGTCAACGCGCCCACGTCACGCTGGCTCTACTCGACGAGCCCCGCCACGGTGCAAACGATCTCGTTCAACACCCCCATCGGTGTCCCTGCGGCTGACCAATGTGGCCGCGCCGTCTATTCGAACTTCCACATCGCGGGCGGCCAATCCGGTGGCGGCACCACGTTCCCCGCCGAGTGCGACAGCGCACCGCTCACGCCGCAAGAGAAGGTCATGGAGTTCATGCTCTTCGATCTCTCGTCGTGCGTCCAAGACGACACGAAGCCCCCGATCCCGCCCGTCAACTGACGAACGGCAGCTGACGCGAAAAGCAGTTACATCACGGAGCTTGTATGCTCCTTTTGCGTCTCATGAGGTTCTTGGGAATCGCTGCGATGGTCGTGCTTCTTCCGGGCTGCTCGCTCCTCGCGGTCGGCGCGAGCTTCGCGACGCCGCGTTACGATGTCGTGCCTGTCGCGCAGCGCGGTGATGCGGTTCACGTCGAGATGGAAGACGGCAGCACCGTCGTTGGCGCAGCGGTCGAGGTCGATGCGAAGAGCGTGACCGTGCTCTCGGGCAAACGCGACTTCGTATTGACGTACGCGCACATCAAGAAAATATCGCGACGCCACGGCTGGGGCGCCGACCTCGTTCCGCTGCTCATCGCGGGCCTCATCGTCGACTCAGCCGCCCTAGGCTGCATCATCGCGGGCGCAACCGTCAGTCACTGATCACTGCACGGTGACCGTCGTCGTGAACGTGGTCGCGCCCGTGCAAGCGGCAGGCGATGTCGTCGAGGTGCACGCTGAATTTGTAAGTGCCTGTCGTCGGTGGCGTGTGCTCGAATCGAAGCGCTCGCGTCGCCGGTGATGCCGCGCGAGCACGAACGCGAATCGCCCGCGTCACACGCGCAGTCCTGCTTGTCGTTGGCGGTACACTCGGCATCTTGGTAGGACATCTCTGATGGAGGACGGCGGAACGCTCACGATCGCGCGGCCCGGAAAGCCGCTTCCGAATCGCATCAAGCTCACGGTCGTCACCGGGCCCGATCGCGGGACCACTATCGTCGCCAAGCAAGGAGCTGTCATCGGGCGCGCACGCCAAGTCGATTTGAAATTGAGCGATCCCGCGGTGTCGTCGTTTCACGTCGAGCTGCGCGCAACGGGCGATGGCGTGGAAGTGCGCGATCTCGAGAGCCACAACGGCACATTCTACGAAGCCGCACGCATCGAGCGCGCGGTCGTGCCGATCGGATCGACCTTGAGCGTCGGCTCGTCGACGATCCGTGTGGATCACGACGCGGCCACGGATGATGCGTCGGCTCTTCTCGGCAGCTTTGGCCCGATGCGTGGTGCGAGCCCAGCCATGCAGGCCGTGTTCGCGTGGCTCGCGCGCGTCGGACCGACCGATCTCGCGCTACTCGTCGAAGGCCCACCTGGATCTGGAAAGGAAACCGCGGCCCGTGCAGTGCACGCCGCGAGTCGATTCGCGAGCGGCCCCTTCGTGGTGCTCGATTGCGTCGCCGTGCCGCGCGCGATGCAAGGCGAGCTTCTCGAATCGTCGACCGGCGTGCTCGCGGCCGCGCGTGAAGGAACGCTTTTTCTCGACGACGTCTCCGAGCTCGATCTCGAAACTCAGGGCCGGCTCGTGCGCGCGCTCGAAGGCGCCGAGCGACCACGCATCGTCGCGAGCTCGAAACGCGAGCTACGCGGCGCCGTGAATCAAGGGCGATTTCGCGAAGACTTGTACGTCCACATCGCGCAAGCACGCGTCGTGATGCCTTCGCTCGACGAGCGCCCCGAAGACATCGCCACGCTCGCGCTTCATTTCTTGCAGACCATCCCCGAAGACACGCAAGCGGTCCGCCGCATCGCGCGCGAAGCGATGGAGGAGCTCAAGCGCCGAGAGTACCGCGGCAACGTGCGCGAGCTCCGCGCCATCGTCGAGCGCGCCGCGATGATCGCCGAAGGTGCAACGATCACCGCAGCCGATCTCGCGTTCGAGCGCGTGCTCTCTTCACCGCACGAGCCTGCGGGCGAGCTCGAGATGTTCAAGAGCGCGAAGCGATCCATCGTCGACGAGTTCGAGCGGCGGTATCTCGAAGCGCTCCTCGCGCGCGCAGGCGACAACCTCTCGCGCGCATCGGTGGTGTCGGGTGTCGAGCGGCACCATCTCCGCGAGCTCATGCGAAAGCATGGGCTCCGGAAAAGCTGATAGACTGCACGTCAAATGCGCCGTTTCGTCGCGCTTTTCGCATCGGGTGCGGTTGCGTGCTCGGCGCCGAGCTACGGCTTCGCGGATGCATCGGGCGACGCCACCGTCATCGATGTGGATGCGGGGCCGCAAACGCTCGAGTCATGGTGCACCGCGGAGCGCACGAGCACGCCATGCTCGTCAGGCGCGGCGGCTCTCACGTACTTCGTCGATGGTGCTTGTTACGTGTGGTTCTGCGGAACCAACTCGGATCACAAAGTCGGCTGGCACGTCGCCCGAAGCACGTGCATCGCGCTCGACGGCGGAAGTGGCCACCTCGTTTACTTCGAGACCGCGAAAGAGCTCGCCGATGTGACGGCCGCGATCGGCACCGCCGGCGGCAGCAAACTTTGGATTGGTGCATCGGCGACCACCTCTGCGGGTCCGTTTTATTGGAACAACGCCACGCCAGTCACCGTCAACGCATGGGCCGACGGCGGGCCAGGCCCAACGGGTAGCTGCGTCTCACTCGACATGTCGCAGTCGCTCTGGACGAACACGCCGTGCGGCGACGACAACTCGGGCCAGACGATCGACGCGACGCAGTTTCACAACTTCATCTGCGAGGTTCAGTGAGCGTCGAGCTCCAACCCGGCGAGCTCGTGTTCGGGCGCTATCGCCTCTCGCAGCTCATCGGCGTCGGCGGCATGGGCTCGGTGTGGTCCGCGCGCGACGAAAAGGGCGGGCGCAAGGTCGCGCTCAAGCTCCTTCATCCGTCGATGCTCGCCGACCCGGTCGCGATTCAACGGTTCTCGCTCGAAGCCGAAGCGGTGACGGCGCTGAAGCACAGGTCGATCGTCGAGGTGTTCGATGCGGGTCGCTCGTCGAATCGGCCGTACATCGCGATGGAGCTCCTCGACGGCGCCACGCTCTCCGATGTGCTCAAGCGGACCACGAAAATTCCGCTGCCTTCGCTGCTCGACATCGTTCGCTCGCTCGCCGAGGCGCTGGCCGTCGCGCACGCGAACGGAATCGTGCATCGCGATTTGAAACCCGCAAACGTGTTCTTGCATCGCACACGCGAGGGCATCGTTCCCAAGCTTCTCGACTTCGGAATCTCGAAGTTCATGAACCCTTCGCAAGACGGCGGACTCACCGCCACGGGCGATTTGCTTGGCTCGCCGACCTACATGAGCCCCGAGCAAGTCACGACACCGCGCGACGTCGATCACCGCTCCGATATTTGGGCGCTCGGCATCCTCACGTATCGCGGCATCACAGGTGGGTATCCGTTCGACGTCACGAATCCGGCCGTGCTCCTCGCGCAAATCGGTTCGCGGGACATCGACCTCGGCGAAGTTCGCGTTGGCGACACGTCGCCGTCGGTCGTCGCTATCGTGACGAAGTGTCTCGAACGACAACGCGATGAACGCTATGGCAGCGCGAGTGAAGTCGCCGCGGCATGCACGGCTGCGCTCGCGGAGCTTGGGCAGCCGCCGGATCTCGCAGCGCTGGTCGCGCTCGCTCAACCAAGCTCACCGCAGATGCGCGATCCGGACACCATCGCGGAGTCCGCGTTGCCGATTTTGCCCGAGCCTTTTCCGCATGCGCACCCGGCATCGCGCTCGCGGCGCGGGATCGTGATTGGTGGTGCCGTCGTGCTCGTTGCGAGCGCAATCGCCGTTGCAGCCGTTGCGTCGCGCGCCTCGCCAAGGGCGCCGCCGGTAGCGATTCCGAATGCGACGACGAGCGCGACCGCAACAGCGATGGCGACGAGCGCAACAGCCGCCATCGAGACCGAAGCTGTGCCTAGCGCGACGACCGCGGCGTCGCCTGGCGCGCGTCCCGTTCGCCTGTTGCCGCTGCACGCGCCGACGCACAAACAAACGGATCCATCGCGGCATCCGGGCTTTTGATGCGATCTTGGGTCGTCGCTTTTGCGATCGTCTTTCTCGCATCCGGCGCGTTCGCGGGCGCGAGCGAAACGGAGCTCGAAACCGCCCGCCGCCTATTTGACGAAGGCCTCGCGCTCGAGGACGCACACGACTTCGCGCACGCGCTCGACAAGTTCCAACGTGTTGCTGCCATCAAGGCCACGCCGCAAGTCCGGTACAACCTCGGCGTTTGCTTCGCGAGCACGGGCAAGCTCGTCGAGGCGTCCAACGAATGGGGACGCGTCGTCGCCGAAGCGCGCGACTCGAACGATCCCGAGCTTCGCAAGCTCGCGTCGCTCGCGGAGACTCGGCGCGCCGAGATCGACCCGCGCATTCCGCGCATCATCGTGCGCGTGCCCGAAGGCGCGACGATCACGCTCGATGGCGCACCGGTCGACGCAGCGCTCGCGGGCTCTCCGCTGCTCGTGAATCCTGGACCGCATGATCTGATCGCGAAATCACCGACGGGCGAGACGAAGGCGCGTCACATCGATGCGACGCCAGCGAATCCTCCACCCGAAATCGAGCTCACGCCGGAAGCTCACGCGCCCGACATGGCAAGCATCACGACGCGACCCGTGCGCTGGTACGCGTTTACGTCGGGCGGAGCGACGCTCGCTGCGTTCGGCGTCGCGCTTGGCATGTTCGCGTGGCGCGCGGATGGCATCTCGCATCTCGATTCGATCTGCGGCGCCGATCGCCAATCGTGCCCACAAAGCGCACGGAGCGACGTCGATCGCGTCAGCACGCAGACCACCGTTGCGAACGTGATGCTCGCTGCCGGAATCGTCGGTGTTGTCGTGACGGTGGTGCTCTTCGTGGTTCGCCCGCGGAAGACGACGTTTCTCCTGACGAGCGGCCTCGACGCAACGCTTCGCACGAGCTTCTGATCGGGTTGTACCGAATCGACACAACCGGATTGGCGGGTGGGGGTCGTCCCCCATGATCGATTACCACCCCGAGGCTCGTGCGCGATCCGTCGAATCGTGCCTATTTTCCCTGGGTTTGGGCCGATGTCGCGCGGCACGTGCATTGCTCATGTAGTCCGGCATGAACCTTCATCGTTTCGTTCGCGTGGTCGTGCTGGCTACCGGTGCTGCGCTCGCGGC
>JBBSFE010000028.1:0-51047 GCA_038239005.1 Polyangiales bacterium
CACCTATGTCTCTGGAACGATGTGTCACCCGGTCACCCCTGTCCGCGAGATGGACTGTTACCCATCTCTCTAATCCGGACCCGAGTGAGCGACTTGACGGTCGCGACCGAAATGGTAATATGTGCTAAATCAATGTCTCGTCGCCGGCGTCCGACGCAGCTCGAGCTGAAGCTCCACCCTCGCGGCGGCAAACGTCCTCGCGCTGGCCGAAAGCCGAACGGCGCACGTGCCGGCGTCTCGCATCTCACGCGCGACCAGTTCGGCCGGCGTCTTCCCATCCACGTCACCGTCCGCATGGCGCCGCATGTCTACAATCTGCGCAGTCGCCGCGCGTTCTCCGTCGTCGGTCGCGCCATCGCGCGCGCGGCTGACCGGTTCGGCGTCACGATCGTCCAGTTTTCCGTGCTCGGTAATCACGTGCACCTCGTGGTAGAGGCGCCGGAGACCACCGCGCTCTCGCGTGCGATGCAGGGCTTCTCCATCCGCGTCGCCAAAGGCATGAACACGCTGATGCACCGCGTCGGCCGCGTCGTCGGGGACCGCTATCACGCGCACGTGCTCCGCACGCCAAGCGAAGCACGCCGCGCCGTCATGTACGTGCGCGACAACTTCCGCAAACACATGGCCGCGCACGGCGAGTTGGTCTCGCGCACATACGTCGACCCGTTCAGCTCGGACGCCGCCGTCGTCACCCTCCCTCGCCCATCGACGTGGCTGCTCCGCACAGCCCGCTCCGTGCGCGCGCCGTAGTCGCGTGCAATCATCGTCGTGATGCACGACCGCGAGCTCGCCGCCGACGCCGCGATCCTCGTCCGCGACATCGAGGGTTACGAGGGCGTCCGCTTGTCGACGCTCATGCGCGTCATTGTTTGCATCCGTGGCGAGCTCGAACGTGTGCGTGCGATCGCTCGGCTCACCGCGCTCGATGATGGTGGCCTCGTCACCGTCGTGGACGCCGACACAGCCGAAAGGTTCGGTGGTCCTTTCGTCACGTTTTCGGACCCGGAGCTCGCCGCGGCTTCGCTGCGGGCACGAGAGCGCCTCGACGCCTGGAGCAAGGTGCCCATCAACGACGAAGCCGCACGCGGGCGTTACCGTTTCTTGCTCGTTTCGCGCACGCCTCAAGACGCAAAACTACTGCGCGAGGCGTTCGGTGAGACGTGTTTGGTCCGCGCGACCGCGAGCCTCAAAGAGGCCGAGAGCGCCTTCATTGAAATGTTTCCGAACATGTTGATTCTCGATAGCGACCTATGGGGCGCGAGAGATTTTGCGGATCACTTGAGGGAGCTCTACCCGAGTCGATGCACTTCGCAGAATTTCCACTGGTACAAGTCATCGCAAGGTCTCTTCGTCGAAATGATTCGCGCAAGTCCACCATCGGCGGCATACGCGCCGCAGGCCGGTTGTGGCTCGCTCCCAAAAACTCCGCAGATCGGCGACGCGATCCTCGTGATGAATCGTGATGCTGATCTCGTAAGCGAGATTCGCGCCGCGGCGCCGCATGCGCGTGTCGATCACGCGCGCGACACATGGGAGGCACTCGAAATGCTTCACGCCAAATCGTACGGCCTCTTCGTCGTGGGCGCAGTCACCGCGGACGAATCGGCGCCGCAGTCCGCGTGGGTCGTTCGCGGCGCGGCGCGGCTCGAGTCGCCACCCGAGGTCATCGTTGCGACCGATGCGCCGACGAGCCAGCGTATGGCGAGCTCGCGTCCGAGCGTTGGTCATCGTTTCGTTGCGCGGCCCATCGACGCGGCGTCGCTCGCCGCCGCACGCTCCCCCAAACGCTGACGCACAAAAGCGGAACGCCGCGCCCCTTTTGGGAACGCGGCGTCTCGCGCGAATCGGAGAATCGAGAAACGGACTACTCGTCCTTCTTCTCTTCGGTCTTTTCTTCGGCCGCTTCTTCCGGTTTGTCTTCGGTCTTCTCTTCCGACTTGTCTTCGGTTTCTTCCGCGTCGTCCTCTTTTTTGGCTGACAGCTTCGCGCCCATCTTCTGCTTGATGAGCTCGCCGATCGTGCCGCCCGCTTTGTCGGCCTCGGCCGATTTCTTGGGTGTCATCGATGCGGGGCGTTTGTCCGTCTTCGTTGTCGAGCCGGCTTCGCCGATGCGCATCGAGAGAGTGATGCGGCGGTCTTGCGAATCGATGTTGGCGATCTCGGCTTGCACCTTGTCGCCGATCTTGAGCGGGTTCTCTTCGGTCTGGACGACGTCGCCCTGAGCGATGAGACCTTCGACACCGTTGCGCACGCGCACGAAGATGCCGTAGTCGACGACCGAGACGACCGACGCTTCGACGATCTTCCCAGGCGGGAGCTCGTTGAACATGTTCGGCCACGGATCGTCGTGGAGCTGCTTGATGCCGAGGGAGACCTTCTTCTCGTCGTGGTTGATCGAGAGGATGATCGCTTCGACGTCATCACCTTTGTGAAAGAGGTCCGCGGGGTTGTTGACCTTGGCCGTCCACGAGAGATCGCTCTTGTGAACCATGCCGTCGACGCCTTCTTCGATGCCGATGAAGACACCGTAGTCCGTGATCGAACGGACCTTGCCGCCGATCTTGTCGCCCGGGTGATACTTCTCGACGAACACGCTCCACGGATCGGGCTCGAGTTGCTTGAGACCGAGCGAGATGCGCTTCGACTTCGAGTCGACCTCGAGGACCTGGCATTCGACGGGTTGCCCGATCTCGAGAACCTTGCTCGGATGCTTGACCTTCTTGGTCCAGCTCATCTCCGAGACGTGAATGAGACCCTCGACGCCCGGCTCGAGCTCCACGAACGCACCGTAATCGGTGATGCTCATGACCTTGCCGCTGACGCGCTTGCCCGGCGGGAACGCTTCTTCGGCGTGAGTCCACGGGTCTTCTTGGGTCTGCTTCAGCCCGAGCGAAACGCGCTCGGTCTCGGCGTTGTACTTGAGGACGCGAACCGTGACTTCGTCGCCGACCTTGAACAATTCGTTCGGGTGCGTGACGCGGCCCCAGCTCATGTCGGTGATGTGAAGGAGGCCATCGATACCGCCGAGATCGACGAAGGCGCCGTACTCGGTGATGTTCTTGATGACGCCTTTCACCACCTTGCCCTCCTCGAGAGTCTCGAGGGTCTTGGTCTTGATTTGGTCGCGCTCTTTTTCGAGCAGCACGCGGCGCGAGAGAACGATGTTGCCGCGCTTCTTGTTGAACTTGATGACCTTGAATTGGTAGGTCTGCCCGATCAATTTATCCAAGTTGCGGATCGGACGAAGATCGACTTGGCTTCCGGGGAGGAACGCTTTCACGCCGCCGCGGATGGTGACCGAGAGGCCGCCCTTCACGCGCTGGCTGATGGTGCCTTCGATGAGCTCGTCGCGTTCGCACGCGGCCGAGATCTCGTCCCAGACTTTCATCTTGTCGGCTTTTTCCTTCGACAAGGTGACGAGGCCGTCGTCGTTTTCGCGGCTCTCTATGTAGACGTCGATCTTGTCGCCGGCTTTGACGGTGACTTGACCCTGCGCATCGATGAACTCAGAGACGGCGATGATGCCTTCGCTCTTGCCACCGATGTCGATAACAACATCGTCGCGCTGAACTGCGACGACGATGCCTTGAATGATCTCGCCCTCTTTGACGAAACCGCCACCCGAAACGCTCTGCTCGAAAAGGTTCGCGAAGCTACCTTCTCCTCCTGATTGCACGTTGGACATTGGTGATTGCACTTTACACGCTTCTTAGCCCGGCCTTGACCGGGGCACAGGTTGGTCTTTCCCTACGGAAACCGCGGGGCTAGCGGATGTACGCTACGCTGGGTTCGCTGTCAAAGGCGCCGAATCTCGGATAGATCGTGGGCCTCATGGGGAAGTGGATCAAGCGCGTGGCGAAAGTGCTCGGCGTGGTCGTCTTAATCGGTGGCGGAGGCGTCGCGGTCTTCGCGTACACGCAAACGTCGGCTTACGACGCGAGCATGAGCAAAGTGTACGACGTGCCGCCACTTGCGCTCGTTCGGTCGACGGATCCGGCGGTCATCGCGCGCGGCGAGCACCTATCGCGTTCGTTCGCGGCGTGCTCCACACAGGCGTGCCATGGTGCCGACTTGGGCGGCGGCAAGGTCACCGAGATGGGCCCCATCGGCACGCTCGCACCGCCGAACATCACGAACATTCTTCCGGCCTACAGCGACGGCGAGCTTGCGCGACTCATCCGCCACGGCATCAAGAAGGATGGACGCTCCGTGTGTTTCATGCCGGTCGACGAGATCTCGTGGCTGCCCGACTCCGATCTCGTCGCGATCGTGTCATACCTCCGCACGATGCCTCCGGTCGATCGCGCGAACGCGGGAACGACCACGATGAAAACTCTCGGCAAGGCGCTCGATCGGAAAGGCGACATCCCCGCCGACATCGCGCGCAGGATCGACCACACACACATCGAGACGTGGAGCGGCGCTCCCGCACCCACCGTCGAATATGGAAAGCTCCTCGCACGCGGCTGCACGGGCTGTCATGGCGCAAAGCTGAGCGGCGGCCGCATTGCGGGCACGCCGAAAAAGATCCCCGCGGTCGCCAACATCACACCCGACGCGACGGGCCTCGCCGGTTACACGTACGACGACTTCAACAAAGAGATCCAAACGGCGACGAAGAAAAACGGCCAACCGATGGACCCGTTCATGCCCGTCGAAGCACTCCGCGGAATGAACGACATCGAGAAGCACGCGCTCTTCGCGTACCTGCAATCGGTCCCGCCCGTCCCATACGGCAACCGATGATCACGCGCCGCGCCCTCTTCGTCGGCGCCGCAGGTTTCGTCGTAGGTTGCCGCGCAGCGGTCCCCATCGCGTGCATCGACACATCAGGCCTCACGCCTGAAGACATCGAACCCCGCAAGACTCTCGCGTACGCCGACACCGCGGCCGACCCGGCGAAAACGTGTGCATCCTGCAAGCAATACCTCGCGCCTCCCAAAGCCGGCGACTGCGGTACATGCAAGCTCGTCAAAGGCCCCATCCACCCACGCGGCTTCTGCAAGGCCTTCCAACCTTCGGCTTGAAACCAATCGTAGCTGCCCTTGTCTGCATCCGAGATGCGCGTACGCTTAACCCATGCGGAAGGGGTTCGCACTGATCGCGGTCGGCGCGATTTCGCTGATCCCGCGATGCAGCCAGACGGTGCCTCTCCCTGTCGCTGACGCAAGCGTCGACGCCGAAGCAGGCGCGTGCCCCGAGACCATTCACGTCGGCACCGTATGTACAAACAAGGGTCTCTCGTGCCCGTATCCAAGCAACGGTAGATGCGACTCGTACAAGTCGTACGTATGCAACGGAAGTTTGTTCTACGCGCACGACGACCTTGGTCCCGGCACGGCATGTAGCCAAGTGGGACTCGAATGCCGTCGGCCCGACACCGAGTGCGACTCGTGTACATGCGATGGCACGACTTTCAATTGCGAAGTCGGCTGCTGCACCACCGACTGTCCGTACTGTCCACCGTCATCGACGGTCGTAAGCGGGAATTCGTGCAACACCACGCTCACGTGCGCAAGCGACTACCCATGCGACGCCGGCTCGGCGGCGTGCTCGTGCGTCGACCCAATTTGGACGATGTGTCGGTGCATCGCGACCGCCGTGACGCTGGCCCCGTCCGAGAACGCCCCGTTGGGCATCGCTGTCGACGGCACGAATGTCTATTGGGCCAATTCCGGCGACGGCACGATCCGAAAAGTCGCGATTGGGGGGGCGTACCCACGACGCTCGCATCCGGTCAGGGATCTCCTTCCTTTATCGTCGTCGACTCGACGAGCGCCTATTGGACGACCTGGGGAAGCGTCGGCAGCGTGATGAAGGTGGCACTCGGAGGTGGCGCGCCGGTGACTCTCGCTTCGAATCAACAGAATCCAGTGGGGCCCGCGGTCGATGACACACGCGCCTATTTCGGAGCTTTTGGGAACGTGAGCGCGGTCGCTCTCGGCGGCGGCACGTCGACCATCCTAACGACGACCTCGTCGGTCAACGATCTCATGGTGGATGCGACGAACGTCTACTGGACCACGGGGACCACTGTCTCGAAGGTTGCTGTCACGGGCGGAGCGCCCGCGATCGTAGCATCGGGAAGTCAGGTCGAGGCCCTCGCCATTGACGCGACCAATCTGTATTGGACCGATTACGCGAGCGGCACAGTCGTGGAGGAGCCCATCGCCGGCGGGTCGGCGGTGACACTTGCATCCAATCAAGGAGGCCCCATTGGCATCGCGGTCGATGCGACTAGCGTTTACTGGACGAATCGAGATGGCGGCGCCGTGTTCAAGGTGGCGATCACTGGCGGCACACCTACGACCCTCGCGTTTGGACAAGGTGGTCCGACCGGCATCGCGGTGGATGCAACGAATGTGTATTGGACCAACAACACCGACGGTAGAGTGATGACGACGCCGAAGTAGGAGGTCACCACGACGCACGCATTCGCCAACCCCGTCGCTCCGACTTCACGTCGCCCTCAGGCGGGCAGGCGAGGGAGCGATGGGTCATCTCTTGTCGTTACGGGACGTCGGCACCGAAGCTGCGAGAACGTGCGCGTCAACCAGCGCGCGGCTGCACGCTCGGATTGCGTAGCAGCCACGTTCGCACGGCGGGAAGCCCGATGACGCCGGCCTCCGATGCGCACGCGTCGATGAACGCGCCGCGGACGACGCGGCCCCATTCGGCCATGTGTTTTTTCGCGTTGTCACGAACGTAGGCGACTGCGCGTCGCGCCTCGGTCGGCGTGCGCAGCACGTGTGCGTGATACCGGTCGGCGAGCACACGACCTCGGCGCTTCATCATCGCGTTCATCCCTTTTGCGACGCGAATCGAGAAACCTTGCATCGCTTGCGACAGCGCGGCGGTCTCCGGCGCCTCGACGATGAGATGCAGGTGGTTGCCTTGAACGGAGAACCGCACGATGGTCACGCCGAACCGCACTGCCGCCTTGGCGATCGCGCGACCGACGACAAGAAACGAGCGCCGACTGCGCAAGTTGTAGACGTGCCGAGCCATGCGGAGTGTCACGTGCACGGGAAGGAGCCGGCCGAACGGCTAGACACGGCGCTCGCTATTTGTGGTCGGCGGCGGCGTGGCGCGTGTCGAGGAAGGTGACGATGCGTTCGAGCTCGTCGGCTTTGAGGGTGCTCGCGAAGGCCGGCATGTTCGTGCCGCCGTTGTTGATGCGGATGATGAGCTCGTCGCGCGTGAGCACGTCGGCGATGTGAGACAGGTTGGGACCGCGGCGGCCGCCTTCGCCGTCAATGAGGTGGCACGAGAGGCAACCCTTGTCGTGGAAGAGGAGCGCGCCTTCCGCCACGGGGCCTGACGTTTGGCCGACGATTTTTGCGCTGAGTGGCTCGGCTGCGAAGTTCGGGGACCACGGGGAGCGAGCGCCGACGATCCAAAGCGAGCCGATCATGACGACCGCGAATACGACGATGCCGATCGCCCATGGCCTACGTAGCGCGCTGCGTTCGCCTTTGTTCGAGAGTAGCGGCGGCGAGACGAGCAAGCCTCCCGCGACGAGCGGCGCGAAGAGGATCACTGCGGTCTCGAGCTTCGAGGGGCACAGTGAGAGCACCGCGAAGTACCAGAGGAGATACCAGTCCGGGCGCGGCGCGGCGTTCGTGAGGCTCGGATCGGGTGGCTCGCCGATTTCGGGCGGGCCCATGAACACTGCAAGCGCGATGATGCCGGCGATCATGGCGACGGAGAACACGGCGTCGCGCCATGCGGCGTCGGGCCAGAACGGGACGCCGTCCTTCTTGAGGTGCTCGTGATATTTTTTTCGGTACGTCTTCGGGTCGACTTTTTCGCCGGGCACCGGCGGCTCGGAGATGCCGTGACGCATCACGAGCATCAAATGCAGACCCACGAACGCGAAGATGACCGCGGGGATGATGAAGACGTGAATCGCGAAGAAGCGACTTAGCGTCGCGCCACCGACCGTATCGCCGCCGAGAATGAAGCGCGCGATGTGCTGGCCTATCCCCGGCATGCGCCCGGCTTGCTCGGCGCCAACGACGACGGACCACGTGGCGTTTTGATCCCAACGTAAGAGCTGCCCGGTGAAGCCCATGCCGAGCGTGCACGCGAGAAGCAGCACGCCCGAAAGCCAGTTCATCTCGCGCGGGAATTTGTACGAGCCCGAGAGAAAGACTTGGCCCATGTGGATGCCCACCATGAGCACCATCGCCGAAGCCCCGTAAAAGTGGAGTCCGCGCATCACGCGGCCGAAGGGCGCGTGGTTGGTGATGAAGATCAGTGTGTCGTAAGCCTGCGACGACGACGCGATGTAAGAGAACGCGAGCGTTACGCCCGTCGCGACTTGGATCATGAACGCGCAGAGCGTCGCGCTGCCGAACACGTACCACCAGCGCGCACCACGCGGCACGGGGTGCGCCATGATCGGCTTCAGCGTCGACATGATGCCGAGGCGGTCGTCGAGCGTCGACCACACCGTGCGAAAAAGGTTCTTTGCGCCGTTCAACATCTCATCAGCCAATCGGGATCGGGTCGGTGCGGATTTCGACGCCGCCGTTGCGGACGCGACACGGATATTTCGTGAGACCGTGCGGAGGCGGGCCTGCCGCGACGGAGCCGTCTTCGTAGTAGACGCCGCCGTGGCACGGGCACATGAAGAGGCGCGCGTCGGGCAACCAGCGAACCGGGCAACCGAGGTGCGCACAGTTGACGGAGAACGCTTCGAATTCGTTTTCGCTCACGCGCCGAAGCCATGCGGCCGTTTTCGCGGTGACGCCGGCCCACGGTAGCGGCGACGCGTCGACGAAAACGACACTGACCGTCTCGCCGATTTTGAACGCTTCGACGCCCGCGATTTGCCGCCACACGCGCGGTTGCTCGCCGAACAGCGGAGCGATGATGAAGCCGACGATCGGGATCGCGAGCGCAGCGCCGCCCGCGCAACCGAGCGCGATGCTCATCTTGCCGAGGAGCTGACGACGCGCAATCTCGTGCGACGTGGCTTTGATTTCCTCCGACGGCTCCTCCGGTTTTTCGGAGTCCGGCTTTTCGTCATCATGATCGTGCGGCATGACGAATCTCTCCTATCCACACGGTAAGTGACACGACCATGACGATGAGCCCCACGACGATGAGGACCATCGACGTGAGGAGACCCCACATGAAAAACGTGATGCCGAACGCCAGCGCTGCAGGAGCGAACGTGGGCGCGGGAATTTTTTGGGGCCTCGCGATGCCCCAATCCTTTTTGTCGTTGGTGCTCATCGCGCCTCCCCCTGCGTGCGGGGTCGCTCGAGGCGTTCTGCGCGTGCGTAGCGGCCGTACATCGCGACGATGCACGATGCGTAAATGAGACAGCCCGGGACCCACATCAAGAGGCCACCGATTTCCTGATCGCTTTTGGCCGTGAGGCCGAGCGCATCACGCGCGGGGCTAGGATGCGCAAACACGGAGCACACCTCGACGGGCGAAAACGTGATCGCGATGCCGAGCACCGTGCACACCGCACACGCCGTAAAGAGGTACGCCATTGCACCGAACGTCGTGAGCCGTTGCGCCGCGCGAGGACCGAAAATCGGCCAGAAAAACGCAGTGCCCATCACGAGAAGCGACACGGTTTGTGCGCGCAACATCCCCACGCTCGTCGACGCTGCGTCGCACAACGTTGGCGTGTGCCAGAGCCACATCGCGCCGACGCCGAGACCCCACGAGGGGATCCACCGCAGCCACGCGCCCGACCGCGTTTCGCCTGGCGGATCATGCGGCAGCGAGAGCAGCACGAGCGGCGGCACGACGAGCACGAGCAAGAGATGTTGGAGCATGTGCGCGCTGAACAAAACGCCGCGCGCGAGCGTCGCGAGGGGCGACAAGAGCGCGATCGCCAGCGTGATCATCGCGAGCACGAACACGACGGGACGCCCTTTCATCATGTGAGGCTCCGGATGTAGACGACCGAGAACACGACGACCCAGACGACGTCGACGAAGTGCCAGTACATCCCGAGCGCTTTGAACGCCGACGAGTGCTTCTTCTTCGCGAAGTCACCGGCGACGGCGAGCCCGAGGAGAACACCGAGCGCGATGAGCCCGAGCGTCACGTGGATGCCGTGGAAACCCGTGAGCGTGAAGAACGTCGTCGCGAAGAGACTCGTGCTCGCGCCCATGCCGCTCCCGATGAGCGAGCGATATTCGTTCGCCTGCCCGCCGATGAAGACGCCGCCGAGAACGATCGTCAGGGCGAGCCACGTACGCATCGCCGCGTTTTTCCCTGCCGCGAGCGCGCGCTCCGAAAGGACCAACGTGAAGCTCGACGCGAAGAGACACGCCGTGAAGATGCCCGTCATCTTCAAATCGAGATGTGATGCGGCCGCGCGCTTGTCGAGGTTGAAGAAGACGTAGGTGATGATGAGGATGGCGAAAAAGAATGCCTCGGACGCGATGAAGCCCCACATCGCGACGACGCCGGGGTCGTACGTCTTGAGCTCGGTGATGGCGCCGGTAGGTTTCTCTTTGTTCTCGTCATCGAGATCCCAAAGTGGGCGACGACCGCGCACGGGTGGAACGCGATCGAAGTTGTCGTGAGCCGGCGGCGAGGTCGTGGCCCACTCGAGCGTCCAGGCCTGCCACGGGTTGTCGCCGGCTTTCTCACCGCGACGCAGGCTCCACACGATGTTGGCGAAGAACACCACCACCGAGATGGCCATGATGAACGAGCCGATTGTCGAGAGACCGTTCAACGCCCCCCAATTTGGAAGATCGGGATAGGTGTACACGCGACGCGGCATGCCCATCTTGCCGAGCAGGTGCTGCACGAAAAACGTGAGGTTGAAGCCGATGACCGTCAGCCAGAAGTGCCAGCGACCCGCGCGCTCGGAGAGCAAGCGGCCCGTCATCTTTGGGAACCAGTAGTAGGTGCCGGCCATCACGGCGAAAGCGGTGCCGCCGAAGAGCACGTAGTGGAAGTGCGCGACGACGTAATACGAATCGGTGAGCTGCCAATCGACCGGCGCCGACGCGAACTGCACGCCCGAGAGACCGCCGATGACGAACTCGAGCAAGAAGCCGACGGCAAAGAGCATCGCTGTCGTGAAGCGCAGCGAGCCGCCCCACATCGTGGCGATCCAGTTGAAGATCTTCACGCCCGTCGGCACGGCGATGAGCATGCTGCCCGCGGCGAATGCGAGGTCCGCGCGATGCCCGAGGCCCGCGGCGAACATGTGGTGCGCCCACACGCCGAACGAGAGCACGGCGATGGCGAGCGTCGAGCCGGCGACGAACTCGTAACCGAAAATTGGTTTGCGCGAGAACACCGGAATGATTTCCGAGATCATCCCGAAGGCCGGAAGCGCCATGATGTAGACCTCCGGGTGACCGAAGGTCCAAAAGAAGTGCTGCCACAAAATGGCCGAGCCGCCGCCGTGCGCCGTGAAGATGTGTGCGTCAAGCTGCCGATCGACGAGAAGCATCACGAGCGCCGCGTTGAGAACGGGTAGCGCGAGGATGATGAGGAACGCGGTGATGAACGTCATCCACACGAAGAGCGGAAGCCGCCGAATCGTGAGGCCTGGTGCGCGTAGTGTTACCACGGTAACAATGATGTTGATGGCGCCCGCGACCGAGCCGATGCCGAGCACGAGGAGCGCGAGCGCCCAATAGTCGGTGCCCATCGTGGAGCTGTACGGAGTCTCACTGAGCGGCGCATAGCTGAACCAACCCGTGGCGGGGGCGCCGCCCGTGAACAAGCTGAAGTGCAGCAGCAAGCCGCCGAACGGAAAGAGCCAGTAGCTCATCGCGTTGAGGCGCGGGAACGCCATGTCGCGTGCGCCGATCATCAGCGGCACGAGATAGTTGGCAAAGCCGACGAGCGTCGGCATGACGACGAGGAAGATCATCGTCGTGCCGTGCATCGTGAAAATCTGGTTGTACGTATCGGGCCCGATGAACTTCAGCCCGGGGTGCGAGAGCTGGATGCGAATGAGGAGCGCTTCGATGCCGCCGACGCCGAAGAAGAAGAACGCCGTCAGCAAATAGAGAATGCCGAGGCGCTTGTGATCGACGGTGGCGATCCAACCGAAGACGCCGGAGCCTTCGCCCGCATGCTCCTCGGGCACGTGATCGCTTGCGCCAGTCCCTCCGGGACTTTCGAGGATGGTCATTTGAGTGTCTCGAAGTAGGCGACGAAATCGCTCGTGTCTTGATCGGAGAGCTGCGCGTCGGGCATGTGGCAACCGGGCTTCACGTCGCCGGGGTGTTTGAGCCAGTTGGCGAGATCGTCAGGCGTGTTTTTGACGACGCCCGCGCCGAGCGTGGTGCGCGACGCAATGTGTGTGAGGTCGGGGGCGACGCCAGCACCATCACCGTTGCCCGCGATCGCGTGGCACTTCACGCATGTCATCTGCGCAAAGAGACGCGCGCCGTGCGCGACGTTATCCGCGACTGGCGGCGGCGCGGGAGCGAGCGTGCGCCGCTCCCACGCGGCGAAATCTTCTGCGGACTCGGCGACGATCACGATGCGCATCCACGCGTGCTGCACGCCGCAATACTCGGCGCATGCGCCGACGTACGTGCCGGGCTTGTCCGCTTGCATCCAAATGCTCACGCTACGCCCGGGAACGGCGTCGATCTTTCGCGCGAGCTCGGGCACCCAAAAATCGTGGACGACGTCCGCAGATTCGATGCCGATGACGAGAGGCTTGCCGACCGGAATGTGAATCTCGTTCGCGGTGATGGCGCCCGATGCGTATTTCGCGCTCCACCACCACTGATGCGCGGTGACGACGATGTCGGGCTCGCGATCGGCGGGTGGATCCGAGCCGTTCATGGCGCGCACGGTGAGCGCAAGAAGCCCGACGAGCACGAGCGCGGGCGCGACCGTCCACGCGATCTCGAGTCGCGTGTTGCCTTCGGTTTGCGACGCTTTGCGTTTGCCGTCGTCCCGGAACTTGAAGATGGCGTACGTGATGAGGATGGCGACGAGCGCGAAGATCGCCGAACACAGAATGAGCGTGTCACCGAACAAATCGGCGATGGCTTGCGCTTGCGGCGAGCGCGGATCCGCCCACGTCCCCGAGGTCACGAGCGCGACCGTAACACGAAAGTGCGCGAAACTATGCGCGAACGCGAGCGAGCACGAGATCGACGACGGCGTCGATCGCCATCTCCGATGAGTCGAGCAAAACGGCGTCGTCCGCGGGCTTGAGCGGCGCGACGACGCGCTCCGTATCTTGTGCGTCGCGGCGTTTCACTTCGGCGAGCGTCTCTTCGATGGTCGTTTTCGCGCCCTTCGCAACGAGCTCTTCCCACCGCCGATGCGCGCGCACCTCGGGCGAGGCTGTGAGGAAAAACTTGTATTCTGCATCTGGGAAAACGACCGTCCCGATGTCGCGACCTTCGGCGACGATGCCGCCCGCTGTGCCTGCGCTTCGTTGCATGTCGAGCAGCGCTTTGCGCACCGGTGGGTGTGCAGACACCGTGCTTGCGTCCATGCCCATCTCGGGTGTGCGAATCGCAACCGAAACGTCTTCGCCCGAGAGCGTGACCTTGTCGCGTTCGAGCTTGATGGCGCCGCGATTCGCCAACTCTTCCGCGAGAGCGCCCGAGCGCTCACCATCGGTGACGGGAATTTTCGCGCGCGAAGCCGCGAGCGCGACCGCGCGATAGAGCGCGCCCGTGTCGAGGAGCACGAACCCAAGCGCGACGGCCACGCGACGCGCAACCGTGCTCTTGCCGGCGCCGGCCGGACCATCGATGGCGACTATCGGACGGGTCCGCACACGTCTTGAGTATCACCGTGCGGGCGGGGGGTTCGAGAGCTTTTTCCAGTCGTACATCGGGCGCGGCGTGGCAGGCCGGGCGAAATAATAACCTTGGCCGTATTGCGCGCCGGCGTCGCGCGATGCCATGAACTCGTCGTACGTCTCGATGCCTTCGCAGACGACCAGCGCGCCCATGTCGTTGCAGAGTCGGACGATAGACGCGACGAGCCGATAGAGGCGTGTTCCTGGCTTGAGCCCCGCGACGAGATCGCGATCGATCTTCACGACCTCGGGGTTCAAATCGGCGATGTACTTGAGGTTCGAGTAACCCGCGCCGAGATCGTCGACGGCGAGGTTCGCGCCGCGGCTGCGCACTTCACGGAGCACGCCGTGGCAAAACTTGAAGTGCGTGAGCGGAACCGATTCGGTGATCTCGAGATAGATCGGATGCTCGTGTGAAAAGATCGGATCATCGGGCCGGACGAGCCATGAGTCGTCGAGCTCGTTGGGGTGGATGTTCAAAAAGAGCGGCGCATCGGGGCACTCGCCTGCTGCGATTTCGCGAATGACGCGGCCGATGCGGCCCATCGCGCGCGCCTCGATTGCGGCGCTCAAGATGCTGGGCGGGTCGGGAAACGTCTCGGACCTGCTGCGCACGAGCGCTTCGTAAGCGAACGGCTTGCCTGTCTTGAGATCGACGATGGGTTGGTAGACGACGAACAGCTTCTTCTGCTCGGAGACGTCTTCGATCGACGGTGGGCGCACGCTTTGCGGGGTGTCGCGAACGCTCGGAGGCTTGGTGGATATACTGCGACGCGGACGCGCGGTCCGTCTTGAATCAGTGCTCAATGGTTTGGGTCCTATGGACGAACACGGCCACTGTCTCACGATACGAGCGACGCTACTCGACGTCAATCGACGCGCCCAATGCGCGCAATGTCCCCACGAATCGGGGGAAGCTCGTTCCGATGCATGCGGCATCTCTGATGCGTGAGGGGCCGCTCGCACAGAGAGCGAGGAGGGCGGCGGACATCGCGATGCGGTGATCGCCGCGCGAATCGATGGTGGCCGGTGTGAGCGGCGCAGATGTGCCTTCGAGCTCGATGCCGTCGGGGAGCCCCTCACATGTCACACCAAACGCGCGAAGGACCTCGACCGTCGCGTTGATGCGATCGCTTTCTTTCACGCGGAGCTCGGCGGCGTCGCGCACGAGCGTTTTGCCGTTCGCGCGTGCGGCGATCGCGCAGATGGCGGGGATCTCGTCGATGGATCGCGGAACGAGCTCGGCCGCGACGCGTGCGCCGCGCAATCCAGTGGACGCTTCGACGTGGAGATTCGCGATGGGCTCGCCGCCTTCGTCGCCGAGGGGCTCGATGCCAAGGCTCGCGCCCATGTCGCGGAGCACATCGAGAATGCCCGTGCGTGTCGGGTTCGTGCCGACGGCGCGCACGGTCACACGCGAATCGGGAACCATCAGCGCGGCGCCGAGAAGAAATGTCGCCGCCGAAATATCGCCCGGAATGGCGACGTCGAACGAAGGCATCGTACCGCTCCATCCCGCTGGATCGATCTCGACGAGCGTGCCGACCGTGCGAAGCGGTACGCCGAGCGCGAGAAGCATGCGCTCGGTGTGATCGCGCGAGAGCACCGGCTCGCGAAGTGTGGTCGTGCCGTGTGCATAGAGACCCGAAAGAAGGAGTGCGCTCTTCACTTGAGCGCTCGCCACGGGAAGCTCGTATTCGATCGCGCCAAGGTATTCGCCCTCGGGTAGCCCTTCGATGTGCAGCGGCGCGGTGATGTCGCCTTTTGCATTTGCGGGGCCCGTGACGCGCGCGCCGCGTGTGCGGAGCGGGCCGATGACGCGCATCATCGGACGGCGTGTGAGTGATTCGTCGCCGATCAGCGTCGTCGCGAAGGGTTGCGCGGCGAGGATGCCGCACAAGAGACGCATCGTGGTGCCGGAGTTGCCGCAGTCGAGCTCGCGATCGGGTGCGCGCAATCCGAAGATTCCGGCGCCCGTGACGAGGACGTCCTCGCCTTCTTCGGCGAATGCGATGCCCATCGACGCGAGAATGGCGCGTGTGGATGCGTTGTCTCCCCCGCCCGCCCACGCCCGAATGCGGCTCTTGCCGTTGCAAAGGGAGCCGAGCAAGAGCGCGCGATGCGCGACGCTTTTGTCGGAAGGAACGGGCACGCTACCGACGAGCGGGCGCGTCGCGGGGTGAACGACGATGTCGGTCATGGATGCGTACGGTAAATCGTGATGCCCGCGGCGGCGAACGCGGCGAGCGTCGACAGCATCAAGAGCAGCGTGATCCACACGGGAACGCCCGTGCGAGCTGGCGGGGCGACCACGTCATCGTCATCACCGACTGCAGCCGCCTGCGGGTTGCTCGCGGTCGGACGCGGCGCGTACGCGGCTTTCCCGCCCATCGCGATCGTGGCCTCGTCGCCGAAGGCGCCGCTGCCGACGCTCCATGCTTCGTTGCGTTGCGAGACCTCACCGATGCTCGACGTCGGATCTCGCTCGGCGATTGCATCGCGTAGTGCGATGGCGGCAGTCGATGCGGCGAGGATGGACGCCGCGGCGAAAAATTCGCCGTCGACGGTGCTCACGTGCGCTTGCCACACGTAGCCGCACATTTCGGCGTCGAGGCGCGCGTCGAGCTCGACAGGCCCAGCCCACTTTTCCGCGTACCCGTCGAGCACGTCGTGAGCACCACGCGCCGCGCGTATGCCTGCGGCACGCGCGAGCACGACCGCCTTTCCGCTTTTGATCATCCCACCCGCAAGCTCGCCGAGCGCCGCGCGCGACATGCGCACTTCGGCGTGCGCGAGCGGCCCGATCCACGGGCGAAGCTTGATCGACGACAGCGTCGATGCGGGCCCGGTCGTCATCTCTTCGAGAGCGCGATAGAGGAGGCGGCTGTTGCTCGAAACCGCAACGAGCGTGTACCGATCGAGCGGGCTGAGCTGCTGCCATTCGGGGAGCGTGAGCGGCCGGAGCTGACGAACCGCATCCATGACGCCCTGAGGAACGACGTCGATGCGTGGATCCTTCACCGGCCCCATGAAGCGCACGCGCTTCAGCACCGACGATACGGCGTTCTTGACGACGAACTCGCTCATCGCGAGCTTCGTTCCTTCGTTTGCGATTTGTTGGCGCGCTTCGAGCGGCAACGCTTGCCATGTATCGAGCGGCACGGCGACGCCCGAGCCGAGCATCGCACGGCGTGCTGCAAGCGGTGGTCGGGCGAGGTCGGGGCCGATCTCCTCGAACGCGTAAATCATCAGGAGCCGCTGGCGAGCGACGGCAAGCGGCCGATCAAATTCCTGAGTGATGCGTCGTCGACGGTGAAAGAAATTTGAGCGTCGTTTTGTACGGGCGTGACTGCAACATCTTTCACGGCGACGCCGAGCGCCGAGGTGAGCACGCTAAATGCGGTCGATGCGAAGAGCGCGCGAAGCCCATCTGCGCCCGCCTTCGCGTGCGCTTCATCGGCGTAGGTGGCCGAGCCGGCGATGTGCATGCCGGGCGCTTGGAAGTTTCCGAGGAGCCGGACGTTCGTCATGCCGTCCGTCCCTTTGAGCGGAAAGCCGCCGGTGAGATTCGAGAGCGGCATGCCCTTCGTGTCGATCGCGAGTGCGCCGGCCGCCGCGGGCGTTGCCAATGTTTGCAACATCCACGCGGGTGCGTCGCGGGTGAGCTTCCCGTCGCGAATACGATCGAGTGCGCGCTTGATGGTCGTCTTCGTTCCGGCGATGACGAGGTGCGGCGTCAAGATCGTGAAGCCGATGTCGTTGACCGTGAAGAGCGTGCGATTCGCGTACACCGATGACGCAACGACACCGCCGCCGTGAATCTGCGCGTGCGATGCGGCGAGCGCGGTGATCTTCGCGGTGTCGAAGCGGCCGACGAGTGTCGCGAGCGCGTCGACGCCTTGCATCGAGTAGATGCCGCCCATCACGCGATCGAGATCTCGCGATGCAGAGAAGCCTGCCTCGGCGCCGAGCGGAAAATATTTTTCGGTGACCTGTGCCGCGATCGCACCGGCCGACTGGCTCGTGTAGAATGCATGCAAATCGAGCGAGAACATCGCAAGCGCGCCCGCGGGAAAAAGCGAGAGCGGGTCTTTGTCGAGCGACTCTGGCGTGACTGCCGCGCTGCCCGACGCCGGCGGCGTCACGAGCTTCGGCTGTTCGTTCGCCGAGCTCCCGCCGCAAGCCGCCACGAGTGCGATTGCCGCAAGAAAACGCTTCATTGTGAGCTCAAACCCCAGCAAGAGTGCGCGTCTTGGAACTTCATCGCGATCGATTGGCGGCAGCGAGACAAAACCGGCGAGGCCGGCGGATGGATGCTTCCAGATTGCGCAAGCCGCCAGGTTTGTGCCGCCAACGTATTCTGTGATTGCGAATTTCGCGGCCCGGCCGCGCTGTCTCGCTGCCGCGGGTCGATCACCACGTATTTATTAGGCACGAATCGATTGGGCGACATCTGCCTTACCGTATTACGGACCAAGGTCTTTTTTCATTCAAATCGAGGCGTAAGAACCGAGCACTTTGAAGAAACGGGTTTTGTGGCGGACATCCTCGAAAGCGCTGACCAGCGGCCTGTCTGTGGCGTGGCCGGAGAGCTCCACGAAGAAGAGGTAGGTCCACTCTTCGTGCGTGCGGTCCGCGGGGCGCGATTGGATCTTGCGCAAGTTGATGCCGCGTTCGGCGAAGAGGTGGAGCACGCTGAGGAGCGCGCCGGGCTCGTCGTTCACGGAAAATACGCACGCGGTGGAGTCGTCTCCGGAGCGACCGCCGGGTCGCGCGGATGCAATCGCGTAGCGCACTCGCTCGGCGCCGCCGTCGACCATTCCGCGGCGCGAGATCTCGAGGCCGTGCTCGCCGCCGAAGCCATCCGCGCATAACGCAGCGGCACCGTGATCTTCCGCGGCGAGCTTGCACGCCATGAGCGGTGTCTTCACGTCGTAGATAACGGGTTTTCGCGCAAGCGCGGCGAGCGAGTTTTGGGCGCGCGCGTGATCAGCGGCGGTGGCGTAGACTTTTTCGACGTCGGCTTCGTTGCCGGTGCGATTCATCAAACACAAATCACTGACCGCTTCGACCTCTGCGACGATTTTCAAATCGGTCGCGACGAGCGCGAAGATGGTGCTCTGCACGGGGCCTTCGGTCGTCGTTTCAACGGGAAGCACGGCGAACTCCGCGCGATGCACGACGACTTCTTCGAGCGTGGCCGCAACAGTGTCGAGCGCGACGAGCTGTGCGCTTGCGCCGAAACGCGAACGCGCCGCAGCATGTGCGAAGCCGCCTTCGGGTCCGATGTACGCGACCTTGACTGGCAGCTCGAGCCCGAGACAGCTCGCGTAGATTTGCTGAAAAATCGCGCGCACGTCTTCGACGGGCATCTCACCGCTCGCGCGCGCGACGAGCGTCGCGATTTGCGCCTTGTCGGTGAGCGGAAGCTGCACCGGACCCGAACGAAGCTCGGCGGCGCGGCGCGCGGCCTTCGCGCGTTTTTCGATCGCGGTGAGGATTTGCCCATCGATGCGCGTGAGCTCGGCGCGGAGCTCTTCGATTTCGCGCTTGTGATCCGACATGGACACTTCGAAGCTTATGGCCCGCTCGCACGTTGCGCAACGTGCCCAGGCGCTGCACGATTGCGCTCGTGACCGCAGAGCTCCGCGAGCTTCGCGCGAAGTACGAAGAGATGCGCGCTCTTCGCACGATCGACGCTTCCCACGACCCACGCAAGCGGATGGCGGCGCTCGCCGCGAAATTTCCCGGAGCCCTCCGCGAAATCGACGAGCTGCCACTCGACGAAATCGATCGCCGCATCGAAGCCATCACGCGCGCCGAAAGCGACCCATCGTCGCTCGCCGACTGGATGCACGCGATGACGCGTTTCCACGCGCTCGCCCGCGGCGCTCTCTACGCCAAACGCTCGCGCGCGACCGATCCCGCAACGTGGCCCGCCGAAGCACGCGTGTGGGAGCCGGATCTCTCACGCATCGAAAACCCGCCACGCGGGCGCATCATGGACCTCGTCTACGAACGCCTCGCCCACGAATTTGCCATCACGCCTGACGCCGCCAAAAACCTCATCTTCCGCAGACGCTGACGTCACTCCTTTTTCGGCGTCGTAGCGGGCGTCGCGGGAGCTTTGGTTTCGGTTTTCGTTTCGGTTTTGGGCGCGTCGGCTTTGGGCGCATCCGGTTTGGCGTCGGCCTTGGGTGCGTCGCCCTTCGACTCGGTTTTTTTCGGGGTCGACGAATAGAGGTCCGAATACCACCCCCCACCCTTGAGGATGAAGTTGCCCGCACTGATCTGACGCTCGGCGGTTTGCTCGTGGCACTTCGGGCACTCGGTCAGAGCGTTCTCCGTGATGCGCTGGGTTGCCTCCCACGCGTTTCCACAGGTCTTGCACAGGTACTCATAGGTCGGCATGGCGTTGTTCCGGGGGCATCCTACCAATTTTCCCTTGCGTACAGGGGGGTTCCGGGGATACCTGTGCAATTGCACAGTGACGTTATGTGAAGTGACCATACAAGCAGCATACGTCAACCAATCGCAGTCGAAAATATGGCCCTTATTGAAGGGGCCGGTAGGTTCGGAGCGCAGTTATTCATGAAGATAAAGAAGCTCGAGATGACGGGGTTTAAATCGTTCGTGGACCGCACGACGGTCCACTTCGATCATGACGTCCTCGGCATCGTAGGCCCGAACGGGTGCGGCAAGTCGAACATCGTCGACGCGATTCGTTGGTGCATGGGCGAGCAAAGCGCCAAGCACCTCCGCGGCCGCAGCATGGAAGACGTCCTCTTCGGCGGCAGCGACTCACGCGTCGCGAGCGAGCTCGCCGAAGTCACGCTCACCTTCGAGAACGACGAGCCCCAAACGCTTCCGCCCGAGTTCTCCGAATACTCGGACATCGCCGTCACGCGCCGCCTCCACCGCAACGGCGACAGCGAATATTTGATCAACAAGGTGCAAGTCCGTCTGAAGGACATCACCGATTTGTTCTTGGGCACCGGCGTCGGAACGAAAGCGTATTCGATCGTCGAGCAAGGCAAGATTGGCCTCATCGTCAGCGCCAAGCCCGAAGACCGCCGCATCCTCATCGAAGAGGCCGCGGGCATCACGAAGTACAAGGCGCGCAAGAAGGCCGCCGAGCGGAAGATGGAGCTCTGCGACCAGAACCTGCTTCGCGTCGGCGACATCGTCGCGGAGATCGAGCGCAACCTCGGCTCGTTGAAGCGCCAGGCGCAAAAGGCCGAGCGCTACGTCAACTACCGACGCGAGCTCGAAGACCACCAGCTCCACGATGCATCGCATCGCTATCTCGAGCTCATCGGCTGGCAGAAGCATCACGGCGCGGAAGTCGAGTCGCGCACGCTCGCGGCCGACCACGCACGCTCCGAGCTCGTCGCTCGCGACGCTGATCTCGAAACGGCACGCCAAGAGGCGTTCGGCGTCGAAGAAGAAGTCGAGCGCGCGCAAACACGTGCGTTCGGCGCCGAAAACGACGTCCGCACGGAAGAAGCCGCCATCGCGCGCAGCCGCGATCGCCTCGAAGCACTCCGCACGCGCGAAGCCCAAGCCGAAAACGACGCACGCGAGATCGAAACGCAACGTTCCACGCTCGCGGCCGAACGCGCCACCTTCGAAGCCGAAGTGCGCGATCTCGAGCACGATGAAGAAGCGAAACACGCCGAGACAGATGCCAACGAAGCGCGTCTTGCCGAAAGCGCAACCGAGCTCAGCGCAGCCGAAGAGCGTGCTGCTTCCGCTCAAGAAAGCACGTCGACGGCGCAAGCCGCGATCGCAAGCGCCGAAGCCACGCTCGCCGGGCACGATCGCCGCTCGAACGAGATGGCCTCGCGTCTCGACAAAGTTCGTCTCGAACACGAAGCGCTCGAAGGCGCCATCGTCGAGCACCGCGGCAAGCTTCGTGCGCTCGAAACGCGCCTCGAGCTTCTTCGCGCTGGCAAAGTCGCGAGCGCAGAAGATTGCGAACGCGCCGAAATCCGGCTCACCGAGCTTCGCGTCACGATCGTCGCGAGCGAACGCGCCCTCGACGAAGCACGCTCCGAGCTTTCGAGCGCACGCTCACGTCAGCGCGCTCTGTCCGAAGTTCACGCGCGCCTCGAAGGTGTCGGCGCGGGTCCGCGCGCTCTCGTCGCAACGGGCGACGCATCGCTCCTCGGGCTGGTCGGTGATCGCATCGAAGCGCCCGCCGATCTTACGCACGCGCTTGCCGGGCTTCTCGGTGATCGCCTCGAGGATGTCGTTGTTGACGTCGTCGATCGCGGCGTCGAGCTCCTCGAAGAGATGGCGCGCTCCGGTGGCGGCCGGGCGGCCGTCGTTCCGCAGCATCCAGCATACGTTGCGGGTTCAGCCCTTCCCCTTCCTACTGACGAAGGCGTCATCGGTCGCTTGATCGATGCGCTTCGATTCGCTCCCGAAGACGAATCGCTCGTTCGCGGTCTTGTCGGTGATGCCGTCGTGGTTCGCGACGCAGCTTCGGCCATGCGCGTTCGATCCATGACCACGGCTCCGATTGTCACGATCGCAGGCACCGTGCTCTTTCCGGACGGTCGCGTCGTCGGCGGCAGCGGCGATGACGTCGCAGCGGGCCGTCTCGACGAAAAACGCGAGCTCCGTGAGCTCTCCGAGAGCATCGCCATTCTCGACGTCACGGCTTCCGAGCGGCTCTCGGCGCACCAAGCGCTTCGCGGCGAAATCACCGAAACGCAGACGATGCTCGAGCAAGCGCGGTCGCAAGCCCACGCCGACGAGCTCGCCATGGTCACGGCCGAGAGCGATCTCAACACTACGATTGCCGCCATCGGCGTGGTCGAAAAGCGCCTCGTCGTTCTCGCCAACGAGACCGAGGAGCTCGCTCGCTGGATCGACGAAGCCCGCATCGAACGAGAGCACGCCGAAAGCATCCTCGGTGGCGAGCACGATCGTCTCGCTGCCGCGCAAGTCGCGCTCGAAGCCGCGCGCCTCGATTGCATGGCGCATCGTGCGGAAGTCGAAGCGCGTCGCACTGTGCTCACCGAAGCGAAAGTTCGCCTCGCCGCGAGTCGCGAAAAACTCTCGGCCGTTCGCGGCACGATCGCGCGCCTCGATCGCAGCGTCGAAGAGCTCTCCGAACGAAGCCATCGCCTCGAAGAAGAAGGCATCGAAGCCGCTCGCGCCTGGGGCGAGACGGCCGCACAGATCGCGCTCCACAAAGAATCGCTCTCGCGCATGCTCGATGAGCTCCGTGAAGCCCAAGATTCACTCGCCGAAGTCCGCGGTCGCTACGAAGCGATGAAGAACGATCTCTCCGAGCGCGAAGCCAAGCTCAAGGATCTCCGCGCCGAGTCAGAAGCCGCTCGCGAAGCGCTCACCGAAGCCGAGCGCGCGCTCCACACGCAATCGATGAACCTCGAGCACTTGCTCGATTCGGTCGCCGAGAAATTCCGCGGTCTCCGCCTCGCCACCATCATCGGCGACTACCACTTGCGCCCGGCACCGACCGAAGAGCTCCACGCGCGCATCACCGAGCTCATCGGGCTCATCGATCGGATGGGGGCCGTCAACCTCGAGGCCGTCCGCGAGCACCAAGAAGCCGAAGAGCGCTTCACCTTCTACACGACGCAAAAGGCCGATCTCGAGAAGGCTCTCTCCGATCTCCAAAAGGCGATCGCTCAGATGAACCGCGAGTCTCGCCGGCTCTTCGCCGAGACGTTCGAAGCGGTCAACGCGAAGTTCCAAGAAATCTTCCCGAAGATGTTCCGCGGCGGGCGCGCGTCGCTCAGCCTCACGAACCCGGAAGACATGCTCGAGACTGGCATCGACATTCTCGCGCAGCCGCCGGGCAAGAAGCTGTCGTCGATCGAGCTCATGAGCGGCGGCGAAAAAGCGCTCACTGCCGTGTCGCTCATCTTCGCCATCTTCCAGATCAAGCCGTCGCCCTTCTGCATCCTGGACGAAGTCGACGCGCCACTCGACGAAACCAACGTCGCTCGTTACAACGACATGATCCGTTCGATGACGGCGAAGTCGCAGTTCATCCTCATCACGCACATCAAACGCACCATGCAGCTCGTCGACGTCCTCTACGGCGTCACGATGCAAGAGTCCGGTGTGTCGCGACTCGTGAGCGTGAACATGAACACCGCGCTCGACGGAACCAAACCGGCTGGCGGTGTTCGCACCGTCCCGCCCGCGGCAGAGGCCACCGCCAAAGCCGACGACGTAGCCGACGTCGACGATGCCGCGCAAGTCGCCTGACGACGTCGCGCGGGCTTGTCGAAACGCGAAGCGGTGAAGAACGTCTAGCGGTGGTCAGCCGTCACGGTGTGGCCAGCATGCCGACCAACTTCAGGTGACCGCCCGATGCGATGAAATACGTCGCGCGCTTGCCGCAACCTTCGACGACGGCAAACGATTCGTTGGCGCCACGCCGCTGCGTGAACACCGCGACTTCACGCGCCGCGCACTCGAGATCGTTTGCGCCGCTCGCGACGAGCGCTTCGCGAAGTGGATTGGCCGTGGTGCTACTCGTGGAAGTAAACTCGCGCCCGTCCGTCGCGACGAACCTCTCGCAGCCGATGATCGCGACCGCGCAGAGCACCGCGAACCCCCGAACGTCGAGCATCCGATTGTGTAGCACACGAAATCAGCAAGCGTTTTCGGGAGCACACTCAAAAAGCTACGGACTACAAGGATCGATGTCGTGCGCCCCGAGGCTCACGTGCGTCATCGTCGTGCGCCCGGCTTGCGTGCGGACGAGCGTCGAGCCGATGAGATGGCATCCCACGATCACGCGAAGCGGTGACTCGAGCGCGTACACCATGCGCGAGCCGAATTGGTGCGTCGTCACCGTCTTGTGAGCAGCGTCGTAGGTCGCATTCGGAAGCCGCGAGAGCGCGAGCGGCTGCATCGTCATCGCGAGCACGAGCGGACCAAGAAAGAACGGCTTCATCGCCCGACCATACGGATCGCGCGACGCACGGCCAAGAAACCCGTCAGGGAACGATGAGCCGAAGCGCTTGCTGCACGACCTCGATGCTCGCTTCTTCGGTCGCGGCGATCTCTTCGCCGTCGGCTTGGGCTGAGAAAGGCGCGGCGCCTTCCTGCGTACGAAACTTGAACGTGATGCGCGACGCCGACACGTTCTTCGAGTGCTCGACGCCAATCGCGTTGAGCATTTCTTCGGTCACGGGGTTTCCGTCGAGGTCGACGATGGCTTTGCTCGCCCAGTCTCGCTTGCCCGCAAACGGCACGACTTCGAATTTGCCGTCGTCGTGCTTCGAATTCTTGTCGAACACCCAAGCGCCGCCATACACGCGCGTGCCCTTGACGATGAGATCGGTGAGGCCGACGAGCTCGTGCTTCTCGCCGTCGGCGACGATCTCCGCGTCGAACTTGTCGCTCACGGCGTAGGAATCCAAAAACACACGCAGGAACGCGCTCGCGTAGACGAGCTGATCCCGATAGAGCTCGCGCAGGAGCGGGATCTTCGACACGACTTCTCGTTCGAGGTTGCGCTCGCGAAGAACGCGCGCGGAAATCCCCCAGCCAGCCGAATCGAAGAACCATGTAGTTTGCATGGGTGTGATGAGCTTGCCTGCATCGAGGCGTGTCTCCTTGCCCGCGAGCACCACTTCCATGTTTCGTTCGAGCGATGCGTCCCCGGAGTCGAGACCGAAGCTTCGACCCTGATCGTTGGCCGTACCCGTCGGAAGCATTCCGAGCGGGACCTCCTTGCCGGAGTCGAGAATGCCTGCGCCCACTTCGCGAAACGTTCCGTCGCCGCCCATCGCGATCGCACAAATGTAGTCGCGCGACCCGATTGCGCGCGCGACCGCAGCTGGCGTGCGACCTTCGGGCTCGGTCGGAAGAAGCTCGCATGTCACGCCCGCGCGCTCGATGAAGGCGCGCGCACGCTCGATTCGCGCCTTGTTTTTGCCGCTCTGTGCGGTCGGGTTGCCAACGAGGAGGGCGGCGCGCGCGGTCACGAGGCGATGATAAGATATCGCGATGCGCAACCTCGGCGTTTTCGTGGCTCTGTGCGTGCTCTCGGCATTCTCGGCTTGCGGGGACGGCGGCAACGGCGGCAACGGCGACGGCGGTCCAGGCGACAGCAGCGTCGCAAACGATGGCGCCGTCGAGCCGACCCCACAATGCGCCGCACAAGGCGGCTCGGCTGCCGTGCTCAGCCCGACCTTCGTTCGCAACATCAAGAGCGGCGAAACTGGATGGTTCGCATCACCGGCGGTCGTCGACCTCGACAAGAACGGGACGAAAGAAATCGTCGCGCCGTTTTATTCGACGTTCGTCTTCGACGCGCAGGGCAAACAAATCGGCAAGGGCACCGCCACAGGTGGGCGCGTGTATGCGCCAGGTGTCGTTGCGGATCTCGATGGCGATGGCGTGATGGAGATCGTCGTCGGCGGAAGTGATCTCTCCACCAAACAAGGAACGAGCGTTGCCGCATACGAATGGAAGAACGGCGCACTCTCGGTGAAGAGCGGCTGGCCCGCATCGACGTGCAGCGGCGGGCAATGCCCCGAGGTTCGCGGAATGGCCGCGAGCGATCTCGACGGCGACGGAAAAATCGAAGTCGTCGTCACGACGACGAACACCAGCAGCACGGGCGCTCAAGTGTTCGTGTTCGAACCGGATGGCACCACACGCGCGGGTTGGCCTCGCTACAACCAATCGGACGATCTCACCTTCAACGGCCAAGGCAACACGGGCTACGGCTGCTACGGCGAGAACGTCGGCATCGGTGACATCGACGACTCGCCCGATCTCGAAATCATCACCACCTACGACAACCACCAGATCAACGCGTTCAAGAAAGACGGCACATCGATCCTCGCGAGCGATTGGTACACGAACCCCGCGTCGAAATATTTCGGCATGCGCATGGGCTGGGGTCAGTTCATCCGATGGTTCGACCCCGCCATCGAGGACGCGCACTATCACTCGAATCCGAACGGCGCGTGGCCGAGCGTCGACACCACGATGTGGCTCCAGTGGACGGCGTCACCGCCCAACATCGTCGACATCGACGGCGACGGAAAGAACGACATCGTCGGCATTCCAAACGCGGAAATGAAGGAGCCTTACGAAACGCAGGTCTACGCGTTCATGGTTTTGCAGGGCGCGCAAAACGGCGGCGCGAACGCCGCTCGACGCCTGCCCGCTTTCAATACGCTTCCCTTCAGCGACAAACCCGCCGTGCGCGCCAGCGACGACTACTACCCACCGAGCGGCATCCCCGCGCCCACCACCGTGAGCATCCTCGGCGACGCACGGCCCGAGATCATCGCGCCTGTCAACGATGGATACATCTACGCGATCGGCCCCGATGGCACGCGCCTCTGGCGTTACGACTACGCGAAAGGGCAATCGAAGACGTTCGCGTCCGAAGCCATCGTTGCCGACCTCAACAAGGACGGAGCGCCCGAAATCATTTTCGGCATGTACTCGCTAGAGGCGAACGGCGGACACATCGTGATCCTCGAGAACACCGGCGCACTTCTCTTCGACATCGTCTTGCCGAACCAAGGGACCGACGGCAACGGCATCGGTGTTCCCGCGGCACCGACCGTCGCCGACCTCGACGGTGACGGGCAGCTCGAGATCCTCGTCAGCACGTTCGATCACGGAATCGACGTCTACACGGTGCCGGGCTCCGGAACGTCGTGCATGCTCTGGCCGACGGGCCGCGGGTCGATGCTACGAGCGGGTCGTTCGCTTCAACAATGACAGAGCCGGACGCGGAGACGATCCTCGAGACGAGTAACGCTCTCCGCGAGGCTCACTCGCGAGATGCTCAAGCGCTGAGCTCGCCTTCGAGCCACACGGTCGCGACGTCGGTCGTGATGCGCACGGAAGAGCTCGAGCGCGCACGCGCGTTTTATCGACTGACGGCGATGATGACGGCCGCGGCCGGCGCGTTCATGCCGTTCGTCGGCGGCACGTGGGCGTTTCGTTCGGCCGCGCTCGGTCTGTGCGCGATCGTGATCAGCGCAAACATGATCGCGCTCCGGCGCCTTCGCGACGAGACGCTCTACACCGAACGTTTCGTCGCTCTCATGGGCGCGGTCCTTGGCGTCGTCTCCGAGCTCGTTCTCTTTTACTTGGGCCTGTTCACCGCTGCGGTGATGGTGCTTCCGGTCGGCGTCTATTTTTTCGGATTGTCCGAGAGCCGCTTTGCGGCACGCACGACGTTCATCGTCGGGTCCCTTGGGTATCTCGTTCTAGCGAGCGGCGTTGCGTTCGGCGTCCTGCCCGATCTCGGGCCGATGCCGCTCGGCTCGCTCTCGATCATCTGGAAGCTTTTTTTCATGGTGATGGTCGAAGTTGTCTTTGCAACGACCTACTTTCTCGCGCGCTCGAGCCGGCGCGCAACCGACACCGCGATCGCTCGCGTCGAGCGCGCCAATCGGCAGATCGACCAGAAGGAGGCGCTCCTCGCGGAAGCGCGCGGCGAGCTCGACCGTGCGCTTCGCCCCGGCGAAGGTCGTTACACCGAACAAGTGATCGATGGCTGGAAGCTCGGCGCGCTCCTCGGGCGCGGCGGCATGGGCGAGGTGTACAGCGCGACACGCGGCGCAGAAGTCGCGGCGGTGAAGCTCTTGCATCCGTCGATTCTCAGCGACCCGTCGCACGTGAAGCGCTTCGAGCGCGAAGCCGAGCTCGCGTCCAAGGTGGATTCGCCGTTCGTTGCGCGCGTGATCGGGAGTGGAGCGGGGCCGTCGGGCGTTCCGTATGTGGCGATGGAGCTCCTGCTCGGCAAAGACCTTGCGTGGCATCTGCGTCAAACGCCTCGCATGAAGCTCACGGCTGTGACGGAGCTCGTTCATCACGGGGCGAAGGCGCTCGCGGCCATCCGTGAAGCCGGCATCGTGCATCGCGATTTGAAGCCGCAAAATCTGGTGTTCGAGCATCGCGCGCACTGCTGGAAACTGCTCGATTTCGGCGTCTCGCGGCTCGAGGCCTCGGGCCACACGCTGACGCAAGGTGCGCTCGTCGGCACGCCGGCGTACATGGCGCCCGAGCAGGCCAAGCTCGGCACGGTCGATCATCGCGCCGACGTGTATTCGCTCGCAGCGGTCGCGTATCGCGCGCTCACGGGCAAACCGCTTTTCTCCGGGCCCGAGATCGCGTCGGTTCTCTACCAAGTCGTGCATGACACACCGACCGCTCCAAGCTCGCTCGCGCACATCCCCGCAGACGTCGAGCTCGTTGTCGCGATCGGCATCGCGAAATCCGCGAGCGATCGATTTCAGCGCGCCGAAGAGCTCGCAAAGGCGTTCGAGCTTGCGGCCGCATCCAAGCTCGATGAGCCCACGCGTGCGCGCGGGCGAAAGCTCGTTCAAGATCGTCCATGGTCGGAGCAACGCGAAGGAGACGGCACGTGAGAGCCGTGGCGTTCGTCCTCGCGTTCGCGGGCTGCGCACCTCGGGCGATGCCCGCGACGGTATCGCTCGCGCTTCCCCTTCCAACCGTGACGACGGCCGAGGTCGCGCTCAGAGTGCCGAAACTCTCGGCAGACGAAGGAGATTTTTCGTCGGAGCGCGGATGGGTCCATCTCTCGCGCTCGGGGTCATCGTCTGCAAAGACGGCGAAGTCCTCGCGTGTGATTGGTACGACTCGGGTCAGGCGGGCCACGCAACGCTCCACCGCCGCACGGGCGGTCGCCTCGAGGGCACATGGGGCACGAACGAAAGCACAAAGACACCGGCCACGGTTTCCACGCCGAGTACGCGAGCGGCAACACCGACTGCGAGCTCCGCGGAGAGAAGCTCTCCTGCCAGTGGACCGAAGGCTCGTCGCTCACTGGTGGCGCCGATCTCGTCGTCGAATCACCGCACGTGATCCGCGGTCGATGGGGCACGGGCGCGAGGCACGACCGACGGCGGGCCGTGGGTGTTCGTGCGGCACTAACTAATCCAGGAACGCACCCGCGAAATATCCGCCGAGCCGTGCGAGCGCAATCGCGAGGGGAATAGGCTGTATTGGGAGCGCACCGAAGTGACGACACCCGGCGCGCAGGAACGCGTCGTCGGCGACGAGCAAATGCTCGAGTCGCGGGCGACGAGGACCATAAAACTCGCGCACGAGGCGCTCGCGGATGCGTAAATCTCGGCCGAGACGCGAACGCCGGACGCGATCGGTCCACGCATCGACGCGCGTCTCCCCGGCAAGCGCGAGCGCGACATGCGGGCCGACCATCGAGCCGTATTCGATGGCCTGAGCAATTCCCTCGCCCGTGATCGGGTCGATGCCCGCGGCTTCACCTGCGAGCATGAGCGGGCCCTTCGCGAACGTTTCGGCAATCTCGACGCCGCGTTCCGCGTAGCGCTTGTTCTTGTATTGGGTGATGTCGAGACCCATCGCGCTCATGCGCTCGCCGAGCTTGCCCGCAAGATCGATCTCCTCGTCACCGATTTTCAAATGGTAGATGCCACGGCACACGAGCTCGCGGCCGGAGACGACCGTTGGAAAATCCCAGGTGTAGCCGGGGAGCGAGCGATCGCTTGCGTCGAAGTGGATCATCGAGCGCGTGCGATCGTCTTTGACGGACTCCGTGTCGAGCTCGAGCACTTGTGCGCGCAGCTTTCCGATCGGCACGCCCGCGGCTTTACGCACGACGCTTCCGACGCCGTCGCAGCCGACGACAATGCGCGCTTCGAAGCGCCCCGCTGACGATTCAATCACGGCGCCATCCGCGTTCGCCTCGACGCTCTCGACTTTGGCGTTCTCGACGATCTCGACGCCCCGCTCTTTGGCGAGCTTCGCGAGGGCTTCGTCGAACTCGATGCGCCGCACGACGCTACCGATGCCTGGCACACGCGCGCCTCGCTCGCCTTCGACGACGCGCAGAGAAATTCCATCGATGGGCACGGACCGCACATCGGGGCGAATGCCGAGCTTGTCGAGAATGCGCTCGCCACGCCCACCCACAGCGCCTGCACAATATTTCTCGCGCGGGTATTCCGATTTCTCGAGCACACGCATGCGCACGGAAGGATGGGCAGCGAGGATCGACGTGGCCGCGCACATCCCCGCGGGCCCTCCGCCGACGACGACGACGTCCAAGCGCTCCGTCATGCCTCTTCCGGAAGTAGCACGCCTGGATTCATCACCGACGCTGGATCGAGCACACGCTTTGCCGCGCGCAGTACATCGCCGAAAAGCGCAGGCCGTTCCTTCGCGTACCAAGGTGCGTGGAGTCGCCCCACGGCGTGGTGATGCGTGATCGTCGCGCCGCATCGCGCGAGCGCATCACTCGCTGCACGCTTGATGACTTCGTGTTGCTCGATCTCGCGGCCGCGATCGGCGCGCAAGCCGAACGTGTAATACGGCGCCGGCCCATCGGGGTACACGTGCGAAAAGCGCATCGCGACGAGGCCACCTCCCCAAGCCGACATCGCCTCGGCGAGCGCCGCGCGCACTTCGCGATCGAGCGTTTCGAATCGCGACCACGTGCACGCGGTTTCGAACGTGTCGACCATCACGCCGTAGGGAACGAGTGCACTCTGCATGTACGGCCCGCGCAAGAACGCGGCGCGCCATGTCTCCGATGCGCTCGTGCCGCGCGCCTTCGTTCGCGCGCGCCGATATCGCGCGGGCTCGGCAGTGCCTCCTTTGCGCACGGCGATGGTGAGAGCGCGCTCCATCCACGTTTCAAGCTCGTGGTCGGCCGACTCGAACGCGAGTAGCAGCGCCGCTTGCTCCGCACTCACTCCCGAGAGAAGCGCTTCGTTGCGATCGAGCACGCGACAATTCGACGGGAAAAGCCCGGCTTGCGCAATCGTGCGCGCTGCGGCGACCGCTCGTGCGGCGTCCGCGAAAAATACGCTCGCGCTCGCCCGATGCACGGGCCGCGGGAACGCACGAAGCGTCGCCTCGGTAACGATGCCGAGCGTGCCCTCCGATCCGACGACGAGCCGATTCGGATCGGGGCCCGCGCCCGATGCAGGAAACGTCTTGGTCTCGAACGGGCCCGATGGCGCGATCATGCGCACCGACGCGACCATGTCATCGATGTGCGTGTACCCGGTCGCGAAATGTCCGCCTGCGCGCGTCGCGACCCAGCCGCCGAGTGTCGAGAGCTCGAAGCTTTGCGGATAAAATCTCAGTGACAGATCGCGGTGGGAGCAGGACCTCGCGCCTGAAAACGGTTACCGCGCTACAAATGTGCTCGCATCACGCGAGGGCTATCTGTCCACGTTCAAAATCAGTCAAGCGCCCGGCGGGCGTTTGCGTCCAAATGCGAATTCGCTCCGGGCGCCGACTGCGACGCCGACGTGTATTTGGGGGGTGCGGCGGGGTTCGGATCATGGGAGCTCGACGGAGCCGGAGGTGCAGCCGTCGGGGGTCTTGCGGGTGTGGCCGCGTTGGTCGAAGGGCAAACACGCTTTGCCGATGGTCGCGGCGGGGGTGCCCGGAGCGGGCAAGAATGTCAGCGTGGGGCCGCCATTGTCGGCGAGGGCCGCGAGCTGGGGGTCGGCGAACGTCGTGCCGCCGGGCGCGCACGGGCTATCGGCGCCCGTGCAGACGACGTGGTTTTGCGGGAACTGAATCGTGGTCGCGCCGCTCGATGCGGGGTCCATCTGGCACGCCATGGGCGCGCCGCAGTCCTTGCTCGTGTTTTGCGAGAAGATCGAATTCGTGATGACGAGCTTCGGCACGCCCGCGATCGCCGCGGCGAAGAGCCCGGAGCCTGCATCGGCGAGATTGTTCGCAAACGTGCAGCCGTTGATCGTCCCGGTCGTGCCGTTGAAGAGCGACATCGCTCCGCCGAGCTTGGCCGTCGCGTGGTTGCCCGAGAACGTCGCGTTTTGAAAATCGATGATCGTTCCGTCGGCCTGAATTCCGCCAGATCCGAGCGCGGAGTTGTTCGAGAACGTCGTCGAGAGAATTTGTAGCGTGCTGTTGTGCATGTAGAGCGCACCCCCGCTTCCGGTCGCGACCGTGTTCGAGTCGAACGTGCATCGATCGAAGACCGTGGTCTGCCGTGCGTTGTCGGGTGTTCGAAACACCGCGCCCGCGAGCACGTTGGCCGAGTTGCCCTGAAAGAGCACGCCGCACATCGTGATGGTCGTTCCATCGCCCCCGTCGATGCCGATGGCACCTGCCGAGCCGCCATTGCCGACCTCGCCACTCTTCGTGGAGCATTTTGTCTTGTCGATGTCGTTGCCGCCGTTGCCGGTGGCCTTGTTCTGCGTGAATGTTGTATTATACACGGAAAAGTCGGAGTTCAGCATCCCGACAGCGCCGCCGTTCGAAGCAAGGTTCGAAGAGAACGCGCTCGCCACGATGATCACTTCGAGCGACCCGAGCGCATACACAGCGCCGCCGCCAACGTCGGGCCCCAGCTGCGCGCCTTCGTTTTGCGTGAACGTGACGTCGATGATGTGGAGCTTGCCGTCGCGAACCCAAATCGCGCCGCCGCCCCCGTCGGTGTCGGTGCCTTGCGAGCATGGCGGAGATGCCGGTGGAAGCGCGGTGCCGCTCGCCTTTCCGCCGTGCATCTTCAAATGTTGGAGCGTGACGGTCGCGGTGTTCTTTCGATAGTCGCCGTGATTGAGCTGAAGGATGCGTACGGCGCCGCCCCCGTCGAGCGTGACGTTGCCGCCGCCGTCGATCACGGTGTCGATGTCCGTGCGGAGCTGATGCGTGCTTGTCATCGTGATCGTCGCCGCCCCGCCGCACGAGAACGTGATGACGCCGCCCTTCTGCAGTGCCGCATCGAACGCGGCCTCGGTGCACGACGTCACGACGTTGGTCGATGCGGTCGTATCGACTGCCTTGATTGGCTCGGTGCAGCTCGACCCAGGCGAGACAACGCTCCCATCGGGTAGCGCCACGTCTGGTGCGCTCACATCATCCGCCCCACCATCGCCAGCGTCGTCGCCGCCCGGATTGGAGGTGCCGCAACCCAGCAGCACAAGGCCCACGAGAGCGAAGGTTCGCAGCATCTCGCCATCTTATCCCGCGTACGAGCTTACGCAGCGGAAAGATGGAGCAATTGTGGTAAGAGCCATCCGTGCTTCGGTTCCGCGCCGACGTCCGAACGCTAGCCTTCGTGGCGTTTTATTACGCCCTACTCGTGCTCGAGTGGAGCCGTGCGCCGCATGCCTTGTGGATGTGGGCGCCGCTCGTCGTGTTCACGTGCATGATCTCGTGGATTTGCGCGGTGATCACGCACAACACGCTTCACTCGCCGGTCTTCAAGAACCGTGCGATGAACCGCCTCTTCCAGATTGCGCTCACATGCGCCTACGGGTTTCCGGTCAGCGAGTACGTGCCCGGCCACAACTTGTCGCACCACAAGTTCACGCAAAAACGCGCCGACTTGATGCGTACGTCGAAGGTTCAATTCGGCTGGAACGTCGCCAACTTCTTCGTCTTCTTCCCGCGCGTCGGCAAGGACATCTTCCGCGAGAACTACCGCTACGTCAGCATGATGAAGGTGAAGATGCCTCGCTGGTATCGGCAGCTCATCATCGAGATGATTTGCTGCTGGGGCGCGAAAGCAGTGCTCCTCGCGATCGACTGGCGGAAGGCCCTCGCCTTCGTGATCATCCCGCACTTTTTCGCGGTGTTCGGCATCACGACGGTCAACTACCTCCAGCACGACGGCTGCGACGAAGACCACGACTACAACCACTCCCGTAATTTCGTGGGCCGCATTTTCAACTGGTTCACGTTCAACAACGGGTTCCATGGCATCCACCACGAGCACCCGGGTCTGCACTGGAGCGTGCTTCGCGAAGCGCACATGAAAGAGCTTCACGAAGGAATCCACCCGGCGCTCGAGCAGCCGTCGCTTGCAGTCTACATGTTTCGTACTTTCGTCTATCCTGGCAAACGGGTGCGTTACGACGGCGAGCCCGTCCGGCTTCCACTCGAAGGACCCGACGAAGAGTGGATACCGAAAAACATCCAGTCTGCCGTACACGAGCTCGGCGCCGAAGGGACGGCGCTCGACGCGGGGTAAAAGAGGGGCAAGCGACGATGGCCACGAAAAAGACGAAGACGACCAAACCCGCAGCAAAGAAACTCGCCAAACCCGTCGCGAAGAAAGCCCCGCCACCGCCGGCCAAGAAGGTCGCGAAGAAGGTCGCCCCTGCGCCGCCGACGCCTGCGCTGCCACCGCCGCCGCCACCCAAAGTCTCAGCGAAGCTCCGCACGACGGGCACCGGCCCGAACGTCGACGACTACATGACGAAGGTCGCCCCGTGGCAGCGCGCGATCATCGAGAAGCTCCGCGAGGTCGTCGTCACCGCCGCGCCGCACGCGACCGAGTCGATCAAGTGGGGCCAGCCGGTCTACGAGCACAAGGGTCCGTTTTCGTACATCAAGGCGCACGCCGCTCAGGTCAACTTCGGTTTCTGGCGCGGCGCCGAGCTTGAGGATCCGAAACGCATGCTCCAAGGCGAAGGCGAGCGCATGCGCCACGTGAAAATCATCGAGAACCACATCATCGACGACGTCTCGCTCGTCGCGCTCGTGAAGCAAGCCGTCTCGCTCAACGACAAAAAGGGCGACCCCACGAAGGGCTAGCGCGTGCGGACTTCCAGCCCGATTTGGTGCGGGCCGCTCCAGTCTGTCCAGAAGTAGGGGTCGTCGCGGACGTCGATGTGGATCATGTTCGTCGTCGGATAGAAACCGACGCCGCGCACGCCGAGGCTGCGCGCGATACGGCGAAGCTTCCACGCAGGCATGTTCTCGACGCGGATGTCGGCGGCCTGCGCGCGATTGTGAAAGTTGTGATCATGCCAGTGCTCGGGCGCGCGATAACCGGAGACGAGCCACAGCGGTGCGTCGACTTCGCGTGCGATGTCACGAAGCGTGTCGATGAGGCGCGGGTCGATCGGCTTCGCGCTTTCGGTGCGGAGGCAGCGCATCAAGTGATTCATCTGCTGCTGCGACTCGGGCGCAAGAACGCCGTCGACGTAACGCACCGTGACCGACTCGAGCGTGTTCGCGCCGCGCACTTCGAACGTCGACACCACGTGCGTGGCGTCGTGCGCGAGCGGATCGGCCGCGAGCGTCGAGAGTGACTTCGGCGTAACGACGGCGTGCGGCGCTACATAGGGTGTCCCCGACACGAGCGAAAGCCCGAGCATGGCGACGACGCCGAAGAGCACACGACGTCTCATCATCCACAAGTAAAACGAAGGATTGGCTCACGCGCAAGGGCCGGATCGCGAGTCCTTGTATTCTGCATGTTTACGAGTGGGTCTTTGTGGCCCGCAGGCTCTGATCGCGTGTTTCGCGTTCGACTTCGGCGAGCTTCACGAGCGACGCTTTCAGCTCGTTTTCGAGGGCGATCCACTCGCGTTTCACGATGGCGTCCTCGTCTGCGTAGATCGTTTGACGCACGGCGATGTCCTGCTTGTCGAGGGCGACGTGTCCATACATGTATCCGTTGCGAACATCGACGACGAACGCGTCGACCGCCGACTGAACTTTGATTTCGCGAAACGGCAAGAAGAGCGCGGGCACGATGAAGACGGTCAACGCGGAGAGCAGGTTCACCGTGACTTCGCTCTTGTGTGAGTAGTCGACGACGATGAGCACATCGGAGTGCGCGCGCGCCGCGAGCAGCCGAAGTTTTTTCATCGAGAGAGGTTGCGACGAAGGCGTCTCGTCGAAGCGATGTTGACCCGTCGCGACGAGCGGCGGGATGGCGTACACGCTCTCGACGCCGGGGACATCGCGGATCGCTTTTTCGACATCGGCGTTCTTGCTCGCGTCGAACGAAAAATACGCGACGTTGAAATGATCGCGCAGCTGCGGTTTGGCGTCGAAGGCTTTCCTGACGTCGTCGTCGTCGATCTGGCTCGCGCCATCGGCGTCGAAGTTGATCGCGCGACTTGGCGCATAGATCGAGCCGCCGCACGCGAGGGTGGAGGCGAACGACAAAGCAAAGAGCACGTTACGCATGCCGTTGTAACGGGGTCAGCGCGGGGACCTTACAGGCGACGAATCCCAGGAAACTCCGATGCCGAATTGCGCAAGCGGAGTGGGGCGGTCGGAACCTGGAACGAAGTAGCCGCCGGCGCGAAGGAACGCCAAGCCAGATCCGGACGTCGGGCTCGAGGCGAAGCGCGAAGTCGAGCGTGCCGAGTGGCCGCACCAAAATCCACGGGCCGTCGGTGAGGGTGGCGTTCGCGGCCACGCCGACGCGCAGCTTCGGAAACCGAAGACGTGCGGCGAGATTTGCGAACCCGCCCAGCTCGGTGTCAAAACCTGCATCGGCGGCGAGCGAGACAGCGGTGTCCATGGCGCTATTCTAGTACGATGCGCGTTCGGCTACTGTAGCTCCAGCAAATGTTCCCGCGACTGTTCTGCTGATGGTATCTGCCCAACGGGCTCGACGTGCTCCGCCGTGGGCGGTTCATTTCCAAACGTCGAGGGGATCGCGTTCAAGCGTTGTCAGTGAGGTATCCGATTGTCGAAAAGTGAACGCGTGCATTTCCTAAGCGCGAACCGGCGGACGTTCGTGTGGGTGGAGAGTCAGAAAGAGATCTTGCTGGTCGCGCGAGGCAAAGTCGCGGACGAAGCCACGACCTTGCCCGAGACGCGCATCTTCTCGTCGCCCGCCGCTGCCGCACGCGAGCGCGAGGAGCTCACCGCGCAGCTCCTCGAAGAAGGCTTCCTGATCACGCCCGCCAAAGTTGGCTAGCTAGTTTAGTTTTGCGCGTGCGCTTTGAACGTGAGCGTTTCGCCTACGCGATCGACGACGATGCGCGTGCCCGGCGGAAACTCGCCTGCGAGAACGCGCTTCGCGAGCGCGTCTTCGAGATTTTTCTGAATGGCGCGCTTGAGTGGGCGCGCGCCGTATTGCGGGTCCCAGCCTTGCTCGGCGAGGTAATCCTTTGCGGCGTCGGTCAGCTCGATGCGTAGCTCGCGTTTGCCGATGCGCTGCGCGAACTGACCCAGCTGGATGTCGACGATGGAGCGAAGCTCCGCGCGATCGAGCCGGTGGAAGACGACCATCTCGTCGAGCCGGTTCACGAACTCGGGGCGGAAGCTCTTTCGCACTTCTTCCATCATCGCTCGGCGGATGAGCTCTTTCTTGTCCTCGAGCGGGAGGCCGTCACGATCTTCGATGGCTGCGATTTGGTTCGAGCCGATGTTGCTCGTGAGCACGATGACGGTGTTCTTGAAGTTCACGGTGCGGCCTTGCCCGTCCGTCAGGCGGCCGTCGTCGAGGACTTGCAAGAGAACGTTCCAAACATCGGGGTGAGCTTTTTCGACTTCGTCGAAGAGCACGACCGCATATGGCCTGCGGCGCACGGGCTCGGTGAGCTGGCCGCCTTCGTCGTAACCGACGTAGCCGGGAGGCGCGCCGATGAGACGCGAGACCGAGTGTTTTTCCATGTACTCGCTCATGTCGAGGCGAATCATCGCGCGTTCGTCGTCGAACAAGAATTCTGCGAGCGCGCGTGCGAGCTCGGTTTTGCCGACGCCTGTCGGGCCGAGAAACAGGAAGCTGCCTACCGGCCGGCGATCGTCGCCGAGACCCGCGCGCGAGCGGCGCACGGCGTTCGAGACGGCGATGACGGCTTCGTCTTGGCCGACGACGCGCTTGCGAAGATTTTCCTCCATGTGGAGGAGCTTCTCCATTTCGCCTTGAAGCATTTTGCTGACGGGAATGCCCGTCCACTTGGCGACGATGCCGGCGATGTCTTGGTCGGTCACTTCTTCGCGCAAGTAGCTCGCGCGCTCTTGCACCTTGGCGAGATCGCGGCGCAGCTCTTCGACGCGTTTTTCGAGCTCGGGGAGCTTGCCGTAGCGAATTTCGGCGACTTTGCCGAGATCGCCGCGACGCTCGAAATCAGCCGCCTGCGCGCGGAGCTCCTCGGCCCGTGGCTGCGTTGCGCGGATCTGATCGAGGACTTCTTTCTCCTTCGACCACTGCGCGCGAATCGCATCGGCCTGCTCGCGGAGCTCGGAGATTTCTTTTTGCACGAGCGAGAGCCGCGCTTTGCTCGCGCCATCTCGCTCCTTTTTGAGAGCTTGCTCCTCGATTTGGTAGTGCGTGAGCTTGCGCATCGCGACGTCGAGCTCGACAGGCATGCTGTCGGCTTCCATTTTGATTTTCGCTGCGGCTTCGTCGACGAGGTCGATGGCCTTGTCGGGCAGAAAGCGCTCGGTGAGATAGCGATCGCTCAGCGTGGCCGCGGCGACGAGAGCGGGATCTTGAATGCGAATGCCGTGGTGGAGCTCGTACTTCTCTTTGAGCCCGCGCAAAATCGCGATGGTGTCTTCGACGCTGGGTTCCGAGACGTAGACCGGCTGAAAACGGCGCTCGAGGGCGGCGTCTTTCTCGATGCGTTTTTGGTATTCGTCGAGCGTGGTCGCGCCGATGCAGCGGAGCTCGCCGCGTGCGAGCGCGGGCTTCAGCAAGTTTGCGGCGTCCATCGCGCCTTCGGCTGCGCCCGCCCCGACGATCGTGTGGATCTCGTCGATGAAGAGGACGATCTGACCGGCGGCCGTCTCGACTTCTTTGAGCACGGCCTTCAGGCGATCTTCGAACTCCCCGCGAAACTTCGTGCCCGCGACGAGCGCGCCCATGTCGAGCGAGACGACGCGTTTGTTCTTGAGCGACTCGGGCACGTCGCCGCGGATGATTCGCTGCGCGATGCCTTCGACGATGGCCGTCTTGCCGACACCCGGCTCGCCGATGAGCACGGGGTTGTTCTTCGTGCGACGCGAAAGCACCTGGAGGACCCGGCGGATTTCTTCGTCGCGCCCGATGACTGGATCGGTCTTTCCCTTGCGGGCGAGCTCGGTCAAATCGCGGCAGTATTTTTCGAGCGCTTGGAATTTCCCCTCGGGGTCTTTGTCGGTGACGCGCTGGGCACCGCGAACGCCCGAGAGCGCTGAGAGGAGCTTGTCGTATTTGACGCCGCCCGCGCCTTCGAGCGCGCCCTGAATTTCGCGATCGTGTTTGGCGAGAGCGAGCACGAGGTGCTCGACCGAGACGAAATCGTCTTTGAGCGCTTTCGCCTCGTCTTCCGCTTTGCGCATCATGTCGAGCGCGCGATGCGAAAGCTGAGGCTCGGCTCCGCCCGACACACGAGGGAGCCCGTCGAGGCGCTGCTCGAGACGGCGTTCGAGCGCGGCGATATCGACGCCCGCTTTTTGGAGAAGCGGATGCGCGACGCCTCCTTCTTGGCCGAGCGCCGAGAGCAAAACGTGCTCGGGCAAGAGCTCGGGATTGCCACGCTTCGAGGCGAGCTCGACTCCGTCGCGGATGGCTTCCTGGCTTTTGGTGGTGAGTCTTTCGGGCCGCATGAGGTCTCAGCGAAGGTAAGGCGGCATCGACCTAACGCAAGACTCGTTCCGGGCACCGGCTCCCAGCTTTCGCCGTCGGAGAATTCACTGGGCCACCCCAGGCTAAAGCCTGGGGCAGGCAAGAGGACGAGTGGTGTCCACCAAAAGTCCGCCTTCGGCGGACTCCCAATGCGAGGCGAGGGATGCGAGTCCGCCGGCAGGCGGACTTCAAAACGTGCTCATCAAATGCGTTCTTCGCATGCCCCAGGCTTTAGCCTGGGGTTGCGCAAGCCGCTCAGACCTCGACGCTCCGCACGTAGTCGTTGATGGCTTGTTTGTAGCGGATTTCGAGATCGGCGAGCTCGACGCCAAGCGCAACGCGCGACGCATCCGATTGCGCAACGCGAGCCCAGCGCACGATGCCTTTGCTCGCAACGATGAGCCCGGATGGCAGCGCGAACCGGAGGGACACGGCCGTGTCGCCGTCGATGCTGCGATTGGCCGTGACGAGGATGCCGCCGGCCGACAAATCTTGGATCGCGCCTTCGACGATCATGTTGTCGGGAAGCTTCATCTCGATCGGCGCGTGATACGCGACGCGTACGTGGCCACGGCGAGAGGTCTCGAGACGCGGCGATGACTCGTGCGTCGTTTGCTCGGCCATCACCGCGGTGAGCGCGCGCTCGAGCTCGGTTCCCGTTTTGAAGCGCTTGGTTGGATCCGCCGAGAGGCACCCTGCGACGAGATCGGCGAGCGCTTCGGGCGCATCGGGGCGGAGCTTTCGCACGTCGGGTCGAGGCGCCGTCATCGCTTTCGAATAGACCTGCTCGAACGAGCCCGAAAACGGGACTTGGCCGGTGAGGCACTCGAAGAGCGTTGCGCCGAACGAGTAGACGTCGGCCGCGGGCGTCACGCGACGACCCGCAAGGTGCTCGGGCGCCATGTAATAGGGGGTTCCGACGACCGCGCTCGGCGGGCCCTCGTCGATGGGGTTTTCTTCCCAACCGGTCGCGACGCCGAAGTCGATGAGCTTGAGAGATTTCCCGCCCCCTTCGGTTCGCACGACGAGAAGATTTCCCGGCTTGATGTCGCGATGGATGACGTGCGCGCGATGCGTCGCAGCGAGACCGGCCGCGGCGTGGCGCGCGATGATGAGGGCGTCGTGCACGGTGAGCTTGCCGCGCGCGAGGAGGAGCGCATCGACGGACTTTGCGCGAAGGCGCTCCATCACGACGAACGGCGAGCCGTCATCCATGCCCGCGTCGATCACTTCGACGACGTTCGGGTGATGCACGGCTCCGAGCATGCGCGCTTCCGCCAAGAGACGCGCGCGCGCTTCTTGGTGCTTGCGATATTCGGGCAGCAGCGCTTTGAGCGCATACATTCGCCGCGTGTAGCGATGCTCCGCCGCGAAGACCGCGCCGATGCCGCCGCGACCAATCTCGCGTTTGAGCACATACCGCCCATCGATGATGGTCCCGAGGAGGCGCTCCGACGACGCAGGAATGCTTCGTAGTGAAGGTGGCGGCGCTTCGTGCTCGTCGTCGTCAGCCATCGTTTGCCAGAGTAACGCGGATTCTCGAATTCGATGCACCGGTGACGTCGAATGTTCGTTCCTCGAAGATCATCGAGCCGTCTTTGCGGCAGACGACGACCCCGACCTCGGGCATGCGCACGCAAATGGGCGAAAGCGCTCGCTCGACCTCGCGTGGAACACCCGTGTCGGGAAGCTCGGCGTCGCTCGCGATCGTTCGGTCTGCAAGAATCTGGAAGAGCGCATCGATATCGCCCGGCGTTGCGGCTTCGAGTGCCCTCAGGGCGTGCGCGACTTTGGGCCAAGGCGTATCGATGCGGTGATTGCTGAGGCCGTGTAATCCCGGGCCGAGAGCGATCGCGTCTGCGTCGTCACGCGCGTAGAAAAGCGTGCGGCCCTCGCGGACGAGCAAATTGTAGGGCGGGAATTTGTCGCGCGCGATCGCCGGCGGAAGCTTGTGCGCGACGAGAGCATCACGCACGACCCAACCGCGTGAGCCGACGTTCGTCGGTTGCTGCGCGCGCATGTCTCGCACGTTGGTGACGAGCGCGATGCGTCCCGCTCGGGTGAGGCCGAGCCACGTGCCGCCTTTGTCGAGATCGCGTCCGCCGAAAATGTCCGTGCCTTCGTGCGACCACCATGCGGCCGTTGCCGAAGGGCGCGCGAAGTACTCGTCACGGTTGGCCGCGAGCACGAACGGAAATTCTTCCGACGTCCCGAGCGCGACGACCGCGATGCACATCGGTCAGGTCCCCGCGCTCAGGCTTCTTGGAGCACGCCGATCGGACACACGACGCCCGTGCCGCCGAGCCCGCAGTAGCCGTCCGGATTTTTGGCGAGGTACTGCTGGTGGTAGTCCTCGGCGAAATAGAACGTGGGCGCGTCGATGATCTCGGTCGTGATTTTTCCGAAGCCCGCTTTCACGAGCTTTTCCTGGTACGCGGCGCGCGCGGCTTCGGCGACGCGCTTTTGATCGGCGTCATACGTGTAGATGCCCGAGCGATATTGCGTGCCGACGTCGCCGCCTTGCCGCATGCCCTGCGTCGGATCGTGGCTCTCGAAGAAAATTTTGAGGAGCGCCTCGTACGTGATCACTTTCGGGTCGAACACGATGCGCACGACCTCGGCGTGATTCGTCCGGCCGCTGCACACCTCTTTGTACGTGGGGCTGGTGGTCGTTCCGGCCGCGTAGCCCACGGCCGTCACCCACACGCCGGGCGTCTGCCAGAATTTTTTCTCGGCGCCCCAGAAGCAACCCAGCCCGAGCATCGCCGTTTGCATTCCCTCGGGCGGAGGCGCGTCGAGCGGGTGATGGTTGACGAAGTGCTTTTCGGTCGAGGGCATGCGCATATTGTAATGCCTTCGTGTAAGCTTGGCAGCGCTTCGTCGAAAGGAGCTCTCATGCGTAGGGTGTGTATTGCGCTTTTGTTCGTGCTCGTGGCGTGTGGCGGCCCGCTGAAATACAAGGTGGCGTCATCCGGCAAAGCCCCGGGATCTGACGCAACCATAAAGGCCGATGTCTCGAAGGACCAGCACCTCACCAAGCTCAACATCGAGGCGCTGAACCTCCCCCCGCCCGACCGCGTCACCGTGGGCACGCGCATCTTCATCATCTGGACGCGCAAAAACACCGAGGCCCAATGGGCCCGCGTCGGCAACCTCAAGTACGACACCGCGGCGCGCACCGGGCTCTTCGAAGGCACCGTTCCCGAGGTCGACTTCGATCTCCAGGTCACGGTCGAAAAAGACGACGGCGCCGCTTCGCCCTCCACCGACATGGTGTTCTCGCAACACGTCGGGCCCTCGTAGCCAGGACGGCTTCCGCCTTCAGGTTCGTGCGTCGCAACGTCGGGCGCGCTACGCTTCGATACCATGATGGTCGTGCGCGCATTGGTCCGCGATGGCCGGCTCATCGTCGACGAGCCGACCGACTTGCCCGAAGGCACCGAGCTCGAGCTCATCGTCGACGACGCGAAGCTCTCTCGGGAGGAGGCCGACGAGCTCCGAGCGATCCGAGCGCGGAATGCTTTCGTGAGTCACGAAGAAGTCCGCGCGAAGCTCGCCGCTCGCCCTCGCTGAAGTGCGAATCATTTGGAGCACGGAGGCCGAGGCGGCGCTCCTTCGTATGAGCCCCTCGGACGCCGACCTCATTTTCGACGCCGTCGGGCTTCCTGCCGCTACCGGCCGTGGTTTCGTGCGCGACATGCGGGACGATGCTGGAACGCTCGCGCTATACGTCGGAAGGCACATCGCGTTCTTCGAGCGTGACGCAGATTCGATTCGCGTGCTCCAGCTGCGCACGCGATAACGAGCCATCCAAGAAGTCGCAAGATTTACGAGTGCATGAGCAGCTCAATGAATTGCGAATGGACAATGAGCTTTGCGCTTGCGTTCCGTCGTTTGCGTGTCTCAGTCGAGGCCGACCCCGATCTCCTCGACTCCATACCCGCAGCGCGCGACCTCGAGCAACAGGCCATCGACGTCTGTCATGGCATCACTGACGTCCGGGTATGGGACGCGCCCGTGACGCCACCACGAATTCCAAACGCGGATCAGGCACGACGGATCATTGAGGTCGTGTCTACGATTCCCAGCCCACCCAACAACGTCTCGAACGCGCAGCGAGTCGCGATCGCATCGGTACATGCTAACCTGCTCACACATATCACTTGGGATGTCATGGATAGGTACTCGCACCTCATTCCCAACCCTTCGCCTCATGGCTCGTCCCGCGGATAGTTGAACGTATGACACGGCTCGCGCTTCGAATTGGAAGACCGGCGGCAACCAACAGAACGCGTTCTATGCCTGCATTGATGATTGCTTAGGAAAACTCGATTGGTAGATCTCGCCCGGTCTCTGGACGCCTTCTCGCGATTAACGGAGCTTGTTGAAAGCGAGCAAGCGCTGGCGCATTTGCGACCGGCGGCACGAGAGCTGGAGCGCGTCGCTCGCGCTATCCTCGAGGGGAATCGCGAACGCTACATCCCACTACGCTCACTCCGCATCGAAAAAATACCGAATGCTGCACTCGCCGAGCGCGTCATGCTCTGCATTAACGGGATCCCCGGCATTGAGGGTAATGAGGATGATGCCTTGCGGAAAGCATATGCCAACCTCTCGGCGGCGGTGGTCTACACAATCATGCACGTGATATTTAGAGACTATCCAAACCTGGTTGGAAAAATCACGCCGAAGTAGCTCGTTCGTTGTCGCTTCTAGCCCACGCCCAACACCCCGTCCGGTTTCCACTCGGCGGATGCCATCTCGGCCAAGCGCACGCGGACGTCTTTGATCCAGCGGGCGTCCGATGAGTAGACGTCGCCTGCGAGGAGTGACGTGATGGAGCGGCGGAGGAACGTGTGTTGTTTTTCCGCGAAGAGGTACTTGATGAGGCCGCCCGCGTAGAAGGCTTGGACGGCGTCGACGAAGGTGTCGGTGCCGAGCTTGACCTCGGCGGCCCACGGCGCGAATCGCTCGGGGGAGAAATCGTTTTCGGTGAGTGCGGCGTCGATGGCGTTGGCGGCGCCGACTGCGCTGCGCATCGCGATGTGGACGCCGCTCGAGAAGAGCGGGTCGACGAAGCCGCCCGAGTCGCCGACCATGAGCCAGTTGCGGCCGTACATTTCGCTGACGCGATACGAGTAGTCGGCGGCGGCGCGCGCGGGCCACATGGCCGTGGCGCCTTGGAGGAGCTCGGTCGCCGCGCTCGATTGCTGTACAGCGCGTGCGAGTAGGCCGGTGGCGTCGCCTGCGTCGCGGTTTGCTTTCACCCACGAAGACGCAACGACCGCGCCGACGCTCGTGCGGCCATCCTTGAACGGAATGAACCAGAACCAGCCGCCGCGGAAGATGACGATGTCGATGTCGCCTTCCTCGACACCAGCCTGGCGCTTGGTGCCCGTGTAATGCGTGTAGAACGCACTCTTGTCGAGGCGGTCGATGCGCGTCTTCTTGCGGCGGTCGCCGGCGAGGAGCGCGTCGCGGCCGGTGGCGTCGACGATCATCTTTGCGTCGAGCGTGTGGAGCGCGCCGGTGGGGTCGATGGCTTCGACGCCAGTCGCGCGGTCGCCGTCGAAGTTGATGCGTTTGACCGTCCACTCTTCCCAGACTTCTGCGCCGCGCTGCTCTGCGTTGCGAAGGAGCACGTTGTCGAATTCGTCGCGAGGGACTTGGAGTGCGTGGTCGTAGGTCGTGTCGAATGCGTTCGCGAAGACGTAGCGCTCGCGCTTGCCCGTTTCGTCGAAATGGAAACGCGCGCCGTACTTGAGGATGAACCGCTCGCGGAGCTCGGGCATGATGCCGAGCGATTCGAGAACCGGCATCGACTGCGGCAAGAGCGACTCGCCAAGATGGAAGCGCGGAAACTTCTCGCGCTCGAGCACGAGAACCTTGCGCCCTTTTTCGACGAGCTTTGCGGCGCAAACCGAGCCGCCGGGGCCGCCGCCGACCACGATCACGTCATGCATGGGAACGCACCCTCGCCTCTCCTCGAAGCTCGCGCAAGAGGATTGCGCTCACCTCAGCGCTAGCTTCTTGCTGAATGAAATGGCCGACATTTTCGAGGCGTTCGATGCGCACCCGCGGAAGCCACGGCTCGAGACCTTCAATGCACTCGGGGCCGAGCGCGCTATCGCGCATGCCCCAAATCACGAGAACGTCTTTGTCGACGATTCGCTCGCGCACAGGGCGATCACGCGTGGAGGCCGCGCGGTACCAATTGAGCGCCGCGGTCGCTGCGCCGGGTAGCGCGAATGCTTCTTCGTACTCTCGCGCTGCTTCGTCCGAAATCGCGCCACCGAAAACGCGTTTGATGGCGCCTGGACGAAGGAGCGCGCGCTCCGGCAAGAACGGCAGCTGGAAAAAGAAAATGTACCAAGAGCGCCGAAGCTGCGCCCGGTTCGTCTTCAAGAGGCGCCCGAAGTGCATCGGGTGTGGACCATTCAAGATGAAGAGACGCGAGACGAGCTCGCCGTGGTCCATCGCGAGGCGATACGCGATCGGCGCGCCCCAATCGTGACCGACGATCGGGATCGGCCCCGCGTCGAGCGAGCGCACGAGCGCCGCGACGTCGTCTGCGATGCGCGATGCTTTGTAGTGTGCGCGCCCGCGTGGCCGGTCCGAGCTTCCGTACCCGCGTAGATCGGGAGCGATCGCGCGATATCCTGCGCCCGCGAGCGCCTTCATTTGCTCGCGCCACGAAAACCAACCCTCGGGAAACCCGTGGAGCAGCACGACGGGCGGCCCCTCGCCTTCTTCGGCGACGTGCAGGCGCACGCCCGAATCGCCCGTGTCGAACATGCGGTGAGTCACCATCGCCGATTGGCCCTATGGTGATTTCGGACCATGCGCAAGCGCGTCGTCGTGATCGGTGGAGGGTTCGGTGGTTTGGCGATCGCGAAAGCGTTGCGCCGCGCCGACGTCGACGTGATCTTGCTCGACAAGCGCAACCATCACCTCTTCCAACCCCTCCTCTATCAAGTGGCCACGGCCGCGCTGGCCGCGACCGACATCGCCGCGCCGATTCGAAACGTGCTCCGGCATTGCGAAAACTGCACGGTGCTCCTCGCCGAGGCCGACGCGATCGACACGAAGAAGAAGTACGTCCACACCACCACGGGCGACGTGCTCGCGTACGACACGCTCGTCATCGCCGCCGGCGCGACAAATCGATATTTCGGGCACGACGATTGGGAGAAGCACGCGCCCGGTTTGAAGTCGCTCGAGGAGGCGCTCCACATTCGGCGGATGATCCTCCTCGCCTACGAAAACGCCGAGCGCGTCGCTTCGGAAGAACGTGAGGCTCACCTCACATTCGTCGTCGTCGGCGGCGGGGCCACGGGCGTCGAGCTCGCGGGCGCGCTCAGCGAGATCGCACGGAAGACGATGACCAAGAACTTTCGAAACTTCGATCCGAAAAGCGCGCGCATCGTGCTCCTCGAAGGCGGGAAACGATTGCTCTCCGCGTTTGCGCCGCCGCTCTCCGAACGCGTGCGCGAAGACCTCACGGCGCTCGGCGTCGAGGTTCGCACCGAGACGTTCGCCGAAAGCATCGACGCCGAAGGCATCACGCTGAAAGGCGGCGAGCGCATCGCAACGCGCACGGTCGTGTGGGCCGCAGGCGTCGGTGGCTCGCCGATCTCACGCGCTCTCGGCGTCCCGGTCGACAAGATGGGGCGCTTGCCGGTGCGTCGCAATCTCACGGTCGAAGGGCTCGACGAATCGGTCTACGCCATTGGCGACATCGCCGCGCTCGAGCAAGACGGGGCGATGCTCCCCGGCGTCGCGCAAGTCGCCATGCAGATGGGCGAGCACGTCGCCGAGAACATCGAGCTCGCCCTCGAAGGCAAGGCCCTCAAAGATTTTCGCTACCACGACAAGGGTTCCATGGCGACGATCGGCCGGAGCCGCGCCATCGCGGAAATTGGCCGGGTAGAGCTCACGGGGTTCATTGCGTGGTGCGCGTGGCTCTTCGTGCATGTCATGGCGTTGGTCGGTTTTCGTAACCGCGTTGCCGTCTTTTCGGAGTGGGCTTACGCGTATCTCACGTACCAGCGAAGCGCCCGTATCATTCTCAAGGAATGATTGTAGGCTGGCAGTCTTCGTTTGGAGGGCAACGTGGCAGCCACCATAGACACGCTCTGCATCAACACGATTCGGACGCTAGCGATGGACGCGGTGCAGCAAGCTGCATCGGGTCACCCCGGAACGCCGATGGCGATGGCGCCCGTCGCCTACGCTCTCTGGCAGAACGTGCTGCGTTTCGATCCGGCCGATCCGATTTGGCCGAACCGCGATCGCTTCATTCTCTCCGCGGGTCACGCATCGACGCTCCTCTACGCGATGCTCCACCTCACGAAGACGAGCGCGGTGAACCCCGCGTACGAAACCATCGGCAAGCCGACGGTCACGCTCGACGATCTGAAACGCTTCCGGCAGCTCGATAGCAAGTGCCCCGGGCACCCCGAGTATCACTGGACGAGCGGCGTCGAGACGACCACGGGCCCGCTCGGCCAAGGCGTGGCGACGAGCGTCGGCATGGCGATGGCGGAGCGCTGGATGAAAGCGACGTTCGATCGCCCCGGCTTTCCGATGATCGATTTCGACGTGTACGCGCTCGCCGGCGACGGCTGCATGATGGAAGGCCTCTCGGGCGAGGCCGCATCGCTCGCTGGCCACCACGGGCTCTCGAACCTCTGTTGGATCTACGACAACAACCACATCACGATCGAAGGCAACACCGCGCTCGCCTTCACCGAAGACGTCGCGACGCGCTTCCTCGGCTACGGGTGGAACGTCCTCCGCGTCGGTGATGCGAACGACCAAGATCTGCTCGCGCGCGCATTCGCGACGTTCAAGAAAACCACCGATCGCCCGACGCTCATCATCGTCGACAGCCACATCGCCTACGGCGCGCCCACGAAGCAAGACACGAGCGCCGCGCACGGTGAGCCTCTCGGCGAAGAAGAGATCCGCGCCACGAAGAAAAATTACGGCTGGCCCGAGGACGCCAAATTTCTCGTTCCCGACGGCGTGTACGGTCACTTCGAGCAAGGCATCGGCGCGCGCGGCAAGAAAGCGCGCGACGCGTGGATGGGAAAGTTCGAAGAGTACAAATCGAAATTCCCCGAGCTCGCCGATCAGCTCTCGCGCATGCAGAAACGCGATCTCCCCGAAGGCTGGGACAAGGACATCCCGGTTTTTCCGGCCGATGCGAAGGGTCTCGCAAGCCGCGACTCGTCGGGCAAAGTCGAAAACGCAATCGCGAAACGCGTGCCTTGGCTCATGGGCGGCGCCGCGGATTTGGCGCCGTCGACGAAGACGCGCCTCACGTTCGAGGGCGCCGGCGATTTCCAACACGACTCCCCCGCCGGCCGCAACATGCACTTCGGCGTGCGCGAGCACTCGATGGGCGCAATCTTGAACGGCCTCTCGCTCTGCAAGCTTCGCTCGTTTGGTTCGGGCTTCTTGATCTTCAGCGACTACATGCGCGCGCCCATTCGGCTCGCCGCGATCATGGAGCTGCCGGTCATCTTCATCTTCACGCACGACTCCATCGGCGTCGGCGAAGACGGGCCCACGCACCAACCCATCGAGCAGCTCGCGTGCTTGCGATCGATTCCCGGGCTCGTCACGCTTCGGCCCGGCGACGCCAACGAGGTCTCCGAAAGTTGGCGCTGGGCGATCGAGCAAAAGCACACCCCCACTGCGCTCATCTTGAGCCGCCAGAATTTGCCCACGCTCGACCGCATGAAGGTCGGCGCAGCCACGGGCGTTCGCAAAGGCGCGTACACGCTTTGTGAAAACGGCGCGCCTGACGTGCTCCTCATCGGCACCGGCAGCGAAGTGTCGCTCTGCATGGCCGCGTACGAAGAGCTCGTGAAAGAAGGCGTGAAGGCTCGCGTCGTGTCGATGCCGAGCTGGGAGCTTTTCGAAGCGCAAAGCGATGAATACAAAGAGTCGGTCTTGCCCGATGCGATTCGCGCGCGCGTGACCGTCGAGCAAGCGTCGCGCTTTGGTTGGGAGCGTTACGCGGGCCGCACCGGCGCGATGATCGGCATGCTCGGCTTCGGCGCATCGGCTCCACTCAAAGACCTTCAAGTGAAGTTTGGGTTCACGCCCGAAAAAGTGGCGCAGGCCGCCAAAGACCAGGTTGCAAAATTTGGGAGGAAATCGTGAGCGATCACACCGACAGCATGGTTCCCGATTACGTCGACCCGACACCGGACGTCGGCGCGCCGCCGTGCACGATGGTCATCTTCGGAGCCACGGGCGATCTCACGAAGCGAAAGCTCGTGCCGTCGCTCATGAACCTCGCCAAGGACGGGCTACTCGACGCGAGCTTCGCCGTCATCGGCGTCTCCATTCAGCAGATGACCGACGACGAGTTCCGCAAGAAGGTCGAAGGCGACATCTCCGAGCTCGACCCGGAGGTCTTGAACTTCGACAACTGGAAGTGGTTCAAGCAGCGCATCTACTACGTCGGCGGTGACTTCGCCGACCCCAAGACCTACGCCGCGATCAAAGCGAAGCTCGAAGAGGTCGACGCCAAACACCAGACGAAGCACAACGCGTTCTTCTACCTCGCGACCGCGCCTTCGTTCTTCGGCAAAGTCGCTGACCAGCTCGGTGCCGCAGGCCTCACCACCGAAAACGGTTACTTCCGACGCGTCATCATCGAGAAACCGTTCGGGCACGATCTCGCGTCGGCCCGTGAGCTCAACCTCACGCTCCGCAAGACGCTCAACGAAAAACAGATTTACCGAATCGATCACTATCTCGGCAAAGAGACCGTGCAGAACATCATGGTGCTTCGCTTCGCCAACGCGATGTTCGAGCCCATCTGGAACAGCAACTACATCGACTCGATTCAGATCACGGTCGCCGAAACGCTCGGCGTCGAGCACCGCGGCGGCTACTACGACACCGCAGGCGCGCTTCGCGACATGGTGCCCAATCACATGA
>JBBSFE010000029.1:0-50470 GCA_038239005.1 Polyangiales bacterium
ATGGCTGCCGCGTTAAATATTCGCTCGCATCACGCGAGGGTTATCTGTCCACGTTCATTTTCAGTCAGGCGCCCGGTGGGCGTTTGCGTCCAAATGCGAATTCGCTCCGGGCGCCGACTGCGACGCGGACGTGTGTTTGGAGGCCGGCTGGGGCTAGACGCCGATGAAGAGGCGGTGTGCGAAGTTCCGCTCGAGGCGGGCGCGGAGGACTTTGTCGGCGGCGAGCTCGATGTCGTATTCGATGCGTTTGAACTCGAAGCGCTTCTTGTCCGAATCGAACACCGTGTAGCTCGCGCGATTGTCGAAGTCGCGGGGCTGGCCGACGCTGCCGACCGACACGATGTATTTGCGATCGCGCTCGAGCTCGAAGTCGGCCGAGGGCAATTCTTCGACGCTGTTCTTCGAGAGCGCAAACACCTTGCACAGGTGCGAGTGCCCGATGAGCGTGAGGTGCCCGAGCTGCTCCCAAATCGCGAGACACTCGCGCGCTTGCTCGGGCGCGAAGATGTATTCGAACTCTTCGAGGCGCACCGGCGAGCCGTGACACAAGAGGAGCTCAATCTCGTCGAGGCGAACTTCGTACGGCAGTGATTTCAGCCACGTCATGTTCTCGGTCGTGAGACACGCAGCGTGGGCGTCGAGGGCGTGGCGCGCGGCCTCGTAGTAGTACGAGTAGTCCATGCGACCCGAGACGGCGGCGTCGTGGTTGCCGAGGATGGTGCGCTTGGCGACCTCGCGAACGAGGTCGGCGCATTCGTTGGGGGAGCCGCCGTAGCCTACGGTGTCGCCGAGACAGTAGAAGACGTCGATGCGTTCGGTTTGGTACGCCTCGAGGACGGCGCTCAGCGCTTCGTAGTTCGCGTGAACATCGCTGAAGATGCCGATCCGCATATTGGACCTCATGCTACACCGTCGTGCATGGGTTCGGGCGGACTCAATGGGTCGGGCAAGCTCCCGCCCGACGATGAGGCGGAGGAGGCGGCGGAAGCCCCGCCCGCCGCAGTGACGGAGCTCGCACAGGCATGTGTGCGTTTCGTAGGAACCACCTACAAGGTAGCGCTCGATTTCGAGCCTGAAACGCTGTCGTTGGTCGATCAGTACATCCGCGACGCCCGCCTCGAGGTCACCGCTCGACCCGAAACCCTCCCGCTCGTGGCTGCGTCAATTGGCGCATACCTCGGTGAGGTCATGCGCCGCCGATTCGGCGCTGTGTGGTTCGCCGGAGGTGATCACTCGGCCTGGCGCTTGTATTTTACACACGTGTATCTTGCATGTAATCCGCTCGGCATGGTGCTCGAAGCTCTCTCGCCCGACGCCTCCGAGGGGTGGCATGCGCACTACGAAATCGATCCCGGCGATGCGGACGTCGTCTCCGCGCGCCTCGCCGCGTTTCCCGATGTCGAAGCCGACGTATTCTCACTTCCAACGACGCGCTTCGAGGCGCTCACCGTCGTGTACGAAGCGCTGCGTGCTCACATGGAAGAACAAAACGCCGGCGACGTCCGCTTCGGGCCGGACGACTATCGCTGACCTTCCTCGGTAACGCGAGCCCGAATGAGCATCGCCAGTGTTCTCGACGTACGTCGCGGAGAGCGTGCGCTCACCGCACGTGCGTTTCTCCTCGTGCTCGTACTCGTGGCGGCACACACGGTCCTCGAGACCGCGCGCGACGCGTTCTTCTTGTCGACGCTCGCACCGAGTCGCCTCAACATCGTCTACATCGCGCTCGCCGTGGTGACCTTCTTCGTGGGCGCTGCGAGCACTTGGCTTGCGCTGCGGCTCGGTCGGCGGCGCGCCCTCGCTGCATCGCTTTTCGTCTTTGCGGTCATCACGCTGCTCTTTCGTTTCGTGCATCACCACACGCCCGTCTTCGCCATCGGCTTCTACATTTATAGCGGGACGATCGGCGCGCTCGTCATTCCGCAGTTTTGGATCCTTGCCGGTGATCTCTTTTCGCCGTCGCAAGGGCGTCGCTTGTTCAACTTGCTCGCTGCTGGGAGCGTCATTGGCGCAGTCTTTGGCGCATCCACGGCTGCGGTCGCCATCAGCGCAGATGGCGTTCACGCGCTCTTCTACGTCGCGAGCGCTCTCTTCGTCGTCGCGCTCGTCATCGTCGCGGCATTTCGCAACGCCACGCTCGACGCCCCACGCGAAGGTGCGGCGTCGGCGCGCATGTCGGTGGCGCTATTTCGAGACAACCCGCTGCTCTCGCGCATCGCCGTGCTGATGGTCCTCTCGACGATGACCGTGCTCGTCGTCGACTACGTTTTCAAGTCGACCGCTGCGCATTCGATGGCGCCACACGAGCTTGGTCCATTTTTCGCGCGTTACTACGCCGTGACGAACGCCGCGTCGCTCATCGTTCAGCTGTTCGTTGCGTCGCGTGTGCTTCGGCGGCTCGGCGTCGTGGGCGCGAACGCATACACGCCGTCTCTGCTCGGGCTCGGCGGCGTTGGCGTGCTCGTTACGGGCGCGTTTGCCGCCGTCGCCATCGTCAAAGCCATCGACGGCGCACTTCGCTACTCGCTCAACAAAATATCCGTCGAGCTTTTGTATCTGCCACTCCCGAGCGAGGCGCGTGAGCGTGGCAAGGTCTTCATCGACGGCGTTCTGACGCGTACAGCGCAAGCGGCTGCCGCGGTGGCGCTCTACTTGATCGCAACGAGCCTCACGCAGCGCGCCAGCACGCGGGTTTTTGCGGTCCTCATCGTCGGCCTCGCGGTGGCCTGGGTGGCGAGCGTCGTTGCGGTTCGTCGCAGGTATCTCGCGCTCTTTCGCAAGGCGCTCGCCGGGGGCCAATTCGATGACCAAAAGCTGGAGCTCGATCTCGATCTCGGCTCGGCAGAAGTTCTCGTGGAGGGGCTCGCGAGTCGCAATCCCGAGGTCGTCATTGGTGCGATGAACCTTCTCGCCCAAAAGAAGCACGGCAAGCTCATCCCCGCGCTCGTGCTCTATCACGATGCCGAGTCTGTCGTGGTTCGCGCGCTCGAGATCTTCAGCGCCACGACGCGCACCGATTGGTTTCCGCTCGCCGAGCGTCTGCTCGACAGCCCACGCGACACGCTGCGCCTTGCGGCCGTGCGCGCGCTCGTACGTTGCAACGTCGTCAGCGCACTCGACCACGTGACCGGCGACGCCAACGCGCAAATGCGCATGTATGCGGCGTTTCAGGCCGTGCTTCGCGAGGAGCACGCCGAGCTCCTCGACGCACCGCTCGTCGCCAAGAGCTTCGAGAAGAACGACGCTGAAGGCGCACGGGAGCGCTACGCGCTTCTCATGGCCATCGCGGACTCGCCTAGCCCCCGCGCTTCGAACGCGGTGATCGCGCTCGCCCGAGACGCCGACGTCATGCAGCTCGATGATGCTTCGACGCTCATCGCGCGATCGATTAGCGCCATTGGTGATCCGCGGTTCATACCCACGTTGCTCGGCCAACTGAGGACGTTCGCCGAACGCCGCGCCGCGCGCGATGCGCTCGTTCAAATCGGAGACGAAGCATTCGACACGCTCGTCACGGCGATGCGCGACCCCGCGACCGACGCGCGGATGCAGGCGCACATTCCACGAACCATCAGCGCCTTCAACAATCAGCGCGCTTGCGACGTCCTCACCGAGCAGCTCACGACCGAACGCAATGGCTTCGTTCGCTACAAAGTGTTGCGCGGGCTCAACGCCCTTATCGGCGCGGGCGTCACCTTCGACGTGGCCACAATGGAAAGCATTTGCCGCAAGAATCTCGTGGATTACTTGCGGACGCTCGCGCTGCGCGTTGCGCTCGCCGGCCCGCGCGGCAACGTCCCCACGGCCGAAGCTCATCAAACGCTGCTCGCCGGCCTTCTCGACGACAAGATTGATCAGGCGCTCGAGCGCGCGTTTCGCTTGCTCAAGATGATGTTCGTCGACGAGGACATTCAGCGCGTCTACCTCGTCGCACGCAGTGGTGATCGCGCCGCGCGGACGAACGCCCTCGAATACGTCGATGCGTTGATCTTGGCGGGACCTAGGCACGAGAAGACGCGCGATCTCTTTCGCGTCGTGCTCGATGACGTCGGCGACGTCGATCGCGTCAGGCGAGCGCAGCCTCTCGTGGGCAGTGTTGCGCAAACCGCGAGGGCCGCCATTCAAGAGCTGCTCGACGATCCGGACGATCTCGTGGCGATGCTCGCAGCGCGACATGCCTCCGCGCTGGGCGACACGTCGCTTGTCAAGGCAGCAGCGCGCGCTCTCGAGCGGCCCGAGATCGCTGACCTCGGCGCAGAATGGTTTGGCCGTGCAGCCCGGTAGCCGCGACGTCATTGCTTCGCGCGAGCTCTTCATGGCAAGCTTCATGCGCAATCGCTCCCGGCGATTGCTCGCGCGAACCGCGCCGCAGATTGCACGCGCGCTGCACGACGTATGGGTCAAGCCCGGCGAGGCGTTCTTTCGCGTCGGTGATCCGTCTACGACCGTTTACTTCCTCGCGAGCGGTGAGGTCGAGCTGCGACGCCACGATGCACGCAACGTGTTTGGCGTTGGCAGCGTCATCGGAACGAGCGATGTCCTTCGCGAGCGCGCACGAACGCAAGACGCCGTCGCTCTCAAAGAGTCACACGCGCTCGCGCTTTCGTCGCTCACCTGGCTCGAGATCCTCGAGGACAACCCCGAAATTGCGATGCGTGCGATTCACGGCATCGCCACGATGATCGACGCGCGCCACCCGTCTCACGCGGCGCCGCCGGCGGAGCAAGCCGCGCTGGTTCTTGCGAGCAAGGAGCTCGCGCTCGTCGATCGATTGCTCAGCCTGAAGCGCGTGCCGGCGTTTCAGCGCGCGCGCATTCAGACGCTCGCGAGCATTGCGGCAGCGACGGATGTCGTCGTTCTTGGTGCTGGGGAGCGCATCGCGACGCTCGCCACGCGCGCGACCATCCATCACACGATCGTATCTGGGCTGGTCGAGTCTACGCGTACGCACACGGGCGACGCAGTTCAGGTTGAGACCTTCGGCGCCGGTGAGCTCCTCCACGGCGTTGCGAGCTTCGTGCACGGCGCAACGTTCGACACAGTCGCAAAGACGGAGGCGGTTCTCATGCGCGTCACGCAGGAAGAGCTCTTCGACGTCATCGAGGATCACATCGATCTCGCGCGGTCGATCCTCACGTGGCTCGAAGAAGAGCGCGATCGCACCGAGACTCGAACGTGATGTGAACGCTCATAGCAGTCGAAAGCGCGTGCCGAGGGCGAACATCATCCATGTGCTGTCGCTCACGCCCGCGCCAACGCCGTGCGGCAAGACGAGCGCGGCCGCGTCGGCGCGCACGAAAATGTCGACTGAGCGCGACGCCGCGAACGATGCGATGGCGTGAGCGCGCACGGCAGGCACGAGCTGAAACTCCCACGTCGCCGTGAACGGGTGCGACGCGTACTCGGACCACGAGCCGTAACCAGAGGCCGTGCCGAGCCCGAGACCCGCGCCGATGTCGAACGTCGCGCGGATGCCGCCAATGCGTGCGGGGATCACGGCTGCCATCGATGGGATGAGCCACCAGCGATCTTCCATCGTCGTAGCTTGCGCGATGACGCCGTAGCCGAGATCGAGACCGACGGCGAAGTGACTTCCAATCGCATAGCGAATCCCGGTCGCGAGCGCCGCGCCGCTGCCGCTACCCGCGCCGAGGTAGCCAGCGCTCGTGAAGAGCGTGAGCTTCGGCGGCTCGTTGCTCGCGGTCTTTGTCGTCACAGCGTCGTCGGCCGATGCGAGAGATGGGATTGCAGTGGTCATGGCGAACGCGAGTAGGAGGGTGATCGAGTGGTCTTGCATGAGCACCACGATGCCTTGCGTCGCGTGCGCCTTCACCTCCGTGCGACGAGCGCCGCAATCGGCGCGACGAGCGGTTACTTTCGCACGCCGAGAGCGCGCCTGAGGTTCGGCGCCGCTCGGCGGCTCACCTCCACATGCGAGCCATCGGCAAGGCGCGCAGCGAGCACGCCACCGCGCGTGACGAGCTCCCGAATGGCGTCGCGGCGCACGAGCGCGGAGCGATGCACGCGCACGAACGCGTCGCCGAGCCGCGTCTCGAGAGCGTCGAGGCTCTCGCGCAAAAGGAGGTCTTTGCCGTCAACGGCGAGCTCGGTGTACTTGTCGCGCGCGCGAAAGACGTCCACGACGTCGGTGTCGACGAAGCGAATGGTCCCGGCTTCGTGAACGGCCAACGTGCGCGCGGGAACGCGCGGCGAAGTTGTGCCGGAAGCGATTCGCCGGCGTGCACGCTCGAGTGCGCGCTCGAGGCGTTCGGCGCGCACGGGCTTTGGAAGAAAGTCCACGGCGTCGAGGTCGAACGCATTGGTTGCGAATTGCACGTGCGCTGTCGTGAAGATGATCGCAGGCATACCGGGCATCGCCGCCAGCTCGAGCCCGTTCATGCCGGGCATCTCGACGTCCAGCAGAACGACATCGGGCGCGAGCGTGGCGATGCGCGCGAGAGCGACGCGAGCGTTTTCTGCTTCGCCCGCCATCGTGACGCCGGCGATTCGTTCGAGCATGCGGGCGAGCCTTTCGCGCGCGAGCAGCTCGTCGTCGACGACGAGCACCTTCACGACAAGGTCGCGCGCGGCACTCGAATTTCGCACTCGAACCCGCCGCCCGCGCGCGCGCCGACGGACAGTTTGGCTGCAGCGCCATACGTGAGTGCGAGGCGCTCGCGCAGATTTGCGAGGCCCGTGCGATTGCCGCGGCGCTTGGAGCGACCTGGACCCACACCATCATCCGAGACGGTGAGAACGATCGAGCCGTTGTCAGCGCGGCCAGCGACAGTGACGAGGCCGCCACTTTCGCCGGACAAGCCGTGGAGCACGGCGTTTTCGACGAGAGGCTGGAGGAGCATGGGCGGGATTGCGTCGCCTTCGAGCGATGCGTCGATGTCGATGCTCGAGCGAAGGCGCGCGCCGAATCGCGCGTGCTCGATGTCGAGGTAGTCGCGCACGGCCGCGAGCTCTTCGGCGAGAGTGACGCGACCGCGCGCGCTCGACGCAATCGAATACTGAAGGACACTCGCAAGCCGCTCGACGGTCGACTCGGCGCTCGCTGCGTCTTTCGGGATCAAGCTTGCGATGGCGTTGAGCGTGTTGAAGAGAAAGTGGGGGTTCACTTGCGCCTGAAGCGCGGCGAGGCGCGCGCGGAGCGTTCGTGCTTCGCTCTCGCGGGCGCGCTCTCGAGCGTCGGATTCGCGCTCACGCAGCCACGTCGCGAATCGCGCGGCAACGACGTAGAGCGCGCCGACGACCAGCGCCTGGAAGTAGAAACGCATCGGCGAGACGCCGAGGTTCGGATCGAGCCACACGAGCCGTGGCAAAATCAAGGTCATCGTGACGACGATCGTGACGCTCATCGCGGCGGCCGTTCCGATGATGGCAAGGCCGCGCGCGAGGCGGCCGAAGAGCCGAGGCGCGACGAAGTTGATCACGAGGTGAACGGCGAGCCCAACGACGGCCGTGCACACCCAAGTCGATAGCAAGCACGCTCCAATGCGATCGATTCCGTCGTTGCCGCCGAAGTTCGAGATGAGCAATGTGATCGCCGGAGCAAAAAGCGTGAGCCACAAGAGAGCTTCGCGCGCGAGAAACGGACGAGTCTTCACTCGAATTGCGTAGCACGCCGCCGACGGCGCTGCCGCTCGTCGCGTCGCGCGCGCCGTTCGTCGCGTTTTGGTGGCCCGAGGTCGCGCGGTCGACTTTGAGTGAGCGCATGACACACGAATCGGTTTTCACGCGAACGACGACTGGCGAGCCGCACGCGCGCCGGCGCCGCGAGCTCATCGCGAAATATCCCGAGATCCGCGCGCTATCGGGGTTTGACCGGCGCACGGCATGGGTGACCGCGGCCGTGGCAACGCTGCAACTCGTGATTGCGGCGCTCGTCGCGCGCGCGCATGTCGGAGCTCTTGGCGTCGTCGCGCTCGCGTACGTCGTTGGCGCGCCGCTGACGCATTGGCTGTCGATGGCGATCCACGAGACGTCTCACCGCCTCGCCGCGCGCACGGTTCGCGGCAACGCGGTCGTCGCGATGATCGCCAACCTGCCGATGGTGCTGCCCGTCGCCTTCACGTTTCATCGCTACCACATCGATCACCACCGCTACCTCGACGTGCTCGGAAGAGACACCGACTTGCCGCTCACCTTCGAGGCGCGCTTCATTGGTCGGTCGACGGTGCGCAAGCTCGTGTGGCTGTTTCTTCATCCCGTCGTCTACATCGCGCGCGGCTTCACGTTCGCGGGTCGGCCGAACGTCCAAGAGCTCGCGTGCGGCGCGGCGATGTTCGTCGTCAATGCCGCGATTCTCGCGCTCCTCGGCCCGAGCGCGCTCGCGTATCTGGCGGTCGCGTTCTACTTCGCACACGGCCTTCATCCCGTCGCTGCGCACTTCGTCCACGAGCACTACACGTTCACCGAAGGCCAAGAGACGTACTCGTATTACGGCCCCATCAACGCGATCGCGTTCAATGTCGGCTACCACAACGAGCATCACGATTTCATGAACGTCTCGGGATGGCGCTTGCCCGAGCTTCGTCGTCTGGTTCCCGAATACGGCGCGCTCGCGTCGCACGCGTCATGGACGGGCGTGCTCTATCGCTTCGTCACCGATCGCGCGATGGGCTACGGCAGTCGCATCGTCCGAACGTCCGAAGACTTTCGCCGCGCCCAGCGCGTGGAGGCACGCTCATGACGCACTTCGAACGTGTCCTCGACGTGGCCTCGGCCGTCACGGCTCGCGCGCGCGCTTATCGCGGCTTTGCGTCGCTGAAGAAATCGAGCGTGTCGCACTTCGTTCCGAACCCGCACGATCCACGGCATAAGGACGAGAAGGTCGACGTCGCGAGTCTCGATCACATTCTCCGCATCGACGCCACCGCGCGCACGTGCGTTGCCGAGCCGGGCGTCACGTTCTCCGAGCTCGTCAAGGCCACGCTCACGCATGGCCTCGCACCGCGGATGGTGCCCGAGCTCGAGACGATCACGATTGGCGGCGCGGTCGCGGGTTGCGCAGTCGAGTCGATGGCGTTCAGGCACGGCGGATTTCACGACAGCTGCATCGAGTACGAAATCGTGACGGGCGCTGGCGACATCGTCCGCTGCTCGCGAAAGCACGACGCGGAGCTCTTCGAGATGATGCACGGCTCGTACGGTACGCTCGGCATTCTCACGGAGCTGACGTTCGAGCTCATCGAGGTCCAGCCCTTCGTGAGAATGGAATACCGAACGTTCGAAACGTGGCGAGACTTCCGCGCGGCCATGCGCGAAGCCGCCGCAGATGCCGACCTCGACTTCATCGACGCCATCGCGCACTCCCGCGATTGCTTCGTGCTCTGCTTGGGCCGCTTCGTTTCGACGGCGCCGACCGTGAGCTCGTATCGCGGCACGAGCATTTATTATCGAAGCACGGTAGCGCTTCGCGAAGACTGGCTCACGACCTACGACTACTTCTTCCGCTACGACCGCGACTGCCACTGGACATCGCAAACGCTCCCGCTGATGGGCACGCGATGGGGCCGCCGACTCTTTGGAGGCCTGCTACTCGGCTCGACGAACCTCCTCGAGTGGTCGGAGCGTCTACGCCCACTCTTCAAGCTCCAAAAGCGCCCGCCTGTCGTGACCGATCTCTTCATTCCGGACGAGCGCGCCGACGAGCTCTATGAATGGTACGAGCGCGAGATCGCGTTCTACCCGCTGTGGATCGTGCCGTATCGGATGGCCGAGCGTTACCCGTGGCTTCGGGCCGACCACGCGAGCGCAGGCATGTACATCGACTTTGCGATTTACGGCGCGCCCAACCCTGACATGTCACCGGTGCTCGAACAAAAGACGAAAGAGCTCGGCGGCATCAAAACGCTCATCGGCCAAAACCATTACGACGAGCGCACGTTCTGGCAGATTTACGATCGCCGTCACTACGACCGCATCAAGCGACGCATGGATCCAAAGAATCTCTTCCGAGGCCTCTACGAAAAGCTCGTACACGCGAAGACGCGATCGGCGCCGTCTTCTTCATCCGTTACCGAATGTTGCCCCTAGCTTCGACCGTGGCACGCACAAGCGCTTCGATCGTTTCGCGGATTTCGGCGGGGCCGAGCTCGCCTGCACCCATCGCGAGCTCTTCGTAGAAGGCGAAGCTCGTCAGTGCGAAGAGCGTGTCCACGAGTCCGCGCGCGCGCCGTGATTCGACATTGCCACGCGCGACGAGCCGCTTCACGGTCACGCTCAGCAGATTGCGTCGCCGTTCGTTGCGCGCGCCGATCGCTTCGTTGATTTCTTTGTCGGACGCTGCGGCCGCCATCACCGCGTGCATTGGTTTGCTCGTCGACCAGAACTCGCAAAAAATCTCGCAGATGCGCGAGAGCGTCTCGTACGGATCGTCGAGCGCCATTGCGCCGGCGATGCGATCGAGCCCGGCACGCATCGCTTGGTCGTCGAACACGGCTTCGAGCAGCCCCCGTCGATCGCCGAATTGGTGATACACGGTGAGGCGCGTCACACGCGCGGCGCGGGCGACGGCATCAACGGAAAACCCGTCCCAACCGCGCCGGCGAAGCGTGGTCATCGCCGCCGTGACGATGGCGCGTCGAGTGTCCTCGCGCGCCGCATCGCGCACCGGGCTGGTGTACGAGCGCTTTGCACTTCTTCGCGATCGCGTCATTGACTATACAATGTGTATAGGTAAATGGACTTGCGGAGGTTCGTCATGCCTATCGTCACGATCGTTCTCGTGCTGCACATCTTGGCCGCAACGTTTTGGGCCGGTTCGACTTTCACCTTGGCGCGTGTGCAAGGCAAGGGCAGCGACGTGTTGTTCGCACCGCAGATGGCCGCGGCGGCCACGTCGGTTCTGGCGGGAGCCTATTTGTGGGCGACGCTTTTCGGCGCGAGCCCAGGTCACACGGTCGTTGCTGTTGGTTCGTTCGCGGCGATCCTCGCGGCGATCGTACAGGCGGTGCTCGTCGGGCGCGTGCGGCGGCGTATCGAAAGCGAGCCACACGCGCAGTCGCGCGCCGCTCTGGCGCATCGCATCGCCGGAGGGCTTCTTCTGGTCACGATCGTCTGCATGGTGGTTCAATGAGCGGCGAGCTCGAAGATCGCGTCGTGCTCGTGACGGGCGCGTCGCGCGGCATCGGCGCGGCGATCGCGCGGCGCTTCGCGGCAGGCGGTGCCAACGTCGCGGTTCACGGCCGCGATCGCGACGCGCTCGATGCCGTGACGCACGACATTCGACGAGACCTCGGTCGCGCCACAAGCTTCGTTGCCGACGTGACGCGCGTCGACGAGATCGAGCGCATGCGCGACGCGATCACGGGCGCGCTCGGCCCCGTCGACGTGCTCGTGGCAAACGCCGGCGGGTCGTTCGAAGCACCGGGTCCGATCGAAGACGCAACCGAGCAGGGATTTCGCGCGTCCGTTGACGGCAATCTCACGGCGACATTCTTCACGCTCAAAGCATTTTTGCCGGCGATGAAAACGCGCGGGCGCGGCGCGATTATCACGATGTCGTCGGCAGCTGCGCGGCGCGCGCACGTGCGAAACCCGATCGCGTACGCCGCCGCCAAAGCTGGCATCGAGGCGATCACCCGCATTGCGGCGCTTCAGGCCGGACCGTTTGGCGTTCGCGTCAATTGCATCGCGCCGGAGACGATTCTCACCGAGCGCAACATCGGGCGCATTCCGGATGCGATGAAGGTTTCGCTCGCGGAGGACCATCCGTTGAAACGTCTTGGTGTCCCCGACGACGTCGCGAGCGCCGCGCTTTTTCTTGCGTCGGACGCATCGAGCTGGGTGACGGGAGTCGTCCTAGACGTCGCGGGTGGCTCGGTACTCGCGTAATCCTTCTCTAGTGGGGACGATCGCTAGCGAGTGCACGGGTCAGCGAGCGCACGGCTACGCACTCGGCGCGGTCGGACGTGGTAGCGGTCGTCGAGTAGAAGGTTGAGTTAATCATGTGGCGTTGGTTGCTTCTTCTCTTCTCGTGCTCTTTCGGATGCGGCGCTCCTCAAGCCGAGATTTCGCAGCCACCTTCGGCGAGCGCGACGACGACCCCGCTGCCGCCCACATGTGGTCCCGTGGGCACGCGATGCAACGCTGGGAGCCCATCGTGTGGTTGTGCCGAGAACGCGATGTGTCACGCGGTCATCTGCTCGAGCGGCGTGTGGCAAAGCATCGAAGTTTTTCCGCGCTAACACTTGGCGCCCGTCGTCAGCGCATCAGCTTACGTTGAACATGGGCGTGCCGAGGCTTCGGATCACCACTCTTGTCGACTGCATTCGGATCGGCGCGCCTGCGGTTGAGCAGCTCGACGACGGACTGCGAGTGCGAACTTAGGCGTCCCAGACTGCGTTGTCAGAGAGCTCAGAATAGGCGCGGCCGAGCGTTGGCGCCGAAACCAAAACCGTCCGGAAGTCAGAAGAACGATCCGGACCAACCCGGAAGCTTCGGCATCGATGGCGGCGTCCTCGCATCGAAGCGAACCGCGAGGCCGTTGCTCGGAACCAGATACACGTAACGACCGTCGAACGCGGCACCCGAGACACCGCCGCCGATGGCGAGTGACTGCACGTCGAACATCGACCACGATGCGCTGGCTGCGAAGCTCGCGCTCGTGTCGTAGCGCATGATCGCGTTGCCCTCGCCCGGCGAGAAGGAACCTAAAGACGGTGATCACGTAGCGAGGCGTCGCGAGATGGCGGTTTCCGCGGTGTGATGCGCGTTGATGTCGACGTCTTGCGACGTCTCGCGACGGGTCGCTACGTTTCTGCCGGTCGCTCGTAGCTTTGGTGGCTCGAGCGCGTGATGGCCGGTGGTCGGCGGCAAGTGGATGTGCGTGAGCTTCTACGATCTCACGACCGCGGTGTGGGACGGCGGCGACGTACACGTGGTGTCACCAGCACGCGCTGCACGTTTCCGTCTCGCATAGCCAATGCGCTCGCACCGAGGCATGCTACCGAGTAGGGATGCGGCGGAGATCTCTGGCGGTCCTCGTGCGGCACGCGGTTGCTCTAGCGGCCACGGCAGCGCCCGTCATTGGTGCGTTTGAGGCGAGCTGCGGTCCGGGAGATCCCGCGAGCGACGCCGCGCCGTCCGGGTGCAACGTGACGTGGCAAGGTCCAGTGGCAATGAGTTGCTTCGTCGATCCGTTCTTCTACTCCGGCCCGGTCGCGACTGGCACCATGGCGGATCCCTCGGCGTGTGGACTCGCTGACGCCGCGGCAACGGCCGCGCAGTGCGCCTCCATCTGTGGAGCGTACGGCCCAATCTGCATCGCGAATGGCAACAGCTCCACCATCTATTGCACCGACACGACGGATATCCATCCCGACACGCTTTGCGGGCGTCGCCCTCGTGGTCTGCGGCAGCCTCGCCCTCGACGGTCGACCGCTGCGCTGCTCGCGCACGCGGCGCATCTCGAGGCTGCTTCGGTCATTGCGTTCGAGCGCCTTCATTCGGAGCTCGTCTCACATGGCGCGCCACGCTCGTTGCAGAGGGCGGCCCTACGTGCGCGACGTGATGAACAGCGCCACGCGCGCATGACCGAGCGACTCGCGCGTCGACGAGGCGCGACGGCTGCGACGCCGTCCTGCGCTGCGCAAGCCGATCGAGACCTCCTCACCATCGCCATCGAGAACGTCGTCGAGGGCTGCGTACGCGAGACATACGGGGCGGCCGTCGCGACGTGGCAAGCAGAGCATGCGCCTGCTCGTGACGTACGTGCCGTCATGCAAAGCATCGCTCCGGACGAGGTGAGGCACGCGGCGCTCGCCTGGCGAGTCGCGAGGTGGGTGGACGATAGACTCGATGCACGTGGTCGCCAGGTGGTTCGAGAGATGGGGCGTCGCGCTGTTCAAGAGCTCCGACGCAATGCCGCTGGCCCCGCGAACGCCGAGCTCGGCCTCCCCCACGCCACGACGGCGCAAAGGATCCTCAATCAACTATCGATTGACCTCTGGGATCCAGCATTCCCCGGGCAGCCTTGACCAGCGACCGGCCACGTGACTTTGGCGCTGGCGTCATTTGCTCGCGATGATGGTAGCGACGCCATCGAGCTCCGATGATGACCAAGGCGGATTGCCGTCGTCCGTACCCTCCATCACGGCGACCTGGCTGTTGGTGAAATCGCTGAAGCCGCCGCCGCGCAAATCGCTGATTTGCATCTTCGCCGGAAGCGAAGGTAGCGCGCGCGCAGCGAGCGTCGCGCCGCGATAGGTGTACACGCGCCAAACGATCACGTCGTTGAGTGGACAGCTCGGGCAGGTCTCGATGCTCGAGGGCTGCGTCGAGAAGAAGAACGCGGCGACCTTGTCGTACGCGTCGGCCTGCGTGGTGATGCGCGTTTCGGCGAAGCGCTGTCCGTCGATGCGCGTGGTTTGGAAGTCAGGAACCGTGATCGTGCTCGGCGCGCCGAGCGTGCGCGTCGTGACCCGGAGCTCCACGACCGAGCTATCGCCGAGCGTGCCGGCGAAGCTCGCGGTCGCCGAATCGGCGTCGATCGGAGCCGCGAAAGACTCGATGTGCCACGGCATGGTCGTCGCGGGCGTCGTGAGGAAGCTCAAGGTGCCGACGCCGGGTGCAACACAGTGTCGTGTGACGCACGGACGCAGCGCCGGATATCCTTCGGCGAGGTTGTTCACGGTGACGGGCCACGGCATCTCGATGTCGATGTCCGTGACGATCTTTGCAGGTGTCGGCGCCGACGGCTGGTCGAGCGCGACCGTGATGTCTTGGTCTTCGCGCGCGAGCGGTGCCAGCGTGAAGACGCCCACGGTCGGCGAGAACGCCGTGAGCTGAAACGCCGGCGCCCCCTGTCTCGCCTCGAAGAACTCGATGAACTCGTAGTCGCCGCTCGACGTGTTGTAGAGCGAGAGCGGCACATTTTGATCGAACACGTCCCAGTCCGCTAGCCTCGTTTGACCGTTCGGCAACTGGACAACGAGCTGATGCGGCTGCTGCGCCGCAGCGTCGACGCCCCAATAGTCGTAGACGTTTCCGCCGAGGCCGCTGCCGACAGGTTCCGTGAAGAGCGTGCCCGCGATCGGGCCATCGACGTTCAAGATGGAGACGGCCTCGTAGCCGAGTCGCGCTGCTGTCACGTCCCACGGGCCGGCGGACGGATCGATAGGCACGGTCGCCGTTCCCGACGCGTCGGTGAGCGCTTCGAAGGCTGTGCCGTCGCTGCGCTCCGCTCGGACGCAAAAACCGGCGGTCGATCGCGGCGTCGTGCCGACGTTCGCGGACACACGCACCACGAGTCCCGGTACAGACGGATCGATTGATGGATTGTTCTGCCCGCAGCGATTCGCGATCGTCGTCGCCGCGTCGGTGCACGCGGGGATCGCTACCAGTGCCAAGAAAGCCAAACGCACGCCCAAAGCGTAGCACTCGGTACCCATCGCTGCGTCGCTCGGCCAACCCCTACGCGTGCGCGGCCTCTTGTCCGTTGACGTTCCTTTTGATGGCGGCGCTGAGAGTGGCGTCGACGCGAGCACACCGCCTGATGCAGCGACCGTCGACGTCATCGTCGCGGACGTGGCGCCCGCTCCGTGCGCGGCGACCGTGCTCGCTTCGGGTGGCGACCCATTCAGCGCGATGAGCGCGCCGGTGATCGACGACACGTACGTGTACTGGCTGCAAGGCAACGGCCCGCCTGCAACCGGCTATCGAGTACCGAAGGTCGGCGGCGCAACGGCGCAACTCTGCGTCACGAACGGCTGGGAGATCTTTGTTGACGAAGACTTTCTCTATTGGCCAACGGTCAATGGCAGCGCCAAAGCCGAACTGATCTCCGCCTAACGCGTGCCCGTTTCCGCGGCGTTTCGATTCGCGAACTGACGTCTGACGACGTCTCGCGACGGGTCACTACCTTTCAAGACCACCTTCTACTTTTTCCGACAGCACCGACTCGGTCGCGGTGCGCGGCTACGATCGCCGTGCGGTGGCTCGATGTTCGAGCCTCACGCGTCCGACCGGATCAGGTCATCGAGCGCGCCGGTGACGGCGAGCGGGAACGTGGTGTCGTTGCCGTGACCAGCGTCAATCACCCGGAGCTCGCTCGTCTTCCACGCGCGCGCGAGCTCCCACGCGACGTCGAGCGGACAACTGATGTCCTTCTGCCCTTGGATGAGAATGCCGCGAATGCCCGCGAGCCTCCCGATGTCGCGAAGGATCTGACCGTCTTCGAGAAAACCGGCGTTCCTCCAGTAGTGCGTGACGAGTCGCGCGAGCACGAGACGATACGTGGGATCGTCGAGCCGAGGATCGCGCTCGGCGCCCATTTGCGTGTAGTCCCACGCGCACCATTCGATCGCGGCGCGGTCCGATTCCTTCACGTCGAAGAGCATCGTGGCGTATGCGTCGACGAGCGGCATGCGCCGCAGCTTTTCGGGGACGGCTCGCGCGAAGCGATCCCATGCTTCGGGAAACACGCGCCCGAGATCGCGCGTCATCCATTCGACCTCGCGCTTCGACGTGAGCGTGAGGAGCGCGAGAACAATGCCTCGAACGCGCTCGGGATGGGCCTGCGCGTACGCAAGGGCGAGCGTCGTTCCCCACGAGACCCCGAGCACCGTGAATCGATCGATCGCGAGATGCTCGCGAAGCCGCTCGATGTCGCTCACGAGATGATGCGTGGTGTTCGTTCGGAGCTCGCCGTCGCCATCGCTCGCAAGCGGCCGACTCCGCCCGCACCCACGCTGATCAAAGAGAACGATGCGATATCGGTCAGGGTCGAAGTATCGACGAGCGCCGTTCCCGCAGCCGCCGCCCGGACCGTCGTGCAAGTAGATGCCGGTAGTGCCGTTTGGATTTCCCGAGCATTCCCAATACACGCGATGTCCGTCGCCGACATCGAGCATCCCGTGCGCATACGGTTCGATCGCGGGATATCGCTGCGTCACGCGCGACCTCTAACACGCGTGGACGCAGAGCATCGCGCCCCGTGCACTCGCTATCAGGCAGCGGGACTTGAAACCACCAAGCCGCTCCCGAGCTTCGCAAAGCGAAGCGAGCAAGCGGTGGTTGTCCAAGACCCGCCCCGAAACGAGCGCTAGCGAGTGCACGGGGCGGGACTTGAACCCGCACGTCTTTCGACGGTGGAACCTAAATCCACTGCGTCTGCCATTCCGCCACCCGTGCCGGTGACTCAGTGTAGCGCGATCAGGGCCCCGTGATCTTGGCGGCGCCGTTCGCTTTGGTTTTTCCGGTGACCTTCGTTCCGGTGAGGTTCACTTTCGCGAGGCCGCCGGCGTCGATGGCGAACGTGGAGCCGTTGATGCTTCCGCCGGTGATGGTGACGACGGCGTTGCCACCTGCGTCGATGGCCGTGTCGCCCGTGATGTCGACGTTGACGAGCGTGAGCTTGCAGCTCCCTTGCACCGTGATTGCCGTTGCGCCTGGGAGCTTCGCTGTAACGCCGCTGATGCTGACAACCTCGCTACCGCCGCACGTGAACGGAGATTTTCCATCCCATTTCGAAGCGGCGGCGCTACGAGCAGCGCTCGCGCCCGACGTGTCCGTTGCGACCGAGTGCCAAATGTAGAGACCGAGGCCGACGACGCCGAGACCGACGACGAGCAGAATGGCGCAGCCGATGCCCCACCAGATGATTTGGGATTTTGCTTTGTCCTTGAGTTGGTTTTGCAGACCCGCGGTGTCGACCCCACCGTCGCTGCTTGCGTGGATGTTGAGTCCTCCGACGTGGATGTGCGCGTCGACCTGACCGCTGCGGTTCTGTTGTTGCTGCTGTTGCTGCTGTTGTTGCTGCGGCGCGCCTGGTGGGGTGTGTCCGTCGATGCCGAAGCTCGCGGTGAGGTTGCCGATGCGAATGCCTTGTTGCTCGAGGCCCGACGCCGCGATGATCTCGGGAATCACCAGTCCAAGATTGCCCTCGATGAGATGTCGAAACGAGATTTGCCCGTTCGCCATCTTCTGGCCGAGCACGTTGCGCATCGCCGTGAGCATTTGCGTCTGCACGTGGTTCGCGAGCTGCTGTGGATCGCCCGGCTGATTCGACATGTATTCGCACGTCGCGAACACCGTCACAGAGACTTGCCGCTGCTGAACGGTGTCGAGAAACGGCCCGACTTCACCCGCGATCTGAACGCCCATCGCGGCACCGTATCACGGCAAAATCTCGACGCGCCCGCGTGCCGTGCACGACGACGACGCGCACTGATCGCCGGAGACCGGCCCCTCGCGGTACGTGAAATACATGCCGAGCTTCGTGCTTCCGGAAATCCGTTGAATCGAGCGCCAATCGCAACCGTCGGTGAAATGGAAAGTGGTGCTCGTGCACGTGTCGATGCGGTCGTCGTTGATGGCGCCGATGAAGTTTCCGGTCTCCATGCGAATGACGGCGCTATCGGGGCACGCAAGCAGCTCGCCTTCGCCGCCCGCGCGCACGAGCGTGTCGACGTAGCAGGAGCTGCGTGATGGAGTGATCGGACCCACGCGCACGTGCGCAATCGTACGGCACCCGGAGAGCGAAACGCCGTGAGGAACGCACATGGCGTCGGTGGGCACGCGTTGCGGCGCAGACGTTGCGACCATCGTGGCGACGGGCGACGGCGGAAGCGGATCGACCGGCAACTCGACGACAGTCGCGGTCGTTGCACCGCAAGAAGCCAGCATGATCACGAAGAGCGCGCGCATCGCGCGTCATCTTAGGGCGAGATGCGCTCGCTGACGACCGTTCCGTCCGGCGCGAGCCCCGTGACGACGAGATGCGACACGCGCAAGAACCCGAGCACCACGTGCACGTTCAAGAGACGCGCTCGCGTGCCGGCGATGGTCATCTCGGGGCGAGCGGTGCATGTGCCGTCCTCCGAGCGTGTCACGCGAACGGTGATCGGTCGCGCCTGCAGTGCCGTGAGCGTCACGCGCACGGTGTCAGAATGGATCTCCTGGCGGGCGATGCCATAGGCGGCTTGTTCGCGCGACAGGAGCGGCTCGGTCGCGGTTGGGCCGCGCTCGAGCATGCGCCAATAGGCGTACACGGGCGCGCTTCCCGAGAACGCACACTCACTATCGAGGTGCACGCCGTAGTGCACTTGGTTCTTGTTTTCGCTCTTCGATACGAAGAGCACGGACGCGATGTTTCGCTCGGCTTCGGCCGGAGAAGCGACGAGCATTCCCACGAGCATCGCTCCGGTCACAGCCGCTTTCACGAGCGCTGATCCGTGCATGCGCTACGTGTAGAATGCAATTGCAACGGTGCCATGTCGTCCGTGGAGAATCGGTGCGATCTCTGTTAAAGGCTGAGCGATGAAGGCGCTTCGAGACAAGGTCGTCGTCATCACCGGCGCGGCGAGCGGCATCGGCCGCGCGACGGCCAACGCGTTCGCGCGCGAGCACGCAAAGCTCGTGCTCTGCGACGTCAACGAAGCCGGACTACGCGAGGTCGAGCGCGAAGTCGCGCACCACGTCGATCACGTCGAATGGCGCCTCGTCGACGTCGCATCGCGCGATGCGATGCAGCGTTTTTCAGACGACGTGCACACACGCTTCCCGGCAGTCGACGTCATCGTGAACAATGCCGGGGTCGGTCAGTCTGGCGGCTTGCTCGACATGACCCTCGACGATTGGGAGTGGGTCATCTCGATCAACTTGTGGGGCGTGATTCACGGTTGTCACTTCTTCGTTCCCAAAATGATCGGTCGCGGCGAAGGCGGGCACGTCGTCAACGTGTCGAGCGTGTTCGGCTTCTTCGCGCCGCCGGGCAGCATGGGCTACTGCACCACCAAGTTCGGGGTCTTCGGTTTGTCGGAGTCGCTGCGCGGCGAGCTCATGCCGCACAAAATCGGCGTCTCGACGATTTGCCCAGGCATGATCGCCACGAATATCGTCAAAGAAGGCCGTTTCAATGGCTCGACGAGCTCGCGGCAAACCAAAGCGGTCGAGCAATTCGCGAAGCGCGGGCACTCGCCGGACGTCGTCGCTCGTGCGATTCTCTCGGCCGTGAAAAGGAATCGCGCCGTCGTTCCTGCCGCGCCCGAAGCGTGGGCGGTCTACTACGCCAAGCGTTTCATTCCCGCTCAGTTCGACAGCCTCGTGCGCGCGGTCAGCCGCCGAGAGGCACGCTGATGGTCCCCGAGAAAGTTCTCCGCGAAGCGCTCTCATCGACGCTCGATCGCACGGATTTTCCGACGCTTGGTGAAAAATACGAGGGCAAGGTCCGCGACAATTATTCGGCGCGCGGCAAGCGGTACATCGTGGTCACCGATCGCATTAGCGCATTCGATTGCGTTCTCGGAACGATTCCGTTCAAAGGCCAAGTGCTCAACGCGCTCGCGGCGCACTGGTTTGGTCGCACCGAAGACGTCGTGCCCAATCACATGATCGGAACGCCCGATCCGAACGTGCTCGAGTGCATCGAGTGCACGCCGCTTCTCGTCGAGATGGTGATGCGCTCCTATCTCACCGGCGCGACATCCACGAGCATCTGGACGCACTACGAAAAAGGCTCGCGCTTGTTCTGTGGTCACACCCTGCCCGATGGCATGCGAAAGAACCAACAGCTCGAGCACCCAATTCTGACGCCCGCGACGAAAGCTCCCAAAGGCCAACACGACGTGAGCGGATCGCGCGAAGAGATCCTCGCAACGGGCAACGTCACCGCGCACGACTTCGATGCGGCGGCAGGGCTTGCCAAAAAATTGTTTGCGGCAGGCCAATCGATGTGCGCCGATCGCGGGCTCATCCTCGTCGACACGAAATACGAATTCGGAAAGACGAGCGACGGCCGCATCGTCGTCATCGACGAGATCCACACTCCCGACTCATCGCGCTTTTGGGTGAAAGACACGTACGAGGCGCGCTTCGCCGCAGGAGAAGATCCCGAGCCGCTCGACAAGGACTTCGTGCGCCGCCACTACGTCGCGCTCGGTTATCGCGGCGATGGCCCCCCTCCCCCGCTTCCAGACGACGTGCGCGTCGGCGCGGCGCAGCGTTACATCGAAGCGTTCGAGCGCATCACTGGGCGCGCGTTCGACCCGAGCACCGAGCCGCCGATCGCACGCATCAAGCGGAACCTACATCTCGAAGGGTGACGGCATGAACAAGAGGACGAACATCGCGAGCGTGACGACTGCGATGACCTTGCGTTTCATGTCGAGCGGCGCCGCACCCGTCGGCGGGTGATCGAGGAGACTGTGCGGCCGCAGCACGCCGCTGCGTCGCTCCATTGCAAGCGTGAGGCCGAGCACGAGCGCCCACGCGAGCCAAATCACGGGCCGGTGATACTGCTCGCCGAGAGCCGCAAGTGTGAGCAGCGATGCGATCGAGAAGATGCGCGTGCGAATGCCCATCGCTTCGGGGTCGCGTTTTTTCCGTGATGCGAGCGTCCCTAGGATGGCGAGCACCTCGAACCAGATGAGCCATACGAGCGCATTGCCGACGCTGCGACCGAATCGGATGAAGCCGAAACCAGCGCGAATGTCCTGAAAGACGTACGACGCGAGGCTCACGAAAAAGAACGCGAGCACCGCGCGATGAATCGTTCGCGCGTACGCGTCTTGTTTGGTGCCGAAGAGCGCGTAAGCGACGTGGCCGCCGTCGAGTTGGCTCACGGGCAAGAGATTGATCATCGTGACGAGCATGCCGCCCCACGCCGCGAACGCGACGGGGTGAAGCAGAATGTCTTGGCCAGGACCGAGCGCGGGCGCGAACACCCGATCGAGAAGGCGCAGCAAGAGCGACGACCCAAGCTGCTCGTATTCACCGTTGAGCGGGATGACTTTCGAATGCGCGACGCCCCACGCATAAAGCGGGATCGCAAAAGCGAGACCCGCAAGCGGCCCCGACGCGCCGATGTCGAGCAGCGCTCGCCGCGTCGGGATTTGGCTCTTCATTCGGATGATCGCGCCCATCGTGCCGAACGGCGAGATCACGGGCGGCAGCGGAATGAAAAACGGAAGCGACGCATCGACGCGATGCAACCGCGCCGTGATGAAGTGCCCGAGCTCGTGCGACACGAGAATGAGCATGAGCGCGCCCGCGAACTCCGCGCCGTGCAGGAGCGCGCCACGCGAGGTCGCCGGGCCGGGGTCGAGCGCGAGACCCGTGATGAACACGGTCGTCACGGTGATCAAGAAGAGGACGAGGTTCAGCCGCCATTTGACCGGAGGAGGCCTTTCGCCCAATTCAGGGTCCGAGTGCGTCTCGGAGGGCTCGGGCGAGTCGTTCGAGCTGAGGTCTGAGCTGGGCATCGATGGTCCCGAGATCGGTGTGGAGCCGTAAGCAGCCGCGCTCCAGCGTAGCGTCCGCGGTGACGGATGCCACGTGTGCAATGGCGAGCATGTGGAGATGTTGTTGTAGTGCAGAGACGTCGTCTGGATGAGCTTCGATCCGAGCGGTGCGCGCGCCTTGCGCTTCTTGGAGTGCGCGCTGCGCGAGCTTCGCGATCGCAGCCGGATCGCTCGCGACGGCTTCGCCGATGAGACGCTCGGCGAGCACGCGTGCGAGCGCCACGGAGCGGTCGAGCTCGGTTGCGGCAGAGCGTTCTTCACGGGCACGGAGCGCGAGCCACTGCGCGGCGAGCTTGGCTTGTTCGGCTTCGGCCGCCTCACGCGCCGCTGATTCTGCGACGTGCGTAGCTTTGGCGCGTGCATCGGCGAGGATGGCGTCCGCGGCGTGCTTTGCTTCGGCAAGCAAGCGTTCGCCGGCTTCACGCGCGTCGAGCTCGGTGCGCGCCATGCGCGTCACGTTTCGAGACAGCTGAGGAGGCGGAGCTGCCGGCGCCCCAACGACCTTGGACACGATACGCGCACGCGTCACACGGGCCATGGGAGCTCCATCGCATCGATGTCGGCTGCGATCGGCGCGAGATGCTGCGCGATTGCACGCGCGCGTTTTTCTCGGCTCTCGTCACGTAGCGCTTGGATGAGCGGAGCGGCGCGCGATTCGCCGAGCGCGGCTTGCACGTGGTCCAGCGACTCGCCGATCGCAACGCTCATCGCGACGAACGCCGTTTCCCACATCAGAGACCGAAACCTATGTCGACGCCCGCACCGACACCGAGAGCGCTCGTGCCGTCGCCGCCGAGATCGACATACGCCTCGGCGTGCTCGACGAGCGTGACGAGCGGCACGAGCAACCATCGCCATGGCTCGCTCGAGCGCGCGCGACGCGCGAGGCTGAGCACCGAGCCGAGCGCCGTGTAACCCGCACCTGCGCGCACGCGCCACACGAGCGCGCTTCCCTTCGAGTAGGGCGACGACCATTGGTCCTGTCCAATGAGGAAGCCGACCCTTCCGTAACCGACCATCATCGGAAGCGCGCCGCTCGGTTTTGCGTCGCGCGTGGAGACGTAGCCAATGCGAATCTGCGGGCCAACCATCCACCGCGAGCCGCAAAACCCGCCACTTCCGGCGATCGTGGGATCGTCGCATTCGCTTCGCGTGATCACACCTGCGGCCGCCTGGACGCCGTACGAAACGAAGTACGCGCGATAGGCGTCGCCACGAAAACGCAATCGCGCGGGCGGCGGCACGTTGATGTCGATGAGCGCGCCGAGAAACGAAGACGTCGGATGCCCATCGGCCGACACGAGCGTGCTAGCGGAGAATGCGACGTCGCCGTCGACTGGAAAGAGGCGCACGCGCGACGGCACGATGAGGCGACCGGTTTTTTCGGGCGAGTCGTAGGCGCTCTCGCCGAGATCGTCCGGCGTTGTTTCGAGCGAGTCGGTGACGCCGGGACGATAACCGTGCGCGCGAAGGCGACCGCGCGCGTCGTAGTGTGCCCAAGGCCCCGCGAGCACGCCGTGATCGTAGTTGTCGATCTTGGTTCCGTGCGCGTCGACCGAGTACGCGGGGCCCTGTTTTTTCCCGTCAGGTAACGTGCATTGCCCGTCACGCTCGCCTTTGGTCGCCGAGATGCGCGTCGTGCCGCGCGGACAGGCAACGTCAGCGACGAGCGGGCCATGGATCGCGCAGCCCGTGAGCAGCGTTAGGACGAGCGCAAACCTCACGTCGAAAGACGATACACGTTCTCGTCGTCGCGTGCGGCGCGCCCTTCGACGACGAGCTTGTCGAGGTGGGATTGCAAGCTCAGCGCCGCAATCGGCCAGAGATGCATCGGCGTATCGGCGTACGCATCCGGAAGGATTTCCGAGAGCGGACGCGGCGTCTCACGGAGCGCAGCGATGACTTTGCCTTCGCGCTTCAAGCGATGCTCGATGTAGTGCCGAAAGATGGAAGCGGGCGCATCGATCGGATCGCCATGCGCAGGGAGTGCCACGCTCGCGCCGACCGCTTCGAGGCGTGCGAGCTGCTCGAGATAGATGCGCATGTCGCCGTCGCCCGGTGCGATGAGAATCGTCCCGACGCTCGCGACCATGTCGCCGCACACGAGAACGCCGTCACGCTCGCGCAGCTAACAGATGTGCCCTGGCGCGTGCCCGGGCGTGTAGAGCACGCGCCATTCGCCCAGAGTTTCGCCGTCTCGCAAGATGCGTGCAATCTGCATCGACCCATCGAGGCGGCTTGCGGTGTCGGCGTGGGCCCACAGCGGAAGCCCGAGCTCGCGCGAAAGAAACGCGGCGCCGCCCACGTGGTCCTCGTGATGATGCGTGAGCACGATCGCAACGGGCTTCGGCTGCGCGCGCGCCCACTCGACCCATGCGCGCCGCTCGTCGTCGTAAGGCGTCGCAGGCTCGACCAGCAGCACTTCGTCGTCGCCGTAGCGGAGGCCATAGCTATTCGTGTGCGTCGCGGGCGGCAGCGTGGGCGTGCGCGTATCGAACATCTCGACCCCAGACGAAACCTCTCGCGGCCGCATGACTCGATTATGATGCACCCATGCAAAAGCGTGTCGTCTTGTTCGCTGCGATCGTCGCCTTGGTAGGCTGCGGCAAAGAAGTGGGTCGCATTTCGTTGAAGGGCGAAGGCGACGGCGACACGACCGTGTCGCTCGGATCGGGCCAAAAGGTGGCGCTGTGGACGTCGCTCGACCTGTCGTGGTCTGGCAACGTGGCCGCGAGCTACACGGTCGAGCTTCACGACTCGAGCGGCAAGATCCTCGCGACGACGACGTGCGATCCGTTTTCGGTCAACACGAAGGTCTCGAGCGTCGTCACCAACATCAACGACCACCACAACTGGAGCTACCAGGGCAAGATGCAGTGCGATCTCACCGCCCCATCCGCCGGCGCGTTCACGGTACACACGAAGCTCACGTTCCCGACCAAGCCCACGGATTTGTCGGTGAAGGACATGAGCCTCGTCCTGAAAATCTGAGAGACCCTAGCGCTCGACGACGAGCGCGACGGCTTCACCGCCGCCGATGCATAGCGTTGCAAGACCGCGCTTTTTGTTTTGCGCCTTCATCGTGTGAAGGAGCGTGGTGAGAATGCGCGCGCCGCTCGCGCCGATCGGGTGACCCAGCGCAACTGCGCCGCCGCGCACGTTGACGCGATCGAGCCCGATGCCCACGAGCTGCGCGCACACCATCGTGACGACGCCGAACGCTTCGTTGATCTCGTAGAGGTCGATGTCGCTCGCCTTGAGCGAGAGCTTCGCGGTGACCTTCTCGATCGCTTTCGCCGGCGCCGTCGTGAACCACTGCGGATCTTGCGCGACCGATGCCCACCCGGCGATTTTGGCGAGCGGCTCGAGGTTGTGTTTCTTCATCGCCGCTTCGCTCGCCAAGACGAGCGCGCTCGCGCCATCGTTGATCGACGATGCGTTGGCCGCGGTGATGGTTCCTTCTTTTCCGAATGCAGGCTTCAGCGACGCGAACTTCGTCGGATCGCCTTTGCTCGGACCTTCGTCGAGCTTCACGACGATGGGGTCGCCCTTTCGCTGTGGCACTTCGACGCCTTCGATCTCCGCGTCGAAGAGACCTTCTTTTTGCGCGGAGAGCGCGCGCCGAAAGCTTTCTTTCGCGAACTCGTCCTGAGCTTCGCGCGAGACTTTGTATTCCTTGGCGCAGAGGTCGCCGCACGTTCCCATGTGGACGCCGTTATAGGGGTCCCACAAACCGTCGTGGATCATCCCGTCGACCATGGTTTGGTTGCCCATGCGGAAACCGGTGCGACCGCCGAACACGTAAAACGGTGTGTTCGACATCGACTCCATGCCGCCCGCCACGACGAGCTCGTTCTCGCCGAGCGCGATGGTGCGCGCGCCGAGCACGACGGCTTGCAAGCCTGAGCCGCACACTTTACCGACGGTGGTGGCGGGGATTGTATTGGGCAAACCCGCGTAGATGAGGGCTTGTCGAGCCGGGGCCTGACCTACGCCACCCGTGAGGACGTTGCCCATGAAGACTTCATCGACGAGCTGCGGTTCGAGCTTCGAGCGAGACAACGCGCCGCGGATGGCGACAGCCCCGAGCTTGGGTGCGGAGATGGACGCGAGCGTCCCGAGAAACGAGCCGATGGGTGTGCGAGCGGCCGACGCGATGTAGATGGGTGCGGTCATGGCGGTTCTGCGTGGGTTATACTCGCGGACCGTTCCCTCGTCGAATGAGCCGATCCATCCGCTGCCCTCACTGTGGACAGATGCACGAGGCATCGGTCGGGATCTGTCCAGTGACCAAAATGGCGCTCCGTAACACGCACTCGCATCCGAGTGGCGTGGCGTCGGTGAAGCCTGGCGTACCCCAGCCGCCGCCATTGGTCGTGCCGCGGCCCGTCAATGTCGAGAGCACGACGCCGCATGGGCCCGCGCCGAAGGCGGCTCGCCGCTCGCTCATCGGCCAAGTCGTCGACGGAAAATACAAAGTGCGTGCGCTGCTCGGTGAAGGCGGGATGGGTGCGGTCTTCGAAGCGGAGCACTCCGCGATCGGTCGCATCGTCGCGATGAAAGTTCTTCACCCCGCGCAGGCCACGAAGAAAGTCGCCGTGAAGCGCTTTCATCAAGAGGCGCGCGCCGCAGGCGGGATTGGTCATCCGAACATTTGTGAAGTGTTCGACTTCGGCACGCTCAGCGACGGCAGCCCCTATCTCGTGATGGAGCGACTCAGAGGCGAGACGCTCGCCGCACGCATCACCTCGGAAGGCGGCCTGCCGTCTCTCGAGGTCGTCGATGTCGTCATTCAAGTTCTCTCTGGGCTCGCCGCGGCACACGAGCGCGGGATTTTGCATCGCGACATCAAACCGGAAAACGTCTTTCTCGCGGAGCGCGCCGGCTTTCCGTCGATCGCGAAGCTGCTCGACTTCGGCGTCTCCAAAGTCCTCGCGGGCGGTCCCGTCGGAGACTGGGACGACGAAACCGATCTCACCAAGACCGGCATGGTCATGGGCACGCCCTATTACATGTCGCCCGAGCAAGCGCGCGGCGATCGCAACCTCGACGGCCGCGTCGACGTGTACGCGTGCGGCATTCTTCTCTACGAGGCGCTCACGGGTCAGCGTCCGTTCATCGCGAAGAACTACAACGCACTCCTCGTTCACATTCTCCAGGGCAACGCCGCGCCGCCGCGCGCGCTTCGCTCCACGATCTCGATCGAGCTCGAGCAAGTCGTCATGAAGGCCATGGCGAAGAACCGCGACGACCGCTACCAAACCGCAGGCGATCTCGCGCGCGCGCTCATACCGATTCGCAAGGCCTTCACCAAACCGAGCTCGAGTCGCATGCCGGTTGCCGCGCGCATCGACGCTCTCTCGCAAAGCTCCGCCGACATTCCGATTCACTTTTCGGAGGCCGAGATCATCGATCCGAGCAGCGACGAATGGGATCAGACGACAGCGCCGATGATGGAGCTCCCATCTTCCGACGCGCTTCCCGATGATCCCTACAGCGACGAATCCGGCCAAAACGAAACGATTCGCGTCGACACAAGCCAGCTCCCGCAAGCGCCGCCACCCGCGAAGCGACCCTCATCGGAAGACACCGATCGCATGGACGCCTCCGACATCGCAGCCATCGCCGATGCCGTCCGTGAAGCACGCGACCGCGAAAAGCGCCGCCGCGGCTGAGCCTCGCGGAGAGCGTAACTAAACGATGGCGGCGCGCGCGGCCTTCGTGTGATCGCGTTCTTTGAGTGACTCGAGAATGATGACGGCTGTCTCTTCGATGGCGCGACCCGTGACGTCGATGACGGGCCACGTCGGGTGCTTGTCGAAAATGCGGCGCGCGTAATCGAGCTCGGCCTTCACTTGATCGGAGAGCCCGTAGCTTGCGTCGGTCGGCATGCCGAGCTGCTTGAGACGCGCTTTGCGAATCTCGACGAGCTGGTTGATCTCGATCGTGAGACCGACGACGCGCTCTTGCGGTGCCTCTTCGAGCTCTGCGGGCGGCGCGATGCCAAGCACGATCGGAAGGTTCGCGACTTTGAGACCGCGTTGCGCGAGCAGCGTGGAGAGCGGCGTCTTCGATGTGCGGCTGACACCAACGAGAACGAGGTCGGCTTTGCGGAAGTTGCGCGGCTCTTTGCCGTCGTCGCTTTTGACGGTGAACTCGACCGCTTCGATGCGCCGGAAATATTCGTCGCTGAGCGGGAGCATGCTGCTCGGCGTGTTGATGGGCTCGCGATCCAAGAACGTGGTCAGCCGACCGATGAGCGACCCGATGAGATCGAGCGCTTCGATTTTGAGCTCGTAGCTTTGCGAATGGATGAACTCGCGGAGCTCGGGGCTCACGACCGTGAACACGACGAGCGCGCCATCTCTGGCCGCACGCTCGAGCACGGGCCTTGCGACTTCTTTCGTGCGCACACGTGTGTGCATGCGGATTTGCGCGCCCGAGTGGGGGAACTGCAGCATCGCCGCGCGGACCACCTTCTCGGCGGTCTCACCGGTCGAGTCGCTCACGATATCGATGAGCTTGCCTTGCAGCGTGCCTGTCACGAGCGCCATCCTAGACTATACTCCGCCCCATGGCCTCGGAGACTTCTCGCGCAGTAACCGCTGCCGTGCAGTGGGTCATCGTGGGCATCGCGCTTGGCGTTTTGCCGACGTACTTGCTCGTCGAGGAGCGCGCCAAGAAAGACTCGGCTGCGGCAGCGGCTGCGGCTGCAAGCGCGGCGGCTTCTTCGGTGTATGCCGCATGGAGCGCCACGCCAACCGCTACGTGCCCGCCCGTCGTGATGCAGATGCCTACCGTCGTCGCCGTTGCGGGCAATCCCGCTGCTCCGGTTGCGCGTGGTCCAACGCGGGTCGGGCCGACCGAGAAGAAGGACGACGTCGACGACGCCAAAATGCTCCTTCCGATGCTCAACATGGCGCAAGGAATGATGGGCGGCGATCCGAGCGGCGGGGGCGGCACCCCCGACATGACCGAAATGATGAAGAATCTCCCGAAGAAGTAACCCGGGGATCTTTCGCGTGCGGCGTCCGTAGAAAGGGATGAGCCGCGATGCGCCCTCGATTCCAAATCACGGTTTTCTGGGCCGCAGATGCATGCATGATGCACGCATCCAGCGAAGCGTGCGCGACGGTTGGTGACGTCACGGTAACTGGGTGTGGCGAGCACGTGGTGGGCGAGCTCGTCGTGCGCATCGAGCCCATCGACGCGAAGGACGTGCTCGCAACGCCACGCTTCGTGCGACCGCAAGTTCGTTGGATGTTCGTCTCCGCTGCCGCGCATGCGACCGTTCTCGTCGCAGCGTTCTTGCTCTCGCTTCACGCCGATCCTGCGCGCGAGCGCGCCGAGCAGATCGAGAAGATGCGTGGGTACCTCGCGCACATGGTCGAGCAGCCGATCGATTCGACGTCGTACGTAGAGACGCCCGCACGGTTCGAAGAAGAGCGCGACGACCGACCCGGCACGAGCGGCGACGGCGCACGTGAAGACGTTCATCGTGTGGCAACACCCACGGCAAACGCAGAGACGGCGCGCGCACCACGCGAGAAGACTCATCAGCCAGTCAAACGTGGCGGCGGCTCCGGCGCGGCGACGGGCGCATCGAGCTGCGCGGCGTTCGCGCGCGCAGGGCACGAGCCGAACGCGACGTGGATCGAGTTCTCTCTCGTCGACACCGCGCAGCATCCCGTGCCGGGCGAGCCTTACAAAGTGACGCTTCCTGATGGAACCGTTCGCGAAGGAAAGACCGACGCACGTGGCCTGATTTGCTTCACCGGCGTCAAACCCGGTAGCGCTCGCATCGAGTGGCCGCGCCTCGGCAACGCCGCGCAATACGTCGGCTCGAACAACGACCCTATTTGATGAAGTCAGCGCGCGTGTAGAGCGCAACGACGTCGATGCCCGCGGCCTCGATCGCTTCGCGACCACCTTCGAGTCGATCGACGAGCGCTGCAACACCCGCAACCACGTAACCCGCAGCGCGAAGTTTTTCCGCCGCACGAAGCGTGGAGCCACCGGTCGTGACGACGTCTTCGACGAGCGCGATGCGCGCGCCTTTGGCGAGCTGGGTGTCGCCTTCGATCTCGCGGCGGCTGCCGTGGTCTTTCACGTCTTTGCGAACGTAGATGGCATCGAGCGGCGCGCCGCGCTCGAAGCTCGTGAGCGCGACGGCACTCGCGAGTGGGCAACCACCGAGCTCGACGCCGGCGACCGCGACGGGAGAAAACTCTTGAAGGGCTTCGAACAGCATCGCGCCGCAGAGCACGTGGCCTTCGGCGGTGAGCACGGTCTGTTTGCAGTCGATGAAGAAGTCGCTCTCGCGTCCCGATGCGAGCACCACGCGTTTCTGCGCGAACGATCGAGTGCGAAGAAGCTCGAGTAGGCGAGCGCGCCCGGAGCTCATCGCTTCTTGGTGAGCGCGGCTTTCGTGCCCTTTTTAAGGACCGGAACGACGGGCGCGGGAGCTTTGGACTTGCCGCCGCCGAGCGTGATGCGGCTCTTGCTGACGGGTTTTTGCGCGCCATGGCGCGCGGGCTTCGCCGGAGCGTGCGCCTTCGACGGAGTCGCGTGACGCGCCGGAGCAGCTGCTGCTGCGCGCGCAGCGTGAGACGCGGCCGGAGCGTGTTTGCCGTCGCCCTTGCCGGTTTCGACGTGGCCGCGAACGAGACCGCCGGGAGCAATCGCGACGCGCGGTGCGTGAATGTCGCCGACGACGCGTGCGCCTTCTTCGAGATGAATCGATTCGTCGGCCGAAAGATTTCCCTTCACGGCACCGCGAACGATGACGCGGCGACCGTGTACGTCGGCGGCGACGGTGCCCGATGCGTCGATGCGGACTTCGCCCGACGCGTGGAGATCACCTTCGAGGTGACCTTGAATCTCGATGTCGGTCGCGCCCGTGATGCGGCCGCGAACGCGGGTCTCGGGTCCGATGATGGTGCCGGAGCTCGCCATCACACGTCCATGTCGACGTTGCCCTTGAAGTGGGCGCCATCGGCGATCGTGATACGCGCGGCCTTGACGTTACCGACGACGCGCGCGCCCGATTGGAGCTCGACGCGATCGGTAGAAGTAACGTTGCCCGTGATTTGGCCGGCGACCGTCATCGGGCCACCCGACACATCGGCTTCGATGACCGCGCCCGCTTCGACAGTGACACCATCTTTGGCAACGAGCTTGCCGCGGATCGTTCCTTGGACGATGACGTCCTCGTCAGCGATGACTTCGCCTTCGATCGTGATGTTCGCGCCGATCACCGTGCTCGCCATGTCTCGCTCCTCTTATCGTTTCCCGCCGAGAGACGCCGGAAGCTCGAAGTCTGCCTCGAGGCGACCCGAAAACTGCGCGCCTTCGTCGATGCTGATCTCGGTGCCTTTCAAGTCGCCGCGAACACGCGCGGTGGGACCGAGGCGCACCGCGCCGCTCGCGTTCACGTCGCCGATGACTTCGCCGGCGATCGTCACGGCGTGGGCCTCGAGAATTTCGCTTTCGACTTTGGCGGCTTCGCCGATGTTCAAGTCGCCACGAACGACGACGTCACCTTCGACCGAGCCGAGGATCGACAAATCGCCGTCGCCGGAGATTCGGCCGCGAATGCGCACGCTTGCGCCAAGCACCGCGGCGTCACCACTACGTGAGCTGGTGCGCGGAGCAACATGACGGTGGCTTGCCTTCGCGTGGGCCATGAGCGCCGCCATGTTTACGTGTCATTGCCGGTGTTGGCAAGCGCGGTGGTCCACCATGATGCAGCGATCCTGCACCACTTCGATTCCCGCGCTCTCGAGGCGCGCCGCGAATGCGTCGTCGCGAATTCCGAGCTGGAGCCACACGGCTTTCGGCTTCTTGGCGAGGATGTCAGCCTCGTGCGCGGCAAGGTCGGCCGGCTTGCGGAAAACGTCCACGAGGTCGATTTCGCCGGGGATGTCGACGAGCTTCCGAAAGACCTTCTGCCCGAGAATTTCCGTCGCCTCCGGGTAGTAGACCGGCACGGGCACGATCTCGAAACCTGCGTTCTGCAAGTATTTCGGCACGGCAAACGAGGGCTGTTCCGCTTGGGCTTCGGTCTTGATGCCGAGCACGGCAATGCGATGCGACCGCGCGAGGAGCGCACAGATGTCTGTCATGGGCGCGCAGCGTACAATGCCCGCCGATGATCGTGCTTGGGATCGAATCGTCGTGTGACGAGACGGGCGCAGCCGTCGTGGACGACCGAGGGCGCGTGCTCAGCGATGTCGTGCAATCGCAAGTGGTGCACGCCGAGTGGGGCGGCGTGGTGCCGGAGCTCGCGTCCCGCGATCACGCGCGCAATGTGTTGCCTGTCGTGCGTGAGGCGCTTGCCCGCGCGAAGATCTCGCTCGCCAACGTCGATGGGGTTGGCGTCACGTGTCGGCCCGGTCTCGTCGGGGCGCTGCTCGTCGGCGTTCAAGCGGCGAAAGGGATCGCGTATGGCGCGGGCAAACCACTCGTCGGTGTCGATCACCTCGTCGGTCATTTGCTCGCGGTGTTTTTGCAACGCGGCGAAACCGTCTCGAGCGTTCCGGCGTTTCCGTTCGTCGCGCTCCTCGCTTCGGGCGGACACACGGCGATCTATCGCGTCGAGGCGCCCGATGCGGCGCGCGTCACGGAGCTCGGGGCGACGCGTGACGATGCCGCCGGCGAAGCGTTCGACAAAGTCGCCAAGCTGCTCGGCCTTGGTTACCCGGGAGGCCCCGCTGTGGACGCGCGCGCGAAGCTCGGCAACGCGAACGCCGTTCCGCTCGTGCGCCCGATGGCAAGCACGCGCTCGCTCGAGATGAGCTTTTCCGGCATCAAGACGCAGGTCGCTTCGCTCGTGCGCGAACGCGCGCTCGATGAAACGTTCGTGAACGACGTGTGCGCATCGTTTCAACGCGCCGTCACGAGTGTCCTCGCCGACAAGCTCTTTGCCGCAGCCGCGCGCGAGAACGTCAAGCACGTGGTGCTCGGCGGAGGTGTCGCCGCAAACTCGGAGCTTCGCTGCCGCGTGATCGATGGCGCCGCGAAAGCCGGCATGACCGCGCACATCCCGCCGCTCGCGAGCTGCACCGACAACGGCGCGATGATCGCCTATGCCGCCGTAGTCCGGCTCGCGCGCGGCGAGCACGACGGCTGGGATCTCGCCGCTACCAGCGCGACGATCCTCCCGCGCGCGACCCGCAAAGGCCGCGGCGCGCGCTGATTCTTACTTCTTGTCGTGGTCGTGGTGCGTCTTCTTCTTCGACGCAACCTTGTCGCCTTTGTCGCCGTCGATCTTACCCGGCGAGGCGAGGACGATTTCGAGCGTGTCGCCATGTGCGCGAACGACGTAGCTCGGCACGCCGTCTTTGAATGCGACGTCGAGCTCGGAGCCGTTGCCTTCGTTCGAAACCTTGATCGACGCGATGCGACCGTCACGCGATGCGAGCGGGCCAGCCGGCTCGAGCGCGCGGCGACCGGGAATCGAAACCGTGAAGCCCGTCGGTTGAGCGGCGCCGTTGATCTTCTCGATTGCTCCATCCATCTTCAGCTTGAGCACGTTGCCGTGCGTGACCGACCCGTTGCCGAATGGCGCGGCGTGCGCGTGATGTCCGTGCTCTTGCGCTTCGTTGGTCGCAACGGGCGCTGCCGTTTCGACGGGCGGCGGGATGATCGGCGCGGGCGCCTGCGTGGCGAGCGCGGTCGCTTCCGTCGCGACCGGGCGCTCGTGTTGCGCCGATTCGGTCTTCGGCTTTGTACGAAACGCCGCGAACGCGAGGACGACCGCAAGACCCGCGGCTGCGCCAATCGCGATCTTGCGTTTCGTGTCGAGCTTCGACTTCACCGGAGCCACGAGCTCGGACGCGCGAATCACTTTGCGACCACTCGCATGAAGCCCACCACCTGGCGGCGGCGCGGTCGTGCGCGGAATCACTTCGGCACGATCGCGTGCGCGCTGCTTGCGCTTGTCCCAGAGAACGCCTGCCGTGTTCTTGGCGCGCTTGGCGAAATCGAGAATGGCCGGAGTGATCTTCGACGCGTTCTTCGCGAACGAGCTCTTCATGCTTTCCATCGCGTAGGCGTCTTCCTTCGGCAGCGCTTCGGCATGAGCCTTCTGCTGCGCATGTTCTTGTTCGTCTTCGGGCGGATCCATCATGCTCGGCCCGGGCGTCGAATCTTTCTGCATCTCGAGCTCGAGGTGCGGCGCGACCGGCACGGATTCCGATTCATCGTTGTAGCGAAGCCCAACGACGAGCCGCGGAATGCGCGACTCCGGATCGATCTCGACCTCGACGCGATCGATACGCGCCGGGCGTTTTTCGCCCGTTGCCGCGTCTTCGAGCTCGAGCTCTTTGCCAACCTGCAAAAACCCGAGCTCGTTTCCGACGGTGAGCTCTTTGCGCGACGAGTCCTTCACGCGCGCCTTCATCGGGAAGCCGAGGCCTTCGATGTGAAGACGAACTTTCGAGCCCGAGGGCTGAATGACTCTTTCGCGCACGCCGACGATGCGACCCAGCGCGTCTGCGCTCGTGGGATCGAGATCGACGAAGCGAAGTCCGAACTCGCCGCCGCGCTCACCTTCTTCGCGCCAGAGCACTTCACACTGCGCGCTGATCTCACCGGCGACGCCGGCGTCGAAGCGGCAAAGTAGCGGTTGCCCGATTTCGGGCAGATACGCCGTACGAAGGTGCATCCCTTCATCGGACACATCGACGGCTTGCGCCTCGAAAGATGGTCCGAGAGACGGACTCACCTCGACGAGTGCCTCGAACGGGATTCGGGTTGCGCCCGGTGCGCGACGATCGCTCTCCATGGTCATGACGATTCCTCCGACCATTCCGCGATATGAGTTTCACGCCCCGAGGGCCAAGTTTCTGGGCCCGCGTGACGGAGTTTCCTGCACGGGTATATCGTCGAGCGCATGCGTCCGACGTTGCTCGTCCTTACAATCGCTCTCTTTGCTTGTGTCCCTCCTGCCGAAGAGGCGCCAGCGATCGACCCGTCGTCGTTGGTATTGCCCGGGTCCACGTCGGCGATCGAGGCCAACGCCGATTTGCCGACCGTGATTCTGACGAAGAAGAAATTACTCGTCGTCGGTGTGTCGCGCGCTTCGATGGACGTCCCATTCGGCGTCGAGTCGCGCGAAGGTCCGATCATCACGCCGCTTCGCGGGTGGCTCAAAGACCCGAGCATTCACGGCAAAGACGTCGCCGTCGCCTTCGACTCGGACGTCACGGCGGATGCTGCGATGCAAGTGCTCGCAACGTGCCTCGACGCAGGCATGAGCGTCTTCCACATTGCCGTTTCACAAAACGGCGCGACTGCGCAGATTCCACTCGAGTTCGGCAAGCCCGATCCGCCCGGCGCGAAGCTCCTCACGGCGTCGATCTTTCGCGGCGGCGTCATTCTCAAAGTCGCCGCGGGCAACATCGCGCCGGGTTGCGATGGTCTCGGCGAAGGCGTCACCGTCTCGCGCATCGACGGCATCGTCGCGCGCGAACGCCTCGCGAAGTGCATCGCGCGCGTCCACGCCGAGCATCACACGAACCTCGCAAGCATCATCGTCACGAAGGACACCGAGTTCCACGACATCGTCGACGTCCTCGACTCCATCCGCCACGACGCCGAAACCGACGCCATCAGCCTCGGCATCTCCCAGTGAATCCAACTCACGAGGAGACGGGAGTTAGAGGGGGATGTTGGTGTGTTTTTTGGGCGGGTTGGTGTCGCGCTTGTCTTTGAGCACCGTGAGTGCGGCGTGCAGGCGGGCGCGTAGGGTGCGCGGGTAGATCACTTCGTCGATGAAGCCGAGCTCGGCAGCCTTGTATGGGTTTGCGAATTTTTCTTTGTATTCTGCAACGAATTTTGCGCGTGTTTCGGCCGGATTTGCGGCTTTCGCGATTTCGTTTTTGAAGATGATGTTGACCGCACCCTCCGGACCCATGACGGCGATTTCGGCCGTCGGGAATGCGAGGTTGATGTCGGCGCGGATGTGTTTGCTCGCCATGACGTCGTAGGCGCCGCCGTACGCCTTGCGAAGAATGACGGTGACCTTCGGCACGGTGGCTTCCGCAAATGCGAAGAGGAGCTTCGCGCCGTGCTTGATGATGCCGCCGTATTCCTGATCGGTGCCCGGCAAAAATCCTGGGACGTCCACGAGCGTGACGAGCGGGATGTTGAAGCAATCGCAAAACCGAACGAAGCGCGCCGCCTTCACCGACGCATCGATGTCGAGCACGCCCGCGAGAATGGCCGGCTGATTGGCGACGATGCCGACCGCGCGCCCGCCGATGCGCGCGAACCCAACGACGATGTTGGGAGCGAAGTGCTCCATGATCTCGAAGAGATTTTGCTCGTCCACCACGGCGCGGACGACCTCTTTCACGTCGTACGGTTTGCTCGACTCGAGAGGAATCATGGTGTCGAGCTCGGGCACTTCGCGTGACTCGGGGTCGCTCGATGCGCGAAATGGCGGGTCCTCCACGTTGTTCGACGGCATGAACGACAAGAGCTCGCGCACCTTCGCGATGCACGTTCGGTCGTCGGGTGCGGTGAGATGCGCGACGCCGCTCTTGCTCGCGTGGGCCGCGGCGCCGCCGAGATCTTCTTTCGTCACTTCTTCGTGCGTGACGGCTTTGATGACCTCGGGCCCGGTGATGAACATGTAGCTCGTGCCTTCGACCATCAAGATGAAGTCGGTGATGGCCGGCGAGTACACGGCGCCGCCCGCGCAAGGGCCCATGATGGCGCTGATTTGCGGAACGGTGCCGCTTGCGAGCGTGTTGCGTAAAAAGATGTCGGCGTAACCGGCGAGCGACTCGACGCCTTCTTGGATACGCGCGCCACCGGAGTCGTTGAGGCCGATGATGGGCGCGCCGACTTTCATGGCGGCGTCCATCACCTTGCAGATTTTCTGTGCGTACGCACCGCTGAGCGAGCCGCCAAACACCGTGAAGTCTTGAGCGAACACGAAGACCTTGCGACCATCGACGAGACCAAACCCAGTGACGACGCCGTCGCCGAGGACTTTTTGGTCGGCCATGCCGAACTCGGTCGCGCGATGCGTGACGAAGCGGCCCATCTCGACGAACGAACCGGGGTCGAGCAGCAAGTCGATCCGCTCGCGCGCGGTGAGCTTGCCGCCCTCGTGTTGCTTTTTGATTCGCTCGGCACCGCCGCCCAAGAGCGCACGAGCGTTCATCTCGTCGAGTCGCGCGATCGCTGCGCTGGGCGGTTTGGACGGGGTCGTCATCGCGGCCATCTTATACAATGGAAGTGGTGAAAGAAGCGCTCAAGCAAGAGCTCCTCGCGATCCTCCGCGCCGACCTCGAGACGATCGAGCGTGCACACGCTGCGGCCGCCAAAGGCGCGACCGACGACGAGGCCAAGCCCGAGAACGACAAGGACACACGCGCCATCGAAGCCTCGTACCTCGCGCGTGGCCAAGCCGCGCGGGCGTCGGCGCTTCGTGTCGCCCTCGCGGACCTCGGCGCGCTACCGCTCCGTTCGTTCGCGGGGGGCGCGCGCATCGCGCTCGGCGCGCTCGTCACGTTGATCGAAGACGACGAGTCGACGCGCGTCGTTTTTGTCGCTCCTCACGGTGGCGGCTCGAAGCTTTCGGGCGGCTCGATTCACGTCGTCACGCCCGAATCGCCGCTCGGCCGCGCGCTCATCGGAAAATGCGCCGGCGACGCGTTCGACCTCGTGCTCGCGAAAAAGACACGCGCAACCGAGATCGACAAGGTCGAGTGACTCACGGATCGATGTAGTCGACGTCCTCGCCGCGAAACGTTCGGAGTGTTGTGCGCTTGTCGGCGCGACCAACGACGGGATCGTGCGCGAGCACGACTTTGCCTTTGCCGCCGGGCGTGTCGCAAATGAACTTCGGCAGCGCGATGCCCGACACGCGCCCCTGCAGAGATCGCATGATCTCGACTCCACGTGCGAGCGGCGTCCGCAAATGCGAGCTGCCGCGCACGGGGTCCATTTGCAAAAGGTAATAAGGCCGCACGCGCGCGCGAACGAGCCCGCGAAAGAGCGTTTCGAGCGTCGCGACGTCGTCGTTCACGTCGCGCAGCAACACCGTTTGATTCATGATCGGAAATCCGCCGTCGGCGAGGCGCGCACACGCTTCGAGCGCTTCAGGCGAAAGCTCGCGCGGGTGATTGAAGTGCGTCATCACCCAAATCGGGTGCATCGGTCGCAGCGCGTCGACGAGCTCGCGATCGATACGCATCGGAAGCGTCACGGGCACGCGCGTCGCCAAGCGAATGGTCTCGACGCTCGGGATCGCGCGAACCGCCGACACGATAGCCGCGAGCTTGTCTGTGCTCATCGCAAGCGGATCGCCGCCGCTGATGATGACGTCGCGCACTTCGACGTTGGCGCGCAAATAATCGAGCGCACCCGAGAGCGCTTCGGCCGAGAGCGCACCGCCACCCTGCCCGACCATCCGCGAGCGCGTGCAAAACCGGCAATACACGGCGCACCGATCGCTCACGAGCAAAAGCGCGCGATCCGGATATCGCCGAACCAAATGCGGCGCGACCGTGTGTGCGTCTTCGCCGAGTGGATCCACGAGATCGCCCGGCGCGTCCGCGGCCTCGCGAGCATCGGGAACGCACTGCGCGCGGATCGGATCGGAAGGATCCTCACGATCGATGAGCGACGCATAATAAGGAGTGATGGCGATCGGCAACCCAGCGCGCTCGGCGCGTTTGGCGCCCTCGACCTCACCGGGTGAGAGCGTGAGCGTGCGCACCAGATCGTCCGGTGTCGTGAGCGCATTGCGGAGCTGCCAGCGCCAATCGGCAGTCGTCATGACCCGCCGTCGACCGCACGCGGATCGACCTTCACCGTGGCGAGGGCGGCTTCGTCGATCTTCACGGGGAACTGCTTGCGAAGCGATTGGTACGCCTCGTCTTCTTTGTTCTTGGCGCGGTCTTGGGCGATGCGCACGCGAATGGCGCGTTCGGCCTCGGTGAACGTGCGCTCGTGTGCGTCGAGCTTTTGCGCGAGACGCACGACATAGAACTTTTCGCCGCTCTTCACGACACGCGCGAGCACGTCGTTCGGTTTCTCGATTTCGAACGCCGCCGCACGCACCTCGGAAGGAATGCGCGGATTGTCGCCGCGTGAATCGCCTGGCGGCGACACGATCCCGAAGTCACCTGCGAGATCGACCGGCACGTTCGCTTTGGCCTGCGTGTCGATCGACGACTTTCGCACGAGCTCGCCCCATTGCGCGGCGGTCGACCCGGCCGCTTGCGCGAGCGCGGCTTTCCCGCTCGCTTCGTCTTTCGTGACGATGAGCGAAACGCGGCGGCGCTCTGGGTCTTTGTAGTCGGCCTTGTGCGCTTCGAAATACGCGCGCGCATCTGCCTCGGCGATGTCGGCCGGAAGCGGCGCGCCACTTCGCGCTTCTTTCAGCATGGCGTCGCGAAGCACCGCGCGAAGCTCTTGCTGCGCGACGGGGTCTTTGTCGTACCCCTTCGTCGTGGCCTCTTGTGCGAGAAGCTCGACTTCGACGAGCTCGTCGAGGAGCTCTTTGCGACGCTCGGGCGATTGGTAACGAAGGCGGTCGAACTGGTCCATGTGCTCGAGCGCAGCGACGTAATCACCTAGCGTCACGGTGTTGTCGCCAACCTTCGCGAGCACCCGCGCGGCCTGCTCGGGCGTGAGTGATGTGGTCTGCGCGTGGTCGCCTGCGTCGGGCGTGGGCGTCTCTCCACCGCAGCCCTTGCACCCGGACGCGCCGAGAAGCGTGCAGAATGCAAGGATCGCCGCCGGACGAAACATGCGTCGTCATTTAGCACGGCGTGTTATGCGAAGGCATGCCTCAGGGCGAAGACGACGAGGTGAGCATCCATCCCCCGCCGATACATCCAGCCCTCAAATTCAAGCGCATCGTGCTCAAGTTGAGCGGCGAAGCGCTTTGCGGAACCGAGGGCGGTTTCGGCATCAACCCGGACGTCATGCGCGCGACCGCGAGCGAGCTCGCCGATGTCCACGCGCTCGGCGTGCAAATCGCGATCGTCGTCGGCGGCGGCAACATCTTCCGCGGCCTCAAGGGCGCCAGCTCCGGCATGGATCGCGCTCAGAGCGACTACATGGGCATGCTCGCGACCGTCATCAACGCCCTCGCGTTGCAAGACGCCCTCGAGAAAAACGGCGTCCCGACACGCGTGCAAACCGCGATTGAAATTCGCCAAGTCGCCGAGCCGTACATTCGCCGGCGCGCAATTCGCCACCTCGACCGTGGCCACGTCGTCATCTTCGCCGCGGGCACCGGCAACCCCTATTTTTCGACCGACACCGCGGCGGCCCTTCGCGCGATGGAAATCCACGCCGATGCGCTCTTCAAGGCGACCAAGGTCGAAGGCGTCTACGACCGCGATCCGGCCCGCTTCCCCGACGCGCAAATGTACCCAACCATGACGTGGGACCGCTTTCTGGCGGACCGCATCGGCGTGATGGATTCCACGGCTGTATCGCTGTGCCGCGACAACCACATGAAGATTCGCGTCTTCAAGCTCACGACGCGCGGTAACATCAAGCGCGTGGTCTTCGGCGAGCCGATAGGCACCGTCGTCGGCGAGTAGCGCCCTGCATCGTTGTGCAGGGTTTTGCACACACGGACTCGTGCGCGCGCCTCGATCGGGCTTGTTTTCCGGTGTGGCGCGGACACTGCTTCCCGAGGCGCTCATGAAATTTCACATCGTCGTTTTTGGCGCCGCCGCGATGGCGTGCTCGTCGGCCCCCGCGTGCCCGACCGATGCGCCCACGTGCGTGTCGATTGGCTCGGGCACCTCGTCCGCCGACATCCAAAAACAGTTTGCGACACTCAAGGACGGCGCCACCGTCGTATTCGGCGCCGGCACCTTCATGATGACGGACACCATCACGATCGCCGCGAGCAACGTGACCGTGCTCGGCGCGGGCAGCGCACTGACGATTTTCGACTTCAGCGGGGAAAAAGGCGGTGACGGCGAAGGGTTCTTTGCTCAGTCCGTAGAGAACATCCGCCTCGAAGGCTTCACCGTCCGCGACACGCTTGGCAACGGCGTGAAAGTTCTCGGCAGCACCGGCGTCATCCTCCGCGACATCACGACGACCTGGACCGCCGACGACAACACGACCCACGGCGGCTACGGGCTCTATCCGGTTCAATCGAAGAACGTGCTCGTCGAAAATTGCGAAGCCATTGGCGCCTCCGATTCGGGCATCTATCTCGGCCAATCGGACCACGCCGTTTTGCGAAACAACAAAGCGCACGACAACGTCGCTGGCATCGAAGTCGAGAATACCTACTTCGCCGACGTCTACGGCAACGATGCGCACGACAACTCGGCCGGCGTTCTCGTTTTCGCTCTTCCTGGCTTGCAGCAGGAAGGCGGGCACGACGTGCACGTTCACGACAACAAAATCCACGACAACAACACGTCGAACTTCGCAGCGCCGGGCAGCACCGTTGGCATCGTTCCGCGCGGCACGGGTTTCTTGGTCATGGCCAACGCGAACGTCGAATTCGATCACAACGACGTCGAGAACAACAACACCGGCAACACCGCCATCCTCAGCTACTACGTGACCGAGCTCACGATTCAGGATCAGGCGTATTACCCGCTCCCCGCGACGGTCTTCATCCACGACAACACGTTCGTCGGTGGTGGCACTACGCCCGATCTCACGAAGCAAATCGGTTTGCTGCTCGCCTCCGCGCAAGCACAGTTTCCGAATGGCGCGGTTCCGAGCCTCTTGTGGGACGGCGTCGTCGACGCGACCATCGCCGCGACCAAACCCGTGAACCCGATGCAGGTTTGCTACATGAACAACGGCAGCGTGACGTTCGTCGACCTCCACATCGATCAGCTCGATCAGACGAACCCGAACTTGCCGGCCATCCTCACGCAAGACATGACGGACTACGTGTGCACGTTGCCAACGCTACCGGCGGTGACGTTTCCTGGTCTCACGCCGTGAAGATTGTTGCGGTCGTCGCCGTTGCGGCGCTCGCGAGCGCGGCTTTGGGTTGCTCGGGCCGCGGCTCGTGCACGCCCGGCGGCGACGGCACCTACACGACGGCGCTCTACGACAAGCTCTCCGACTACTGCATGGTCGACATCCAAAACGGTGATGTCGTCGCGCACGCCGGGGTCACGCCTTACGACCAAACGACGCCGCTCTTTTCGGACTACGCAACGAAGCGACGCACGGTGTGGATGCCGCCCGGCACATCGGCCACATACAACGCCGATGGCCCCTTCGATTTTCCGGCGGGCACCATCGTTACGAAGTCGTTTGGTTGGAACGGCAAATGGGTGGAGACCCGCGTGCTCGTTCGAAGCGCCACGGGCTGGACGGGCTCTTCCTATTTGTGGAACGACGATCAAAGCGAGGCGACCTATCAGCCGGGCGGAACGTTCGTGACACTCTCGTTCACCGAGCCCGATGGTACGCCCGTCACCACCGACTACCTCGTTCCCAACAAGAACGAGTGCATCAAGTGTCACGAGGATTTGGGCACGATCGTTCCGATTGGTCTTCGCGCCGACCGCATCAACCGGGATTACGCCTACGCAACGGGAACCGAAAACCAGATCACGCACTGGTCGAACGCCGGCATCTTGAGCGGCGCGCCCACGCCGGACCTCGCGCCCGTGCTCGCAACGTTCAGCGACACATCGCTGCCGACCGAAACGCGCGCGCGTGCGTATCTCGCCGCGAATTGCGCGCACTGCCACAACGCTACGGGCGAAGCGCGCAACACCGGTCTCTTGCTCGGAAGCGACGTCACCGATCCGTATCGCCTCGGCGCGTGCAAATCGCCCGTGGCGACGGGCAAAGCGTCGGGCACGTTCTCCTACGACGTCGTGCCTGGTCAGCCCGATCAGTCGATCATGATTTACCGAATGAAGGCCTCGACGCCGAGCATCGCGATGCCCGAGATCGGTCGAAGCCTGGTCGACACCGATGGGGTCGCAGTCGTGAGCGCGTGGATCACCGGCCTTCCCGGCACGTGCAACTGACTCACATGCGCGCGCGTTCGGCGGCGGCGTGTAGCATCGTGGCGACGTGCTCTTCGTCGTCTTCGGCGAAACCAGGCGCGAGCTCGGCGGCTTCGTGAACCTCTTTTCCGATGACGGCGCATGACTCGTCGAGCGATGCGCTCGCGTCCATGCGAACGATCACGTTCGCCCGACACAGCGCGAGTGACCACATCGGCGCGTAGGCCTCGTCGAGCGGCACACCAATCACTTCGAGATCGAGACCATCGTCGAGCGGCATGACCGCGAGCGCATGCGGCACGGGTGCGCGCGGTGTCGCTTCGGGCGGCGGCCGAAACGAGCCCATTCGCAACATCGCGCGCGTGAGCGTCGCGAGGCGCGCAGGTGACGCACACACCGCGATGCACACGTGATTCGCAGTGGGCGCGGCCGAACGCACGATGCCGCGCACGCTCCGAATGCGATCGGACGAGCTGCTCATCTCAGGCGACCTCCGCGATGCGACTTCGCAAGAGCTCGAGCGCTGAGTCGTCACTCGTGTGAATCGCTTGGACGCGGCCTTCGCTCTCGCGCATCACGAGACCCCAGCCTGCGCGTGGCGTGAGAACGAGCGTGACGAGCAATCCCGCGAGCGCGGCATCCACGAGCGTCACGTCGCGTACGGAAGCGCGTTGCCCCGCCGCCGCGCGAACGGAAGCGACGAGCGCACCGACGTCGCCGGCGTGTGCAACGACGACTTCTGCGCTCATCGATGCGCGCGCGTGACGACAAGCTTGCAGAATGACGGACTCCAGGGCTTCGCGGCCGAGCTCGATCACCCGCATGCTTGGGTGCTGCGACCCCGTGATCGCCACGAGAACATCGACGAGCGATTTCCCGCGAAGCTCGCGCGCTTGCGGAAAACCGTTGAGCGCACGCCGCGCGCGCGCACGCGCCACGCGAAGGAGCGCGTCGGCTTTGCGCCCATCCGCAGGCGCAGACGCGAGCCCCACGGCGAGCGGAATGTCGAGCACGAGCGTGCGCGCAGCCGAGAGCGGCGTCTTCGGCAAGAGCACGAACGCTTCGCCAGCTTGACCCATGCCGATCGCCGCACCCGCAAGACCGAGCACGGGCCCGAGCGGCCCCGTGTCGATGACGCCATCACGGCCGAGCGCGCAAACGAGCGACACCTCGCGACCATCGCGCGCGGCGTCGACGTCGCGTTGAACGAGTGGCTCGAAGACATGCGACGGCAACGCGCGCGATCGAGGAATGGTGTTGTCCTCCGCGATGGCCGCGCGAGCAAGTGCGCAGAGCGGCATGAGCGCAGTCGCGAATTCGATCACGCGATGCACACGCGCCGTACGCATAGGATCAGGTCGCTCGAGCAAGACGCATCCGTACATGCGCGCTTCGACCGCAAGACCGATGACCTCCCCTTGCCGTGCGGTCGCGAGCTGTGCAAGCTCGAGGTCGCTGTATCGATCGAGGAGCTCTAGCGCCGTTCCGTATCCTGCGATGCGTTTGCGTGTCCCGGCGTCACGCGTTTCTTCGCCGTAGACCGCGACACCGCGTGCGCCGCTCGCGATCAAGAAGAGCGGCAAGAGTGTTTCGGCAAGCACGCGCAAGTCACCGGTCTTCGCGATGAGCAGCGCTTGCGTCATGGCATCGACGAGCTCGGCGCCATCGCGCACGTCCGTGGCGAGCTTCGCGACGCGCTCTTCGCTTGCAAGGCGCGACTGCACTTCCGCAATCGCGCGCAGCACAGCGTCGCCCGTGGGCGGCGCAACCATGAGCCCCGCGGCGCCAAGCGAGAGTGCTTCGGCGGCGATCTCGAATGCCGTGGGTGCCGCGAGCACGTAAATCGCGGTCTTTGCGCTGCTCGCGATGACGTGATGCACCATTGCGAGCGCCGCGCCTCCAGCGAGGGCGATGTCGATCATCGCGATCTCTGGCGAATGCTCGACCGAAAGCGCGAGCCCTGCGGCGAGATCCGTTGCGAAAAAAACTTCATCACCCGAAGAAGCGAGCGACTCGTCGATGATGCGCGCGACCTCTTCTTGTTGCGTGACGACGAGGACTTTCACTCGACCTCGCCGCGAAATACCAGTCGCGCCGGACCGGTCATGAAGGTCGCACCCTCGCCGCTGGGCTCTACGTCGAGCGCTCCACCGGGCAGCGTGACGTGGAGATGCGCAGCGGTCGCGAGCTTCTTCGCGCGAGCAACGACGGCCGTGGCGCACGCGCCCGTTCCGCACGCGAGCGTTCGACCGACACCACGCTCCCACACAACGAGATCGATCTCGCTCCCATGAACGTGTGCGAATTCGACGTTGGTCCCCGCTTCGAAGGCGCCATGAACGGCGATGCGCGGACCAAGCGTGTCGACCCGTGCAGCGTCGAACTTGCCGAAGAGAATCGCGTGCGGATTTCCGGCCGTTGCAACCGCGACAGTGACGCGTTCGGTTCCGAGATCGATCTCGCGGTCCCCAAGAAACCTCACGGCACCCATGTCGACGCGTACGTCGGCCGCGCTGCCGTTGCGATCGATGCTGCATGTTCGGGGTCCGGCGTCCGTGGCGATCACGTAGTCGGCGTGGCTCGCCTTGCGCGCAATCGCCAAGTGAAGCGCGACGCAGCGAATCCCGTTGCCGCACATTTCGGGCACGGATCCATCCGCGTTGATGACCTTCATGTGTGCGTCAGATTCGCCGTGCCCGGACACGACGAGCACGCCATCGCCGCCGATTCCGCGACGCCGATCGCAGATGCGAATGGCGTCGCCCGTGGTGAGTTCGCGGTCGTCGGCGTCGATCACGACGAAGTCGTTGCCGAGCCCTTCGTACTTCGCGAAGCGCCGCGTCATCGTGGTTCGAGGGTAGCAGATGCGCCACGGCGTGATGATGTACCCTGCACCCCGGATGACGCTGCTCCGCTGGATGACCTCAGGCGAATCGCATGGGCCTCGCCTCACGGCCATCGTCGACGGCATCGTCGCTGGGCTCCCGATTCTCGCAACGGACATCGACACCGATCTCGCGCGACGCCAGCGCGGCTACGGCCGTGGCGGTCGCATGAAAATCGAGAAAGACCACGTCGTCTTCTCCGCGGGCGTGCGCGATGGACACACGCTCGGCTCGCCCATCGCGATGACGATCGAGAATCGCGATTTCGCCAGCTGGACCGACCGCATGGCGCCAGAGCCACTTGCCGTCCCGCCCGATCCGCTCACGCGCCCTCGGCCCGGTCATGCCGATCTCGCAGGCGGCCTCAAGTTCGACCGCGACGATCTGCGCGACATCCTCGAGCGCGCAAGCGCACGCGAAACGGCCGCGCGCACGGCGGTCGGCGCTGTCGCGCGCAAGCTCCTCGCTCAAATCGGCATCGACGTGTTCGCTCATGTCATGTCGATCGGAGCCGCGCGCGCCAACATCACGGGCCTCACGCACGCCGAGCTTCGCGAGCGATCGCGCGCATCGGACCTCGCGTGCGCCGACGCCGATGCAGAAGCGAAAATGCGCGCGACCATTCTCGAGACCGCGCACGCCGGCGACACCCTCGGCGGAATCTTCGAGGTCGTCGCAACGGGCGTCCCGCCGGGGCTCGGCAGCCACACTCACTGGGATCGCAAGCTCGATGGCCGTCTCGCGCAAGCGCTCGTCAGCATTCAGGCGATCAAGGCTGTTGAAGTCGGCGACGGCTGGGCGGCGGCAACCTCGCGCGGCTCGCACGTGCATGATCCGATCGGCTACGACGCCGCGCACGAACATTTCACGCGCTCGTCGAATCACGCTGGCGGTCTCGAAGGCGGCATCTCGAACGGCGAGCCCATCGTGTGCCGCGCGGCGATGAAGCCCATCGCCACGCTGAAGCGCGCACTCGGCAGTGTCGACGTCCGCACGAAGGAACCCTTCGACGCCGCGTTCGAACGAAGCGACGTATGCGCTGTCGCTGCTGCTTCGGTCGTCGGCGAGGCGATGGTCGCGATCGCTCTCGCCACGGCAGTGCTCGAAAAATTCGGCGGAGACTCACTCGACGAGCTCCGCCGCAACGTCGATGGCTTCAAACGCCAAGTGAAGGATTATTGATGAGGTCGCTATTTTTCAGCGGTTTCATGGGCACCGGCAAAACCACTGCGGGTCCCCTCGCCGCTTCTCGCCTCGATGTTCCCTTCATCGACACCGACGAAGTCATTGCGCGCGAAGCAGGCGCCACCATCGCCGAGCTCTGGAAGCGCGACGGTGAAGCGAAATTCCGCGAGCGGGAGCGCGCCATCGTCGAGCGACTCATCGCCGATCCCAAACCACATGTCGTCGCGCTCGGCGGTGGCGCCCTCTTGTCTCGCGACGTTCGACACGCCGCGCTCGATCGCGCGACGGTCGTCACCCTTACATCCACACCCGCCGAAATCATTCGTCGCATGGGTGACGTCTCCTCGCGACCGAACCTCACGCTCTCGAGCGCGAACCCGCTCGCGCGCATCGCGGAGCTTCTGTCGACGCGCGCGCACGCTTATGCCGAATGCCACGCCGAGCTCTCGACCGATGGCGTCGACGCCGACGACGTCGCCGAGAGCGCCTGTGCAGTCGCTCGTCGCGATCCCGTTGCGCTTCCGCTCGGCGCGCGAACGTATGTGATCGACGTCGTCCACGACGCGCCCGAAGCGCTCACCGACGCCATCGCTCGACTTGCTCCGTCCGCGCTCGTTGTCGTCACCGATACGTCCGTGCGACGCGCGCGTGGCGCCGCGCTCGACCGCGCGCTTTCGCATCTCGCGCTTCCGCACATCGACATCACGCTGCCACCCGGCGAGGAGCACAAAACACTCAGCACGGTCTCGACGATTTGGGACGCCGCGCTCGGCGCGGGCATCGACCGCGACGTTCTCGTGATCGCGTTCGGCGGCGGCGTCACCTCGGACCTCGCAGGTTTCGCCGCTTCGACGCTTCTTCGCGGGGTGCGCTTCGTCTCCGCGCCGACCACGCTGCTTGCGATGGTCGATGCATCGGTGGGCGGGAAAACCGGCTTCGATCACCCCACGGGCAAAAACGTGATCGGCGCGATTCACCAGCCGCGCGCCGTCGTGATCGATACCGCACACCTCTCGACGCTCTCGCCACGCGAGCTCCGCGCCGGGTTCGCCGAGGTGGTCAAAATCGCGCTCACTTCGAGCGCATCGTTCTTCGAGCATCTCGAATCGAACGCCGCTCGCCTCCTCGATCCCGCGTCGGGTGCGCTTCTCTCGACGATTCGCGAAGCGGTCACGCTGAAAGCGCAGATCGTCCGCGACGACGAACGCGAGTCGCACGATCGTCGCATCATTCTCAACCTCGGTCACACGATCGGCCATGCGCTCGAGGCCCAAAGCAATTACCGAAAGTACCTCCACGGCGAGGCCGTCGCGATTGGGCTCGTCGCCGAGCTCGGCGTCTGCGAGAAACACGGTTTCACGCCCAAAGGCACGGCTGCACGCACACGTGCTCTTCTCGAGGCGTTCGGTCTCTCCACCACACTTCGACCCGACGAGCTTCGCGCTGCGATGCGCTTCGTCTCGTCGGACAAGAAGCGCCGTCGCACGCGAATTGCCCTTCCAGTCGTCACGGCTCTCGGTGCGGCGGATGTGCGAGAGCTACCTCCCGAGTTGCTCGCCGAAGCGTAGGTTTCTTGGCGGTCCTCCTCGGGCCCCGCTACGCTTGCTTGCATGTGGCTCAGGTCCAAGCTGGTCGGCGGAATCACCGGGGCGGTCATCGCTGTTGCAAGCAGTGCGTCGTGCGTCGATAACGACGGCTCTATCCTCATCATCGGTTTGCTCGCACCACCGACATCGTCAGGCTCGGGTGCCAGCGCGACGTGTACGTACACCGCGAACGTCGATGGGCCGTTCCTGTCGAACGGCGCGATGGACATCGCGTTCGCGCAACAATACACGCCCGTTCTTCTCCTCGGAAATCAGCTCGTCGCGACGGGCAACGCGGAGCTCGATCGCGTCGAGACCAACAACGTCAACATCGAGGGCGCGATCGTGCGGGTCACGAGCGCGAGCGGTGCCTCGCTCGATAAGTACACCGTGCCAGGAACGAGCTTCCTCTTCGCCTCGAGCGGTGGAACGCCAGGTTTGGCAGCCTACGGAACAACGCTGATTTCGCCCAACGCAACCGCGGCTCTCGGAACGTTTACGGGCACTAAGCGGGTGATCTCTTATGTAAAGGTTTTCGGTACCACGACGGGCGGTACCCACATCGAGTCGGGCGAAGTTCCGTTCTCGATCAACGTTTGCGATGGGTGCCTTGTCGTCTTCCCGACGGAGGCTGACGATCCTGCACAGGTCAAGCAACCAAACTGCCTTGCGAGCGGCACCACGGGCGGCACCACCATCACGCAGCCGTGTTCCGTCGGTCAGGATCAACCCGTCGATTGCCGTTTGTGTGCTCTGACGAACCCCGTGTGCTCGCCCTAGCTCGTGGTGCTCTCGTAGTAGCAGTCACGCTCTCGGCGAGCCTCGCCATCACCACACGTGCCCACGCGGACCCGCAGATGAGTGTGGGCTTTATGCTCGGCGGCGGCGGAGCGAATCTCACGACGCGAGCGCTCCCCGTGTTTCACATGGGGCTCCGCGCCGACATGTTGTTTGGTCGGAAGGACGATCACGACATGGCGATCGGTCCGTACATCGACGTCACCACGATCGCTTTCGAGAGCCTCGACATCGGTGGCGGCGTGAGCTGGCTCTTGCCGATCTCGGAGCACTTCCCGCTCGTGCTCTCCGCAGGCGCGCACGCACACGGCGTGTTCGATGGCGGAATTTGGGAGCCTGCGATGGACGCCATGATTTGGGCTGGATCACGCAGCTTCAACTTCAACTCGATCTACGGCCTCACGGCCGGCATCTTCGTCCAAGGTCGATGGGGTTTCGGCGACGGACACCAAGCCGACATTCTCGGCGGCGCGCAGATCGATCTCGAGCTCTTCGTTCTTCCGTTTGTCCTGCTCGTCAACGCGTTCCGGTAAATCCATCCTAAGACCGCCGCCAAGGCGCCAAGGCGCCAACGGACGAGAAGAGATTTGGGTTCGAACCGCGCGTTCGCTGCGGTTTGAACCATCTCCCCTCTTCTGGCGCCTTGGCGATTGGATGAAGTGGCTGGCCTCCACGAGGTCACCCAAAATGGGGCCTCAGGTCAAAAAAAGGAGGCCAGCCATGGAACATGTTGCGATCGATTTGGGCGGAAGGGAATCACAGGTATGCGTTCGCCAAGCGGACGG